>CADCGB010000030.1 GCA_902800815.1 Fibrobacter succinogenes
GCCTCTCAGGTCGGTAAGATCCGTCGCGACCCGTTCGCAATCCTCCCGTTCTGCGGCTACAACATGGGTGACTACTTCAAGCACTGGATCGAAATCGGTAAGAAGTCTACCGAAGACAAGCTCCCGAAGATCTTCTACGTGAACTGGTTCCGTAAGGATGCCAACAACGAAAAGCTTCCGGGTGGCTTTATGTGGCCGGGTTACGGCGACAACAGCCGCGTGCTCGCTTGGATCTTCGACCGTTGCAACGGCGATAACTCCAACGTTGTTGAAACCGCTATCGGTTACATGCCGAAGACCCTCAACACCGACGGTCTCGCTGACTACTACAAGGAAACCCTCCCGGAAATCCTCAAGGTTGATGTGGAAGGCTGGAAGAAGGAACTCGCCGACGTTAAGGAAAATCACTATCCGAAGTTCGGCAAGCACCTCCCGAAGGAACTCTCCGACATCATCGACATGATTCAGGATCGTCTTAACAAGGCATAATAATCGCCTTATTAGGTAAAGTCTCCTCCTAACAAAAGTCCCCGTGGCCGCAAGGCTGCGGGGATTTTTTGTATGCGACTAGGGAGGGCGTCTGGCGATGCCGGTTTATTGCAGGGCTAGGGCGGGGGAGGCTGGGTACTCCTTGTGTAAACTTTTCAAAACATAAGGTAAAAATTGCAAATTTTTTTGTAACGAGTACACTTTTTGCCAAAAATGATAATATATTCCAAATTGGAATAGGGGTGCCACCGGCACTCTGAAATTTGGAATAGAAGGTATAAAATGAATCGATACGACCTGGTCCTCCTGGGCCTGATCCTGGAGAAGGAGCGTAGCGGCTACGACATTATCACGGAGATTAGTTCCCGTGAACTTGACCGCTGGGCTAACCTAAGTACATCTACCGTGTATAACCGCCTGACGACGCTCGAGAAGAACGAGTGCATCTTGGGCCGTGCCGAGCGTGAAGGCAACCGCCCCGAACGCATGGTCTATACCATCACCGAGAAGGGTAGAGATGTGCTCCGCAAGGAGGTCCTGAAGCACCTGACCGGGTTCAACGACGACCCGCGTACGCTCGGGTTTGCTTTCCTCTACGGCGCCGAGAACAAGGAACTTATCCGCACCCTCGAGGCGCATGAACGCCGCCTGGTGCAGGAAATCGAGCGCCTGGAGAAGATGATTGCCGAGGAACCACGCCCCACGCTTTACCCGGAAGGTCCGTTCCTCAACTGCATGAGCCGCGACCACATTCTGGTGGAACTCAAGTACGTGCGTGCCGCTATTGGCATCCTGCGCGACCCGATCCGCAACAAGAAGCTTGACGGCTACTTCTACATCAACTTCGGTAACCGCGATTTCGAGAATTTCAACCAGAAGAAAGACTAGTTTTTTCTATATTTACCGCGTTAAATTTAACAACCCCCTCTTACGGAGATACAATGGCTACAAAACAGAAGAAGAGTGTCAAGAAGGTCGCCTCCAAGAAGGCTCCGGCCGCCCAGTACGGCTACTTCGATGACGCTGCAAAAGAATACGTGCTCACCACGCCGGCAACCCCGATCAAGTGGTGCAACTACGTCGGTACCTTGAACTTCGGCGGTATTGTGGATACTACCGGCGGTACCCTGGTTTGCAAGGGCGACCCGGCCCTGAACCGTATCACCAAGTACATCGCCCAGATGCCGTGCTCTGACTTCAAGGCCAGCACCATCTACATCCGTATCAAGGAAGCCAAGGGCTACACGGTGTTCTCTCCGTTTGTCGTTCCCACCCTCACCAAGATGGACAAGTGGGAATGCCACGTGGGTCTCTCCTACATGCGCTGGATTGCCGAATGCTGCGGCCTGCGCACCCAGGTCACGATTTTCGTGCCGACGGGCTCCAACACTCTCCTCCAGGACATCCAGGTGACCAACCTCGGTGGTGCCGCCAAGGAAGTGGACATTATCCCGGTTTATGAATTCAGCCACTTCGAAGCTGAAAAGCAGCTCACGAACGCCGACTGGGTCCCGCAGACCATGACCCTCAAGGGCCACTGGGAAAAGGACGGCCATGTGGTGCTCGAACAGTATGCCTACATGAAGCGCGACTACGCCGTGAACTACGTGACCGCGAACTGCAAGGTCGGTAGCTTCGACGGTGACCGCCGCGTGTTCCTCGGTGCCAATGAAATGGGCTCCTGGGCCGCTCCGCTCTCCTTGGGCAACAAGGAACTTTCCAACAGTGAATGCGACCGTGGCGACAACATCGCTGCCCTCATGATTCACGGTGGCAAGATTGCCGCCAAGAAGACTTTCCGTTGCTGCACCCAGCTCGGTCAGGAACAGAGCCTCAAGGTTGCTGCCAAGGCTATCGCCAAGTACCGCGACCTGAAGAACGTCGACAAGGCTTTCGACGAACTCGCCAAGTTCTGGGAGAACTACCTCTCCACGATTCAGGTGAAGACTCCGGACGCATCGTTCAACACGATGGTGAACGTCCACAACCCGCGCCAGTGCCACACCACCAAGAACTGGAGCCGCTACCTGTCCCTGTACCAGCTGGGCTACGGCACCAGCCGCGGTATCGGTTACCGTGACTCCACGCAGGACTTGATGGGCGTGATGAGCCACATGCCGGAAGAAGCCTTGGTCCTCACCAAGAACCTCATCTCCGTGCAGCGCCCCGAAGGTAACGCCATGCACCAGTACGCTCCGCTTGCCCTCGCCGAAGACAACGGCAACGAAGCGAACGCCGGTGACTCCCGCGAAAAGGCCGGCGTCAAGGATGCCAAGGGCAATCCGATGTATGCCGACTGGTACGGCGATGACCACCTCTGGATCATCCTCACCGTTGCTTCTTACCTCAAGGAAACCGGCAAGATGGACCTCCTCAAGGAAGAGATTCCGTTCTACGTCGCCGGCAAGAAGCGCAAGGACCGTCCGAAGGGCACTGTCCTCGAACACTTGAAGCGCGCCCTGAAGTTCACGCGTGAACACCTCGGCAAGCACAACCTCCCGCTCCTCGGCTTTGCTGACTGGAACGACTGCATGAACTTGCCCCTCGGTGCAGAATCCACCTTCAACACCGCCTTGTACGCCAAGGCCTTGCTCGAAATGATGGACATCGAAGAAGCCCTCGGCGACAAGAAGGCCGTCGAAATGTACAAGGGCTGGTACGAAGACGTCAAGGCCGCCTTCAACAAGAGCGCCTGGGACGGCAAGTGGTGGACCCGTTGGTTCGACAAGGACGGCAACGGCTACGGTGTTGCCAAGGCCAAGTACGGCAAGATCTACTGTAACGGCCAGTCCTGGCCGGTCATTGCTGGCATCGCTTACGGCGACCGCGCCAAGCAGGGCATGGACAGCCTGAACAAGCTCCTCAACACCAAGTACGGTGTGAAGAGCTCCACTCCGGGTTACCGCGGCTTTGAACCGGCCGTGGGTGGCATCTCCACCTATCCTCCCGGAGCCAAGGAAAATGGCGGTATCTTCCTCCACACCAACCCGTGGGTGATGATTGCCGAAACCATCCTCGGCCGTGGCGACAATGCCTTCCAGTACTACAACCAGATTAACCCGGCTTCCAAGAACGGAATTCTCGATATCTTCGAGTCTGAACCGTATTGCTATCCGCAGAACATCCTCGGTGACGAACACAAGCAGTTCGGTATGGGCCGTAACGCATGGCTCTCCGGTACCTCCACTTGGACGTACCAGGCTGCCACGCAGTTCATCATCGGTATCCGCGCCAACTACAAGGGCCTCGTGGTGGATCCTTGCATCCCGTCCAAGTGGGATGGCTTCGAAGCTACCCGTAAGTTCCGTGGCGCTACCTACCAGATCACGGTGAAGAACCCGAAGCACGTGTGCAAGGGTGTCGCCAAGATGGTGGTGGACGGCAAGGAAATCGACTCTAATGTTGCCCCGATCTTCACGAAGGGTGTGCACAAAGTCGAAGTCACCATGGGCTAAGAAACGCATATAGCCGTCGCGATAGTGCGTTGCCTTGACTCTCGTCGTACGTTTGTACGCCTTCGGTCAAGGCGCCTGCTCTCGCTAGGCTCTCTGCGTTTCTAGGATTGGACAATTCGTTCTAACCCAAATTGAAAATTTTAGTCCGCTCCGTTTGGGGCGGACTTTTTCTATATATAAAGTATGGCTAGTTTATTTGGAAAATGCTGGAATAATTTTGTGCTCTTGGCTGCGGCGGTGCTGTGGGCGGGTTGTTCCGATGGCGATAAGAATGCGGATAAATTGCCTGAGCAGGAGAAAGTTAATACGGAACAGTCCTTGGATGTGAAAAAGGAAAATGACGAAAAAGCGCGCAGGGATAGCGTGTTTAAAGCATCCATAGACAGTGTTTTAAAGTCGGTGGGGAATCTTTCAACGCATGGGACGACTACGCTTTATGGCGTCGTCAGAAGTAGTTCCAAAGGTCTAGAAAGGGACAAAGATGGAAAGTTTATAATTGAAAAGGCAAAGGGATTCGCAAAAACCCCTACTTTTGAGGAATTGAGTCTGGAAAGAGGCGTCTATGATGATAGAGTTTCGTTTTTACGGCCTATTCGTCAGCGGACTCCTGGACTGCGCCATATTTACAATAAACATTTAAAGAAGAGTCCCAGTTTTAGCGGGACGATTGTTTTTCGGTTGAATATCAATGCTGACGGTACCGTTCAAAAAGTTCAAATCGATTCAACGACTACCGGCAATAGGGCTTTTGACGAAGAAATCCGGAAAGCGGTAAGTCGCTGGAATTTTCCGAAAAAGAATTCGGAAGATGTAGCGACTTTCCCGATAAGATTTTATGAAGATGAACCGGCAAAAATAGGTGATTAAGGGCGATACTTAACAAGCCGGAAATATCTATATTTATGTTGTCTAGAATTAAGAGGAGAAAATTATATGAAAAACTGGCTTTTTGTTGAATTTTTATTTGCCCTTTGTCTGCTTGTTGCCTGTGGCGATGATGATTCGTCTTCGGGTGTCCCTGATGAACCGGAGGTGAGTAGCAGTTCCTCTAGCGAAGAAAAGTCGAGCAGTTCCGAGAAACAAGCGGTTTGCGATACCAAGCCGTACTATCAGGAAGGCTGGCCGACCCTTTTGGACTATCTCTCGTCGTTGAAAGGCTTCTATGCCTACGGAAGCGATGTGGGGTGCCATTACAATATGGAAAAGGCCGAGGCGACACTATACAGGTTTGTAAAGATCTCCGCTGATTCCACCGCGAAGGAAAAAGTCGGGTCTGTCCCGATAAAGACAACCCTGCTGAGTGATACAACCGATACCGAAAGGTGGGATACCAACTGGAAATATGAGGCGGACTTGAGCGCTCTTGACGACCCTGCGCTCCCGGATGGTGAATACAGGCTTGCCTGGGGAGAAGGCTTCAATGTTGATTTCTACTTGATAAGGACATTCCCGAAAATGGAATGGTATGTGAGTGTTAAAAACAAGTATGCGAGTGTGCATTATGGCAAGGAATATAATGGTAACTTTTTGGCTAGAGTCTACTTGTACGACAGTACAGGGGCAAATGCCGTGCCTGTGGAGTGCACTAAATATTGGGACTATATGAGCTGTAAAGTCTACGACATTCTAGATACCTTGAAGGAAGGGCACTATATTATAAGCATGGAGGCCGTGCGCACGTCTGCTGCTGACCGTGAATTTCAAGATGCCGTGTATGAGGCTCGGCAAGGGAACGATTCCCTGCTGTGGGCGCTTTCTCTTGATTCTGCAGGGAACTTCCGTGAGGGTGTTGCCGGGATGCGCCTGGATTCGGATGTGTTTATTGACCATACGGCACCGAAGGTCGTTAAGGTCAATAATGCGAAGTATTCCGTCAAGTCAAACGGGACACAGCATGAACGCAAGTATTCCCTTGACTTTGACGCATACGAAGACTTGATAGGGCGTAAAAGCCAGACTTTGATGGTCTCGTTCTTTGTAAATGGACAACTTGCTTATCAGGATTATGTCGAGCAGGAGAAGGACTCGCTCCACCTGGCCTATGAGTTCAGCTATACGGATTCTAAAGCAAAACTTTCTGTGGATGTTGTCTTGACGGATGCCGATAAAAATTCCGAGTCCCTGGAAATAGAAAATATTGCTGTCGCCGATTCTCAGTATGTGGAAGGCTCTCTCGATAAGCCGCTTACAACAATCCCTGCAATCAAGTACGATTGCAGCAAGTACAAGTGCGTTACGACGGCGTACTTGAACCCTGAAGTTGAATACGGGGAACTGCTGGATGAGCGTGACAACCAGGTTTACAGGACTGTGAAGATTGGAGACCAGGAATGGATGGCTCAAAACCTGAATTTCGAGGTGGATTCCAGTTTCTGCGATGCAAGTGATTCCACGTTCTGCGACAGGGCAGGCCGCCTTTACACCTGGAACGCTGCGGTGGGCAAGAGCATGGAGGAATGCTCGTACGATGACGATTGCGACTTTAGCAAGGATACCATCAAGGCGATAGGCCGGATTCGGGGCGTCTGCCCGGATGGCTGGCACATGCCGTCCTTTGATGATTTCTATACCTTGAAAACGACCGTTGCCGAACTTTATCCCGAAAAATTCGACCTGTTGGGGAGCCGCCTTGTGAAGTCACAGAATGGCTGGGAAGAAGGCCTGGCGACAAACGAGACGGGATTTTCTATTGTGCCGGCAAAGGGGTGGACATACAAACAGGAGAGCGTGGCTTACTGGATTGCCGAGATTCATTTGGAATCCGGCGATAACCCGAATTTCCATGTTTCGCAATATGGCAATAACCATAATATTTATATCGAGTTTACGGCCAGGGATGATGCTTTCCCCGAATTTGGAGCCCTTAAGAAAGCGAACCACTTTTCTGTGCGTTGCCTGAAAAACTGACCTGTGAAGGCCTAATCGTGGGCTGAAAGCCCTATTTTTTCTATATTTACTGCGGAAATTTTTAACAAGGATAGATAATGTCTCTTAAACTCATTTCTCGTGGTGTACTTACCGTGGCGCTTGCCGCGGGTATTGCTTCGGCACAGCTCCTCAACAGCAAGAGCATGGATGTTATTCGTGTGGAAAAGGTCGGTTTTTCTGCCGGGCGTATCGATAGCCTGACGCAGGCGCTTGCCTTGCAGCAGTTCCAGGGCAAGAAGGTGAACGACGAGACCATGACGCAGGTCCGCTATGCGGTGATCGATAACCTCGTGGGCCAGGAACTTGTGAAGCTCGAATGCAAGAAGCTCGGCATCAAGGTGCCCGCTAACCGCGTGGACAGCCTTGCGACGCTCTTCAAGAAGCAGTTCCCGAGCGAGGACGCCTTCCAGAAGCAGCTGAAGCAGAGCGGCCAGACGATGGCCCAGTTCCGCGAAAAGATCGAGGACCAGCTGAAGAGCGAAGAACTCCTTGCGAAGAAGGTACCGTTCCCGAAGGACCCGACCGAAGAGAAGAAGAAGGCTTTCTGGGAACTCAACAAGGAAAAGGCTGTCATTAACGACTCCATCAGCGGTGCCCGTATTTGGATTTCCACGAAGGGCAAGAAGGCACAGGAAATCAACGACACGAAGGACATGCTGAAGGGCCTTGCCGCCCAGGTGCGTACCAAGAAGGCTCCGTTTGCCCAGCTTGCCGCCATCTACAGCGAAGACAAGGATGCGAAGAAGACCGGCGGCGTGATGCCGAAGTTTGTCGCGAAGTCCAAGGGCGATGCTTTCGTGAAGGCCGTGAACAAGATCAAGGTGGGCGAGATTACCGACGTGATTACCGACAAGGACGGCGTGTATATCTTTATGCTTGCCGAACGTAACGACGGCAAGTACGAAAGCTACAAGGCCCAGATTGAATACTACCTGCGACTCCAGGCCGAACAGGAACGCCAGATGAAGCTCAAGGGCTACCTCGACGAACTTGCCAAGGTCTACAAGGTGCAGTACCTCGACAAGAAGTATACCCCGCCGCAGGCCATCGGGGGCAAGTAATGGCCTTCCAGACTACTCATACCGGGCTTATCGAGCTGCGTGCGCGCATCGACAAGCTCTGGGGGTATCTTTGACTTAGAGGCGAAGACCGAAGAACTCTACGTCCTCGAAAAGGACTCTGCCGACCCGAACCTGTGGAACGACCAGGAGAAGGCTCAGTCCATGATGAAGAAAATCGGCAACCTGCGTGGCCTCCTCGATTCCTGGAAGGAGGTCTCTCAATCGTGCGATGACCTTGCCGAACTTTACGAGATGAGCAAGGCGGAGGAATCTGCCGACCTGACGGCGACCATCGAGAGCGATATCGCGGACTTGCGTGCGCGTGTCGAGAAGATGGAATTCAAGAAGATGCTGAACGGCCCGGACGATGCCTGCAGTTGCCTGATGTCGATACACCCGGGTGCGGGCGGTACCGAGTCGCAGGACTGGGCATTGATGCTCTTCCGCATGTATACGCACTTCTTTGAGCGCGAGAACATGGAATTCAAGGTGGTGGACTTCCAGGAAGCGGAAGATGCCGGCCTCAAGAGCGCCACCATCGAGGTAACCTGCGAGAACGCGTATGGCCTGCTCCGTTCGGAGATTGGCGTGCACCGCCTGGTGCGCATCAGCCCGTTCGACGCGAACGCCCGCCGCCACACGAGCTTTACCGCCGTATACCTGTACCCCGAGCACGAGGACGTGGAATTCGACCTCGACATGTCGGAGGTGCGCGTGGATACCTACCGCAGTAGCGGTGCCGGCGGACAGTACATCAACAAGACGGATTCCGCGGTACGCATGACGCACTTGCCCACGGGCATCATGGCGAGCTGCCAGACGGAACGCAGCCAGATTCAGAACCGCGAGACCTGCTACAAGATGCTCAAGACTATGGTGGCCGAGCACTACCGCCTGGAAGAAGAGGCGAAGCGTGATGCCCGCATGGCCGAGAAGAAGAAGGTCGAGTGGGGTAGCCAGATCCGTAGCTACGTGCTGCAGCCTTACCAGATGGTGAAGGACCTGCGTACGGGTGTCGAGACCTCCGATACCGCGGGTGTGCTCGATGGCAAGATCAGACCGTTTATTGACGCGTACCTGCTGAGCACCAGCGAAACACAGAAATAGTAAGGTGCTTCGTCATGTCCGCGGAGGCGGACATCGGTATAAAAGAAATGCCCCGGTCTAGCCGGGGCTTTTTAAATGGTTGTCGCAGTTTTTGCGCCGGAATGCTACTTGCGCCAGATGCCGATAAGGCTGCGGTTCTTGCGGAGCGCGAGCCACAGCGTGGGCCAGATGAGGATCAGGTCGCGGATGAGGCTTGTCCAGGCTTCCGCCTTGTCCTGCGCGCCTTCGAGTTCAAAGCACCCGCAGGTAATGCCCAGGTCGTTCCAGAGCGCCCAGGCGAGCGCGATGATGAAACTCACGAACATCCAGAAGATGGCGAATGCGGATTCCTTCACGAACGGCGTGAAGATCATTGCGAGGCCGAACCAGAGTTCGAATTGCGGATAAACTAGCGCAAAGAAGTTGTTCACGAAATCCACGTGCAGTGCCGAGAAGAACTGGTACTGTGCAACGAGTGTCGCAAACTGGTGCGGGTCCTGGATCTTGAAGATGGAGGCGAAGATGAACATGCCGCCGATGCCGAACCTGCAGAGCATTTCAAGTGCGCGGATGGCAAAATCCTTCTGCAGCTTGATGGCCGGGATTATAAGTAGGCCGCATATCACGCAGGCACCGACACCCAGGTGGATGTTGTAACGGTATGCCTTGGGCCAGATGTCCAGAAGCCAGTCGTGGTCGGTAAAGGTCAGGATGCTTTCGGGGAAACTGATTTCGGCTACACCGAAGGCGACAAAGAAGGTTGCAATAAGGAGGACGACCGCAGAGGCAATCGTACGCTTGATGTTGTTCTTTTCAAAGCATTCGATCATGTTGCCCCCTACAGGATGTCCGCCGGTTTTTCCATCACGTCCTGGGAGCCAATCCATTCAACGGATTTGCCTTCACCCACGCGGATGTTGTTCACGATGGCGAGAATGATGCAGAAGAGGGCTATGCCGAGGAGCACCACCCAGTTGAGCGACTTGAGGTATCCGATAACAAGTCCGGGAATCTTTTCGATGCGTTCTTTCATATTGATGAATATATAAAAATTAGTTCCCGAAGGTCCAGACGATGCCGTAGGCGAAGCGGAGTCCTTCAGGCGTGTATCCGGAACCGGGCATGTAGATGCTGTGGTTGAAGTTCTCAATGCGGCTGTAGAGCTCGAAGGTGAGGATCTGCATGCGAGCCTCGAAATCAAGCGCGAGATACTTTTTCATCTCCTCGATTTCGGGGAGGCCTTCCTCGTTCACGGTGCAGTCGTAGTGCGTGCCGAACCATTGCCAGTCCACACGGACGCTCACGCCGAGCCTGTCGCGCACAAAGCGGTTCTGCCAGTGGATGGAACCCTTGTAGTAGAGTTCCTGCACGTCGAGGATGCGATCATCGCGGTCTAGGACTTGCCCGCGTTCAAGGTAGAATTTCCAGTTCCCGAGCCTGAACCCGACCTTCATAATCCAGTCGATGGTGCTTGCCTCGTCGAGGTTTGTCCACTGGAATGCCGAAGGTACGGATTCCATGCCTTCGCCTAGGACCCAGCGCTGCTTTATGAGGTTTTCTGCGCTTTCGTAGCGCAGACCGAGTCCATAATAGACTTCCTTTGAGTACCAGCCGAGCGTTGCCGCCCCGCGGTTGCGCCTTTCGAAATCAAGTTCCTTGTTCGCAAACGATAGCCTTCCGGTCTCGTTGAACTTGAGCTGCCTTACTTCGGGGAACTTGTTGTCGTGGCGGAACATGGCGTTGAGTCGCAGGTCAAATGGCAAAAACACGCTCATGTCGGCCGAGAATGCGGGGGCGAAGTCTACCTGGTTCCTGAGGGAACTGTTACGCTGCATACCTCCCTGCACGCGGAACATCGCAAATCCGATGGTATCGGAGATTTCGCCGTAGCCGATTTCGCGGTCTTGGTAGTACGTTTTGGTAAATTCGGGACGTTCCTCGTCGGTGTCGACGAACTCGTACATGAAGCGGATGGTGGGGTTCAGGAGCGTGCCGTAACGGATGAACGCATCGCCGAGCATCGTGTTGTAGGTGAATTTCCAGGTGGTGTCGTAGTAGATGCTGTCGGTATGCTCGGTCCCGAGCGTGTCGGTCCATGTCTTGGTATCGTAGGCGATGCCTGCGAGTGAATCGTACTCGATTTCGTGCGTGCCGTAATGGAAACTTGCCCCGAGGGTGAGCCGCTTGATGGGGTAGAACTCCGCTCCGCCACCATACGTGATCGCCTTCTCGTCGATAGTGTAGGGTGGCTTCTGGAACGTGCGCTTGGCAAGGTCGAGCGTGTCGAGTAGCACCTTGTAGCTCGTCTGGTCAGCGTTCTCGAGCGAGAGGTAGTTCATCTTGAAATACGCCTTGCCGAGCCCGAACCGCCAGGTGAGTATGGGCTGCACGTGCATCGTGTTTACGGCGATGTTCCTGCCGGCAAAGGGAATGCTCGAGGAGTCGCGCCCGAGGGCAAAGTACGGCGAGCTGGTGACGTTCTGGTACTCGTATTCCTTGGAATTCTTGTTGGAACGGCTCTGTACGCCGAAGTCAAGCGTTACCGAGTCGGTTACGAGCCTGCGGAAATCGAGGTGTAGGGCGTTGCCGTCGAAGGCGCCGCGTTCCCAGGCGACGTCGGTAATGGGGGTATCTACGGGAACGCCGTGCCGTTCCTCGAACAATATGCCGTTTTCGCCGTTGAGCGATAGGCGCGAGGGGTCGAACCCGAGGCGGGTGGTGTAGATGCCCGAAAGCATGGAGGGGTAGCGCTCGCTAACGTTCGAAAGCCCCATCGAGAATGGATCAAGTTCCGGCTTCCCGAGGATGGAGGTTCCGAGCAGCCATTCCGACTTTTGGCCCGAGATGTCGTAGAGGCGTTCCATGACTTCGGTATGGGCGAGTCCCCAGCGGCCGGCATCGTTCTCGCGCACCGATGGGCTCGGGCGGTCGGGGGCGTACCACACGGAATCCTGCTTCTTGGGCTTTTCGTAGGGCGTGGGGTTCATGACTTGCGCGCCTGCTGCCGTAGCAAGTAGCGTGAGGGCCGTAAATAAGTATGCGAGAATCTGGCCGAACTTCATGCTAGAACCATTCCGCACGGGATTTCTCGCGGCATTCCTTGAGGGCCTGCACCACGGTGTATGGCATCTTCATGCAGCCGGGAGGGTAGGCTCCCCCTTCGGTATGGAAGTCCGAACCGCCGGTACCCACGAGCCCGAAGCGCTGGGCCATTTCTTTGTACTTGCGGCCCACGGCGCCCTTCTGTGCGGGGCTGTAGACCTCGATACCCTTGATTCCCCATTCCACCATGCTTTCGATGAATTCGTCGCTAAGGCCTGACTTGTAGGGGTGCGCGAGAACCGCGATGCCGCCCGCATTTTCGATAAGGCGGATTGTCTGCTGCGGGTTGAGTCCCTTCTTCTCGACAAAGGCGACGCATCCGTCACCCAGATACTTGGTGAAGGCCTCCGCGAAGTTCCCGATATATTCCTCGTCGACCATGGACATGGCGATATGCGGGCGCCCGATGACCTTGCCCTTGCAGTAGGAATGCACCTTCTCGTAGGTGATGTCGATCCCGAGGGCGTTCAACTTCTTGATAATCGCCTTCACGCGGGCAATGCGCTGCTTCGCGAAATCCTCGAGTTCCATGTTGAGCGCGAGGTTCGTGGGGTCGCAGAAATACCCGAGGATGTGGATGTCCTTGCCCTGCCACACGGCAGAAATCTCGATGCCCGGGATGAGTTCTATCCCGATATCGCGTGCAGGCCCCTCGGCAATCTTGTAGCTGTCCAGGTTGTCGTGGTCGGTGATGGAGATGCACCGGAGCCCCTTGCGCTTGGAGAGCGCGAGCAGTTCCTCGACAGAGAGGGTACCGTCCGAAAGGCGGGTGTGCAGGTGCAAGTCCGCATAGCCTCCGTTCTCGGTTATGATAGTCCCTCGAATCACTTGGTTACTCCGTAATAGCCGCCGATGAGTTCTGCCTCGCTAAGTTGATCGGGGTGCAGACTCATGTTCAGGAAGGGGTAGTACGCTTCGCAGTTGAACCCGATGCGCAGGCCCGCCCCGCTCTTTTTGGCGAGGTAGAGCCGGGGGAGGAATGGCTGGCCCAGGTATATGCAGACGGTGGGGGCGAATTCCTGGATCTGGGCTTCGAGTTCCCCGAAAACCCTCTCGCCGAAACGGCATTCTGCGTCACTGAAATAGATGGCGTGTGCCCGCTTTGCCGAAATCAGGGCATGCAGCGATTCGTGCGCGACACACTTCACGTTGTTGAACCACGTGTTGGGCATCTTGTGCAGGAATCCTGCAGCGCTTTCCATGTCGCGCGGCAGGAACACGAGTGTCTTCGGGTTGTTCCTGAGTGCGCCAGGGAAGTCGAATGCCTGGGAGTCCTCGCCGGCTTTTTTCAGGAACCACTTGAACAGCGATTCGCTGCTCGAGAATCGTTTGAAGAAAAAGCGGAACTGGTCAGCAAAGTATGGCGACTGCTTCAAGATAACTCCAATGTTTGGGAGAAATATATAAATTTGTACTATGCCAAAGCAGAAGTTTTATGCAATCAAGAGTGCGGACGGGGGACAAATCGTCAATTCGTGGGAAGAATGCGAAAAACTGGTCCATGGAGTGAAGGGGACCAAGTACAAGTCGTTCTCTACGCGCACCGAGGCAGAGGCCTGGATTTCGGGTGAAGAGGCTGTTGAACCCGCAGGCTTACGCGTGTATGTTGATGGATCTTTTATGCCTGGTTGCGACAAGGCGGGATGGGCTTTCGTTGTGGTCGAGGATGGCAAGGAAGTGGCTACGGGTTCGGGCTACACGGCCTTCCCGGCCGAAAGCAGGAACATCGACGGCGAATGCATGGCGAGTTACCAGGCAATGCGCTGGCTCGACCTGAACGACAAGTATGCGACCATCTGCCACGATTATGAGGGCATTGCCCGCTGGGCACGTGGAGAATGGAAGGCGAAAAGCCATATTGCGCAGCAGTATGTGTCTGCGGTAAAGCCGTTCCTTTTCCGCGTGAAGTTCGAGAAGGTTGCCGCCCATACGGGAGTCAAGTGGAACGAGCGTGTGGATGGGCTTGCAAAGGCTGCCATTGAAAAGCTGAAGGCGGAAGGCAAGGCCTAGCCGATGGAACTGGGCGAGTTTTTACAGGAAAGTACGTTCCCGTCGCTTTCGCTTTTTGCGGATGCGGGTAACGAGGCCATACACGTAAACGGGGCATCAATCCCGCTTGCGTCCATGATGGCGGCAAGGCGTTTTTTTGACAGGCCGGGCAACATGCTTGTTGTCGCGAAGGATTTCAAGAGCGCCGAGACCTGGATGGAAAACTTGCAGAGCCTTATCGGCGAGGAATTTGTCCGGTTTTTCCCTTCGATAGGGCTCAAACCCTACGAGCAGAAGATCCCTTTCGAGGGCGTTGTCGAGGAACGCCTCAAGTTTTTCCGTGATGCGGGTAACCCGCAGAAGCCAATTGTTGGCGTATGTGCGGTAGATGCTTTCCTCATGAAGTTGCCTGCTCCGGGTGGGCTCGCGCAGAATATGCGCACGCTCAAGGTGGGCGATGTGCTGGAACCCTCGACACTGCGCCCCTGGTTTATGGACCACGGGTTTATCGAGCAGCCGGTGGTGAGTTCGGTGGGTGAGTTCTCGGTGCGCGGCTGCATCGTGGACGTGAACTGCTTCTTGTACCCGCACCCGATACGCATCGAGTTCTTTGGCGACGAGATTGAGTCTATCCGCAGTTTTGACATCTTCACGCAGCGCTCCGTCGAGAACATGGACCGCGTGACTCTTTACCCGATGGGTGAGTGGACACTGCCCGACGCGGAACTGGCAAAATACGGTGGCGACCTGACGGGGCTCTGGTGGAAGCGCGCCTGGTACGAGAAACTGAACTGTAGTCTGCTTGATTATCTGCCGGGGGCAAGCCTCGTGTTCGAGGAACTCTCCTCGATTTCGGAGGCGGCCTCGCGCATGAATGCCGCATATGAGACTGCATACGGGGAACTTCGCGCAACGCTCCCCGATGTAGTGCCTGCAAGTGATATCTGGTTCAAGTTTAATGAACTTGCGATGATGTTCCCGGGGCATGCCTCGATGGACATGACCCGCGTGGAGACCGATGCCTCCAACTGGTACAAGGTCAACTTGCGCCCGCAGGATTTCGCAAGCGCGGGTACTGCCGAGGTAGCAAAGAAAATTGAGGATTTTTACGCGGGCGGCGGTTCCGTTTACGTTGTGGCGCCGACTCCGGGTGCCCTTGCACGCCTCAAGCACGTTTTCGAGGGACTGCGGGTCGAGGATTACTTTGTCGGTAACCTGAGCGAAGGTTTCTGGCTTGACGACGAGAAGGTCGCCTTCTTGACGGAAACCCGCATTTTTAACCGCCATGCGACTAAGGCACGTAAGCGCCAGATTGCGGGCTCGGTGACGAGCGCCCTGATGGTGGAATCGCTTAACCGCGGGGACTTCGTTGCACACGAGGATCACGGCGTGGGCCGCTACCTCGGGTTGGTGCGCGTTGAGGTGAACGGCGGTATGGTGGACTGCGCCCTGCTGGAATACGATGGCGGTGACCGCCTCAAGTTCCCGGTTTCGGACCTGCAGAAAATTGAGCGCCTCGAGACCTCCGAGGAGAATACGCCCAAGCTTGACCGCCTAGGGAGCAAGAGTTGGGAAAACCTCAAGAAGCGCGTCAAGGAGAAGGTCGTCAAGATTGCCCGCGACCTCGTGGAACTCTATGCGAAGCGCGAACTGGTGGATGGCTTCGGGTTCCCGCCCGATGGCAAGTTACAGAAGGAATTTGAGGATGCCTTCGAGTACGAGCCGACTCCGGACCAGGTGAAGGCAACTGCCGAAATCAAGCGCGATATGGAGAGCCGCAAGCCCATGGATCGCCTTGTCTGTGGCGATGTGGGGTTTGGCAAGACGGAAGTCGCCATGCGGGCTGCGTTCAAGTGCATTGTCGCAAAAAAACAGGTGGCGATTCTCGTGCCGACGACGATCCTTGCGGCACAGCACTATGAGAATTTCCGCGACAGGTTTGCCGCCTTCCCGGTGAATATCGCGCTCGTGAACCGCTACAAGACTGCAAAAGAAAAGAAGGCTATCTTCCAGCAGATTTCGGAAGGTAAGGTCGATATCGTAGTGGGTACGCACGCACTTCTGAGCGACAAGAATCAGTTTAAGGACCTGGGACTCCTCATCATTGACGAGGAACAGAAATTCGGCGTGAAGCAGAAGGAAAAGTTGCGCGAGTTCCGCATGACGGTGGATACGCTCAGTATGAGTGCCACGCCGATCCCGCGTTCGCTGCACCTGAGCATGACGGGCGTGCGCGATATCTCGCTTATCAATACGCCGCCCATGAACCGCCTGCCGGTAGAGACAAAGCTTATGAAACGCGACGACATGGTGCTGGCCGGTGCCATCCGTGACGAACTCGCGCGTGGTGGGCAAGTCTTTGTGGTGAACGATCGCGTGCAGAACATCAACACGCTGGCAGAAGACGTGGAATCGTGGGTGCCGGAAGCTCGCGTTGCCGTGGCCCACGGGCAGATGAATGACCGCGACTTGGAGCGCGTGATGGAAAGTTTCCTTTCACGCGAATTCGATATCCTCGTGAGTACGAGTATCATCGAGTCGGGTTTGGATGTGCCGAATGCGAATACGATAATCATCATGAATGCGCACCACTTCGGTATAAGCCAGCTTTACCAGATGCGCGGGCGCGTAGGCCGTAGCGACGTGCTTGCGAAGGCGTTCCTAGTTACACCCGCAAGGGGCGAGATTTCGCAGGAATCCATGCGCCGTTTAAAGGCGCTGGAACAGTTCAGCGACCTCGGGAGCGGTTACCAGCTGGCCATGCGCGACCTGGAAATCCGCGGGGCAGGGAACCTGCTGGGTCAGGAACAGCACGGGTTTATTGCCGAGGTCGGTTTCGAGACGTATGTGCGCCTAGTACGCGAGGCGGTGGAGATGCTCCGCGGGGGCACTACCGAAAAGCCAATCCAGCCCCGTGTGGAAATCGGTGTGGATGCCTACCTGCCCGAGGACTACATCCAGGATGGCCTTACCCGCATCGGGATGTACCAGAGGATTGCCCGCATCTCGAGTTCTGCGGAGGTGGAAAGCATCCGGCAGGAACTTGTGGACCGCTTTGGAGAACTTCCCGTACCCGCGAACATGCTCCTTCTCGTTACCGAAATCGGGCTACACGCCGGCAGATTGCGCATGCAGGGCCTGCAGCAGCGCAAGGGAATCCTGGTAGCGACATTCGTGGAGTTCCCGCCCGTAGAGACGCGTGTACTGGGGGAGATTGCCGGCAAGAGCACTTGCCCCATGCGCTATGTGGGCACTTCGCCCCTGCAGGCGGTATTCGAACTCGGTATGGCCCCCGCAGAAACGCTTGCCGTGCGTATTGCGGAACTGTTCCGGCAGTTTGCCGACATCACGCCGACGCCTGCGAAGGCGGAACCCGCAAACCCTCTATTCCGCGATACGACCGTCCTGAATTAAAAGCTGTTTTGTACCTGATTAAGCCGGTCTACAAGTGCGTCTGCAATTTGCCGGGGCGTACAGGCCTGAGGTGTCGCGGTGCTTAACCCGCACGATTCGCAGAACGTTTCGTCGGCGTCTGTTTCGAAAAGGAGACTTGCCTGCGGTATGAGCCCGAGGGCTTCACGCGTAGCCTTCTTGCGCAGGGAATCCGAGTGAATGGAGAAGAGTGCGCCCAGCGGCTTGCCGGCCTTCACGATGCCCGCATCCCCGCCGAACCTGTGGAATATGGGGCGCGGCCGTTTAACGCCCGCAGTGCATGAAAATCCGACTTCCTTCAAGATTTGCACGATCCTTCCGTAATCGCCCACGCAATGAATCTGCAGGTCACGCCCGAGTTCGAACGCCATTTTCGCTTGCCTGCGGAAAACCGCTTCCTGCGCTCCACCCGGTTCATAACCCGCGTATCGCTTGTCCAGGCCTGCTTCGCCGACCTGCGCGTCCGGGAATTTTTTCAGCAGGCTGCGCAGTTCCGACCAGCAGTCTTCTGAAGAGTCGTCTTGGTGTTTGCTTGCAATATCTGCCGCGATCATCGGATGTATCCCGAAGGCAAAACCACAACCTTCCTGCCACCCTTCGGCAGAGGCCTTTTCCCACAATTCCTGCACGGCTTTCCATTCCCAGGGTTCGCATGCCACGGCCCTGTACCGGTAACCGCGTTCGTGGAGTTCCCGGGCCACTTCTAGAGGCTTGGGGAGCCTTGCAATGTGCAAATGTGAGTCAAAAAGCGCCATTTCTCCATAAAAATACGTTTTTTTCAAAAAAATGCTTGTTTTTTTGCCTTCAAAAGTCTAGTTTAAGGGGCGCGGGCATAGTTCGCCCCGCTTTACATTTTTTGCAATTAAACTAAAGGAGTCCCTATGCGCGACCTGCTCGAGAAAGCCCTGAAGAAAGGTCTTGTCGTTACTTTTTCCAATGAGAATGGCTATGCGGTCATTCGTATTTCCAAGGACGGCGAAGTCGTCGCGAGCTGCAGTCTCGGTGCCGCAAACTTCCGCGATTCCGTAGAAGACTCCCTGCAGGCCCTTCTCCTCGACCTGGAACGCAAGGGCATCTAGTTCTTGGTTGAATCCGTCTTTTGGGGCTGCGCATCGCTTTCGGGCTGCGCGGCCTCTTTTTTTGTTTTCTTCTTGCTGATCATGACCGCTGCGAGAGCCTTCCTCACGAAGTGCCTCACGGTATTTATCGCTATTCGCGGTTCCTTCACGTAGCGCCCGCGTATGTGGCTCTTGGTGAAGTACCCCGCCTCGCGGCTATCCAGGCAGAATGCACCCTTGGTGCAGGCGAGGAAATAGCAGTCCTCCGGTACCACGAACTCAGTAATCCTTGAGGAGTCTATCTCGTCGTAGAACTCTCGCCGTATCTGGATGGGGGAATCACCCGGTTCGGTATGGAAAATCTGTTCTTCCAGCAGGTAGCGGTCCTGCCAGGGAAGGTAGTCAACTTCCTGCAGACTTACCTGGCGGTTCCCGAGTTTCGTGGAGCCGAGCCGTTCAATCCCGATTTCACGGTCACCCTGCCAGAGCGTTGTCTTCACGTAGAATTTCCTGCCGGATTCAATCAGCAGGTTGATCATGTAGTCTTCTTCAATGTCGTTCAACTGCGCAAAGTGCAGTGTGTCGCCCTTGCGTGGAATGTGAAGGTGGCGCCTCTGGATAAACGCAGTTTCGTCTTTCCACTTGAAGGTCCCGTTGGGGGTCTTGACGCGCCCGCGATCCGAAAAGTCAATCTTGTCGCCGGGGAGGCCAATCACCTTGCGGATAATGCTCTCGCCGTTTCTGAGACTTGCCCATACGGTCTCGTTGTAGGCAATCTTGTCGGTGCACTGCGGTAATTTGCACATCCACAGGATTTCCTTTTCCTTGTGCCTCGGGTACATCGAGGAATCCGTAATCTGTAGAGGCTCCAGCACGCGGATACGCAATGCCATCGCGAAGATAAAGGCGATCGCAAGGATAACGACAAGCACGACGATGCATGCTTTCGAATTCTTCCATTGCAGTCTCTTGACTTTAAACTTCAGGCTCGACATATAGACTATCGGGTTTTGTACAAACTAATCTCCGCTGCTGCTGGAATCGTCGCTGAGCGAAAGCACGGCGAGGAATGCCTTCTGCGGCACTTCCACCGAGCCGATGCTCTTCATGCGCTTCTTGCCTTCCTTCTGCTTTTCGAGGAGCTTGCGCTTACGGGTAATGTCGCCGCCGTAGCACTTGGCGAGCACGTCCTTGCGCACCGCCTTCACGGTAGAACGGCTGATAATCTTCCCGCCAATCGCACCCTGGATGGCCACGTCGAACTGCTGGCGCGGAATCAGGTCCTTGAGTTTCACGCATATGGCGTTCGCATAGGTGTGCGCCTTGTCGCGGTGGATAATCACGGAGAACGCATCCACCGGGTCACCGTTCAGCAGAATATCGAGCTTCACCAGGTTGTTCCTGCGGTATTCGCTCGGGGAGTAGTCGAGGCCCGCATAGCCGCGGCTCACGGACTTGAGACGGTCATAGAAGTCAAACATGATTTCGGCGAGCGGCAGGTCGTACTTGAGGATAACCTTCGCCTCGTCGATGTATTCCATCGTCTCGAACTCGCCGCGTTTCTCGTCGCAGAGCGTCATGAGCGCGCCCACGAATTCCTTGGGCGTAAAGATCTGCGCCTTTACGTAGGGTTCCTCGATGTGGTCGTAGCGGCTCGCGTCGGGGAGCTTGGACGGGCTCTCGATTTTCACCATCGTGCCGTCGCTCATATACACGTGGTATTCCACGTTCGGCACAGTCGTGATGATGTCCACGTTGAATTCGCGGTCGAGGCGTTCCTGCACAATTTCCATGTGCAACAGCCCGAGGAACCCGGTACGGAAGCCAAAGCCCAGTGCCTCGGAGGTTTCCGGTTCCCAGCTGATGGCGGAATCGTTCAGGCGGAGTTTCTCGAGGGCTTCGCGCAGGTCCTTGTAGTCTTCCGGGTTGATGGGGTAGATGCCGGAATAGATCATCGGCAAGATATCCTTGTAGCCCGGGAGAGGCTCTGCTGCGGGTGCTGCCGCATCGGTGAGGGTGTCACCGATTTTCACGTCGCTAATCGTCTTCACGTTTGCGAGCACGTAGCCCACCATACCTTCCGAAAGTTCTTCGCGCGGGTCACGGCGCATGCTGAACGTGCCGACCTCGGTCACCATGTATTCGCCGCCGGTCTTCATCATGCGGATTTTCATGCCGGCCTTGAGCGTGCCTTCCACGATGCGGATGTAGTTGATGACGCCGCGGTAGCTGTCGTACACCGAGTCAAAAATCAGGGCCTTCAGGGGCTTGCCACTGTCGCCCGTGGGGGCGGGGATTTCGTCCACAATCTTGTCGAGCACCTGCTCCACGTTCAGGCCTGTCTTTGCCGAAATACGCGGAATCTTGTCCGGATCGTAGCCCAGCAGGTCGCCCACGAGTTCGGCAATGTGGTCGGGCTGTGCGCCCGGCAGGTCCACCTTGTTCAAAACCGGGATAATCGTGAGGTCATTTTCGATGGCGAGGTAGAGGTTACTGAGCGTCTGCGCCTCGATGCCCTGGCTTGCGTCCACCACGAGAATCGCACCTTCGCAGGCGGCAAGCGAGCGGCTCACTTCGTACGTGAAGTCCACGTGCCCCGGCGTGTCGATCATGTTCAGGATGTATTCCTTGCCGTCCTTCTCGTACACCATGCGGATGGCGTGCGCCTTGATGGTAATGCCGCGCTCGCGTTCCAGGTCCATGTCGTCCAGGAGCTGGTTGGTCATCTCGTTCTTGGCGACGGTCTTCGTGAGTTCGATCATGCGGTCGGCAAGCGTAGACTTGCCGTGGTCAATGTGCGCGATGATGCTAAAATTTCTGATATTGTCGTTTTGCGGCATACGTGCGATAAAATTATCGTGAAGTTGTTCTATTTTCGGGGGTAAAATATAGAAAATGCGCAAATGGTGCTTTACAAAATTATCTATATTCACGATACTAAAATTGAAATGAGCCATTAAATCCATGGTCGTTATGAAAATGTTTCCTAGATTCTCTGCATCCAAGGTGCTAGCTTCGGCTGCACTCGTCTTATTTGCCGCTACGGGCGCCTTTGCCCAGGGCAAGGTGTTCAACAAGGACTATACGGGTATTACCGCTATCGAGGCTACCATTACTACCCACGAAGGCGTAATCGTCGTTGACCTCGATTTCAAGGCTGCCCCGAATACGGTCGCGAACTTTGTCGACCTTGCGAACAAGGGCTTTTACGATGGTCTCATGTTCCACCGCGTCATCAACGGTTTCATGATCCAGGGCGGTGACCCCGAAGGTAACGGCCAGGGTGGCCCGGGCTACACTATCGACGACGAGCCGAATGACCTGAAGCACGAAAAGGCCGTCATCTCGATGGCGAACCGCGGCCCGAATACGGGTGGCTCGCAGTTCTTTATTACGCAGATGCCCCAGCATCACCTGGATGGCAAGCACACTGTCTTTGGCAAGGTTATCAGCGGCGAGGATGTCGTCTGCCGTATTGAACCTTTCGACCCCATTATTAACATCAAAATCGTGGAAAAGAAGTAATCTATGAGTTCTAAGAAAGTAGTGTCCAAGGCAACCAAGGCTCCCGCAAAGAAGCCCGCTGCAAAAACCGCTGCAAAGCCTGCCGCCAAGAAGCAGGCCGCCAAGTCCGCAAAGGCAGCTCCGGCAAAGAAACCTGCCGAAGCAAAGAAGCCCGCTGCGAAGAAATCGGCGGCAAAGCCTACTCCGAAGGCTCAGTCCAAGAAGTCTGCTAAGGAAGACAAGAAGGCTCTGGCATCCAAGGTCCAGGCCTCCAAGTCCTCTACGAAGACCACGGCAAAGACTGCTGCAAAGCCTGTGAAGGGATCTGCAAAGAACGATCCTAAGTCTAAGGCAGCCAAGTCCACCGGCAAGAAGGTCGAGAAGACTTCCAAGGCGGTAAAGCCTACTGCGACCACGAAGGGTAACGACAAGAAGGCCCAGACGGCAAAGAATTCCAAGGTCACGAAGTCCAACGTGAAGGGCGGTAAGGACCAGAAGAAGGTTGATGCCGGTAAGAAGACTACTGGAACGAAGGCTACGGGTAAGCCTGTTGCTGGTTCCGACAAGAAGAATAACAAGAAGCCTGAACCGTCGAAGGGTGGCAAGAAGGGTGGGGCGAACCCCGAACCTGTTGTCGCTGACACTCCGGTAACAAAGCCGGGCAAGGGTGGAAAGGATAAAGGCGGAAAGGGTGGCAAGAAGCCCGCACCTCAGCCGGTTGATCAACCGGATAATGGTGTCGAAGTTCCGGCTCCGGCACCCGCTCCTGCTCCGGGCAAGAAGGTTGTTGCATTCGCGCTTTTGCTCCCGAACGGCAAGAAACTTTCGAAGACGCTCCTGTTCACCGAGGCGAAGGATGAATCTGATCACGCAAACCAGAAGAAGGTGACTTCCGATTCCAATAAGACCGAGAAGAAGCCGACGATGGCCATTCGTCGCAAGATTTCCCTTGCCGAAGAGACTCAGGAAGAACTGACGGAACGTATCCTCAAGGAACTCGAAGAACAGAATGCCGCATTCACACGCGAGGCTGCCACGCAGATGTGCACGCGCTGCAACCGCAATCTTGTTTCTCCGGAATTCTGGGTCGACAAGCACCTGGGCTATTGCGAAGAGTGTGCGATGATCCTCAAGCTTGGCCAGTCCAAGGAAGCACGCAAGGTGGAGTACACGCTCGGTTCCATGGGCGGTGACTCCCTTGACGAGGCGGATGACGAGGATTTCGAGGGACCGGACGCCGCCGACCTGAAGGAAGCGGAAGAAGATCTCGCCGATTTCGACGAATCGTAATACAACAGTGTTGTTGCCTGAATGTTCCACTATGGTAAACGATTGGGCAAGTTCTTTGCGGTAGGTGGTTACCTACCGCGTATTTTGCTTGCGACCGTAATCGGGCTTGTGACGGGCCTGGTGGCGGTTGCCTTCCATTATGTGCTGGAACTGGCATGCAAACTCGTACGTATGCCGTGGATGGGCGATGCTGCTCTCCCGTGGTGGAGTTTCGCCTTCGTGCCTGTAATCGGCGGGCTTATCGTGGGGCTTGTCATCTACAAGTTCACCCGCACGCCCGAGGCCGCAGGGCAGGGAACCGATAACATGATCCGCGCTTTCCACTGTGAGGGTGGTGCGGTACGTGCCCGCGTGGCGCCGGTCAAGTTCTTCACGAGTATTGTCACGCTTGCAAGCGGCGGCAGTGCGGGCTACGAGGGCCCCATTTCGCAGATTGGCTCGGGCATCGGCTCGAGCATGGCACGCTTCTTCCGGTTGCCGAAGGCGATGCGTGGGCAGTTCATGCTTGCGGGTACGGCGGCCGGGCTCGGTGCAATATTCAAGGCGCCACTCGCGGGCGCACTCACTTCGGTGGAGGTGCTCTATCGGGAGGATTTCGAGTCCAACGCCTTCATGACGAGTATAGTCTCTTCTGTGGTGGCGTTCACCGTGTACATCGCCCTCGTGGGCACGGAGCCTGCGATTGCGGGTGTCCCTGCCTTCCCGTTCACGAGCGTCGTGGAACTCCTCGCGTGCGCCGCCCTAGGCATTCTCTGCTTCCCGTTCTCGTTCCTGTACGTGCGCTGCTATGGCCTGTGCGAGACGCGGTTTGCCCGCTGGAATGTGCCCGACTGGATCAAGCCCGCGGTGGGTGGCGCGTTTGTCGGCGCCATCGTTCTTGCATTCCCGCAGGTGGCGGGCGGCGGCTTCGATTTCATTAGCGATGTCATGCGTGGGCTAGTGCCGCACACGCTTACGGGTGTATTGCTCCTGCTGGCTATAGCAATCGCAAAGATTGTCGCGACTGCATTTACGGTGGGCTCGGGTGGCTCGGGCGGTGTATTCGGGCCCTCGCTTTTCATCGGGGGCGTGCTCGGGGCGATGTTTGCGGGTATATGCGAACTCCTTTTCCCTGGGGCGGTTCGCGTGCCCGAGATGTTTATCTTGGTCGGGATGGCCGCGTTCTTTGCGGGTGCGGCGAAGGCGCCTATCGCGGGTGTCGTGATGGTCTGCGAGATGACGGGCGGTTACAGCCTGTTGCCCGGGCTCATGATTGCGGCTGTCATGCATATCGCATTCTCGCGCCCGTGGACCATCTACAAGAGCCAGGTCCTGAATAAGTTTGCAAGCCCCGCGCACCGCTGCGATATGGATATCGATGTGCTGCAGGTAACGAGCGTGGGCGAGGTGATGGAACCTCGCGAAATTAAGCGGCTCGATGCGGGTAGCCCGCTGAGCGATGCGCTCAAACTGATTGACCTGAACTGCGTGTACCCGGTCTATGACCGCGATGAGTATGCGGGCATTCTTGACATGCATGCCGTCAAGTCCACCTTCCTCTCGTCGCCGGAACTGGCGCGGCACCTGCTTGTTTCGGACTGCACCGTGCGCGCCCCGATGCTTGTCGATGCGATGGACCTGCACGCCGCCCTGAAGGTGTTTACCCGCGTCGAGATTGACGAACTCTGCGTGAAGGATAGGCAAGGAAACCTGGTGGGCACGCTCTCGCATTCCGCCATATTCCGCGCCTACGAGACCCTCGTAAACCGCAATCAATAGAACGTTTATACCTGTAAGTTCTTTTTTGATTTGTAATAAACGTTTTAATAAATAAAATAAACTTCTAATACCTGAAAGGCGTCGGCCAAGGATGGGAAGGGTGCAGGGAGGGGCCCGTGCGGCCTTCGCAACTCTGAGCTGGGGCCCCTCCCGCATGAATTTTATACCTGCAAATGGATGTCCTTTTGTTATTTAAGGGCTAAATTTCTATATTTGGCGCATAAAAATCAAAAGGACTCTATAATGGCAAAGAAAGTTCAGGATGCCCTCAAGGACATCATCTCCCTCTGCAAGCGCCGCGGTTTCATTTTCCCCGGCTCCGAAATTTACGACGGCCT
>CADCGB010000031.1 GCA_902800815.1 Fibrobacter succinogenes
TTCAGCGAAGACGAACTGGACGAAAACAAGTGCGACCCAATCAGCCACCGCCCGGTGGAATGGCTCAAGGAAAAGAACTACTTCTTCAAGATGGGTTCTTACCAGCAAAAGCTGATTGACTTCTTGGAAAGCCACAAGGACTGGATTGTGCCGGACTACCGCTGGAACGAAATCCGCGGATTCTTGCGCCAGCCGCTGAACGACCTCTGCATCAGCCGCCCGAAGGCACGCCTTAGCTGGGGCATTCCGCTGCCGTTCGACACCGACTACGTGACCTACGTTTGGTTCGACGCTTTGCTCAACTACGTGAGTGCCTCGACCGCATTCCACAAGACTTACGCCGACGGCACGCCGATTTGGCCCGCCACCTACCACCTGATCGGTAAGGACATTTTGACGACTCACAGCGTGTACTGGCCGACCATGCTCATGGCTCTCGACATTCCGCTCCCGCAGCACATCTTGGCCCACGGCTGGTGGCTCGTGAACGGCGGCGAAAAGATGAGCAAGTCCGCAGGCAACGTGGTGAACCCCATGGACTACATGGAAAAGTACGGCATCGACGCATTCCGTTACTTCCTCGCCCGCGAAATGGTCGTCGGTCAAGACGCCAACTTCACTCACGAAGCATTCGTGCGCCGCATCAACAGCGACCTCGCCAACGACCTCGGTAACGTGCTGAACCGCGTACACCGTTTGGTCATCACGAACTTCGAAGGCAAGCTCCCCGCTGCCACCGCTACCGGTGATGCCGAAAAGGAAGTCATCGACCTTGCCAACAAGGTGATTGCCGAAATCAAGGAAGGCCTGCCGCAGGCTCGTCTCTCCCAGTCTATCGAAACTATCATGCAGCTCGTGCGTAGCATCAACCGCTACCTCGAAGTCAAGGCCCCGTGGAAGCTCGCGAAGGACCCCGCCCTCAAGGGCGAACTCGCGACCGTGCTCTACGTGTCCGCCGAAGCCGTGCGTCTCTCGCTCAGCCTGCTGTGGCCGGTAATCCCCGCCAAGGCAGAAGAAGGCCTCGCCATGATCGGCTGCAAGTTCCAGAGCGCCGACGACCTCGCCTGGGGTATCCTCAAGGGTGGTGAAGCGTTCGGCGAAGGCAAGCCGCTCTTCCCGCGCATTGAGGAAGAAGTCAAGAAGCCCGAAGCCCAGCCGAAGCCCAAGCAGAACAAGCCGTTGATGGCAGCCGACGTGCCCGCCGCCATGGACATGCGCGTAGCCCAGATCAAGGAAGTAGCCGACCATCCGGATGCCACGAGCCTCTACGTGCTCAAGGTGGACGCCGGCGAAGGCGAACTCCGCACTATATGCAGCGGCCTCAAGAACAGCTACAAGGCCGAAGAACTCCAGGACAGGAAGATTCTCCTGTTCGCGAACCTTAAGCCGAGCGCACTCCGCGGTATCATGAGCCAGGGCATGCTCTTTGCGGGCGACCTGGACAACGAAGCACACACTTGCCGCCTCGTCTCCGTGCCCGAAGACGCGAAGCCGGGTGACCGCGCACTCTTCAAGGGTGTCGCCCCGAGCGAACCGCGCGAGCTCAAGGTGAAGGACTTCGAGAAGATTGCGCTCTCCGTGAAGGGTGGCGCCGTGTTCTGCGATGCCCTCGCTCTTGAAGTGAACGGCAAGCCGGTGACCTGCGATGTGGCCGACGGCAACGGCGTGCATTAAGTATATTCCAAATTAGAGCAATGCATTCCATCTGCGCATACCCGCATTTCGTCGTTTTTTCAAAATGCGGTTATACGCTTTGAACAAAGTGGCGGTATATTAAGGGTATGCGATTCTTCTACCTGACAATCCTCGCGTTCCTTATCGCGCTCAGCGGATGCACCATGCACCCGCCTTCAGCGTCTGGTTTCATGGAAGCGGGTGAACAGGGAAAAAACGACGAGAAGGTGCGCGTGCTTACCGCCCGTGCCGAAAAAATCAACTTCAGCCTCTCCGGTGACGAGTGGAACATTCCCATCGCCCTCGAGACCACGACAGCGACACGCAGTGGTTATGTATCGGGATGGGGCATCCTCCCCTCGCCCTACGTGACCTTCGGCTACGCCGACAAGTACTTCGGATGGCGCAGCTGGGTTTCCGCCATCTGGCTCGGCATCACGGTCGGGGCCATCTGCGCTAGCGGAATATGTTTCGACGACGATGGCGGCAGCGACGACTACTCATACGACTACAGTGACGACAGCGACGATGTCGACCTTATTGAACTAGACTCCTTCCTAGCCGCATGGACACAGCTATTCAGCGGCGGGCTATCATTCATCGAGCAAATCCCCGTCGGCGACTTTCTGCGCATCGGATTCGAACAGTACATCTGCCGCAATTTCTGGCTCAACTGGGGTGCCATCGGCGACCAGGAGGACTTCGGCAATGTCGAAGTCGGCGTAGGTGCGTACATGAGCTTCAGGGTAAACAATCACAGGGTATCGCTGGATGCGCATTACGGGCTTCTCGACTTCAATACAAGGAAGCCTCGCCTATCCCTCGCGATTACCTACAGCAACGTCCTTGTTTACGAATCCGCCTCTTCCATAAAGTAGGAAGATTTTACGGCTCTGCAATCTTGTAAATCTGCGGCCAGTACTTGCCCGTAACCCACAGGTACTTGCCATCGTAGGCAATTCCGTTCAACACGTCGATATTCGGGTATTTCGCATATACCTCGCGAACCTTCGCAGAGAAGTCGATATACTTCAGCACCTTCCCGCTAGGCAAGTCAATGACCGCAATAAGCGGGGTCTGCCAGATATTTGCATACAAGGTATTACCGACAATTTCAAGCTCGTTCAGGTTCCTTACCGGCTTGCCGCCATCGGTCACGCGGATGGAACCCATCACGTAGAACCCGCCGAGAGCAATCTGCAAGAGCTCATCACTGCCGTTGCTCATCAGGAGGGCGTTACGCCAGTAGGTAAGCCCCCAGCCCTCGGTTGGAATGTGGAACTCGCTCTTGTACCTGAACGGCTTTCTGCTGTAGATAAACGCCTTCTTGGATTTCCACGTGAGGTAGAAGATATCCTCACCTACGGCAATCGAGCCTTCCCCGAAATAACGGGGAGCAAGCCTTGCGGAATCAAGAATCTTGCCATCGAGCGTGCGGCGGTACAGGCCGGATTCCCCATACTGCCCCGTAGTTTCAATCAATTCCTTGCCGTCAAAGAACAACCCCTGCGTAAAATGCGACATTTCGTGCGGGATAGAATCGAGAATCGTTGGTACGACACGCGGAGCCTGCGCAAGCGCTGCAGTCGCAAGAAAGCACACAAGAAACAATGGACGAACGACAAGAGATAAACGCATGTGCAAAAATTACTAAATTACCTAAACATGGGCGAACTCCGTACACCGGCCAAGGTCAAGATTATCGTGGGAATCCTCGCGAAGGACGCCCCATCGGTCGAGGCTGTGCGCGCCACGCTCCGGGAAAAGTTCGGAGAAGAAGACCTGAACCTCGCCCCCTTCCCCTTCACGTTTACCAACTACTATGTCGAAGAAATCGGGAACGAGCCCGTACGCGCGTTCTTTAGCTACGAGACGCTAGTGGAGCGCGAGACCATCGTCGACATAAAGCTCTGGACCAACGATATCGAACTCGAAATCGCCAGGCAGAACGGAACACCGGGACTACGCCCCGTAAACCTGGACCCGGGCTACATGACCCTCGGGCAGTTCTTCCTCGCGACAACGAAGGACCAACGCCAGCGCGTGTATATGCAGCGCGGAATCTTCGTGGAACCCACGCTGTATTTCCAGGACGGGCATTTTCATGCCTTCGAATGGACCTACCGCGATTACCAGAGCGAAAAGTATATACAATATCTTGAACAAGTTCGCGCCCGCCTCGCCTACCAGATGAGCACGGGCAAGCCTTACCGCCTTAGGCGAGAAACCCATTAAACATTTCACATTACACATCACACATTTTTATGAAAGCCGGAATATTTACAGTCATCCTCCTCATCATCAGCAACGTGTTCATGACCGCTGCCTGGTACGGAAACCTCAAGCTGAAAGAAATGCACATCTCCACCGACTGGCCGCTAATCCTCGTGATTCTCGCCTCGTGGGGAGTCGCCCTCATCGAGTACTTCTTCATGATTCCCGCGAACAACATCGGGAGCAAGATCAACGGCGGGCCATTCAACCTGATGCAGCTGAAGGTCATCCAGGAGGCGATTTCGCTTACGGTCTTTACCGTCATCGCGACTACGGTCTTCAATAACGAGGCGCTGCACTGGAACCATGTCGTCGCCTTCGTGCTCATCATCGGAGCGGTTTTCTTCGCTTTCCTTAAATGATCGTTGCCTCACGACATAGCTGGGCAAGGCTTGTCGCCGCAATCGCCTTCACCATCGCGTGCATGAACGTGCATGTAGATGCAAAGCAGGCACCCAAGAAAAAGCAGAAGACAACTGCAGTCAAGAGCAGTGCAAAAAAAAGCAAGCCCGCGTCAA
The DNA here is from genome assembly GCA_902800815.1 of Fibrobacter succinogenes. GTDB lineage: Bacteria > Fibrobacterota > Fibrobacteria > Fibrobacterales > Fibrobacteraceae > Fibrobacter > Fibrobacter succinogenes_B. The sequence goes on from CADCGB010000031.1 coordinate 4,467, forward strand.
AGACCGCAGCAAAGCCGAAAGAAAAACCTAAGGCTACACCGAAAGCAGTAGAGTCCGATTCCTCTGTCGTGAAAATTGACGCAAACGACCCGAAGGCATTTACCAAGGCTATCCTACTGGACAAGCAGGGCGTTGAGTTCGAGGTCGTGGGTGAAGAAAAACAGCCTGCCCCGAAACTTGTCGTCAAGGAAAAGGTAAAGGAGGACTTCTTCGACTTTTCCATGATGCTCGTGCCCGTCACGCACCCGGCACCCATCGCATCGAAATACGGGATGCGCGACCACAGGCTACACCGTGGAGTCGACGTGAGCGTCATCAAGGACGAGCCTATACTTGCCGCATTCCCGGGAGTTGTTTCGATGGCGAAATACAACAAGGGCGGGTACGGGCATTACGTTGTCGTCGACCACGAGAACGGGCTGCAGACACTTTACGGGCACCTCTCGGAAAGGCTCGTAAAGATTGGCGACCGCGTATACCCGGGCGATATCGTGGGGCTTGCGGGCAATTCCGGGCGGTCTTCGGGAGCGCACCTGCATTTCGAGATCCATTACGGAGAAATTAACATCGACCCCGAGACCATCGTAGATTTCCCGAACTGGGACCTGAAACCGGGCGTCGAGAAGGTTTCCAAGAAGTCCATAGTGCGTGCACACTACAACATGCAGCGCAAGCTCAAGAAAGAAGGCACGTACGTGGTGAAAAAAGGCGACACGCAGGGGAAAGTCGCCAAGTGGTTCAACATCTCGATCGAGGCGCTCTGCCGCATCAACAACCTGCAGCCCGGCGCCCCGCTCAAGGCCGGCCAAAAACTACTCGGAAGCAAGTGATATAAAAGCCTGCTTCAATTCACGCGTAGCGGTCTCCGGGTCCGCGGCCTTCATAATGGCCGATACAGCGCAGATACCCGCGATACCCGAGCCTTTCAGCACAAAGATATTGTCCTTGTTAAGCCCGCCAATCGCATTCACCGGAATGGGGACCGCCTTCACCACTTCCTTGAGCGTTTCTACCGGAGTGATAACCGTCTTCACATGAGTCGTGGTAGGATAAATTGCACCACAGCCCAGGTAATCCGCCCCCTGTTCATAGGCCTCCAATGCCTGCGGAACCGTCTTTGCGGTAACCCCAATGATTTTATCGGGCCCAAGAATACGTCGGGCATCGCACGCAGGCATATCGCTCTGCCCCACATGGACACCCTCCGCACCGATCGCGAGCGCCACATCCACACGGTCATCGATAATCAGCGGGATTCCATAGCGTGCAGTAATCTCGTGCGTCGCATTTGCCAACTGCATATATTCACGAGTGGACTTGTCCTTTTCGCGCAACTGTATAATTGTCGCGCCACCCTTGCAGGCGGCCTCCACCACCGGCAAAAAACGGTCTTCGGGTACACACGTGCTATCGGTAATGAAGTAAAGGGTCATATCGAGATTTTTCATAGTTCTAAAGATAGCAAAAAAGCCCTATTTTCTGTGATTTTCGTTAAATTTCGCGAATAAAACAAAAAAAATATCGTTTCTAGACGCAAAAATAAGTTATTTTATTTACGTAAAAGGTTCGTTTTTGCAAGGGATGTTTGTATGCAACCGCAAGAGCAAAACAAGCGCAAAAAAGGGTTCACCCTCATCGAACTCATGGTGGTTATCTCCATTATGGGTATTCTCGCCGCAGTTGCTGTGCCGAACATCTATGGGCTTGTCGAGAAATCTAAAGAAAAAGTAGACCTGCTCAAATTGTTCTATTTGAGAGATGCGCTAAACAGAGCTCTAATTGAAGATGGAGATGCCTTGTACAACAGCCCATATCTTTCTGAAGGGACAGATTCAGCCAAGACAAAAAATCACAATGACCTAGAAAATAATTTGAAAAAAGATGCTGGCGTAGCCTTGTTCGTTCACGAAGTGAAACCCGGCGTTTCCCCCAACATACAAAGTTCTCACAGTAGCATTGGAAATAACAACATGAGTTCTTTGATTAAGCAAGGGGGAGCATGGTACAACGCATTAAAGGAATCTGGCTTTGAAGGCGTTGCAGAGGTAGTGGCCTATAGACAAGACACCAAAGACAAAAAGGGAATAGACAAAGATGTGGAAGCGAACGGAAAGTCACACGACGCCTTCACGTTGAAAGAGGATAATGGAGACTGGCGTACTTACCCCAAAAATCCCATATTCATTTGCAAAGAACTAAACAACGGAAAATCAGCCGGTTTAGACGGAATATCGTCACAGGGTAATAATAGAACAAATTACCGTTTAACAATGAGTGTTCAATGGACCAACAGGGACCCCAATAGCCATTCTGTAGAAGTCGCATTACTCCCTAATGGCGGGAAAATGCAGGATAGCGGTAAAGGGAAAGGCGGCGCAGGCAGCGCCTTCAAGACTGACCATGGGGTCTGCTTCTCAACCTACGGCGACATAGGTTGCAAGAACTACAGATATTAATGTCGTTTAACTAGTTAAACGTACAGATAGTCGTTTAGCACGGGCTGAACAAGGATTTCAATTTGTTAAACAGCCACTAGCCATTTCGCATACAATATTTTATCTTTTTTGCGAAAAGAGTTTTCTATCTCAAAATAGATATTATATGTATACGGAAATGCAAAACAAGTGCAAACGCGGTTTTACTCTCATCGAGCTCATGGTCGTTATCGCGATTATGGGTATTCTTGCTGCAGTGGCCGTGCCAAGCGTATTCGGCATGGTTGAAAAGTCTAAAGAGAAAATTGACCTCCTTAAACTATACTACTTGAGAGATGCTTTGAACAGGGCCCTGCTGGAAAATGAAAATGCCTTGTACAACAATCCGTCTTCTATATCTTCCCAAAGCCTAAATGATGCACTAAAGAGTAATCTTGGCGTCGACTTGTTCATCATAGAGATGCGTCCGGATCTGCCCATGAATGTACAGCATAATCACGATTCTATTAATAAGAATTCTCAGATGAGCAAACTGGTCGGAAACACTGGAACATGGTACGACGCCTTGAATGAAGCAGGATTTGAAGGAGTTGCAGATATTATCGCACTTAGAAACGGCACCGTCAAAGGCAAGTTGGATCAAGATGGCGAAACATACCAAGCATACTCCTATAAGGATATAAATGGAAAACAACAAAATCGAACCACACCCAAAAAACAAATATTCATCAGCTATTTGTTGAATCACGGGAAAGATTTGAGTAAAATGAATTCAAAACTTCAGGGTGGAAACGTAACAAACTATCGATTGAAGGTAAGTATCCAGTGGAGCGGGAGGGACGAGCACAGCCAATCTGTAGAAGTGGCCTTGGTTCCCGCTTCGGCAATAATGTGGGAAAACGGGGAAGGCGGTGCGCTTCGCTCGGACCACGGAGTCTGTTTTTCAACTTACGGCGATAAAGGTTGTGCCAAATACCGGTACTCCAACTAAACGTACAGATAATCGTTAAGGACGGGCTGTAGACCTTCGCCCGAAATATCGCCGTACATATCGTTGAAGCTGCGAGAGTCGTTGATTTCGAACTGCTCGTCGCCACCTTCGCCGTCATCGTGACCGCTGTACTTGCTCTCGTGGTCGCCAATGCCCGTCGAAACGCCGGCGGAAACCTTCGTCGCAGCGATTTTCACGATGCCGTTGCGGAATTCCTTGCTTTCGCGACTCGAGACCGTGATGCCCACGAACGGGAGGAAGATGCGGTAGGCGCAGAGCACCTGGCAGAGTTCCTTCTCATGAACGTCGAGCGGGTCGATCTTGTCGTTGTTGATGATGGGGCGCAGTCTCGGGCAGCTGAGACTCATCTCGGCGTGCGGATACTTCTTTTGCAGATAGTAGACGTGCAGCGCGGATGCGAGAGCATCGCGGCGGAAGTCCGAGAGGCCGAGGAGTGCGGAGAACGCGACACCGCGCATGCCCGCCATGAGGGCGCGTTCCTGCGAGTCGAAGCGGTACGGGAATACACGCTTGTGGCCAAGCAGGTGGAGCTTTTCAAAACGTACCTTGTCGTAGGTTTCCTGGAAGACGGTCACGTAGTCCACACCGCATTCATGCAGGTAGCGGTATTCGTCGACGTTGACCGGGTAGACTTCCACGCCCACCATGCGGAAATACTTGCGGGCCAACTTACAGGCCTCGCCGATATACTCTACGCTGCTCTTCGCGCGGCTTTCGCCGGTGAGAATCAGGATTTCTTCCATGCCACTGTCGGCGATGACCTTCATCTCGTGCTCAATCTGCTCCATCGTGAGCTGCATGCGCTTGATGTGGTTGTAGCAGTTGAACCCGCAATAGACGCAATAGTTTTCGCAATAGTTCGCAATGTAGAGCGGCGTGAAAAAGTAGACGTTGTTGCCGAAGTGCTTGCTCGTCTCAATTTTCGCCTTCGCGGCCATCTGTTCCAGGTAAGGGGCGGCCGCCGGAGAAAGGAGCGCCTTGAAGTCTTCGAGCGTGCAGCGTTCATGTTCCAGGGCGCGCTTCACGTCCTTGCCAGTGTACTTGGAATAATCGTAGTTCTCGGATTCGGAGAGGACCTTGTCGGCGATGTCCGACTGGATGACTTCCATGCCGGGCAGATAATCCATGATGTTCGTGCGGGCGCTCGGGTCCGTCTCTATGCGGTGCTTCTTCGCGAGCGCGCCTTCCGAAAGGTTTCCGGAATCGAACAGGTAGTTGTTGTCTTTTCTTTCGCTTTCCATCTTTATGCCTGCGACAGATAGCCGTTAATCGCGGAGGAAACCCGTGAGCGGGTCGGACGCGGAAGCGCCGCGCGTGAGAACGCGCCCAAGGCCTGCGAGGTAGGCCTTGCGACCCGCCTCGATAGCAAGCTTGAAACTTTGGGCCATCATAGGCAAGTCGCCCGCAGTGGCAAGCGCCGTATTCGCCATGATAGCGGCGGCACCCATCTCCATCGCGGCACATGCTTCGGAAGGCTTGCCGATACCCGCATCCACAATGATGGGCAATTCAATTTCATCAATCAGAATCTGGATGAACTCACGTGTGGAAAGGCCCTTGTTGCTGCCAATCGGGGCGGCAAGAGGCATCACGGCTGCGGCACCCGCGTTAGCGAGGTCGCGCGCCACGTTCAAATCCGGGTACATATACGGCATCACCACGAAACCCTCCTTCGCGAGGGTTTCGGTCGCCTTGATTGTCTCGTAGTTATCGGGAAGCAGGTACTTCGTGTCGCGCATGATTTCGATCTTGACGAAATCACCGCAGCCGAGCTCGCGGGAAAGGCGCGCGATGCGGACCGCCTCGTCGGCGGTGCGGGCGCCGGACGTATTCGGCAACAGCGTCACGCCCTTCGGAATGTAGTCAAGGATATTCTCGTGATCCTTAGTGTTCGCACGGCGCACCGCCAGGGTCACAATCTGTGCCCCCGCATCGCGCACCGCGGCTTCAATCAATTTCAGGGAATACTTTCCAGAACCCAGGATAAAGCGGGATGTAAATTCATGCCCGCCAATTATCAACTTATCTTCCATATTGCCTTCTTTTTAGCAAGGCTAAATATAGAAAATTAACGGTTAAGGTTAATCTTGACTCCGTTCAGGGTAACCTCATCCTGCACGAGGTCGTCAAAGTCCGGTTCACGATTATTCGCACCGGCAGCCAGGTCTTCTTCCTTAACCAAGTGGACAACACGCTGCGGGAACGGAATCTCGATCTTGTGCTCATCGAGCACATCCTTGATAATTCTTGAATACTTGCGCTTGAGTTCGTAGTACTCGAACGTGCGGACCCACACCCAGACCACGACATTTATCGAGCTATCGGCATAGCTGCTCACGAAGAACTTCGGAGGCGGAACCTTCAGGAAGCTCGCCTCCTGCTCGACCATCCTGCGCAGGGCACAGAACACCACGTCGAGCGACGAATCGTAAGAAACACCAATCTCGATATCGAGCCTGCGAATGGGATTGCGGGCATAGTTCACAATGGGCGCCCCCCAGAGCGACCTGTTCGGAGCCGACACGGCAATACCCTCGAACGTCTCGAGTGTCGTATTGAAAAGGCCGATAGCACAAATCTTGCCCTTGATAGAGCCGCATTCAATGTAGTCACCCGCGACAAAAGGGCGCAAGAAGAGCAGCAGCAAGCCAGAAGCAATGTTCGCTAACGTATCCTTGAGGGCAAGACCCACCGCAAGGCTCGCTGCACCGAGCATCGCCAGAAGGCCATTGGTATTCACACCCAAAATATTGAGCGCAACCAAAAGCCCCACGGCATAGGTGGTGTACTTGACAAGGTCAGAGACAAGGGGCGTCGCCGCACGGTCAAAACCATGCTTTTCAGCGCGCTTGAGGAACAAACGGAAGGACTTGTTAAAAAGCCAGATTGCGACTATTAAAAGAGCTACGAGCAGCAACTGCTCGATTATCGAATCCTTCGGTATGAGTTCTCTTAACTTTTCCACGATACCAAATCTAACAATATTTTTAGGCAAAAAGGAGCACGGGGACGCATTGGGCCTTGCTTGTATGACCCCGCTCACAGGCCCAAGAACAAAGTGTGTTCCAGATTACAAAAAATCCCCCGGCAAAGCCGAGGGATTTTATCATGGATTCTATCGAGGCTTCGCCTCTCCAGAATGACATTTTTTATAGACTAGGTGTGTGCATCCACCCATTCGGCGTTCTTCTTGCAAGCCTCAACGGACTTCGCGAAGGCAGCCTTTTCTTCGTCGCTCATCTTGACCTCGATAATCTTCTCGACACCGTTTGCACCGACGACAACCGGCACGCCGCAGTAGAGGCCCTTCACGCCGTATTCGCCGTTCAGCTTGGCAGCGCAGGAGAACACGTTCTTCTTGTCGAGGAGGTAGGCTTCGGCCATGTGCACGGCAGAAGTAGCCGGGCTGTAGAAGGCAGAGCCGCGGCCGAGGAGGTTCACGATTTCGCCACCGGCACCGGCGGTACGCTTGGCGAGTTCGGCAAACTTTTCCTTGCTCATGAGCTGAGAAACCGGGATACCGGCAACCGTCACGCATTCCATGATGGAAACCATCGTATCGCCGTGGCCACCCATCACGAGGGCCTTCACGTCTTCGACAGAAACACCGAGTTCGTCGGCAACGAAGCAAGCGAGACGGGCAGAGTCAAGCACGCCAGCCATACCGATGACCTTGTTGGCCGGGAGACCGGACTGCTTCTGCATGTTGTAGACCATGGCATCGAGCGGGTTCGTGATCACGATAACGAAAGCGTCCGGAGCGTTAGCCTTGATGGCTTCGGCAACAGTCTTGATGACGCCGCAGTTCTTGTCGAGGAGGTCATCGCGGCTCATGCCCGGCATACGCGGGAAACCGGCGGTAACGATAACCACGTCAGCACCCTTGAGGTCGGCGTAGTCGGTAGAACCCTGAAGATCGACAGAGGAGTTGATGACGGAACGGCCTTCCATGATATCGAGAGCCTTGCCCTTGGGCATGCCCTGAGTCTGCGGAATGTCGATAAGAACAACGTCGCCAAGGTTCTTCTGGGCGATAACGAGAGCCATTGTACCACCGATTTGACCAGCACCAACGAGTGCAATCTTCTTTCTAGCCATTTTAGACCTTCCTTTTAAGGTATTGTTTTTTTCGTCCGAAAATATAGTAAAAAAAGCATAAAAAACAAATTCTTTTTTACATGCAAGTATAAAATATACGCGGGCGGGGCCCCAGCTCAGAGTTGCGAAGGCCGCACGGGCCCCTCCCTGCACCCTCCCCATCCTTGGCCGACGCCTTCCACATAAAAGCCGTTTATTTCTAGCCAAGGAAAGTTTATTTCTAGGAGTCGCAGGAAATCTTCCGTTTATACCATAGCGGCGACGAAATCGGCTTCGCACATGAGCTTATCGCCGGAAAACGCCTTGCCGGAATACTTAAAGATGCCATGGCGCACCGAGAGGAGCTTCACCTCGAGGCGGAGGTCCATGCCGGGGAGCACGGGGTTCCTGAAACGGCAGCCCTCGATACCCATGAAGGCGGGGCGCTTGCCCACCACTTCGGCCTCGCGAGCGATCATCGTGAGGAGCGTTGCCGCCTGGGCCATGGATTCCACCTGGAGCACGCCGGGCATCACCGGATTGCCGGGGAAATGCCCCTGGAAGAACTTCTCCTCGCCCGTCACGTGGAACAGGCCCACCAGGGACGGGAGCACATCCTTGCCATCGCCCAGTTCGAGGCTCAGAACCTCGTCAACGAACGCGAAGGGGAACTTCTGCGGTAGCAGTTCGTGAACCACGTCGGCATCGTAGAGGATTCCGGCTTTTTCAGACTTCTTGAGGGTTTCCAGTAGAGACATAGGGCAACAATTTCTCCATTATTTGATGGTGAATGATATGGCCGCCGTTCAGGACCTGAATGCGCACCTTAGGTAAAGCAGGGACCGCGAAGGCAAGATCGCCCAGCAGGTCCAAAATCTTGTGGCAGGCGGGTTCTTCCGCCATGCGGTAACGGGGCGGTTCGGCACCCCCCAAAAGCATCCCGCAGGTTTCGTCGACTCCGGCGAGGAGGCCCTGTGCACGGGCCTTCGCATAGTCATCGCCAAATATAAACGTGCGGGCCGAAAACGCGCGGTAGAGGTCCTCCGCGGAATAGACCGCGAAGCTGGCCGCAGAACTAAAGCCGTCATCGCGGGTAATCTCGTACTCCACCTCGAACGTATCGGAGGGCGAAACACTCACCCGCCCGCGCGGGAATTCCAGCGTAAAGTCCACCGGGGCGTCGTAGAAGCGAAGGGGCTCGGGCACACCGGCGACCTTCCTCAGGGCGTGAAAGAATGGCAGCGCGCTCCCGTCCATCATAGGGAGTTCGGCCAACGCACCATCTGCATTTCCAGGCGCGATACGCACGTCAAAGCGCTGGCTCGGCCACATGAGGAACACGGGCGCCAGGTGCTCTGTAGAACCGAGAACAAGCGGGCAGTGCAGGCCCGGTTTCGAATAAATTGCGGTCCGGGCCACGCGGTAACCAAGCTCGCCGTAGCACTTCAGGGAATCGGTCGAATAGAAAAGTTCATCGCCCACATACCAGGCAACCCGAGGTGCCCTGTTCGGGTCCTTCTCGAGGACATCCACGCGAAGGCTAGCCCGCGGGAACGAGAGCGAAGGCGATACAAAATCAATGCTCTTGAATGCAGGCATCCGCTACTTTTTCCCCATCTGACGGAGGCGCACCATCGAGCGGCGCCATACCGTAATCTCTTCGGCGGGGAAACCCGATACGGTGAGCCCCGCAGGAATGCTCTTGGTGACGCCCGCCTTTGCGGCAATACGGCAACCCTTCCCGAGCGTAAGGTGGTTCGCAACCTGCGCGCCACCCGCAAGTTCGACATCGTCCTCAACCGTCACGGAGCCCGCGAGCCCCGACTGCGATGCCATAAAGATGTTGTTCCCGAGGCGGCAGTTGTGAGCCACCTGCACGAAGGAATCAAAGTGGCAGTTGTCGCCGATGGTCGTCGGCGAAAGGAACCCGGCAGCAACCACCGAGTTCGCCCCGAAGCTGCAACCGCGCCCGATGCGCACGCCCGCAAGGTGCGGGACCGGCCGGCGCCTGCCCTCATACTCATAGAATCCAAACCCGCGCGACCCGATAACGGCGCCCGCCTGAAACACGCAGTCATCGCCCACGACTACATTCGGGTAAACAGTCACGTTCGCCTCGAGCACGCAGTTTGCGCCGAGCGTAGCCCCGCGCATCACCACGCAGCCCGGGCCCACGACGGCGTTCTCGCCCACGCGACCTTCGACAACGGCGCTCGCATGCACGCGGGCAGACGGCGCAATAAACGGCGCACCCGCAGAATCATCGCCGGCACAGTCATTACCTGCAATAGAATTCGCAAACTTTTCCAAGAACTGTACCATCGCATGGTACGGATTATCCACAGGAACAATACAGCCCACACCGGGCGCGAATTTCTTACCCGATGCAGCGGCATCTTCCACCGCAGGCATAATACTGCGCGGCACAAACAGCAATCCAATGCACACGTTATCGAGCAGCGAAGATGCAAAACCGTTCGCATTTGTTGCACTCTTCACGGTATCGCCCAGCCAGAAACTCGCATCGCCGGGCCCCGCCAAGTCAACGGAGGCAAAGCCCGTAATTTCGGTACTTGGCGCGACCCGCAACACGGCACCTTCGGACTTAATCCAGTCCAGAACAGCAGAAATGGCAACAGGCTTCACCTAATCCCCCAACTTCAACATCTGCACCTGAGCCGCAAACTCGATCGAAACGGATTCGCCCAGTTTGCCGCTCATGTCCTCGCCATCGAGCTGCAAGAACTCGTTCTGCGGTACGGTGAGCGAAAGCGAATGCACCTTCACCGACTTGAGGAAATGCTTCTTGAACAGGAACCCCACCAGCGGCAGGTTCCCTATGGCAATGGCGAGCAGGAACAGCGGCATGGAAGGCACGTCCACCACTTCCAAAAAACCGTCCGCCATGTTGGAGCGGTAGAACGGGTTGGCGCCGCTCGCAAAACTCGGGATATTCCCCACGATTACGGTGCGGTGCCCCGTAAGGTCGCTCGTATGTGATTTGCCGTACTTGTCCACATAGCGGAGCACGCAGGCGCCCAGCCGGTAGTTCCTGTCGGCAAAGAAGCGACGCACGTAATGCAGCTTGTTCGCGATTACGGAATTCGAAGATATCGCGCCAGTCGCGCGGTCCCGGTTAAAGTCGTGCGCGATGCGGGCATCGATGCCACCCGAAAAGTAGTTCGCGAGGGCGTACTTGCCGTTCACCTTCCAGATATCGAACGGAGCCGCCGGAGCACGCAGGAGGCGCCTCACCAGGAACAGCAGGCCCTGGTCCACAAAGGGCTTGTAGAGGTGGAGCACGCGGGCCAGGTCATTGCCCGTACCCAGCGGGATAAGCCCTATCCTCACCTTGGTCGCAAAGCCGGATTCCAGCATCGTCGATAGCACCGCAGAAACAGTCCCGTCGCCACCGACGGCAATAAGCGTCTCGGTCGATGCAAGCGCTTCCAGAATCTGGTCCTTCATGCGCTCGTACTGCGTAAATTCCGCCTTCCAGTCATCGGCGGCAAAGCCCATGGATTCCATGATCTCGGGCAGGAACTGGTGGATTATCTTCCCCTGTCCGCCGCCACTAATCGGGTTGATAAGAAAGTAGAACTTCATGCCATTACCCGTTCCCGCGCAAGAGCATGTCCTTGATTTCGACGTAGCGTTGCATTCCCCCGCAGACCTTTTCCAGTTCATCTACGGTAAGTTCGCGCACCACATGTGCCGGCGAACCCACGACCAGCGAGTTTTCGGGGAACTCCTTCCCCTGCGTCACCACGGCACCCGCACCCACGATACAGTTCTTCTTGATATGCGCGCCATCCATCACGATGGCTCCCATCCCGATAAGCACGTTATCGTCGATAGTGCAGGCATGCAAGACAGCGTTATGGCCCACAGTCACCTCGTTCCCGATAATCGTCGGGACGTCCGTCGACACATGAACCGTAACGTTATCCTGGATATTCGTGCGCTCGCCCACCCGTATCGGGGCAAGGTCGCCACGCAGCACTGCATTGTAGAACACAGAGGAATCGTCGCCCACGTAGACCTCGCCCACGAGGCATGCCCCGTCAGCAACAAATACACGGTTCCCGAGTTCCGGGCACTTACCATCCAATTCTACAATTCTAGCCATGCCCCCAATGTATAATTATTCAGGGCATTAAAATTGTTCACAAAATAAAAAAGCCGCGTTTTCCCGTAGAAAACGCGACATTCAAACAAAAACGGCTGCTTACTTCGCAATCGCCGCGATGGATTCCCAGTGTTTCTTGTCGTCGCGGGTCAAGAACATCGCTCCGCTGTATTCCTTCACGATGGTCGTGGCCTTCGCCGTATCGCCGTCCTCAAGTGCATCCTTCGCATCCTGGAGCAAGTCCTTCTGGGCGCTGCGCATGTCGGTAATGGCACCCAGGCGGTCCTGGCGCAAGATTTCCATCGAGTCGCTCACGAAACCGAGGTCCCACGTGCTCTCGTAGCAGGTCTCCGCCTCCAGGTACTTCGCGGCCTCGCCCGCAACGGCAAGCTCGTACATGGAATTGCACGCAGCGAACGTCTCGGCGCTCTTCCTCTTCGCGTACTGGTAGTACTGGTAGCCACCCACGATAAGGGCAATCACCACCAGGAGGAACACACCGTCCTGCCAGCCCATGATGGGCCCGGTCGGCATTTTCGGGCGGCCGTTTACGGTCTCGCCGGCTTCGAGTTTTTCTTCGGCTTCGTCAAATGGGCTTTTCCCGTTCAAGAAACTAACCATAATTCTCCCTATTTTTTGGCTAACGCGCTATAGACGCGCGCATACAGATAAATTTGTTTCACGAGGCTTGCAAACCCGTTGGAACGGGTCGGAGAAAGCCCCACGTTAAGGCCGATGTCCTGGAAGAACACCGGGTCGAGCGAAAGAATCTCGCTCGGGGCAAGATCGTTGTAAACCTTGAGCGCAAGCGCACCCAGGCCACGGCTGATAAGCGGGTTCGTGGTACCGCCTTCCACATCCATCTCGAAATGGATGACCTCGCCCGTAAACTTGGGCACGAGGTACATCGTGGAGGCGCAACCCTGGATAATGAACTTCTCGTCCTTGAGGCTTGCATCCATACCCTGATGAGCACGCGCAAGGTCAAGCAGGTACTTCCACTTGTCATCGGGGTCGCTGAACGAAGCGAACTTCGCGCGAACTTCCTCAATCCTTTCTGCAATAGTACCCGACATAAGATTCACCTAGCAAATAAACGAACGCATCTTCCAGATAAGCGACGGGCATGCACGGAGGACGGTAAAGAAAATACGGAACAGTGTCTGCTTTTCGCGCGGGAGCTTGGAGAGCTTTTCGGCGGCACGGTCGAATTGGGCATCCGAAATGCTGTTGAAACCGGCCTTTGCGCGCTGCAGCTGCAGGTGCGACTTGCCGAGAGCCTTCATCCAACGTTCGAGCACAGAGCGTTCCACACGCTCCCGTTCGTCATCGGTCTTCGCGTCGAGCCATTCAATCACAGCACCGGCAACAATGGACCCGCAGAGAAGCGCTTCCACGATACCCGAGCGGCTGATGGGGTTCATGCAGCTCGCCGCATCGCCCGCCTTGAAAAGCCCGCACTTGGCCATGGGCTTTTCCGACTGGCCACAAGCAATCATGCCGCCATACACGGCCTTCACCTTCGCCTGCGGGTAGTCCTTCGCGATAAAGTCGAGCAGCATCTTGCGGAGCGTGCCCTCGCGGCTCACGTTCTTGCCCAATACAAAACCAATATTCACTTCCACGCCATCGCGCGGGAAAATCCAGCCGTAGCCGTCCGGGAAGTCGCTCCCGAAAAAGAGTTCAATGTGCTCGCGGCTATGCTCGATGCCTTCCGCCACCGCAAAGATTGCAGGTTCCAGGTCGGTATCGCCCGACTCGATGCCCTCGAGGCACTCAATCCCGCGGGTCAGGCGCGAACCGGGGCCCGTGGCATCCACGACTGCCTTCGCGCAGAGCGTCTCGCACTCGCCGGCCTTCGGCTGCACATCCAGGTTCCAGGAGCCATCCGCATTGCGCGAAAGTTTCTTCACCACGGTATCGAAATGGCATTCCGCCCCCACATTCACGCAGCCATCCGCAATGGAATGGTGGAACTTGGGACGGTCCAGGATCATACCGCAGTTCTTGCTGTAGAACTCGGCGCGGTAACGCTTGGGCGATGTAAAGTAGATTCCCGAGATGTCTCCACGTACCCAGGACCGGTCTATGGGCCAAAGTTTGGAGAGCCTGTCGGCAGAAACCGCCTCAGCACAGAAAATCGGTTCCTTCCAGGGCTCCTTCTTGTCCAGGAGCAGCACCTTTTTGGAACCTCCGGCCGTTTTTGCAAACGTATAGGCGGTCATCAGGCCTGCAGGACCAGCCCCGCAGACGACCAAATCGTACGCTTGAAACTTAAAAACGGACATTCTAGGGCCAAAAATAGTTTTTTAAGCAAAAAAATATGGTGTTTTTTTTAAATAAGTGAGAATTTTTACTTTTTTTTAGTTATTTTAGGGCTATAGGTTGTTTAGTTTTCCATAAAAGGAATAGTACTCTATGAATATGAAGAAGATTTCGAAGCTTGGTGTCTGCCTCATCGGCGCACTGGCAATAAGCAGTTTTGCCCAGGACTATGCGGGTCAGGACCTCAATACGTCCTTCCGTGACAAGCGTATCGACGGGTTTAACTTCTCCGACGCCAAGGCCAAGAAGGGTGTTACCGACTTCCAGCGCAGTGCCGGCGAGCAGCCCAACTTCAAGGGCGCACAGCTCCCGGAAGTCTCTTTCCGTAACGCAGTGATTAACGAAGCGAACTTCAAGGATGCGAACCTGAAGAAGGTGACCATCAGCGGTGCAGACATCCGTAACTCGAACTTCAAGGGCGCAGACATGGAAGAGGCCGACCTCTACCGTGCAACGCTCCTCGGTAGCCAGTTCCCGAACGTGAACTTCAAGAACGCCCGTCTCGACGCCATGAAGGTGGCTGACCAGACGGACTTCAGCAAGACCGACTTTACCCAGGCCTCCGTCATGGACGTGGACCTTACCAAGGCCGACCTCAGCAAGGCAAACCTCACGAACGCCAACTTCTCCCGCTCCCTGATGGGCGAAGTCAACCTCAAGAAGGCAACCATCGTGAAGACCGACTTTACGGCATGTAACCTCATCGCCGCAAACTTCAAGGGCGTCGACCTCATCAACGTGAACTTCTCCAAGGCCGGTCTTTCCCAGGCCAACTTCAGCGGTGTGGAGTTCCAGAACGTGAACCTGCAGGAAGCTGACCTTTCCCTGACCGAGTTCGATGACGTCGACCTCTCCAAGACCCAGCTCCAGAAGGCCAAGTTCGCCCAGTCCACCCTGAGCAGCATGACATTCAAGGGCCAGGACCTCTCCGGCGTCGTGTTCGACAAGGGCGCAGTCAAGAAGAGCAACTTCGACAAGGCCAAGATGAACAAGACCTCTTTCTTCGATACCGAAGTGAGCAAGTGCGAATTCCGCGGAACCGAACTGACCAAGGCAGTCTTCGACGGTGCATACGTGAAGAAGAACATCTTCGACGGTGCCGACATGGACAAGGCTAACCTCGCCAACTCCACCATCGAGCAGACCGACTTCATCGGTGCCCAGCTCAACGGTGCAAGCTTCGCCGGTGCCAAGCTCGTCAACGTGCGCTTCACCAACGCCAAGATGAAGAACGTGAAGATCGACGCCGACACCAAGATGCAGAACGTCGACTTCTCCGGTGCCGACCTGAGCGACGCCAAGATCGAGAAGTTCACCGCCAAGAAGGTGATCTACGATAGCCGCACCAAGTTCCCCTCCGGTTTCGAACCGCGCCAGTACGGCTTCACCAAGCCGGGCGAAAAGGCTGCCGAAGTCGTGGTGCAGGGCAAGGGCAACAAGAGGTCCTCCGTGAGCGACGACGCCATGCCGAAGAAGAAAAAGAAAAAGAAAAGAAGGTCTGACGACGACGACGAGTAGTCGATAGCCTCTTTACGAGAATTTAAAGGCCCCGGTAAAACCGGGGCTTTTTGTTATGCGTGTGTGCTACGTTCATGACGCTCGCGAGATGCGTCGAGCTGCTTATTTCTTGTCCATAAGCCAGGAGATGACTTCGGAGAGGTTGTGGACGCGCACGACCTTCATCCCGTCCAGCACCTCGGGCAAACGGCCGTTCGCCGGCACTATCGCCTCGACCATGCCGAGGCGACGCGCCTCCTTGAGGCGCTGGTCCAACAGGGACACGCTCCGGACCTCGCCCGACAGACCGAGCTCGCCCACCGCGATGGTCTGGCGGCCCAGCGGGATTCCCAGATGGTTGCTCGCGATGGCAAGAGCGAGCGCGAGGTCCGAGGACGCATCGGATACCTTGATCCCGCCGGCAATGCTCGCAAATACATCGGAGGCGCCGATACTCACCCCGCCGAACTTTTCCAGCAGGGCAAGGATTATGGTGAGCCGTTTGGGGTCGATACCCGCGGCGACACGCTGAGGAACGGCGAACCCCGTCTGGTTCACGAGCGCCTGCGTCTCGAATAGCATCGCACGAGAACCCTCGAGCGCACAGCACACCACGCTCCCGGGTGTCGGCGGCGAGTTCTCCTGCAAGAACACCTTACTCGGATTTTCGACCGGCATGAGCCCGTGACTCGTCATCTCGAACACGCCTATCTCGTCTGTCGCGCCGAAGCGGTTCTTGATGGTGCGAAGCAGGCGGTACTGGTGATTGCGGTCGCCCTCGAAGTACACGACTGTATCGACCATGTGTTCCAGGATGCGCGGGCCAGCAATCTGGCCGTCCTTCGTGACATGCCCGATCATTATGGTGATGCAGCCCGTGTTCTTCGCGAATACCATGAGGTCGAGCGCGCATTCCCGCAGTTGCGTGGCACTCCCGGGCGTGCCCGAGAGGTCCGCCTTGTAGACCGTCTGGATGGAGTCGATGACCAGCACCTGCGGCTTGATTCCTTTCGCCTGCTCGAGAATCTTCTCGAGGCTCGTCTCGCACAGGAGGAGCATGTCGCTGCCCGATACGTTCAGGCGCTCGCTCCGGAGCTTTACCTGGCAGGCGCTCTCCTCGCCCGACACGTACAGGCACTTGACGCCGGCGGCTGTCATCGTGGCGAGCGTTGTAAGCACGAGCGTAGACTTGCCGATACCCGGATCGCCACCGATGAGCACCAGGGAACCTGGTGCAAGCCCGCCACCCAGCACGCGGTCAAATTCCGTATTGGCGGTGCTCAGCCGCCGCGTGTCCTCGGTCGCGACATCCTTGAGCGTAACCACCTGATGGACAGGCCCTCCGAGCCCGCGCGTTGCGCGAGGGCCATCGATAACTTCTACCGCATGTTCCTTGAGCGTATTCCACGCCCCGCAGAACGGGCACTTGCCCACCCACTTGGGCGTAGTGTTGCCGCATTCCGTACACAGGAACTCAATCTCTTTTTTTGACTTGGACTTATTTGGTGCTACCATGTGCACTAATATAATAAATGCGAGCGACAAAATGTGTCACTCGCACAAATAATGCACAAAAAAGCAGTAAATTTTACAAAGGAGCCCCACCCGGAGCAGGGCATAGCACTACTTTGCGGGCTTCGAGACCACCGGACGGATGCGCTTGCCGCAGAGCGTCACCACGATATGCGCCTGCGCAAACATGTAGTAGGCGGTGTCGCGGCTGTTGTTGAGGGTCGATTTTGGGTCGTAGTCATCCTTGGTCACGAACACCTCGGAAACACCCGAAAGGCTCACGTCCAGGGCGCAGCGTTCGCACGGGAACCCGATTACGTACAGCTTGGAACCCGCAGGGACCTTGCCGCGCGCATAATGGAGCGCGTTGATTTCGGCATGCACCATGAAGGGGTACTTGTTCGCCTCGAACTCGTGGTGGCTAATGAGTTCACCCGTGTCGGCATCGAGCAGGTCGTAGGCAAGTTTCTGCTTTTCGCGCGTGTAGGGCACGGTCTCGTCGTCGAAACCCGCCGGAGCGCCATTATAGCCGGTACTGATCACGCGGCCCTCGGCGCTCACGAGCACCGCTCCCATCTGGGTATTCTGGTCCTTACTGAGGCGCGCCTGCGCCACCATCATCTGGGTATAGACTTCATCGCGAAGCTTTGTACGTGTAGAATTGTTGTTCATATACAGAAATATAGTCATTATGCTCCGTTTAGGTATTTTACAATGTCAAAGTGCGGCAGATTTCCTATTATTGCCTTGAAATGACAAACGAACCTATCCAGACCGACAAGTTCCTGACCGTCGACGACACCCGCGTAATGAAGGCTGTCGCCATCACGCTCATGCTGATGCACCACCTGTGGTGTTTCAGTACCCGCACGGCAGGCGAGCCCCTCGAATACCTGTTCACGATCTTCGGAATTCCCTCCACCATCTACTTCGGGTTCTTCGGCAAGATCTGCGTCCCGATGTTCTTCTTTTTCGGCGGGTACGGCACCTACCTGAGCCAATTCGGCAAAAAGTACGACATGGTCGGCAAGCTCAAGAAGCTCTATTTTGCCTACTGGAAGGTATTCCTGATATTCATCCCCATCGGCTTCCTATTCTTCTCGACTCAGGAAGCCTACTGCCAGGACGCATTTATCTACACCAGGTTCGCGAATTTCTCCCTCAAGGAACTCGTCTCTAACTTCATCGGCTTCACCTCGACCTACAACAGGGAATGGTGGTTCCTCATCAGCTACGCATTCGCACTCCTCACCTTCCCGCTCATCCGCGCCATCATCGACAAGTTCTCCACCCGCATAAACATCTTCCTCGCCATAGTCGTCACCATCCTCATGACGAACATCTTCCCGGGTGTCATCAAGAACCAGACCCTCGGTGTGCTCGGCACGAACATGCTCTACATCAAGGTGTTCTGCCAGACGGCCCCCTACGCCGCCTGCTTCTGGATGGGCGCGATTGTCGCAAGGAACGGGATTCTCGACCGCCTGAGCGATTCCATGAAAAAGAACGGCATACTGAACCCCATTGCCGACATCGGCATCTGGATGGCCGTGATTTTCCTGCGCCAGAGCGAAATCGGCGACAAGTTCGACATCTTCTTTATCCCCGCCCTGACGGTAGCAACCATCGACATCGTGAGGCGAATCAGGCTGCTACGCAGCGGTCTCGTGCAGCTCGGCAAGCAGAGCACGAACATGTGGCTTATCCACACGTTCTTCTGCTACTATTTCGGGGTCATGTCCAAAGTGGTCACGACCCCGAGATACGCGATTCTCTCGCTAATTCTATTGATTGCGCTTTCGTTCGTGGCAGGTACGCTTGTCGACCTGTTCTGGAAGGCGGTTGGACTGGGCTATACTAAGCTTCGACTGGTCCGGAAGAACCCCGACCAGAGTAACTAGGCCTCTACCGACTTGCCCTTCTCGACGGCGTCGGCGAGGGTCATACCCGTAAATTCCTGGGCGCTGAACCAGCGGCCGCTCTTCTTGTCGTCGAGCATCACGGAGACCATCGAGCCCGGGATAACGGTTTCGGGAGCGTTGGGGGCGTTCGGGCCACCGAGATCAGTGCGGAGCCAACCCGGGTCCATCACGTTCATCATCACGTCGGTGCCGTTCAGCTTGCAGGCGAAATCCTTCACGAACTTGGTGAGGGCGGCCTTCGCGCAGGCGTAACCCATCAGTTCCGGCTCGTTCGCGATACCGCTCGTGGTGAGCTGCATGCGGCCAAAACCGCGCGCGATCATGCCCGGCAAGAAGTGGTAAGCAATCTTGATGGGGGCAAAGAAGTTCACGGCCATCGCGTGGTGGAAATCGTCCATCGTGTTGGTCAGGTAGTCAGTGAAGTAGTGGCTCATGAGGCCCGCGTTGTTGAACACGAGGTCCACCTGCACGCCCCAGCTGTCGATTTCTGCGAGGGCGGCATCGATTTCGGCTTCGTTTTTCGGCTTCGTTTTCAAGATTGCAGCCCACGGCACGCACCTCGACACCGTACTGCTTGAGTTCGGCAATCACGGATTCGGCATGCGCCTTGTCGCGGCCCTGCAAGATGATGTTTGCACCGAGCTTAGCCATCTCGATAGCGGTAAGACGGCCCACACCACGGCAGCCGCCGGTAATCAAGGTCCATTTGCCCTTCACGTCGATCATTTTCAATCCCTTTACTTTTTGACGGCGGATCAGCCCGCTGCCATTTTCTGCAACTAAAAATAGCCTCCCCACGCCCCAAAAGGAACGGGGGAACAACGATTTTGTGTATACAGGGGTAAATAAAAAGCCCCTGCCGGGGTGACAGGGGCTAATTTGTAGGCGCTTGACCCGAGATCCTCACGCTTACAAATATAATTTTAGCATTTTTTTTCGCTAAGTGGTTGTAAAATCTTACTTTACACGAAAATTTGTTCTCGCGGTGTTCCCTGCACGTTCATTGCCGACTGACACCTGATGGTAACAGCGCGGGCACTTGCAGATGCTATATTTCTACCGGAATGATTCTCCTCGTCGCCGAAAAACCATCTGTGGCAAACCAGCACTACCGCCCGATGCTCGAACGCATCGAGGGCGAGAAGTTCACGCAGGGCGACGGTTGCCTTATCGGCAAGAACCACTGCATTACCTGGTGCGTTGGTCACCTGATTACGCTTGCGCCGCTTGACGCCTACCCCGGCTATGAAGGCGGCTGGCGGCTTTCGAACCTGCCGCTTTTGCCCGAGAAGTTCCGCCTGATGGAAATCGAGAGCACCCGAAAGCAGCTCGCGGTGGTGCGCCAGATGATGGAGCAGGCCGACGTGCTCGTGAACGGCGCGGATGCCGGCCGCGAGGGTAACCTGATTTTCGATTTGGTGCTCGACTTCACGCCATCATTCAAGCAGAAGACCATCAAGCGCCTGTGGGTGAACAGCTACGTGGCGAAGGATTTGGACAAGGCGTGGAAGAACCTGGAAGACGCTACGCAGCGCGTAAACCTGAGCTACGCCGCCCGCCTTAGGCAACGTGCCGACTGGATGGTGGGCCTCAATGCGACGCGTGCCTACACTCTCACGGCGGGCCGCGGGAAGATGATTTCGGTAGGGCGCGTTCAGACCCCGACACTCAACCTGGTCGTGGAACGCGATACCATCGTGGAGCAGTTCAAGGAACTGTACTACTACAGCGTCGTCGGAACCTGGAAAGGCTACCAGGCACAGTACCTATCAGAAGATAAGGTCGCCGTCTTCGAGAAAGAGGCGGAGGCGAACGCGGTCGTAGAGCGCTGCAAGCCGCCCACACCGGCGACCATCGCGAAAATCGACACCCAGCAGAAGAAGCAGTTCCCGCAAAAGCCCTTCGACCTCACAGAACTGCAGAAAGAAGGCAATAAACGTTTCAAGTTCAGCGCCCAGCAGGTGCTGGACTGCGCACAAAACCTCTACGAAAAGAAACTCCTCACCTACCCGCGTACCGACTCGCAGTACCTGCCCGACACCATGAAGCAGGAGGCCTACGCGCTCGCCCAGAGGCTTGCCAGCCCCGAACAGAAGGGCGTGATGCGCAGCGAAAGCGAGAACTTCGTCTTCATCAACTCGAGCAAGGTGACCGACCACTTCGCCATCATCCCGACCGGAGAAACCCCGAACGGACTGCCCGAAATGGAGCAGAAGATTTACGATTTGGCGAAGGAGCGCT
This sequence comes from Fibrobacter succinogenes, assembly GCA_902800815.1. GTDB lineage: Bacteria > Fibrobacterota > Fibrobacteria > Fibrobacterales > Fibrobacteraceae > Fibrobacter > Fibrobacter succinogenes_B. Next base: position 25,617 of record CADCGB010000031.1, read on the forward strand.
TTGTGCAGGCATGGCTGAAGCCGTACGTATGGAGCGAGATGGAAGTCATCCTGAATGCGCAGGGAGGCGGTTCGGCAGGCTCACCGACCTTGGACATTTTCCGATTGAAACTGAAGCGCAACGAGGACTTGGGATTCCGCGCGCTCGTGAAGGAAGAAAAAAAGAAATCGTCGAAAAAGAAGGGAGATTCCGGCGATGCCGAGGCCGCCGAGGGCAAAAGCGACAGCGACGAAATCACGAACCTGGTCGAAGCGTTCCCAGAATGGAACGTGGGCGACACCTCCCCCTTCGACAGTGTGGAACTGCAGAAAAAGAAGAAGAGCAAGCCCAAGTACTACACCGAGGCGACGCTCCTTGCCGCGATGAAGACGGCCGGCAAGCAAATCGAGAACGAAGAACTCGCCGAAGCCATGAAGGACCGCGGGCTCGGAACCCCGGCCACGCAGGCGGGCATCATCGAGACGCTCAAGAAGCGCGGGTTCATCGAGGCACAGAAGAATTACCTGGTCAGTACCGCCCGCGGGCGCGAAGTCATCGCACTGATGGACGAGAAGGTGAAATCGCCCGAAATGACCGGCGAATGGGAATACAAGCTCTCGCAGGTCGAAAAGGGCACCCTTTCGCCGGTGGAATTCCGTGACGGAATCGTGGAGTATGTCAAGCAACTTTTCGCAGACTTGCATGCCCGCTATGCCTGCCAGTTCGAGCGCGAGACCGTTGCCGAAAAGTTAAACTGCCCCAAGTGCGGTGGCGCGCTCGATGTAGCCCCGTGGGGCTACGTGTGCCCCAATGCGGAATGTGGCTTCAGGTTCGGGCACACCGTGGCAGGCAAGATGCTCGCCCATTCCGAAGTCAAGGCACTCCTCGCCGGCGAAACCATCGGCCCGCTTTCCGGATTCAAGAGCAAGAAGGGCAGTGAATTCTCGGCCAAGCTTACGCTCGACAAGGATTTCAATATCAATTTCGCCTTCGAGAGCGACGGCAAGTTCCACGGGCAAAAGACGGATTACAAGTGCCCGCTGTGCGGCAGCCTACTCGAAGAAAACAAAAATGCAATCTTTTGTACAGGAGATTCCGGCGAGCCCTGCAGCTTTACCCTCTTCAAGACAATCGCAGGCCACGCGCTCACCGCGAAGGAAATCAGCGCTCTGTTCACGAACGGCCACACGCCGCTCATTCAAGGCTTCAAAAGCAAGAAGGGCACCGAATTCGCGGCCGCCCTCAAGTGGGGCGAAGGCTCCGACAAGGGCCGCGCCGTATTCGAATTCCAGCACAGGGACCTCCCCTGCCCCGTATGCGGCGAACAGCTGCGCTTCCACGCCGGCACCAACCCACAAGAAGGCGCCTACGTGTGCCCGCAATGCAATTACGGCATCCCGCAGGTGTTCTACCAGCGCAAATTCACCGACGAAGAAGTCGAAAAACTGCTAAAAGAGAAGGCCACTCCCGTCCTCGAGCCGTTCAAGAAGAACGAGACTACCTTCCGGGCAGCACTCGAACTGCGCGAAGGCGGCAAGATTGCCTTCAACAAGCTCACCGTCGAAGTCATCAAGTAATTGCTATCATGCCCATACGCAAAAACCGGTCCAAAAGGCCGGTTTTATTTTTCATGTGTCAAATTCTACTTAAGGCAATGTAAACTGCGACAAGAAGTTCCACTCAGTATTAGGATTGCCTTGATCATGCCCACCACCTGTAACGGTACACAGAGTGACCCTGGTTCCGCCACCACAATTTTCGTATGTCTGGCAGCCCGTGGCGGGTTCATCCGAAACAGGGGTACCAGTACAACTATTCACTTGCGCCCACTTTGTAAACGTACCCTCGGCGCCCATAAAGGTCATGCCATCGTTATATCCAGAATCACCACCGGCATATCTTATTACTCCATCATTGGTTCCGCGGGTATTAATAATGGGGAACGGCCTTACTTGACCACAACTAGAGTTATTATTACTCAACAAGTCGCCAGAAGACGCTGCCCCGGCGGCAAAGAGATCCGCCAATTCACAGCCCGCATAGTTCACAAAAATTGCGCCATGTGAGAATCCATGTGCATAGATACGCCAGCTATCCACACACGCCTCGGACGAAACCGCACTAATAAAGTCGCGAGTAAACTGAATATCATCAACATTGGAAAATTCAGTCACACCAACATTCCACCCAAATACTCCTTGCACCGTCGTTCCAGTGGCTTTAGCTTCTGGAATCACCACAATGGCACCATTGGCTAGAGCCACATCAATTATACTGGCCATTGATATCCAGCCATTCGGGTTCGTCCCCATCGGATGGTATGTCACAAGCATCGGAGCAGGTTCATCACCGGTAAAACCAGTCGGGAACTTCACGACAACCTTACGACCGTCAACAGTAAGCGTATCATCCGTCTTGAGCGTCTTACCCGAACAAACAGGTTTTACACCCTTGATACAACGGACGCTCCTTCCTGTGGTCTTCATGTTACCTTCATCCTGGTATGCAACATTGTACTCATTCGAAAGGTAAAGATTCCATGCATGATTGTTATTATTCACAGAACTGTTTGTAGACCAGAATTCTGCTTTTTCCCCCTTATAGTAACAATCTTCACCCATGCATATACCCGCAGGCAACGCCGTAAAGCCGGTAGTATTATCGCCCGCACCACCTTGCCAGCCACCATAGACAGACTTAAGATGTACACCCGTATTCTCTTCATCGCCAATAGCAAGGAGCAAACTAGCATATTCGCCATAAGAAGGGAGGTGCCATCCATCGGGGCAAACGTTCAAAGCCGTTTTCCACGGATACAGCCTTCCATACAACTTGCAGTTTGTTGAATCATTGTCATAGCAATAGCTAGCCGTATCGCCCTTAGGCTTATAATTCAGGTTTTCCGCCATCCAGGTCTGTTCACCAAATTCAAATACCTTATAGATTTCGCCATCACGCGCATCTATAATCGTATCATATTCAACAGAGGGATTCAAGTAAATCCATGCGGATGTCCTATGTTCCTTATCCTGCATGTATGTATTATAAGCCGTCATTCCACCGCTGTACTTGCCAACAGCGGCAATATTGAACGATGCTCCATCCAAGCCACTCGGGAACACAAAATCCAAGCCCGCAGCCCTAGGCAAATATGCATCGAGTTTAATCTTCGGACTAGAACATACGAATTCACTCCAAGCATAGCACCTTGTTGCCATTGTTTCTTGCTTGGGCAACTCGACCCTACAAGTTCCCCAATCAGTAAAGTCATTGTACTCTGCATCATATTTAGGAGCAATTTTGAGCCAGATTCCAGCATTATCCGACGAGTATGTCAAACAGAGACCGCCCCATTCTTCCATATGGGCTGCAGAATCTACGTTGAAACCAAATTCCGGATAACCCGCCGCACTCTTCACCGAGCCACAAATTCCGCCACCACAAGCAAGCAGAACGTTATTCCTTATTTCATTCGTTTCATCGACTTCAGCGCCAAAATCAAAGTAATTACGAGCATTATTATTTACAACAACATATGTACCCAAGAGGTCGGTCTTAATAAACGCATCTAACCCATCGAACGCCCTGCTGCCGTACCAAATAAGGTCACTTTCGGAGATTGTTGTCTCCACGTCTTTTTCCCTTACGCAACGGACACTCAACTTATCTGTCGTATAACCGCCGTAAATGTGAGCGTCCAAATGTTCTCTAACAATGGAAAGATATTCAGCAGATCCTTCAGAACCGTATGAAGACCAGAAATCAGCGCGATCCCCTGCATTTACAGCCGGGAGAGCAGAAAAACCGACAGCGTCCGTGCCGTTTATCACCCAGCCATCACTGGTTTTAAGTTTAAACGCCGACGAATCTGCTCCGACGAAAGACTTCAACGCTTCATACTCTGCCTTAGAGGGAAGGTGCCAGCCAACCGGACAGGCCTGCATAGCCGCATCCCAAGTGTAGAGACGTCCAAACAAGTTGCAATTTTCTGCATTGTCATCCAGGCAAGCAGTATTGCCCATCAAAACTGGCGTACTTGTACTATCGGCGTAATTCAGGTTCTGCGCCATCCAGGTATTCCCATCTATCTTGATAGTCTTGTAGACCTTGCCATCGCGGATGTCCGTAAACGTGCCATATTCGAGATTAGGCTTCAGGTAATCTTCCACAGTGGTTTTCGCATCACCCTCGACACAGCGAACAGAATAACCAATCTTTTCATTTACATTTCTATTATCAACATCATCCGAATTATTCGACACCATATACGACGCATACAGGTTATCCCATTTTGGAGTAGCCGTCCAGAAGTAGCCCTTATAACCGGCCCAATCGAATACACCCGTAGAGTCCCTAAAGCCACCGGGTAAAGCGGTAAAGCCGAAATCGTCCGTACCACTGTAATCTTCATCTCCAATTTTCCATCCTGTGGTAGACTTGTATTTCACCGCGGGGCCCTGATAGTTCGCATCCGTATATTCGCCTCTGAAAATATTATTCATTCTGCGGAACTCCACCTCATCGGGCAAATGCCAGCCCGAGGGGCAAGCCTCCAATGCGGCCGCCCTAGTGTACAGGCGCCCGTACTTGGTGCAGCTGTCCTGTGAATTCCCGTAGCACCAGCTATTTCCCTCCAGAACAGAGGTATTTACGCTGTCGGCGTAGTTCAGGTTCTGCGCGAACCACCTCTTGCCGTCAATCACCGTGGTCTTGTAAACCTGGCCATCGCGGGTATCCATATACTCACCATATTCGAAATCAGGCTTCAAGTAATCCGATGCCTTCGGCGGAAGATCCTTGATGCAGCGCACAGACATGTAGAAATCTTCCTTCGAGTGGGACTCCATAACCACTTCCGATTTATCGTATTGCAAAAGCGTATAGCTGCCCGCTTCACCAAGGTTGTACATCGTGGAGTTCCAGAACCATGCCTGCCATACCTTTTCATGGCATCCATCCCCTCCAGCTTCGGGAGTATAGCAGTACCCACCGGGGAGCGCACTGAAACCGTACGTATCGTACCCCCTATAGGGAGTCCCCTCAGTGTACCAGCCTACTACGGATTTCAGGTGCGATCCGGCAATATAGGGTTCGCCATTACCCGCAGCATAGAACAAAGCACTGTATTCCGCTTCACTGGGCAAATGCCACCCAGCAGGGCAAATCGTCTGAGCTTCTTCCCAGGTGTAAAGACGGCCATACGTAGTACAATTATCAGACTCGTTATCATAGCATATGGAATTGTCCGTATAACGGTCCATGTTCTCCGCCATCCAGGTCTGGTCACCAATCTTGACCGTCTTGTAAGTCCTGCCATCACGAGTATCGGTAAACGTGCCGTACTTCTTGGAGTTCTCGTACAGCTGTTTAACAATCCCCTGATTATACTTGGGAGAATCGATATAAGCAAAGCCACAACGGTCAAACGAACCAACCTCGTAAATGATGAAGAACTGGTTACTATCATTTTCATTTCCGTTGAACCGGACAGAGATTCCCTTAAGGATCTGCGCAATCTCTGGGCCCGTAATCTGAGGACCACTAGAACTTTTCTGCTTGAAGGCATCCCATTTCAGGCTCACTGTCCTAGCCACTTCATACGAGGCAATATGTTCGAGTACCGCCGATGGGAGATTGTCATTGTAGACGGACTCATCCCTGGGGAGCAACCGGACCTCGGCATCTTCAGAGGCCATGTAAGTAAAGCAGATGCCATCCCCCCATTGAGTGGTCACATCGAACACTCTGGTGTCATCAGAAACATTGAAATACGTTTCTGCCCACGCGGGTGTGTAATTCCCGAAGTCCACCAAGCCGCACACGCCATGACAATTCTCAAATATATTGTCGGGAGTATAAAGTACCGTATTACCGCCCAAAACCTCATCGGTTCTGAAATACCAGCTCGAGAAACCAAAGGTAGACTTCACTATGCTGGATTCGCTACCGTTCCAGAGGAATCCAATTACAGAACTGCTGGACTGGGCCACGCTAGAGCTGGACCTTGCCGTGCTGCTGCTCGACGCCACGGGAGTGGAGCTGGAACTGTTCTGCACGGTACCACTGCTTGAGTTGCCCTCGTTGGCGCTGGATTCCACGCCGTTGCTACCCGGATTAGTACTTCCATTGCTATCCGGATCGGTGCTGCCACTGCTGTCGCCGGGCTGTTCTTCCCCAGAAGAATTACGGGTTGTAGAGGTATAGCCAACGCCCACAAGCACAAAGGACTTGCCCTCGGGGCAAGATTCGGTCATCACGATAGAGGCCTTTGCGCTGGTAGCGCCCACCGCTACTGCATCAAGCCAAGTATCTTCGCCCGATACACGCGTCATGGAATCCGGATCAAACTTCATTGCCACGGCAGTGCTTGACTCATCGATGAGCTTGCGGTACACACCCGCGACATTACCCGCATCGTCCGTCAACGTCAACGTCAGGTAGGTGTTGTGACAGCCGTTCGTGTATGCCACTACGATATTGTTGTTCGATAAAGTAGAGAGGAGGTTATCCATCTTGAACGAGATACCGACAGTCTCGCCATCGCCAACCAACGAAGAGTAGAAACCGATACCACCGTTACGACGCAAGAAAGGCATCAGGTTAGAGTCCAACCGGTCAATGGAATAATCGTAAGCCTTGTCGTTCTTACCCATGAAGGTTATACGCGCGCCGCCTTCGGTAAACACCTCGAAAACACCGTTGTTGGCCGTGTTGTAGGTGCCATCGTCAGCAGTAGCACACCAGGCCCACTTGCCGGAACTACAAACCTTGGTCAAGTCCACGTTTACCTTGTCCAGGTTTTCGCGGAACACTTCCTCGTTGCCGATGGTTTCCTTGTAGTTGCCTTCGTACTTGTCTACGTAGTCCGAACAGGCGGAGAGGATTAATGCAATGGATCCTATCGCCACTGCGTGGCTCCAGGATGACATTCCCCGAATGGCACTTTTCATTGCTAATTCCGAATTCATTATTCCGAATTTCATAAAGCCTCCCTAGAACAGGAATGTCACACCGATGCCTACGACACCAAGTGCGGCTATGCCGATGAAAACGTTACGCAACGTCTGGTTGCTTTCAATCTTGTCGTGCTGGTCCTTGTACTCGTCGGGGTTCACGGGAACCTCTTCGCTCGCGGACTTCGCCTTGCTATTGAACACGGCAGCAAGCACGCCGCCCGTCACCGTGACGGCACCCGCTATAGCGAGCGGAATCCAGTGAATACGGGACTTCGAAACTGCGCCATCGGCCTTCTTCGCATCAGACGCCGCAGCAGCGGCAGCCTGCTTGTCGGCCTCGTCTTCGGCAAGAGCACGTTCAAGTTCGGCAAGGCCCTGCTTGTAGGCAAGAGAATCCTCGGCGGTCATCTGTTCCGATTCATCCTGCGAATTCGCCTGAACGGCCTCGTCCGGTAAAACCTCGGAATCCCAGGCCCAGCGGCCCACCATTTCCATCTTCTTGAGTTTCTTGAACACCTGCTTGCCCTCGAACTTCTCGAGCACGGCATCCTTCGGCTGGATAAGTTCAGCCTTCTTTTCCTTGATATTGAAGAACAGGTTCGAATACTTCTTGTCGGCATCGATAGTCTTCTCGAACAGGCGAATACCGTTCAGGTAGTAGGCACCGTGCACCGGACGGCGCATATCCACACGCAGGGACATCGTCTTCTGGTTCATCATGAACTTCACGTTCGAGCCCGCCTTTTTAAGCGAATCGTTCTTCACCTTCAGGGTCGCTATGAACATCGGGGCAAATTCCTTGCCTGACTGGCGCATCACAATGGGGCCGCACTTCTCAATCCACAGGTTCGCAAGCCTCTGCTGCTGGCCCACGCGGGCAGAATCGTACGACAGGGCAAAATCATATTCCGCATCAAAATCGCCCTCGTAGTTGATGGGTTCAAGGTACACGTTACCACGCAGGCGCAGCAACTGGTCGCGGCTCTTGACGATACTCGTGAGGGCCTCGGAACAGCTAGCCAACTGGCGAATACGTTCTTCAAAAGTAGTCGCCATGCGCATAGAACCAAGTCGGACTTCACCGGTCAATTCCATATAGTCGTTTTCGAACATGGGGAGTTCAACCTCGTAGAACCTTGCACAGGTCGTATCCAGGAGGTCGTTCAGCGAAACGGAAGAACACCGGTCGTTCATCTCTGCAATGCGGTTTGCACGCTTTAGGAGGGCAGCCACCTCTGGGTTGGAATCACCCGCCATGGTCTGCAGGTTCTTGAGGTCATCCTTCAACTTCTGGATTTCTTCGGGGCTTTTAACGAACACGGAAACCGTGGTGCCCTGGCCATCGGATGCAGTTGCTTCGGAGGCATTAGAAGGCTGTGCCGGAGCCTCGGTGAACTGCTGTGCGGGGGCCGGAGCCGCAGCGGGCTGGGCCGTGGGGGCCGCAGGTTGGGCTGCAGGAGCAGCGGGGGCAGCCGCAGGTTGCTGAGCAAATGCAAACGGGGCTATAAACAAGCCCATAAGAATCAGTCGTTTCAAGAACATTGTACGACGCTCCATTATAAACTTTCTGTAAACAGAATATAACTAAAATATTAGGTAAAAATGTCAATCATTCCATGTCACCCTGCCGTAGGGTGACATTTTGCACATATAGGGCCCCTAGCGGAGTGATATTACACACAAACCGCGCCAAATGTGTGAGGAATCAATCCCCTAGCCGAAAATTTTCGCGTAAATCCCGGGTGCGAACTTCTCGATATAGCCCATCGCGAGGATGAAAATGATCACCGCGGGCAAAATCCACTTGAAATAGAAGCAAAGAACGGGATTCGTGGGAATGTTGAATCCTTTTCCAAAATTCGCCTCAGTAAGGAAGTTCTTCTGTTTCCAGCCAAACTTATGATTGCAGAAAAGCACGAACACGAGCGCCCCCAGCGGCAAGAGCGTATTGGACACGAGGAAATCTTCCAGGTCGAGCACGCAGCTACCGGCACCGAACGGTTCAAAGCCCGAAAGCACGTTGAACCCGAGCGCGCACGGGACCGAGAGGAGCACGATGGCGATAAAATTCCAGCGCACCGCACGGCTACGCTCTACCTTATGGGCATCAATCCAGTAGGCAATGATGTTCTCGAACACGGCGACAAGCGTGGAGAGCGCCGCAAACGAGAGGAACAGGAAGAACGCCGCACCGCAAATACGGCCCGCAGGCATCTGTGCAAACACGTTCGGGAGCGTCGCAAAGATAAGGCCGGGGCCCGCACCGGGTTCCACGCCAAACGCAAAGCAGCTCGGGATAATGATGAGGCCCGCAAGGAAAGCCACCGCAGTATCAAGAATACATATGTTTGCAGCTTCCTTCGGGAGGCTATGCGTCTTGCCAATATAACTCCCGAAAATAGTCATGGAGCCGATACCGATACTGAGCGTAAAGAACGACTGGCCGAGAGCGGCAAAGACGACCTTCCCGATTCCAGCCTCCTTCAGTTTCGAGAAATCGGGCTTGAGGTAGAATTCGAGCCCCTCGCCCGCACCTGGGAGCGTAAGCACGCGCACCACAAGCAAGAGCATTATGAACAGGAGGGCGACCATCATTATCTTGGTGACGCCTTCCACACCGCGCTTCACGCCGAGCGCCACGATAGAAAGCCCGAGGAATGTCGCAACAATCATCCAGAAGCACAGTAGCGGCCCGTTACCGAGCATCTCGCCAAACGCAGAGCCCACCTGTTCGGGGCTCATTCCCATGAGGTCGCCCATGGTGACCATGCGGTAGAAGTAGTAGAGCATCCAGCCCGTGACCGTCGTGTAGAACATCATGAGCAGGTAGTTGCCCACAATCATCGGGACCCCCGCATAATGCCACCTATGCCCGGGCTTTTCGAGGATATTGAACGCCTTGCCCACGCCACGCTGCGATGCGCGGCCCACGGTAAATTCCATCACCAGGATCGGGAATCCGAAAATCAGGAGGAATAACAGATAAATTAAAATGAACGCGGCACCGCCGTACTGCCCCGTGATAAACGGGAACCTCCACACGTTACCCAGGCCGATGGCACAGCCTGCAGCAACCAGGATAAACCCTAGACGCGAGCCAAATCCTTCGCGATTGTCACTCATTTCTTGTTCGTGCCGTTATAGTGGGCATACTGACCGTAAAGACCATCCACCGGGATATACCTGCGGCTACCGTCAGCAGCTATAATAATTGCCACGCCCTGCACATAGCCACACCACTGCCCAAGGTCTTCATAAGCCTTGAAGTCTACCGCCAGCTTGGTAAGGTAGGCCGTCAGCGGAGCCACCACCATGTCGTGAGAAATCATGATGCCAATGCGGTATTCCGGAGGGAACGCCGGCAAAATGTGCTGCGTCAGGAGTGCGACACTCGTCTCGGTAAGGTCATTGAACGTATCCAGGTATTCACCCTTGTACATCCAGCTGGCAAACAGCCTGAGCTGGTTCGTCCCGAAATCCTCATCGGCATGGACCGTGACGAGGGAATCGTTCTTCACGTAGCCACCGCCAGCAAGCTTCTGCACAACCGTGCTCACGAACTGGGTCGAATCGCCACCGCGGCCAGCAAAGATGTTCATTGCGGTCTGCTGGGTACGTACGAAACCAGAATGCGCATAGAAAATCGGGTCTGTAGCGTTAACCGTGGCAATAGCCGCACCGAGGGACTGTGCTTGGTTCACACCGGTCATATGCAGCGGAGACTCCTGACCGGTTGCACTACCTCGACGTGCATGGCGAATCACAAAAATCACGCGTTCCGTGGGCTGTACCGTAGCAAGAACATCCGCAAGGGGCAGGAGCGTGCCATTGGCGGCACTGGCCTCGACAAACGGAGCATCCTTCGCGATTTCTTCTTCAAGCGTGCCGGGGGTATAACCGTTACCCTGCGGTTCGTCGCCACCGACGGCACTGCTTTCAGGAGCAGGGCCTGCAACCGAGGACGAAGATACCAGCGGGTCACCGGCCTGCGAAACCGGTTCAGCACCAGAACTCGGCGGGAGGAGGGCATCGGAAGAAGATGCCGGCGCGGAGATGTCGTCAGAAGACTGCGGTGCAGACGGCAACCCGTCTGAACTATCACCACCGCAAGCGGCAAGGAACATTGTGGATGCAACGGCTGCGCCGAGGAATGTCTTAAGGAACGATGTTTTCATAATTTAAAATCCGTATTTTTCTTTAAAATATAAAAGTTTTTTATATTTGTGCGCGCTAAAGGTGTAAAATGAGCGAAAACTACAAGTACGGGTTTGTCACCGATATCGAGAACGAGGCCTTCGAGAAGGGCCTCAACGAAGATATCATCCGCAGGGCATCCAAGCTCCGCGGCGAGCCGCAGTTCATGCTCGATTTTCGCCTGAAGGCTTATGAGAAGTTAAAGACCATGGAGCAGCCGAACTGGGGCGAGCTGAACTTTGCGCCGGTAGACCTGCAGGACATCGTCTACTACTCCGCCCCGAAGACCAAGAAGAGCCACGAAAAAATCGAAGACGTGGACCCGGAACTCCTGGCCACCTTCGAAAAGCTCGGCATTCCGCTCGACGAACAGAAGCGCCTTGCCAACGTGGCCGTGGATGCAGTCTTTGACTCGGTGAGCATCTATACGAGCCACAAGAAGAAACTCATGGAGATGGGCATCCTGTTCTGCTCCATCAGCGACGCCATCAAGGAATACCCCGAGCTCATCGAGGAATACCTAGGAAGCGTAGTCCCGGCGGGCGACAATTACTTTGCAGCACTCAACAGCGCGGTCTTTGGCGACGGAAGTTTCGTATACATTCCGCCTGGAGTCAAGTGCCCGATGGACCTTTCCACCTACTTCCGCATCAACAACAAGGAAGCAGGCCAGTTCGAACGCACCTTGATTATCGCCGACGAAGGCGCCAGCGTGAGTTACCTGGAAGGCTGTACCGCGCCGGAATATTCCAGCAAGCAGCTGCACAGCGCCATCGTGGAACTGGTTGCGAAGGACAACGCTTCGATCAAGTATTCTACAGTTCAGAACTGGTACGCGGGCGACCGCGAGACGGGAGCCGGCGGCGTGTACAACTTCGTCACGAAGCGCGGCAAGTGTGCCGGCAAGAACAGCCGCATCAGCTGGACGCAGGTCGAAACAGGTTCCGCCATCACATGGAAGTACCCGAGCTGCGTATTGCTGGGAGACAACTCCGTCGGAGAATTCTACAGCGTGGCCCTCACCAACGGGCACATGCAGGCCGATACCGGCACCAAGATGATCCACATCGGCAAGAACACCAAGAGTACGATTATCAGCAAGGGTATCAGCGCCGACTACTCAAGTAACGCCTACCGTGGCGAGGTGAGCATCCGCAAGTCGGCCACAGGCGCACGCAACTACACGCAGTGCGACAGCATGCTCGTGGGCACAAAGAGCGCGGCCCACACGTTCCCCTACATCACGGTCGCAAACGCAAGCTCCACCACAGAGCACGAAGCCACCACGAGCCGCATCAGCGAAGACCAGCTTTTCTACTTCGAGAGCCGCGGCATCAAGCGCGAAGACGCCATTCAGGCGATGGTCGGCGGATTCTGCAAGGACGTGTTCAAGGAACTCCCGGGCGAATTCGCCACTGAAGCAAGACAACTGCTGACTCTGAAGCTTGAGCATTCTGTCGGATAACACTATGCCAATGGCATAGCATGTCATTCTGGAGCGGAACATCGTGAAGCGATAGAATCCATGGACACAAGTTTCGCGGGCTTTTACTATAATATCTAGCGATGGACACTCCGGAAAAAATTTTCGAGGCACAGGGCACAAAGCGTTGGGCGGTCGCGAACACGACCGCAAAGGAACGCATTGCCAAACTGCAGAAACTGCGCAAGACGATTGTAGACCGCCAGCAGGAATTCTACGATGCCGTCTGGGCCGACTTCCACAAGCCGAGAACCGAAGCCTGGCTGACCGAAGTCTTCCCCGCCCTCGAAGAAATCGACTACAGCATCAAGCACCTCCCCAACTGGATGAAGGACAAGCCCGCCAGCTGGAGCTGGATGTTCCCGCTGAATCAGAGCGTGAGCCACTTCGAGCCGAAGGGCCGCGTGCTCATCATGGCGCCGTGGAATTACCCCTTCTTGCTGTTTATCGCCCCGGTGGCGGCGGCCATTGCCGCAGGCAACGTCGTTATCGCAAAACCGAGCCACAAGACGCCCCGCGTGAGCGCATTCCTCGAATCGCTTATCGCAGGCGTATTCGAGCAGGATGAAGTCGCCGTAGTGCAGGGTGCCGGAGCCGAAGTCGGCGACAGACTGCTAGCCCTCCCCTTCGACCACATGTTCTTTACGGGTAGCCCGCAGGTCGGCGCGCACGTTGCGGAATGCGCCGCGAAGGTCCACGCCGGAATCACGCTCGAACTTGGCGGCAAGTCCCCGACAATCGTCCTCGATAGCGTGAAAGTTGCAGATGCCGCAAGGAAAATCGCCTGGGGCAAGTGCCTGAATGCAGGCCAGACCTGCATTGCGCCGGACTACGTGCTTTGCCCGCGCCGTCTAGTACAACCGCTCGCCGAAGCCATTGCAGACAACATAAAGCAAATGTACGGCGACACGGAAGAAGCCCGCCACAGTTGCGAGAACTTTGTGCGCATTGTCGAGAGCAGGGCCGTTGATCGCCACAAGGCGCTTATCGAAGATGCGATTGCGAAGGGCGCGAAGGCCGTCATCGGCGGCGCCGTTTATTGCGAGATTGCGGGTCGTTATACGCCCGCGACCGTTCTTACCGGCGTCACTCCCGACATGGACATCATGCAGGGCGAAATCTTCGGGCCCATCCTCCCGATTGTCGCCTACGATTCGCTCGATGAAGCAATCCAGTTCGTGCAATCACGCCCGAAACCGCTCGCGCTTTACATCTTCGGGAAATCCGAACGCGACATTAACCACGTGCTGCGCAAAACAACCTCGGGTTCCACCTGCTTGAACCACTGCATATTGCAAATCGAAAACCTCTCCGTGCCCTTCGGGGGCGTGGGCATGAGCGGCACCGGCAATTACCACGGGATTTACGGGTTCAAGACCTTCAGCCACGAGCGCAACGTGATGCACCAGGGCGCATTCGACCCGCTATCGTTCCTGTACCCGCCATACCACAAGGCAGGCGACAAGGACTGGCGTGCAAAAATTCAGAGACTCGCGAAAAAGATACTAGGCTAGCGGAATTTTGTTCCGGTTCATTCCGGAGAGTCCTTGAGACATCGGACAGAATACCCGAAGCCCTTGTAGATTTCGTACATGTTCACTCTGCCGTTAAAGGAGTGCAAGTACATGTGATACGCATGCTCGTGGTCGAATTCATCAGAACTCCAGAAATTCGCATAGTTCCTCACGTAGTTGTAATCCCCATCACGAAGCCTTGCGCCACTAGGGTGCACTGAAAACCCGAAATTATCAGAGCCGTTGCCATCCATGTCCCAACCGGACATGGACTTTAAAGCCTGCCCCACAATCAATGTGTCTTCGACTACAGAGAACAAGTCGTTCCACTCCGCTTGAGTCGGCAGATGCCAGCCTTCGGGGCATATTCCGCGCACAGGGGGTGTCGGCAAACATACCTTTCCATAACCGCAACCCTTGCCGTTCGTACTCCATATACCAGCGCTGTCCATTGCCGCAGACCACGTGTATAGGCGACCGTACTTCTCACAAGAATCGATAGAATTCTCGAAACAGAAACTGCATGAATCCGGATCTTCTGTAGGTTGCAAATAGGCGTAGTTCAGGTTCTCCGCCATCCACCACTGATCGCCAATTTTCACGGTCTTATAAATCTGGCCGTCGCGGTCGTCCACAAGTTCGCCATATTCGCAGTTATCTTCGGTTTCTGTTTTGCAACCTATTTTTGAACTACTACTGGACACACTTGTCTCGCTATCGCTCGACTTCGGTGTGACGCGAGAAGAAGACAAACCGTCCGAAGGCCGCACCGCGAAATCGCTATCGTCGTCACTACAGGCTAGAAGAACAAGAAGCAGGCAAGAGATTGCCGCGGTCACGATGTTCCCTCGCAATGACATGCAAGGCGAATGCTGCAAGACCTTCACATTTCCCCTTCCCTACACACCTTCGATATAAATCTTCTTCATCTCGTCGGTCAGGGCCATGGGGCGTCCGCGGTTCAGGTCCACGAGCACCCACTGCGTCTCGGATTCAAAGATGACCTTGCCGTCGGAAACGCGCTCAAAACGGCACTTGCGCAGGCTCGCCACGCGGCCGTACGCCGCCACCCAGGTTGTCCCGCGAATTTCATCGCCCAAGAACGCCTGATTCTTGTACTCGATGTGCTGCACGTGGATCATCCAGCCAGCACCCACGTTCTTCATCAGCTGCGTACCGCCCACGGAATCGGAATGGGCAATCGCGATATCCTGAATCCACTTGACCGACCACACGTTGTTGAAGTGGTGGTTGTCGTCAATCATCTCGGGTGTCACCTTGAACACCTGCGTGAACTGCATCGGGTTCACCGTTTCTTCCATTGCAATAGCCATAAACAATCTCAACTATAGATAAATTAAACTACTACGGTTCCTCGTCGGAGTCCGTTTCGGGATCCGGGCTCACAACTGGTGCTACATCCTTGACACAACGGACGGAGAGCGCAAAATTGTGGAAGAATAAGTTTTCTGAGGCTCCGGGATCATCGGCCAAGCCAAACGCATAACTATAATTGAAGTCATTCTCGGTAAGCAAATCCGATGCCCACCATTCCGTCAATTCATTGATGTCCGTGTATGTCATCTTGTCATAGCCTATCCCATACCCAGCAGGCAATGCGGAGAATCCGAGTTTATTTCCTCCCCAGGAGAAATCCCTCAAATCCCATATTTTCCCCCTAGTATTCTCCGTAATGGGCAGGGATTCCCATTCAGCCATGCTCGGCAAGTGCCAGCCCTCGGGGCAAGCTGTGCGCGACGCCTTCAGTTTATATAGACGGCCATAGGTTTCGCAGTATTTCGAGGAGTCGTTGTAACAGTAACTATCTTCCATTTCATAGTTCAGGTTCTCGCCAAGCCAGGTCTGTTCACCGATTTGAACCGTACGGTAGGTCTTTCCGTCGCGTTCATCCGTAAACGAGCCATAAACGGAAGAATCTACTGCATGAAGGAGTTCCCAGCGGTAGTCCAGACACCTGTAGAACTCCGTCGCGACGCCGTCTTGCGACACGAATACCGAATCGCCTTCCGTGACACCGGTGCAGCCCTTTTCCAGACGTTGCTCGATATAGCTAGCACTCCGCAGGGAATCGGCCTTGCACACGTAGTAGCCGTAGATATTGCCCTTCACCAACTTGGCATCTTCGACACAGGGCAGGCCCTTCACGTTTTCTTCTACCGTGACAACCCTCCATCCGTCTTCATCGCAGATGCCGTAAGGATTAACGCCACCCTGGAATGCCACCGAATCCTTTATGTCGGCAGTACACTTGCCAAAGCGGTAAGTCATTTCTTCCTGGTAGGTCGACTCACGCCAAGAGCCTTTTTCACAAACCGCGTAGTTCCTCGGGTATCCGTAACCGTACTCGCCGATTTCGCCCTCTTTTTCAGCAGTGCAGACGCCAACATTCGCCTCTATACCCGTAGCCTCGCGCCAACCATCCTTGTCACAGGCGGCATAAACCTGTGTCATGACTAAAGTCTCTTTGTCATAGAACATGAAATTGGCAACTTTACCATAATTACTTCCGGAACATTTACCCAGATGCGTCTCGGCCTGGCCAACAAACTCTTCCTGCTCGTTAGCTTCCCTCCAGTGTTTCTTGTCGCAAGTCCAATATTCGGTACAAGCTTCACGATTTCTGTAGCAAGTCGAATCATAATATGTTTTTATACGGCCCTGCAGCGAATCGGAACATGTGCCGAGTGAATCTTCACGTATAGTAGCGGTCCTCCATACGCCATTATCGCAAACAGCGTGACCGTACCCGTACTTTACCATTTCGCCATCACGTTTTTCGGTGCAATAGCCGTCGCCACCCTTGAACACAGCATAATCCACGCTGATGCAGCGGATCGAGAAACCGTTCGACCCGTAACTGTTGGAATCCAGCACGATGTCGTCCGAATCGTACGACAACTTGAGCCCTATGAAAGAGTATGGAGCCATGCGCCAGTTCTCAAACAATTCCCTGTTCGATTTTGCCCAGAAGCGGGTTTCGTCGTGAGTGTAGATTTGTTCTTCCCAGCGGCTCCCGGCAGGGAGTGCCGAAAAACCGAACTTGTCTTCGCCGCTTGCCACGGCAGTCCTCGCCAGGCTGTACGGGGGTTCCACGACCGTGCCTTCTGCCATCCAGCCTTCCTTGGCTTTCAGGCTCTTGCCAACGCCCTCATCACCGTTATGGTCATCGACATACCAAAGCAAATCATCCCACTGCTCCAAAGTAGGCAGAGCCCATCCGGCAGGGCACAAGGAATCGTCAAGGACAATCCTGGAATCTTGATTTACCAGCGAATACGGATACAGCCTCCCGTACTTGTCACAGTAGACCCCATCTTCATCCTCGGGGCAAACGCTATACGCCGTCTTATAATTCAGGTTCTGCGCCATCCACAACTGGTCGCCGATAACAACCTGCCGGTACACCTGGCCATCGCGGGCATCGGTAAAGGTCGTACCCATATCCACCTCGTACTTCCCGAGGCTCGATGAAGATTCAACGGGGTCCGTCTCCACGAAGCAGTTCAGGGAATCTTCGCCGACAGATGTACAGCGGATCTTGTCCAAGTCAATGTCTTCACTCGCCTTTTCGGTTTCCTTCCATTCGGAATCCTTACACACCAAATACTGCTGGGTGTCTTCGAGGTAAATGTAGGAGCCTTCCTGGTCCTCATCGCAACCCGAAAGGGAAACGTGGATAGAACTGGAAGAACCGGCAGTCTTTTCGCTGGAAGATGAAGTCGCGTTCCCCGTGCTAGAAGAGGAGGCTGCGCCCCCCGTGCTGGAGGAAGACTTCGATGTGTCCGTGCCAGAGGAAACCTTGCCATCGTCTACCGGCACGAGCTTTCCGTCGACGCACACGTAGTAGGTTTGCGTCTTTTTCAGGAACACGCGGGCCGACTGCAGGTCCTCGGAGCATTCGTCACCCTCCTTGGGGGTGTCATTGGCGCCAGTTTCCTTGCCGGAATCGCTGCTGGAATCGTCACCGCAGGCGACAAACACGCAGGAGCACGCTGCAAACATCAGCAGGCTCACCGCAAAAGAGAATTTTCCCAGAGTTTTCATATAGAATCCCCCAAACACAATCTTCTTGTTTGTTATCAAATCTAGAAATGTACCGATTTTTTGTTTACGCCCAAAAGTTTATATTATATTTACAACGTAAAAAAGTGCCTCCGAAGGATTTTCGCGGGCAGTCTAAAGGAGTATCTATGGATTGGAACGAATTTACGAGCCTTACCGGCGAAGACATGATGGACATTTGGGAATTCCGGACTAAGGACCCGTTCTCTATCCTCGGCATTCACCCGCTCGAGACCGACAAGGGCATCAAGACCTCCATCCGCGTGTACCAGCCGCAGGCCGCCTACATCCGCGGTGAAAGCTGTGACGGCGAAGTGGAATTCGACTTCATGAAACTTGGCGATACCGGATTCTTCGAGGCCATCCTCGACATGGAATACGAGCCGTTCTTCTACAACCTCATCATCAAGCAGGCCGACGGCATCGAGTACACGCTTACCGACCCGTACGCATTCTTGCCGGTACTCTCCGAATTTGACCGCCACCTGATTTCCGCAGGCACGCACTACGAACTTTACCGCAAGCTGGGCGCAAACCTCGTGGAACACCAGGGTTTCAAGGGCGTCCACTTTGCCGTATGGGCCCCGAACGCACGCGCTGTCGCCGTCGTCGGCAACTTCAACAGCTGGGATGGCCGCCGTCACCAGATGCGCATGCTCGGCTCTACCGGAATCTGGGAAATCTTTATCCCGAACCTCGGCGAAAACGAACTGTACCGCTTCGAAATTCACGGCGCAGACGGTAACCTGCACGTGAAGGTGGACCCGCTCGCAAAACTCGCAGAAGTCCGCCCAGCCACCGCCTCCATCACGACCCACCTCGACGGCTACGAATGGGGCGACGACCTTTACATGAAGACCCACTGGGCTACCAAGGTCTTCGGATCCCCGATGAACATTTACGAAGTACACGCCGGTTCCTGGAGGCGCGACCCGGCCAACCCGGACCGTTTCCTCAACTGGGACGAACTTTCCGAACGCCTCATCCCCTACCTGAAAGAGATGGGCTACACGCACGTGGAATTCCTGCCGCTCGCGGAACACCCGCTCGATGAATCCTGGGGCTACCAGGTGACCGGTTACTACTCCCCCACAAGCCGTTACGGCACGCCCGACCAGTTCCGCCACTTTGTGGACCTTTGCCACCAGAACGAAATCGGCGTGATTCTTGACTGGGTGCCGGCACACTTCCCGAAGGATGCACACGCGCTTGGCCGCTTTGACGGCACTGCCTGCTACGAGCACGCCGACCCGCGCCAGGGCGAACACCCGCACTGGGGCACCTACATCTTCAACCTGGGCCGTAACGAGGTCAAGAACTTCCTTATCGCGAACGCGATGTACTGGCTCAAGGAATTCCACTGCGACGGCCTGCGCGTAGACGCCGTGGCCTCCATGCTCTACCTGGACTACGGCAAGGGCCCGGGCGAATGGGTGCCGAACAAGGACGGCGGCAACATCAACTACGATACGCTCGAGTTCCTGAAGCACCTGAACAGCATCATGGGCCGCTTGACCCCGCACGCCATCCTGATTGCCGAAGAATCCACGAGCTTCCCGAGTATCACGCGTCCGCCGGAGCAGGGCGGCCTCGGATTCCACTACAAGTGGAACATGGGCTGGATGAACGACTTCTTGAGCTACATCGAGCACGAACCTATCCACCGCAAGTACCACCACAACCAGCTGACCTTCAGCATGATGTACGCCTACAGCGAGAACTTCATCCAGGTGTTCAGCCACGACGAGGTGGTTCACGGCAAGGGATCGATGCTCCGCAAGATGCCGGGCGACAACTGGCAGCAGTTCGCGAACCTCCGCCTCACCTATGCCTTCCAGTACGCACACCCGGGCAAAAAACTCAACTTCATGGGCAACGAGTTCGGGCAGTGGCGCGAATGGAACGAGAAGCAGTCGCTCGACTGGCACCTGGTAAGCTGGGACAGCCACGGAAAGCTGTTGCAGATGATGAAGACGCTCAACCACCTGTACAAGGAAAACGCTCCCTTCTGGGAAATTGACCACTACCACACCGGTTTCGAGTGGATCTGGTGCGACGACGCAGACAATTCCATCGTGAGCTTCGTGCGCAAGGACGACCACGGGAACCAGATCCTGTGCGTGTTCAACTTCACGCCGGTCGTGCGCCACGACTACCGCCTGGGCGCCCCCGCCCGCGGAGCCTGGAAAGAAATCTTCAACACGGACGCGAGCATGTTCGGCGGCAGCAATGTCGGGAACTTCGGCGAAGTCTGGACGGACGATATTCCGTGGCAGAACAGGCAGTGGAGCCTCAACATTCAGCTCCCGCCGCTCGGCGCACTGTACTTCAGGCTGGAACGCTAGTTAGACAAAAACGATATAGAGAAAACCGCAGGCACTCATGCCTGCGGTTTTTTTCGTCCATACAAGAAAAGCCCCGCCGGGGTTTCCGGCGAGGCGAGTTTCTTAATGGATCCTATCGGCCGTTGGCCTCCAGGATGACATCTTACTCGATGGTGATGAGCGTGATGGTGCGCTTGCCGACCTTGATCGGCTTGCTCACGTCAACACCCTTCTTGGCCTTCTTAGACGGATCGTTTGCCCAGCCTTCCTTGAGCTTTTCGGAGCTCTTGTCAAGCGTCTGGACAGTGGCCTTGCCCTTGAAGCCCGGAATGTCGAGCTTGAGTTCGTAGTCGCTGTACGGGCTCTTGTTGATCACGAGGAGGCTCTTCTTCTTGCCGTTTTCGGTGTAGTAGGTCGTGATGAGCGATTCCTTGTC
>CADCGB010000032.1 GCA_902800815.1 Fibrobacter succinogenes
GCAGACCGTTTCGCTCAGGCGCATGGAAACAAGAAGCATGGACGGCTCGGTGACCATGAGCATCAAGGACCGCGAAAAGGATTACCGCACCTGGGACAAAAAACTCACCTTCGTCATCAGCGGCAAGGCGCCCGCCGTCGCAGGAATCGAAATCAAGCGTAACGACAACGTGACCACGCTCTGGCTCTGCGGAAACTCCACCGTGGTTGACCAGATAACGGCTCCGTGGGCGGGCTGGGGCCAGATGGCCCCGGGATTTTTCAAATCCAGCCTTGCTATCGCGAACTACGCCGAATCGGGCCTTACCGCAAGCGGGTTCTACAGCATGAAGCGTCTCGCAAAGATTCTCTCCGAGGTCAAGAAGGGCGACTTCGTGACCGTGCAGTTCGCGCATAACGACCAGAAGAATCAAAACGACGTGAACAACTATGAAGCGACACTCACCAAGTACGCAAACGAAATCAAGGCGAAGGGCGCCACGCCGCTGTTCGTGACATCCACCGCAAGGCAGAACGAGACCGACCCGAAAACAGCCGTGGGCGGGCTTCCCGAACGCATGCGCGCCCTCGGGAAAAAACTCGGCGTCACCGTGCTCGACCTGAACCAGCACAGCATCACGCTCGGCAAGGCGCTCGGAGGCAACAAGGAAAAAATGTACATGTACACCGCAAGCGACAAGACGCACTTCTGCGAATACGGCGCCTACGAACTCGCCCGCGCGAACATCGAAGAAATCAAGGCGAAAGTGCCCGAACTTGCCAAGCACCTGCGCGACGACCACGAGGCATTCGATTCCAGCAAGCCCGATCCGCTCGACGTCCTTACACGGGCAAAAACGCCCATCACCGAAGGCGGCAGAAATCGCCGGGCCACAGTCTTCCAGCGCAGCAGAAGGCATATCTTCCAGTGCGGAAGGAACCGAGGGCATCACCGCCGCCGAGTCCATGATGCAAAGCAACGCCATCAGCGGTCGAATCGACGGTAGCAAGCTCCGTCTCGAGGGCATCGACGGCGGCGCGCACGACATCAGCGTCTTCGACATGCAAGGCCACCGCATCGCGGAATTCCGCGCAGTGCAGGGGAGCGAACTCCACGTAACCCTACGGCAAGGCGCCTATCTCGTCAAGGTCGCGCAAGGCAACCGGACTCTCGGGATATTCAAGGCCGTAAGGCGATAACTCTCTCGAAGCAACACACCTCCAAAAAATCCCCGGCCACCTCGGCTGGGGATTTTGGATTGGACCGCACAACCCATTACACGGCTTTTACACGGAAACTCAACTGCGGCACCTGAAAATCCTTCTTTTTCGCGGGAAAACCGGCTATATTGCGCAACGAGGTGTATAAAATGGGACGTGTTTGTAGACTGGCGAAAGGCCTGCTTTTTCTGGTTTTTCTATCAATATGCGCCTGCGGAGATTCCGTTTCCGAGGCGCCAACCGGTATAGAAACCGCACAAGAGAGCGCATCTAGCGCACAAAACAGCGACAACAATGGCGCGCTAAATGAATTTGCAAACGATTCAGAAATTCATTTTTCATCGGCATCGGACTCATATTCCTCCGAAAGCATAACGCCCACCTCGCCCGTCGATTTGCCAAGCAGTTCGTCTTCACTATGGATGCAGCAAAGTTCTTCATCGTTCCAAATGCAACAGGCATCTTCTTCATCCGTTGAAAAAATTCCGCTACCCAACAACGGCATCCCCTACGTGCGAATCACCGCCACCGACAGCATCGACACAGCGTATGTCGCCTGCACTATCGAGATTGCTGGTAACGGTCAATACGAAGACATTGCACCGGCAAGTGCAAGAATCCGCCAGCGCGGCAATTCCACAAGGCTCTGGTACGACAAAAAGCCGTACCGCATCAAGCTTGACAGCAAGACAAGTATTCTCGGACTCCCCGCCAACAAGGACTGGGTCCTACTCGCCAACTACCGCGACCAGAGCAAGTTCATGAACGCCATCGCGTTCGACATGGCACGCTATATGGGCAGTTTCCCGTTCGTGAACGCAAACCGTTTCGTGGAGGTCGAAATCAACGGGGATTACATGGGCATGTACCAGTTGACCGAACAGATCGAGAGGGCCACAAGCCGCGTAGACATCGACACAAGCGGCCTGCTGCTCAGCCTCGACATGGATGACGGCCCGGAACTTTCCCCCGACGCAGGCAACAACTTCTACAGCAAGGTATACGGGATGCCCGTCGCCGTAAAATACCCGAAAAACATTTCCGCAGAACGGCTCGAAGCCATCGCTGCCGACTTCGCCACCCTGGAACAGGCAATCGTAAGCGCCGATTACGACAACGTGCAGAAACTGATGGACATGGAAAGTTTCATCGACTTCATCCTGCTACAGGAAATCACGCGCAACGTGGAACTGGAAGCACCGCGAAGCATGTACCTCTACCGGGACGATACCGGGAAATACCACATGGGGCCCGTCTGGGATTTTGACGGAGGTTTCGGCTACGGCTGGGACGAGGATACCAAGGAGTACTTCACGAGCCAGAGTTGGATTCTCGGGACAGGCAACCCCTCGAAAAGCCCCTACAACTGCACTGCAGAAAGCAAGAACGACTGGGGAATGTGCAACGGCACAAACATGCGCTTCAACAGTTACGACGGCAGGGCTGTTCCGGGTTTCTTCGCCAACATGTTCGCAAAAGAGACATTCCTCACCACATACAGGGCACGCTGGGAATCGCTCAAAGCCGGCATCCTCGAAGACGCCTTCACGAAACTCGATGCTTACGTTTCGCAAGCAAAAATCGCCCTCGAAAATGACGCCTCCCGCTGGCCGCCTATCCGCCGGTACGATATTGAAATTCAGTCGCTAAAAAAATGGCTCGCCGAGCGAGCCGATAAATATAGTAGCGTATTAGCAAATTACTGACAGCCCATTACAGGCGCTTGACCGCAAGAATACGATTTCCGGAAGTCAGGCGCACCACGTGCGCCCCGCGGGCAAAGTCACCCAGCTGCAGCACAGTGGAATTACCCGCAAAACGGCCCGCATAGAGCTGATGCCCCTGCATGTCGAACACACGGATTTCTTTCTCGCCTTCAAAACCGGCAACCACGTGGAGCGTACGGCCTTCCAGCGTCATGTGCACCTGCGTGGCAAATGCACCCGCTACGACACCCGAAATTTCTTCAGACGAACTCGTGCCCGGCACGATGGCGGAACTGCTCGAGGATTCACTGGAACTTGATTCGACAATTTCGCTGGAACTGGAAGAACTCTCGGCAACCGACGAACTCGAAGGCCAGCCTTCCACGCCGTCCCACTTCACCTTGAAGGTGACTGCGGAATCCGTCTCGGTAATGTCGTAGATGCGCAAGCCAAGATTTTCACGTGCAAGCGTCACGAACTCGTCAAATTCCGTGACACCCTTTATTCCCGGGAACGGGTCACCCTTCAAGTTTTCATCTTCAAGCGTAGGAGCACGATATGAATACCAGCCATTTCTTACCGTTTGCAGGCTGTCATTCTTGTCGGCGCGAATCAGGTTCATGCGATAAGAGCCTCTCACGTTCACCGTGTTGTATTCCCAGTCATTGGCGTTGTAACTCACGCGCCAGACAAGCAAGCCGCTATTCGGGAGTGGCGTTATTTCATCGTATTTTGCGCGATAGTCAAGAAAAAAGTATTCGTTCTTGTTCGAAGAAGGAATCAAAATACCATCGTTCTGGTCAACCCCGTACAAAGTAATCTCACCATTTTCCTTTTCCAGTACACGCGGGGCCATCCACCCGAGCGAATAGCGTTCAAAGGCAGTCAACCTCGGAGGAGCGGCCCCTGTAAGGCTGCTATTATCGGCATACGCATTGTATTCGCCCATGTCCATCAACGACCATATCGACGGAGTCTTCACATCGTTCATATCTAGCGTGTTGTAAAAATCCGGCAAGCCAAGTACATGGCTGTACTCATGGACAAACGTGCCTATCCCTGCAAGGAGCTTGGTATTCGGATTACTCATATATGCCGGCCCACTTATCTCGTTGGAGCACGCAAAGCTGGAAACGTAATAGCAACTCCTATCCCAAGCATTCCTACACGTTCCCACAACAGCCACCGGGTTAACAGCACCCGCCTGCGGCCAGATGGACTCCTCGATACCCGAATCAGCCTCACCGACACCTGCGTAAATCATGTACACGAAATCCACATAGCGGTCGCTATTGTTATCGTACAGGGTAAAGTCAATGTCCCCGCGTCCCTTAATTATCTTCAGCGCCTCTATGAATGCAGAATCTGGATAATCCACATAATTATTGCCACCATCGTACGATATCTGGAGCGTACCATAATAGCCACGCGTATTCGAGAGCGTTACCGGAGCGGCCACGTCGAAATGGGGCTTAAACATCCCCATCGAGTTTGAAACAAAGTAATCACGAACGCTCCACTTCATTCCATTTTCGTGGTAGCCTTCCTCGTTCATGTATCGCGCATAATCCGCCTGCGGGTCGCTCGACTTAAACTTCACATCGCTGAACTGCACCAGAATGATAAGCCCGCGTATTTCCCCCTGGGTCATGCTCTGCGTAAACTTCGGGCGAGCAGCTATTTTCAGAACATCGCTAGTCGGAGTCGCTACTGCCGCACGGAGTGGGGCTGCAAGGAGGGGGGCTGTCCGAAACGAAGTCGCTGAAAGCGAATCTCCCTGCACGGCATTCCGTCCACGATACATCTTCTTTTTCTTCAGGAAATCCTGGAGGATCTTTTTCGAATCGCGCTTCTCGTTGAACTTGCGTTCCTTGTCGCCACGCTTGTCCCGATGGTGGAACCGCATTCCCGTAGGCTTCCCCTGTTCATCGGCGTAGTTCCAGTACCCGAGGGAGTCGCGCGCAATAAGTTCGCTATCCTCTGAAACGGTGTAATGGAAGTGCTCGTTACCCATCACGCGGATTTGCACCACGGAACCATCGGGCTGTTTCGATTCGATGAGTCCCGGGTATGCGGGCACGGCAAGCGCAGCGCCACAGAAAGAAAGCGCAAAAAATGCAAAAACGGGGAAAGACTTAAAAAAGTTCATAAGGCACCCAATACACTTATATGACATAATATATGTCAGAAAGTAGCCAAAAGTACCATGAAAACTTTTTTTTCCGTGTAAAAAAAGAGAACGGAGGCGAAACCGCCTCCGATTTGTGCAAAAAAGCCCCGTTTTTAGCGGACAAGCACCTTCTTCGCGCCGAAGCCCTCGACCTTTACCAGGTAGGCGCCGCTCTTCACGGATTCAAGGCTCAGCGTCGCGCGGCCCGCATTCAATGTACCCGAGGCGACCTTCGCGCCATCGAGCCCGAGCACCGCCACGTTCGCCGCACGCGTTCCAGCGACATTCACCGCAAGCACACGGCCCTGCAAACGGACATCCATAGCACGCGAAGCAATCGCAGCCTTCCCCGGAATAGACACCGGCACTTCGATCGTCTCCGGCTTTTCGTCGTAACGGGTGGCAAGTGCCATCAGGAACCACGTGGTATGCGGGAGCCACTGTTCAATCCAGCGCCAGTTATTCCACGATTCCTTCTGAGGGTCAAAGCCCACGGCACCGACACCGTCGTCATCCCACGCAATTCCCGAGCCATCCTTGTTCTTGCCGGTAATGCCGTTCGCGATACCGCCCTTGAGGGTCGCATCGTATTCGGACTGGCCGTCATACTTCGCGGGGACCTTCTTGCCAAAACCGTACATCATGCACGTGGCATACGGGTTCTTGCCCAGGATCCAGTCGAATTGGTCAGTCGAATATTTCCCCATCGCCTCGGCGTCATCCAATTTCATCGAATGGAATGTGTATGCCGTTGCAGCCGCAAGGCTTGCTAAGCGGGCATCCTCGCCCTGCCACCAGTAGTTACTCTCGTTGTCGTGCGGGATAAAGAAACCGTCCTTGACGGAGCCCTGCGTCTTGTACGTCTGGCGGGCATAGCCGAACGGGTTATCTACCTTGTTCGTAATGGAGATTAGCCAGTCGTAATGCGTCTTGATGGCATCCAAGGCTTCTTTCGCATTAAAATTGTAGCAGGGAGCCCCAATCATGTCCACGCAGTACCAATCGATAAGATTACTCGGCGAGTTCACGGTAATCTTACTCTCGATTTCGGCATAGCGGACAAGCGCTACCAGCGGGAGGCCCGCATCGCTCGCATGCCAGAACGGACGCGTCCTGGCATCGTCGCTCCAGAAGTACCCATCATCGCTCAGGCGCTTAATAAGATTTTTCGCACGGGCGCGCGCATCCTTCAGGTAATCCACCTTATCTGTCGCCACATAGAGTTCCGTCGCAGCAAGGAGAGCCGTGTAGTCATCGATGATGTTTTCCTTTCCATCATCGCAATAGGCGCAGGACTTGCCGATACCCTGCTTTTCGGACAAATGAGCATAGGCCTTCTCAGCAGCGGCAAGGTACTGTTCGCTGGTGTAGTCACCCTTCACGCCGAGTTTCGATACGCGCGCAAGGCCCGCAATCGCCATGCCACCGCCTTCGCGGAAGGCGGTCTGGTAATCCGTGCTCTTGATGCCGTCGGAGCCCGAGAATGCGCAAAGTTCGCGCTTACCCATCGGGGAGCCCCAGTTGTCGAACACCGTCATGTAGAAGAAGCCCTGGTCATCGAGCATGCGCACCAGGAAATCCGCACCGAAGGCAGCCTCGTCCGCGGTCCTCGCCTTGCTGGAGGTAGAACCCAGCAACGTCGGGATACGTTCCGCAGTAAAGGCGAGCACCCACACCGTGAGCGGAATCTGCTGCGGGTTCAGGTAGTTCGCATAGGAAAGGTGACTGAAGTACTTGCTCACGTCGCCGCTTGCGTCGTACCATCCACCGTGCACATCACGAGTCTTGCCACCACCGTTGTACACGGCAAGCTTTGAATCCCAACCCACAATGGTCGAGTTCACCGCACGGTCGTCGTAGAAGTAGTCAAGCACAGCGCCAAGCGTCTGCTTTGCAAGCGCCTTATCCTCCACCTTGAATTCACCGGAGGTTGCGGGCTGTCCGTTTTCGGTTACCTGCAACGTGTAGGTACCGGCCGTGACGCTATTGTCGAGCGTTGCCACGTAGAACTTTCCGTTGTTCGTCCAGTTGTCCGGATTAGTGCCCGCCGAAAGCTTACCCGTCTGGACAGCATTCCCGCCGGACATCAGCTTGAATTCGGCACCATCAAGCTGAGCATCGCTCTTGACGATGATGCTGATGGGCATACCCACGTCGTAACCGACCTGGTTGTAGTAGAAGTTCGCAGCGAAAGCCGAAGTGGCAAACGCCAGGGAAAGGGGGATAAACGTTGTTCTCTTCATGACATGGAATATAAGTTTTCACGGAGGATTCTCCAAACAGGAAATCAATAGGGGCGATTTAAATCACAGAAGAAGGAGGTGCGAAAGACCCTGGGACCGGATTTTTTGATCATCGGACGACATTTATTAACGCAATTTATGCGTAGAACAGAAAATTGAGGTCAAGATCATGCCATGGGTCACCCACGCGCAACACCGGGAAAACACCCTTTAAAGCCCAGTTCGGCCCATGTACCACGCATCCACGAAAAACATTTGCAGCAAACACCCGCCTATTTTTAATAAAATTTAGCCACTTTCATGACATTTAACGCTTATTTTGCGTAAAATAGGTGCTTTTTTGTTTTTAGGAATCTTTTTCTATTGACCAGTCGATTCCGATAATCTATGTTTGCGGGCACAACAAAGGAATCAACCATGTACTACGAAAGCATCAAAGTCCTCGACTGCACCATCCGCGACGGCGGCCTCGTCAACAAGCACGACTTCTCCCTGGAATTCGTCCGCCGCCTCTATACCCTCCTTTCCGCAGCCGGCATCGACTACATGGAAATGGGCTACAAGAACTCCCCCGAACTTTTTGACCCGAAGGAATACGGCCCGTGGAAATTCTGCGAAGACGACCTACTCTGGAAGGTGAAGGACGGCATCGAATCCAAGATGAAGATGGCCGTCATGGCGGACGTGGGCCGCGTGAACATGGACGCCGTGAAGCCCGCCAGCGAAAGCCCGTACCAGATGTTCCGCGTGGCAAGCTACGTGAAGAACATCGACAAGGGCATCAGCATGGTGAACGCCTTCCACGACATGGGCTACGAGACCACGCTCAACATCATGGCCGTGAGCCGCGACCGCGGTCCGGAACTTGACGAAGCGCTCCACCAGGTGAACGAGGAATGCAAGGCCGATATCCTGTACCTCGTCGACAGCTTCGGCGCCTTCTACCAGGAAGACATCGACAAGGAAATCACGCGCTACAGGAGCATCGTGAAGAACAAGCAGTTCGGCTTCCATGGTCACAACAACCAGCAACTAGCCTTCAGCAACACCATCCAGGCCATCATCGACCATGTGGACTACCTCGATGGTTCCGTGTCCGGCATGGGCCGCGGCGCAGGCAACTGCACCACCGAACTTTTGCTCAGTTTCCTCAAGAACCCGAAGTACGATTTGCGCCCGGTTCTCGATGCCATCCAGGAACTCTTCCTCCCGCTCAAGGAAAAATACGAATGGGGTTACATCATCCCGCAGATGATCACGGGTATGCTCAACCGTCACCCGCAGGATGCCATCGCAGTCCGCAAGACGGAAGACAAGGACAAATACCGCAAGTTCTACGAACGCATGATTAACGACTAACAAAAATCCCTCGGCAGCGCCGAGGGATTTTTGTTTTAACCAACCCAGTGTTCACCTGAGACTTTTGAGATTCCTTACTTTGTCACGCGGATGCGGAGTGCACCGGCAGTGGACTTCGCGATGAACATTCCGCCACGCTTGGCGAGGTCCGCGGTCATCGCACGGAGTTCCTGCATACCCGTTGCACGGACTGTTCCGAGGTAACTACCGCCCATATCAAAGATGCTGTATTCCATAGACACGTCCGGCACCTTGAAGAGTGTCTTCGCGATTGTCGTAGTAGTATCGCCACCAATCGGTTCGGGGTCGGTAGCGTCCTTGCCCTTCACGAAGGTAAAGTAGTCCACGTCCATCCAGTCACCGACCACAGTAAAGCGGAGGATATGTTCACCCGCAGGGAGCGTAACATTCTTCTGCACCTTGTTGTAGTCGTCGTAGTTCTCTTCGCCGTCATTCTTCGGGACTGATATATCGCCCGTGAGTTCATTGCCATCGAGAGTCATGTTGAAACCGGAGGTCGCATTGGCAGAGGCAACCGCAGCAAAGAAGGTGTAGTCACCCGCTTCCTTCACGTTCACCGTGTATTCGAGCCATTCGCCAGCCTGGTTGTAACCCACGATGTAGCCGGTAGCCTTCTTGTAGATGTCGACACCGGTACCTTCGCGGTAGTCAGAGTCTCCGTGGTTATCGGAATCGTTCTCGTTGTAGGTCTTGTTTTCCTTGCCGGTACCCGGGATGTCGAAGTTTTCGGCCTCGATCTTGCCCGGAATTTCAGCGACCTTGCCGCCGAAAGGCTCGCGAGGAATAGGATCAGCAGGAGTACCAACGCCCACGAGCGTCACGATGCAGTCCTTGAAGTTGTTGCCACCAGACTGCATTTTGATTGTCACTTCGCCATTCTTGACTTCGACTTCGCCTTCGTCCTTGGCGTTCTTCGTTTCGCTAGTGGTGTACATGTGGAAGGTCTGGACATCGGCGCCCTGCACCTTGATGGTCACTTCCTTGTCGTTCTTGTAATCGCGGTTCACGAGCACCACGATTACGGAGTCACCATCGGCACTCTTGTAGGCGCTCGCAAACAGGTTCGCCTCGGGCTTTGCCGTTGCACCCACGCGCACAGCACCCGGGCGGATAAAGCGCGCGAACTGGCTCATCACGTAACCACGCTTGGAGACCTTGCCGATTTCGTTGGACGGTATCTGGAGTTTGTTGCCGAAGTCCTTCTCCATGATGAGGCCGTAGCAACGGCGGATATACCACCAGGTGTACTGGTTGAAGTTGCCCACGACCATGGCGCGGTGGATTTCGTAAGCCACATCCATGGCGTTCACGGTATCGCGCTTGTTCTGGTTTGCCTGGTCACCCGTATTCGTGATTGTGCGCCAGTAGTTACCGCTACCCTGGCTTTCGGTGTAGTGTTCTGTCATCCAGCGTTCCACGCCTTTCTGGTCAGCCAAAGAATACTGGAAGAAATTGTCCCCGGTGTTTCTGTCGCTTGCATAGAAGTGCGCTCCGAGAATATCCCAGTTCTTGAGGGCGTTGGCGTCGTTCAGCACCTTGTTGTAGAGGTTCTTGTCGTAGCGGAAAGATTCCGTCGAAATCACCTTGGCACCGTTCTTGCGCATTTTATCGGCATAGCCCTTGGTGAAGTTGTAGATTTCGTCTGCACTCCAGCAAGCCCATTCACCGCACCAGTCCGGTTCGTTACTGATGGAGATGGCGTACAGGGGAACGCCCTGGTTCTTCATGTAATCGTTAAAGCCGTTCAGGTGGTCCACATACTTCTGGTAGTTAGACGAAGACATGTGCTGGTTTGCGCCCGCATACGGAGAAGTCCACGGCGTTGCATACAAGATAAAGTCATCGCCGGCGTACTTCTTGGCGTACTTGGCAGCCTGCACTTCCTTGTTGAAGTCGCTGGAGTTCGCATACACCGGAATACGCAGCGTGTTCAAGCCAATCTGGCCATCGCCCGTACCGAACGCAAGTTTGGCATCGGCCTCGGAAAGGCCGCCACCGCCCTGCCACTGGTTGTGCACCATGCCACCGAAACCACGGATAACCTGGTGTTCGTCGGTAACATCGACATTGACCGTCGATGCGAACGCGGTCGAAACCAACGCACCGCAACCCAGCGCGAGCGCAGTCTTCCACGCCCCCTTAACAACGCTGTTTTGATTCAAACTTTTCATAACATCCCTTTGCCAAACAGAAACCCGCAGGATTGCGGTCCCATAACCTAAAATTAGATGAAAAAACTCAAAAAAACGCACATCGTGCCATTTTTTCCATTGACGTTTTGGCAATAAAAATCTCACAAAAAACACAAGAAAAGAGCTCCGGAGCGGGGCTCCGGAGCACCTCATGACGCTCTTGAGAAGCATCAATCTGGATGTGTGGTGTTTAGGGACTCTTTTATGGTATTACTTTGCCGTATTCACCATGAATTTCTTGTTACCGGTCAGGGAACGGAGCATGTACACGCCCTGGTTGAAGCCTGCCGCACGGAGGGCCTCGCCAGCAGTCGCACCGTCCAGGCGGATCTTACCGACCATAGCGCCCTTCAGATCAAACACGCGGTAGGTTTCGTACGGTACGGCCTTGAACGCAACACCAGTCTCGATAGCATCCGTGCTAATCGGCTCCGTATCTTCAGCATCCTTGCCTTCGAGGATATTGAAGTAGTCAATATCGAACCAGGAACCGACAACCGTGAGCCTCAGGACATGTTCGCCCGCAGGGAGCTTGATGTTCGCCTTGACCTTGTTGTAATCGTCGTAGTTTTCTTCGCCTTCGGTGGCCGCGGGCACGGTGATTTCTTCGGTAATGTCCGTCCCGTCGAGAGAGAACTTGAAGCTCGAGGTGCTACCGGCAGCGGCAACTGCGGCATAGAGCGTGTAGTCGCCTTCCTTCGCCACATTGATGGTGTATTCAAGCCATTCGCCTTCGGTATTGTAGCCCACGATGATGCCCGTCGCCTTCTTGTACAGGTCAACACCGGTGCCTTCGCGGAGGTCGCTATCGCCGTGGTTCTCGGAATCGGATTCGTTGTAGGAATCAATGTCGCCACCGCGACCCGTACCCGGTTCATCAAAGTTTTCGGCCTCGATCTTGCCCGGTACCGCCCAGGCCTTGCCACCGAACGGCTTCTGCGGTTCCGGCGGAGTCGTGCCGCTGCCTTCGAAGCCCCATGCCTTGATAGCCATGGTAGAATCCCTGCTGCCCTTGAACACGAGGAACACCTGTTCCACGATTCCCTTGAGGCCAGTGACTTCGCAGGAATTCTCGGCAAAGGTATTCTTGTTACCGGTATTCTTGAGCGTGCAGGTGCCGGCGAGCGTACCTGTCGCAGAACCCGTGTGGATTTCAACCTTGTCGCCATCCGCAGTGCTTGCGGCCTGCACCACGAAACCGGTGGCTGCAGTACCAAAGTCAACGCCACTCACGCGGATCCAGGATTCCTTCGTGGAAAGCGGGAGCAACAGGTGTTCGGCAACCTTGCCCGGAGTCCAGTTGGAACGGCTGCGAATGCCCTTTTGCTTGGAACTCGTGAGTGCCGGGTACCAATCGTACGGGTCAAAGTTCTCAATCTGTTTCGGGCCTTCCTTCGTGAAGGTCAGTTCCTTCATGGTGCCGTCGTTGTTGTAGAAGAACTCATCCACGCTCACGCTACGGTGGAATGCGGGTACCGGATTCGCCTGGCCGTCATCGGCAGGAATCTTTTCCAGACCATCGTAACCGTTCGCAATGCGGCGGTCATGGTAGGCAACGTACCAGTGGCCCTTGAATTCGGCAATGCCATGGTGGTTGTTGTTGTTCGCGTTGATGTTCTGCCCGTTGATGTTCGGGTTACCCATGAATATTCCCTTGTATTCATAGGGACCCATCGGGTTCTTGGACATGCCGTAGGCAATACGCAAGTCTGCCGTACTGTAAGACAGGTAATAGTTGCCCTTGTACTTATGGATGTAAGAAGCTTCCATCGCCTTCGGGCCACCAATCTTCAGGTGAGTCTTGGTGCTCACATCGAAGCCCTTCATGTCCTTGTTGAGCTTGTAGATGTTGAAAATGTCGTTGTTGTTGTTATTTGCCGGGCGGCTATCGCTGCTGCCGCCACCAAACGTGAAGTAGCCCGTACCGTCGTCATCGAAGAAGATTGCCGGGTCAAAGCACCAGCCGATGCCGTCGCAGTCCGAAATACCGCCACCCCAGTTGTTGATGAGTTTCTTGTTGCCCGAAACAGGGTTCGTCCAGGGGCCGGCAATGCTGTCGGCGCCGATGAGGCCAATGCCGCCACCACCGCCATCGGGGAACACGATGTAAAGCCTGTGATCGTTGGGGTTCACTGCAATGCCGGATGCCCAGATATCGCCGATACCGTCAACCTTGCGGGCATCGTAGATAATGCCGAAGTCGGTCCAATTCTTCATGTCCTTGGTGCGGAAACCGTAGAGGGCCTTGATGTTGTAGCCGTTGGCATTGGCTGCCGCCGGGTCATCGGAGTCCGTGATGACGTAGAAATAGGTGTCATCGGCGGCAGCGCCCGGGTCGGCGAGGTAATGGTAGCTGGAAATCGGGTTGTCCGCGAGAGCGGATGCAGCCAGGCCGCACACGGCAGCGAGGCCAAATTTTCCCATAAAAGACTTCTTCATTTTACACATCCCTATGTTAAAACGGCAAAATTGCCCTTTCTTGACTATAATCTACCTCCGAAAATGGCATTTTTACCCCCCACGAGCAGACTTCTCATTGACTATTTATCAACGGAGTGCGCAAAAAAGCACCCCGGGACACGCCTGGGGTGCTTTTTATGACGCCGTAAAGGCGCCGGTCTGGATGTGTGGTGTTTAGGGACTCTTTTAGGCCTTTTTCGGGCTTATTCCGCCACCCTAGCCATAAACTTCTTTTCGCCGCGCAGGGAGCGGAGCATGTACATGCCCTTGCTGAACCCGGCCGCACGGAGCGCATCGCCCACATGTGCACCATCGAGATTCACCGTACCCACCTGCTTGCCCTTCAGGTCGAACACGCGGTAGGTGTAAGACCCGAACGAGTTGAACTGAGCCACGGTCTTGATCGCGGTAGTGCCTTCGAGCGGGTCAGTATCTTCGGCATCCTTGCCCGCGACGAAATTGATGTAGTCGATATCCATCCAGTCGCCCGTAACGGTGAACCGGAGGATGTGTTCGCCCGCGGGGAGCTTCACGTTGGCAGAAACCTTGTTGTAGTCATCGTAGTTCTCTTCGCCGGAACTTGCCTGCGGCACAGCAATCGCATCGGTGATGTTCTCGCCATCGATGGAAAGCTGGAATCCGGAAGTGCTATTGGCAGAAGCGACGGCGGCAAACATGGTGTAGTCACCCGCTTCCTTCACGTTCACGGTATATTCGAGCCATTCGCCCGCCTGGTTGTAACCCACGATTACGCCGGTAGCCTTCTTGTACAGGTCGACCCCGGTACCTTCACGCAGGTCGCTATCACCATGGTTCTCGGAATCGTTCTCGTTGTAGGAATCGACACCCGCGCCGCGGCCCGTACCCGGTTCGTCAAAGTTTTCCATCTCGATCTTGCCGGGGATCGCCCAGGCCTTGCCGCCAAACGGCTTCTGCGGTTCCGGAGGCGTAGTGCCACTGCCCTCGAAGCCCCAGGCCTTCACGTACATGGTAGAATCCTGGTTGCCCTTGAACACGAGGAACAGCTGGTTCACGATGCCCTTGAGGCCATCGACTTCGCACTTGTTTTCGGCATAAGTATTCTTGTTGCCGGTATTCTTGAGTGTGCAGGTACCTGCGAGCGTACCCGTCGCAGAACCCGTGCGGATTTCAATCTTGTTGCCATCGGCCGCGCTGGAAGCCTCGACCGTAAAGCCCGTCGCCGCAGTACCGAAATCCACGCCGCTCACGCGGATCCAGGATTCCTTGCTGGAAAGCGGAATCAGCACGTGTTCGGCCTTCTTGCCCTGCACAAAGTTAGAACGGCTACGGATGCCCTTCTGCTTGGAACTCGTGAGCGCCGGATACCAGTCGTACGGGTCGAAGTTCTCGATCTGCTTCGGGCCTTCGTCCGTCACCGTGACCGTCTTGATAGTACCATCGTTATTGTAGAACATTTCGTCTACAGAAACGCTACGGTGGTAACCTTCGTTCGGTTTCGGCTGACCGTCATCGGCCGGGATGATTTCCAGCCCGTTGTGGCCCTTCGCGATACGGCGGTCATGGTACACCACATAGGAATGTCCCTTGAATTCGGCAATACCGTGGTGGTTGTTGTTGCCGTTGATGCTCCTGCCGTTCATGCTCGGGTCACCGAGAATCGTGCCCTTCCAGGTGTACGGTCCCATTACGTTGTTCGACATACCATAATCGATGGTAGGCGCACCCTGCTGCCAGCCGGTACTGTAAGAGAAGTAGTAATTGCTCCCGTGCTTGTGGATGTAAGACGCCTCAAGCATCTTGCGGGTCGGGAGGTTGTTCACCTTCACGTGAGAGCCGTTACCCACCGGAGCATCCTTCGCGTCGTTCAGTTTGACGATATCGAAGTTGTCGGTATTCGGACGGCTATTGCTTTCGCCGCCGCCCCACGTCACGTAGGTGGTGCCGTCGTCGTCGATAAAGATACCCGGGTCAAAGCACCAGGAAACGCCATCGCAACCGATAATGCCACGGCCGCCGACAAGCTTGTCCTTGCCCTGGCCCACGGCGTTTGTCCACGGGCCGTCAATAGCAGGCGCCTTGATGTAGCCGATACCGCCACCACCGCCATCGGGGAATACAATGTAGAACGTGCCATTGTGCACAGCAATGCCGGAAGCCCAGATGTCGTTAATGCCGTTCACCTTGCGGGCATCGTAAATGATGCCGTAGTCGGTCCAGTTCTGCATATCCTTGCTGCGGAATGCATAGAGGGCGTAAATCTTGTAGCCGTTGGAATTTGCAGGAGCCGGGTCGTCGGAGTCCGTGATGATGTAGAAGTATTCGTCGTCAGCGGCGGCACCCGGGTCTGCCAGGTAGTGATAAGTAGAAATCGGGTTATCGGCAAGTGCAGAACCAAAGAGACCGCACGCAAGAGCCAAACCAAGCTTTCCCTTGGAAATCTTCTTCATATTAACATCCCATATTCAACCGCGACACCGCGGTCCAACCATTATAAAATTTACCATCCCCACGAGCATTTTTAACAACCTTTCAAACAAAAACCATTGACGTTTTGTCCACGGGTGCCTGCGGTATTTTATGCGACTAGGGAGGGTTTCACATGGTTCACCCTCCCTAAGACCCTCCCGACGCGCACATAATCGCCCGGAACAGGGTTATTGCTTTAGGGCGTGGCGATTAAGTGCACGGGCACCTTCGGTGCTTTAACGTTTATTTACAAAAAGGCCCCCGGCAGTCTGCCAGGAGCCTCAAACACAAGAGAGAGTTTGTACGAACAAAGACTGAGCGGTTTTACTTCGTCACGCGGGTCATGAACTTCTTGTTTCCGTTCACCTGCTTGAGCATGAATACACCCTGCCTGTAGCCCGCAGCCTTGAGTACCTGGGCCGCAGAGGCTCCGCTAGCAAGGTCTACCGCGCCAAGCATCGTACCCGCAAGGTCAAACACCTGGTAGGTAGCGGCGCTACTGATATGGAACTTGACGTCCTTCGATATCGCGATTGGCTCGTCAATGCCAATCGGTTCGGGGTCCGTCGCGTCCTTGCCTTCCACGAAGGTGAAGTAGTCCACATCAAACCAATCGCCCGTAACCGTCATGCGCAGGATATGCTCGCCCGCAGTGAGCGTCACGTTCCTCTGCACCTTGGCATAGTCATCGAAACTGCCCTCGACATCCGTCTTGGCGGCAAGGATAGTATCAGTAATGTCCTTGCCATCGACCGACATCACGAAGCCCGCATTCTGGTTGTCCGTCGCCACAGCGGCAAAGAACGTGTAGTCGCCATCCTTCGCGACATTGATGGTGTATTCAAGCCATTCGCCGGACTGGTTGTAGCCCACGATAATTCCGGACGCATTCGCATAGAGGTCGACAGACGGGGCATCGTCCTTGCGGTAGGCGACCTTCGTAGAATCGTCCTTGGACTTCGCCTTTTCGAAGCCGTGGTTGTCGGAATCGTTGTCGCTGTAGGTGTCGTTGCCCGCGCCGTAACCCGGCACGTCAAAGTCTTCGGCCTGAATCTTGCCCGGAACGGCCCAAGCCTTGCCGCCGAACGGCTGCTGCGGTTCCGGTTCGCGCTTCGTACCCTGGAATTCCCATTCCAAGATACCCATGGTCGAATCCTTTCCATTATTCTTGAACACAAAGAACAGCTGGTCCACAACGCCGCTAAGGCCCGTCATGGCACAGTCATTGTCCGTGAAAGTCATGTTGTTGCTGGTCTTCGCCAGTTCGCAGGTACCGGCAAGTGTTCCGGTGGCACTGCCCTTGTGAATTTCAATCTTGTTGCCATCGCCAACGTTCGCGGCCTTGATGCGGAGGTTCTCGGCACCGTTACCGAAGTCCACACCAGAAACACGGATCCAGGATTCGCTACGGCTCGTGAGCGGCAGCAGCACGTGCTTCACCGGCTGTCCCTTGGTCCAGTCCGTACGGCTACGGATGTTCATCTGCTTGGAACTCGTCGTTGCCTTGTAGGTCTTGTACGGGTCAAAGTTCTTAATTTGCTTCGGTCCTTCACGGGTGAAGGTGAGCTTGTTCATCTTGTCGCCACTCCAGGTGAGTTCGTCGATGGACACGCTTCTGTGGTTTTCGTAGTTCGGGTTTTCGGAACGAACGCCAGCCTGGGTCGTTGCCGCCGGATGGTTGTCGGAAGTCACCAAGCGGCGGTCGTGATACACGGCATACCACTTGTCCTTGAAAGGAGCGAAGCCCTGGTGGTTGTTACCGCCTTCGCCGTGCGCATCGGGCACGGAGCCAATCCCCGGAATGACCGTACCCACAAAGGTATAGGGGCCCCAGATATTGTTAGACATACCATAATCAATCACCTGACTACGGTTGTTGAAACTCAGGTAATAGGTGCTACCCTTCTTGTGCAGGTAAGGAGCTTCGAAGGAGTTCGGCAAAGAAACCTTCTTAAGAGAATTCTTGTCGAAAGTAATCTTGCCGTTGCTTTCGGTAAAACTGATAATGTCGAAGTTGTTGCCATACGGGCGGCTGGAACTTTCGCCACCACCGAAAATCACGTAACCCTTACCGTCGTCGTCAATCAAGATGCCCGGGTCAAAGCAATGCGCAATGCCGTCGCAGCCACCGATAAGGCTACCGCCACCTGCAATTCTATTGACACCATGAGTTTCCTTGACAGGATCGATATAGGGGCCGTCAATTGCGGGGGCGGTAATCATGCCCACGCCGCTTGCACCATCGGGGTAGACTATATAGACCTTGCCATTTTTGACGGCGATGCCCGATGCCCAGGTGTTGTTCGGGTAATTGCCGAATTCACGCTTGGAGCGGAAGATCATGCCGTGGTCGGTCCAGTTCTTCATGTCTTCGGAAGTGAAGGCGTAAAGGCCGACGATGTCGTAGTTCCAGTTCGTCTGGTTATTGTAGTCGTCGACGTCGGTCAGAATGTAGAAGGTATCACCATCAGAGGCGCAAGAGGGGTCCGCCAGGTAATGGTAAGAGGATATCGGGTTGTCGGCAAGGCCGAAGGTAGCAAGGCCTGCACCCAAACAAAGCGCGCCCACGCTTTTCCACACATTCATAATAACTCCTTATGAGGGGAAGCCCGTGAGCAACATCCACACCACAAACATCCCTTACGACAATAAAAATACCCCCAAAAAGCAAAGATGTACCGCACTTGGCGATACATCTTATTGACAATTTGTCAAGACGGATTGGCGTTTTTAGCCAAATTTCGCTATTCTTCAGGCTCTCGAGCCACAAACTTGGAGTAACCGAACACCTCAATATCGTCGATCCAGAACTCGCCGCCAGTACCGCCGAAGATGGAGATATCGGTAATATTGTGCTTCACGACATCCCAGCCGAGGTT
The DNA here is from genome assembly GCA_902800815.1 of Fibrobacter succinogenes. Lineage (GTDB taxonomy): Bacteria > Fibrobacterota > Fibrobacteria > Fibrobacterales > Fibrobacteraceae > Fibrobacter > Fibrobacter succinogenes_B. Next base: position 18,678 of record CADCGB010000032.1, read on the forward strand.
TCCGCCAGTCTTGTTGCTGTCGGGCTTCTGGAAGTCGGCAGGCTTCACCACGTAGCGGTTCCAGACCGTATCCACATCAATGTGCATCCAGGCCTTGCCACTTTCCTGTTCAGACGTGCTGTCGAGGTTCATGTCAAGCGAGAACGAGATGTACTTGCGCTTCGCGGTATCCACGATATCGGTGCGGGCCCAGAACACGATGGAATCAAGGTTGCTCATGTCGACCATGCCGCCAAGCGAGCGTCCCATCAGCACCCAGTTGTACGCGGAATCGTTTTCGCATGTGAAATGCGCAGCCTTGCCTTCCCGGCCAAGACCCGCATCCACAGTTTCAATACTGCCATCGGCATCTTCCGAATGCTGGACCTTCCAGTTCTTGACGCCGTTCTCGAAATCTTCAAACATGAAATAGGGGAGCGAGTCCTGCGGACGGGTATCGATAACCACCGCATTTTCCTGACCAGCAAGCACATTGGCGACAGAAGACCCGAGCTTGCGGATGACCCTCACCTTGCCCTTCTTGCCCGTCTCGTCCACGACGACGCTATCGGTCTGCACGAAGGCAACCATCTCGAAGTAGCCCGCGGGGAGCGACTTGAACTCGAAGTTGCCCATGCCGTCGGCCATGACACTATAATCTAGGCCCTGGACCGCCACCGTAACTTCGGAGGCATCCTCATCGTCCTCGACCAGCACACGACCCGAAACAAGACCAGGCTTGCCCAAGTGCAAGGACACACGGCCACCCTCGGTCTGCCAGGACCTGTAGTTAAACTTGGAGGCACCCTTCAAGGAATCGTTCCTGGCCTCGACGATGTAGCTGCCGTAGCCAAGATTGTCCAGAATGAGTTTGCCCGTAGAATCCGTCTCGAAGTTCATGTTCTCTTCCACAAAAGAGGCTTCGACGGAATCTGCCCCGGCCAAGTAGCTATCGGGGCGAACAATAACACGAACACGTGCCGCCGGTGACCCATCGGCGAGCTGAACGGAAAGGGCGATGGAATTCTCTGTTTCCATCGATGATCCGGCGACTCCGTTCCCGTCTCCACCGGAACACGCGACAATGGTTCCACCCAGTGCCGCTAACCCTAATTTCCACACCCTATTCATCATTTTTTATCTCCTGCGCCTTCCCCCATTATAGCATTTTCAGGGAAGCCTCCTTTTCGGGCGACCGGATAAAATGCCATCGAAAGTTGCATAACGCGGTCGGAATTCTTGGCTTCGTCAACCCGTTTCTGCACTAATCTGCGGAATTCCCTCAACATATCGCCCAAATCCTCGAAGCAGGACTGGTCGACCGAGAGGGTAAGTGTGGACACGTTGCGCTCGGTTACGGGCACATTGTCCAGGGAATCGCTGGCAAGAGCGAGCACCTGGCGCTGGAACTTGCGGACCGCCTGTGCCTTTTCGGGGCCACCTACCGTGAGGTGCGCATCCGTGAGGGCAAGCCTGCCGCTGGCAAGTTTCTTGACCAGACCCACTTCTTTCAGGATTTCGATAGCCTCGTTGACCTGGTCCTCCGTAATCGGGGGGCAGATGTCCTTGGCAATCTGCTTCACATTCACAACACCGCCATTCAGGTCCAAGTAGGCACGCACGGCGGGGATCCACCAGTTCTCGAGCAACTTAAGTTCGGCTGCCTGGAGGCTGTGGCGTTCGACATCGCGAAGGGAAAGCGCCTTCGCCATGAGTTCTTCTTTCTTGGCCTTGTCCTTGCTGACAGCGGCAGAGAAGAGCAAATCAAAGTATTCGGCCTCACGGCCGCTAAGAGCCAAGATTTCCTTGGCCGCCTGTAGCGCATGGGCGGGGAGGTGCTGCTTCTTTTGCAGCACGCGGTAAAGGTAGCTGGAATCCAGCCCCAACTTATCGCCCATCATGCGATAGCTATAGAAGGGCATCTCCGCCTTGCGGCGTTCGTAGTAGTCCTTCAAAAAATCGCGGTAGTCCGCTATGTCCGAAAAAGTAACCATCAACTATAAGATACCTTTTCCAAATTAGAAAAATTTACATTCCAGACCATCTTTCATTGACGTTTTGTCCATAGCGAAGTTGCGAAATATCACAATGTTAGCGCCATTTTACCCTTTTTGGGCGATTTTGCCCCGTTTTTTACAAAGAAAACATTTATTATAATGTAAATTACCATAAAAACAAGGGTGTATGATGGCGACAAACATGGAAACCAGCAACGACGTTATATCGAGGAATATCATCCGCGACATGGGGAACGGCGTCCTTGTCATAGACAAGGCGAACCGAATTATCTCGTTCGTAAACGACTCCGCCGCAAAGATCCTCGACAAGTCCAAGGAAGACATGATTGGGCAGAAGTTTGCCGCATGCTTCTTTGAATACGAAGAGAACGACGCTTTCAACGACTGCGTCAACAAGGCCATCTACGAATCCGACGTATCGCACAAGGTAACGACGCCCTACTATACCGGCAAGGAAACCAAGACGCTCTACGTGACATCCTCGTACACCAAGGACGACAACGGGAAGCCGGTCGGCGTGGTGCTCATCCTCGACGACATTACCGAGAAAGCCAAGCTGGAACAGCGCCTGATGAAAAACCAGGTCGGCACCATCATGATGATGGCAGAACTGGTGGAAAGCCGCGACGGCAACACGGGCGGGCACATCAAGCGCACGGCGGAGTACGTGAAGATTATCGCGCAGCAGCTCTTTGACGACAAGAAGTTCCCGGAAGAAATCGACGACAAGTTCCTGAACGACATCACCACGGCGGCCCCGCTGCACGACGTGGGCAAGATAAGCGTATCCGACTCCATCCTCAACAAGCCGGGCAGGCTTACCGACGAGGAATTCGCCATCATGAAGAGCCACGCCGCCGTAGGGCGCAAGCTCCTGAAGGACGCCGTAGAGGCAACCGAGCACTCCTCTTTCCTCGATACCGCCATCGACATGGCGGGGGCGCACCACGAATGGTGGAACGGCAGGGGCTACCCCGACGGCATTTCCGGCGACAAAATCCCCCTCAGCGCAAGAATCATGGCGATTGCCGACGTGTTCGACGCCCTGGTATCGAAGCGCGTCTACAAACCGGGCATGCCGCTAGAGAAGGCTTACGCCATCATCCGCGAAGAGACGGGCACGCATTTCGACCCGGTTTGCGTGGAAGCGTTCTTCAAGGCGCAGGATAAAATCGAGAACGTGCTAAAAAGTCACGCCGACGATTAATTTTTTTTGCAACCTGACGCCTCCCCTATGCATCCAAATAGCAAAATGGACGAACAGGTTATAGTAAAAGGTATTCGGGAAGGTAGCCGCGAGGCGCTTGGAATGCTGTGGAACGAACACAGCACCAAGATGCTGAACCTCGCCTTCCGCATGCTCAAGGACCGCGACCGCGCCGAAGACATCCTCATGGACGTATTTGTCGGCATTCCGGACGCCATCCGGGCATTCCGCGGGCAAAGCGCCCTCGGTACCTGGCTCTACCGGCTCACCGTGAACGCATGCCTCATGAAGCTGCGCGCCGAAAAGCGCCACGGCGAACTTGAGGAACTGAACCTCGACACGATTGTCGAGGAAACCCTCGGGAAGCAGGAAAAAGCAACCCATGACCAGTTCGACCCCGAACTCTTGCAACTCGGGCTAAACGCACTCCCCGCCGAAACGCGGAGTATGCTCTGGCTCAAGGATGCCGAAGACCTTGACGTGAAGGACCTCGCCGAAATATATGGCATGCCGGACGGCACCATCAAGGCGCGTCTCAGCCGCGCAAGGCACTTCGTGAAGGACTACATAACGGAGAAACTGAAAAATGCTTGACAAGATCGACTTCTCGAAACTCGAGCGCATTACGCCCCGGGAAGATTCCTGGAGCAAGGTATGCGCACGCCTCGACGCGAAGGCTGCCGCCACCGCGCACAGGGGGAATATCTTGAGCATCAGGAGCCTGTTCAGCGCCATACCGCTCGCGGCAAGCCTCGTGCTGGTTAGCCTCACGGCAATCCTCCCCGCCATCGAAAGTTCCACCGAAGAAATCTCCCTCGAGAACGTCGCCTCGGAAGATATCACCAGCTGGTACAACGGCCTAGGGAATTCAACAAACGACGACGATTTCGAAACCTTCGAGGAGACGGTCGGCTTCAGCTATTTAACCAAGGAGTAATCTATGAAGGATTCTAAACTGTTCATCGCAGGTATCGTTGCCTTCGCGCTTGCCCTCGGGGTTATCCTCGGGAACTTCTGCAGCAAGAACAGCGCCTGCTGCTGCCAGAAGGCAGACATGTCGCAGTGCATGCGCCAAGGCATGATGCCTCCCCCGCCTCCGGGACCGCACGGCGACTTCCACAAGGATCACCGCCCGCACGGCGACTTTCACAAGGGGCCGAAACACAAGGGGCACATGAACCCGGAAGTTATCGATTCGCTCCTGCAGGTGACACCCGAGCAGAAGGCCGCCCTCGATGCCAACCGTGCGAAGGGAGATTCCATCTTCAAGGAACTGCGCAAGCAGAAGCACGATGCCGAGAAGGCCCTGGGCGAAGCACTCGAAAGTGGCGACCAGGCCGCAACCGAAAGCGCGAAGGCCAATGTGCTCGATGCCGACAAGGCACTGCTCGAACACCGCATCAACGGCATACAGTCCCTCGCGAAGGTGCTTTCCAAGGAACAGCTGGAAAAGTTCAACCAGTTCCACAAGGACCGCATGAAGAAATTCAGGGAACACATGAAGAAGGGCCCGCAGGAATAACCCTCAGTCCATATAAATTTGTATAAAAAAAATACCGCAGTCTTTAAAAGGCTGCGGTTATTTTTTTTGTGGATTCTATCGTGTCCTTGCGAACACTCCAGAATGACATCCAACTTACTTCTGATGAGCCTTGAACCACTTGATGAGCCCGTTGGTAGAGCTGTCGTGGTTCAGTTCGGCGTCGGCCTTGGCCAGTTCCGGAAGGATCTTCTTCGCGAGCTGCTTGCCGAGTTCAACACCCCACTGGTCGTAGCTGTTGATGTTCCAGATCACGCCCTGCGTGAAGATCTTGTGTTCGTACATGGCGATGAGGGCGCCGAGCGTT
>CADCGB010000033.1 GCA_902800815.1 Fibrobacter succinogenes
GATTGCGACGGAAGGGTTCGGAGAAAATGGCCTATAATTCTTGGGCCCGGTTACCTCGAAATAATCGGGTAGGCGGTCTGTTAGCCCATGCAAGAATAGCGCGGAAACGTGTGAAAAGATGAATCTGGGATACTTGTATTGAAAAACAAGGTAATCGTCCCTGATCCATTGCTCTTGGGCGTAAAATCCCTTGTCTATCTTGACAAGGCCCTGCTTTCGCACGAAATCGGTCAAGAACCACGAAGGAATCTTGTGGTTGTCAACTTGTTTTCGCGTGATATAGCCGCCGTTCGCGCTCAGCATTTTATCCAGTTTCTTTTCGTTTTTTACTTGCATTTCAAACTAAATATATAATAAAATGGTTGAAAATGCAAGTTTTTGATCTTTTTACCCGCCACAGAACATTAAAGACGCCAAAATCCCCGCGAAAATTAGGAACGGCAGCACTTTCAACAGCAAGGTGATGACGCATGCGTCCCCTGCGTCGCCAGCCCCGAAAAGGGCCAATATGCCAAGCACGATAAGGAAAGTTACCAGCATAGAACCTCGCTGGTACAAATATACATACCTTGGATGTCAGATTATGACAAATGGCTGTTTTGACGCATTTGGGGCGATTTTTGAATATTGAGGGGGGAGAACTCCCCCTGGCTCCAGCCGAATGTCATCCCCACTGTCATTCTGGAGGGGCGAAGCCCCGATAGAATCACGGGGATCTCCCTTCGTCTTCCGCGCACCCCCACTGCGGGGCTCAAAACCCTGTAAGCGAGAGTCGCAGCCATGCTTGCATGGCTATGACCGAGCGTCATGGGTTTCTGCAAACGCCGCCCCGCAACGCCTGGCTTTTTCTCCCTCTGTAAGCCCTCGCTTAGAACAATGTCACTCCACTGTCAAAATTATTATGTATTTTTAAAGAAAATAGAGTTTTGCTCTTGTTCTCTAGTTCGAAATACCGCTAATACTTCAAACAGAGAGGAACAAGGCAACGCTCACGCGGACATGCCGTTTTGCGGCGTGTTCCATTGTATCATACCTGTAGCAATGCGGGTTTATGGTGCATTGCCCTTTTATTCGCCTTTGGCGATGCTTTTCCTGAATTGGGAGAAGATTTTGGGGCGTGGGTCGTTTCGCCTGTCTCTTTGTTGGGCACTTAGCGGTAGCCTCGGACTAAGGCAGGTGGACCTGCGCCCCTTTTCTATTTCATGAAAATGCGCTGCCAACTGTCAGTACAAGAGCGTGCTGGCAGAGGTTTGATTGACTAAGAAAAAGTCATCATTGCGTATTGATAATGAGGAACTACACGAAAGTTCCGGTTTTCTATCTGCGCAGGTTTTTTGGTGTCAATCCTGTCGTGTTCCTATAATCACGCCTACAGAGCAGATTAATGGCGTTAATGGCAAAAGCGTATGTCCGCTTTGTCATTCAGCAACAACATTCCTATCAACAGATTTGCGTCCGGTCTTTCCAGAGGAAAGACTGCTGTTGGAACTCCTATTAGCTCACAATCAACCTTTGAAGTATTCGGAGTGCTCTGTGTGGGCTTTAGACAGTCGCTATTATATCGATGGAAAGATGAAATCTATTCCTTCGAAAACTTTCCGAACGGAAGATTGCGATGTCCTTTCCGCATTGATTAAGGAAAACGAAAAAGACAATAAATCTAAGAAAGTTCAAGCGTGTTTTGAAGACTTCACAAGCAAATTTATTGCTGCTAACAAAAATCGCCTAAATGCTTTGATTAGCGAAGCGCACTCGTTTATCAAGCGAGAAGCTTCCAATTTTCCCGAAGAAAATATTGTTTTGTCGTTCTCTGGTGGTAAGGATTCTACTGTTACAGCGGATATTGTGACGAAAGCGCTTGGCAATCCGAGTCTTGTTCATATTTTCGGAAACACGACATTGGAATTTCCGCAAACGGTTGAATACGCAAAGAGATTTAAGAAGGACCATCCATTTGCAATTTTTGAAACTTCTATCAATGAAGATCAAAATTTTATGGATGTTTGCGAAGACATAGGTCCTCCGGCACGAATTATGCGTTGGTGCTGTTCGATGTTCAAAACAGGACCGATTACACGCGTGCTGAATTCGTTGTATAGGAATCAGCAAATATTGACCTTCTACGGGATTCGTCGCGCAGAAAGCGCTAGCCGAAGTAAGTACAATCGTGTTGAAAGCGGCAAGGAATCCGTTAAAATTCAAAAGCAAACAGTGGCTTCACCAATCATTGACTGGAAAGATATCGATATATGGCTTTATCTATTGGCGGAGAATGTTGATTTTAACGATGCATACCGTTTAGGATACGATCGCGTTGGTTGCTGGTGTTGTCCAAACAACAATCAGCGTGCTCAATTCTTGAGCAGAATCTACATGCCGGAAAATTCTAAAAAATGGCGAGATTTCTTAATCCGCTTTGCGAAAAGAATTGGAAAGCCCGATCCAGAAGAATATGTGGATTCGGGAGCATGGAAAGCACGCCAGGGTGGAAATGGGTTAGCCGCTGCAGACGATGTCAAAATTAAGTTCACAAATTGCACTGCAGAAGACCATGCGAAAAATTACAGATTAGTCCGTCCGTTTGATGAGGAACTTGTGAACATGTTTGTGCCGTTCGGAAAGATTAATCGTGAATTAGGAAGGAAACTTCTTCACGAGATTCTAGTACTTGATGTTCGTACAAATGTGCCTATCATTTCTCTCCAACCGTTTACTGTCGATGGTTTTGAACATGCTGTAAAGATAAGAACAATGAATGTTGCAGATCATGACGATTTGCAAAGAAAGATAGCTTATCAAATTCGGAAGTTTAATGGCTGCAGAAAATGTTTGAAGTGCGAAAGCGTGTGTAAGGCAGGTGCAATTAGCATAACTGCTGATGGATATCACATTGATGAAAGAAAATGCGTCCATTGCAAAATGTGTGTAAATCAGTCTGTTTTGGCGATGGGTTGTTTGATGGGAAAGTATTTGAAAACGAAAGAGGTTCGTTAGATGAAATTTAGGGCTCATGAGACATTTTTTATTCGTAAAGGTTGGCTTTCTAAAGGAATGAAAGCTGTTGAGCGAAATAGTCGCGTTTTTATTGATAAAGAGAATAATCCAATGGATGTCCTTGGCATTGGTAGCAACATGGTTAAATCTCTTCGTTACTGGTTGCAGGCCGTCGGCATCACATACGAAAATGCGTCAACAAAGAGAGAGCAGAAATTTACGAGTTTAGGAAATTTGATTCGTGAAAAAGACCGTTATATTGAGGAATTGGGAACGCTTTTGTTGCTCCACTATGAACTTGCCACAAATAAAGAACTTGCCACCAGTTGGTATGTGTTTTTCAATGAATTCTTGATGAGCGAGTTTACGCAAGAAGATTTTCTGAATTTTATTCGAAATTACATCTCCATGAATATTGGTGAAGATGAAAAAGAATCAGGAACCACGAGAACTCTGGAAGATGACTTTAACTGCATTGTAGGAACGTATGTTCCCCGTTATAAATTAAATCCAGCAAAGGTTTCTGCTGAAAGTAATATCGATTGCCCGTTTGGTGAAATGAACCTTGTTGAAGTGCTGAATAAGAAGGATGGCGTATATAGAAAGAATATTCTGAGCGTTTCATCTTTTAACCCTTGGATTACTCTGGCTCTAATTCAGAAGAAACACTGCGGAACAGAGGAAATTCTACTGAAAGACTTGCTATTGACTTCGGAGAGCATTGGAAAGGCTTTTAATCTTGATTCTATAACATTGCTTGAGGTTTTACGAAATCTTGAAAAGCTGGGCGAAGCGAAGATTATTAGAACAGCAGGGTTGGATGTTGTAAGAATTAAGCATCCAAAACAACAGTACATTGATTGCGTTCAGAAGTATTACGAATCCATTGCAAATGAAAGGGCTTAATGTTATGAGCAAAATGATTCAAACTGCAACTGGTTTTCAGAAGTCTGTAAATATAGAATTTGATTTGCATAATACAGAAAAGTTGGGAAATTTCATTCCGACGAAATCATCGTTGTCTTTGTTAGAAGATATCCTTGAAAGTACTCAGAATAGTGCTACTAATCGAGCTAGGATTCTAATTGGTGCTTACGGAAAAGGCAAAAGTCATATTGTACTTACGATTCTTTCCTTGTTGATGAAAAAGAATCGTGATTTGTTTGTTCATTTAAATGAAAAACTTCAAGAAAATAACCGTTTGTCTGCGCTACTGAAAAATTACTATAGCGGAAAGGTCAAGTTGTTGCCTGTTGTTATTTCTGGCAATAGCACAAGTTTGCATCAGGCCTTTATATTCTCCTTGCAGAAAACCTTGAGCGATAATAACCTGATGGATGTTATGCCGGAAACCAATTATGCGGCGGCAATAAAAACGATTCAGAAATGGGAAAAAGACTATCCTCAAACATTTAAAACATTTGCAAAAGGGATAAACGGAACTGTCAAAGCATTCATTGAAAAATTGCAGGATTTTGATGTAAATGCGTACCGCCAATTTGAGCAGGTTTATCCTGAATTGACTGCCGGAAGCATTTTTAATCCTTTTGTAGGTTTTGATGTTGTTGACCTATACGAAAGTGTCGCTAAAGCATTAAAAAGGACTTCAAAATGGACTGGTCTTTATGTTGTGTACGACGAGTTTAGCAAGTATCTTGAAGCCAACATATCTACGGCAAGTGTTAGCGACACGAAGATGTTGCAAGATTTTGCGGAAAAGTGCTCAAGAAGCGGCGATACGCAGATGCACCTTATGCTTATTTCGCATAAAGAGATTGCAAATTATATTGACCAACTTCCGAAACAGAAAACAGATGGATGGCGAGGCATTTCGGAACGATTTGAACATGTCTTGCTTAATAATAATTTTACGCAAGTATATGAGATAATATCGTCGGTCATTAAGAAGAAACCCGCTGATTGGAATCGTTTTAAAAAAAGCCAAAACAAAAAATTTGATGACCTGTTTGCGTTATATTGTAAGCACCCATTGTTTAATGAAATGAAACCCGATGAAGTGCAAAAACTTCTGCTAGATTGCTATCCGCTTCATCCGGTCAGCGTTTTTATTCTTCCGCGACTTTCAGAGCAAATCGCTCAAAACGAAAGGACTCTTTTTACATTCTTGTCTGCGCAGGACCCCTCGACGCTTTCAACTTTCTTAAATGGGTATGATGATTCTGATTTTAAGTTAGTGACTCCGGATTTGTTATTTGATTATTTTGAACAACTTTTCAAAAAAGAAATCTATAATAATGAAATTCGAGATGTTTATTTATTGGCTAGTCGTGCTCTAGATAAAATTGGGAAGAAAAAGGTTCTTGAATGTAAGATCATAAAAACATTGTGTTTGCTTTATATCCTACAACAGTTTGAAAAAATCAAGCCGGTTAAAGAAGAAATATTCCGCATTTACAAAAATGAATACTCAGAAGAAGATATTCTTTTAGCTATTGACAACCTTGTGGAAAAAGAATTCGTCGTCTATTTGCGACAGAGTAATTCTTATTTAAAATTGAAAGAATCTTCTGGTGTTGATATTGAAAAGACGATAAATGATGAAATTGAACGACAGCATGGCAAATTTGACTTATGCGATGTTTTAAACGAGTTTAATACCAGTGCGTATTTATATCCTTCAAGGTATAACGACAAATATGAGATGACTCGATGGTTTGATTTCATATTTGTTTCAGATAAAGAATTCTTAGAAGATACTGACTGGCAAAATAAATATGCTGAGAGCGATTCTGATGGTCAAGTTGTTGCGGTCGTTTTAAGTGGAAAAATTTCAGCAAAAAAGATTCGTTCTTTGGTTGAACAAGTTTCTGCTGCACAGAGGCAAATTTTATTTGTTGTTCCCACACAGTTTAACGAAATCGAATGTACTGCAAAAAAATATAGTGCCGTTTATGCTCTACGCGAGAAATCTCATGGCGATAGCGCTCTAGAAGATGAATATCAAGTCGTGATAGATGATTTGAGCGAAGTGTTATACGGATTTATTGCCGACTATATCAGAGCAGAAAGAAACGCTTCATCATATGTTTATTGCGGAGAGGACGCCTGTATTGGTAGAAAATCGGAACTGTCGGAAAAACTTTCAAAAATTTGTGAAAGTATTTATTCAAGAACTCCGATAATCAAGAATGAGGCTATCAACAAAAACTCTCCAACAACGGTAATGGAAAATGCCCGTGACAAGGTTGTTTCTGCTCTATTAAGAAATGATCTTGAATACAATCTGGGTTTGACCGGAACGGGTCCAGATGTGTTCATTATGCGTAGTGTTTTAATAAATACTGGGCTGTTGATTAATGAAAAGAATGATGTAAGATTAAATTTTGATTTCCAGAAAAAGGATGATGTTGCCGTTGTAAAACCTATTATTGATGCTTTGCAATGGTTTGTCAATAATGCTGCGGAGAAGAATAAAGTTTCTTTTGGGGCATTGTATCGAAAATTGACATCTCCTAGTGGAAGAATCGGCATGAGAAAAGGAGTAATTCCGATATTCATTGCTGCATTTTTGCATTGCCATAAAAAGTCTATTTCTGTTCATAATGAAAATGGTTCTGTAGAAATTTCTGCACAAACATTAAATCAGATAAATAAAAAACCTGATTCATATACTCTGACATACATATCTTGGGATGCGACTAAAGAAAAATACATCCATGATATGAAAACTTTATTTGGTCAGTGGCTTACCCCTTATGAGACGAAATCGCTTGAAATAGATGGATTGACGTCTGCGATGAATCGCTGGTATCTTGATTTGCCTAAGTACACGAAGGAAATTTATTCAAAGGCAAATCCCAAAAAGACCAACCAAACTCTTGTTGATTTTCTGAATTTATTTACGCAAAATGTAAGCAGTGAAGAACTCCTTTTTGAACGAATTCCGATGGTGTTTACGGGAAAACCCTCATGTGGGAAAAATGTCCTTACGAAGTTATCTGACGCCAAAAAGGACATTGATGATTCAGTAATTAGGCTAAACCGATCGCTTTTAGATATCACAAGAAATGTTTTTGTCAATCAGCAAGTAAAAAAAGCCTCTGTGCCTTCTATGTGCAAAGAGTGGACGAAAAAACTTGATAAGAATGCGTCTGGTAATGTGTTTGATGATGGTATAACGGATAGGATGCTGAATCTTTTCTATCAAAACTTGGCAGACGAAACAAGATTTATTGAAGGCCTTGCTGAAAATTTAACCGGATTGAGAATTGCTGATTGGAATTATAATACAATCGATTCCTTTAAAGTGAAGTTGAAGGAATGCAAAAATACCGCAGAAAATTATAAAGATTCTGATAAACGGAATCGCGATAATAGCTATAGGCTTTCGTTTACCGACGAAAAAGGCCGTGAATCTACAAAGACGTTTAATAAAGTCGATCTGTCGCCTCGTTCGCGGTTGCTCTTCAATAAAATGGAAGATGCCCTTAATACAATGGGACAAGCTATGACTGCGGCGGAAAAAAGACAGGTTGTTGTGGACATCCTTCAAAAAATGTGTGGAGAGAACAACTGATGGCCTATTTCGACAATGCTGCAACAACTTTCCCTAAGCCCGAATGTGTTTATGATTTCATGAATACGTTCTATAGGGAATGTGGTGGAAATGCAGGCCGCGGAAGCCACAAACTTTCGATGGGTGCTGGCAAGATGGTTTCTGAAACTAGGAATCGTCTTAAAAAGTTGCTGCATTGTGAAAATAGACAAATCGTATTCACTCCTTCTGCGACGATTGCCTTGAATATGATTTTGCAAGGTGTTCTAAGTGGACAAACAGCCCCAAAAAGGAATGTTTATATTTCTCCATTTGAACATAATGCAGTAACAAGAGTTCTTCACTATTATGAGAACATTGGGGGAATTACTGTACGGCTCCTTGCAATTAAGGATGACTTGACTTACGATTTTGAAGGAATTCAGGCGCAATTTGCTAAAGATTCTCCTGATTTGATGGTGGTGTGCCATGCGAGCAATGTGATTGGGCTTATTTCGCCAGTAGAAAAACTTTGCTCTATGGCAAAAAAATACAAGGCTGTAACCGTTATAGACATGGCTCAAACTGCGGGCCTTGTTGATTTGAATGTCGGATTGGAAACAATCGATTTCACTGTATTTGCTGGGCATAAGACGCTTTATGGACCAACAGGAATTAGCGGCTTTGCAATGAAGCCGGATTTTGATTTAAATCCCATTTTGTTTGGTGGAACTGGTTTTGAAAGTGCTAATCAGGATATGCCAAGCGATATTCCCCAACGTTATGAGATGGGGACTCTCAATATTGTCGGTATCGCAGGACTCTATGCTTCTTCGGGCTGGATTTTGGACGAGGGAATGGATTGTTTGTGGGAGCACGAACAATCAAAACGAAAAGAATTGTTGGAAATTCTTCGTTCTTATGATTTTGTAAAAATCATTGGTGATAATGAGAATAACCAACATGTTGGAATCGTTTCTTGCATAATTGATGGCTTGCCGAGTGATACCGCGGCAAGCGTGTTTGCCGAGAAAAACATTGCAGTCCGAAGTGGATTGCAGTGTGCTCCGCTCGCTCATAAGACCTTAGGAACGTTTCCTTCGGGAACAATACGGTTTAGTTGTAGTGCGTTTACCAGTGATGCGGACTTTGATGAATTGAACGGTTCTTTAGACTGGATAAAAGGAAATTCGTGAGAGACCTTATATGAATTCTTTAACAACATTAACAATTCGTAATGAATATCGTTCTCCTCAGAACGATGTTGTAAGGGAATTGTTCATTCCGGCTCTTTCTTGCGCTAAAATTTACAAGCGCTCAGTAGGCTTTTTTTCTTCGACATCACTAGTTGAGATAACTAAGGGAATCACTGAACTCATAAAAAACAAGGGCCAAATACAAATAGTCGCATCTCCTAAGCTAAGTGATGAAGATATTGATGCAATACGTGCTGGCTATGAAAAGCGTTCTGAAATAATAGAGCGCAGATTACTTGGGGAATTAGATATTGAAGAAACGGATTATTTTAGAAATGCAAGACTGAATCTTTTGGCGAATTTAATTGCCAATGGATTCCTGTCGCTGAAAATAGCTTTCATTGATTCCGGGAATGAAGTTGGAATATATCATGAAAAGTTAGGTGTATTTGAAGATTTTGATGGTCGGAAAATTGCATTTGACGGAAGCATGAACGAATCAAGAACCGCTATGCGATATAATTATGAGTCTGTTAATGTTTACTGTGACTGGAAATCGGAAGATAGAGAACGGGCTCAATCAAAAATAAACGCCTTTGAAAATATTTGGAATAATACTGAACAAAAACTGACTGTTGTTGATTTTCCGTCGGTAACGAGTAAAATTCTAGAGAAATACAAAAGACAAAATATAGATTTTAGTGTACCAAATTGGGATAAAGGTTTTACAGATTCCGTTCCATCAAATGTTCATGAGTCCAGTCCTGACTATAGAACTGGTGAAGAAAAATCTATTTCCTTTGATATGCTTCGTGAATATCAGAAGAAAGCTATCAATAGCTGGATGGCGAAAGGGTGTTGCGGTATTTATGATATGGCAACAGGAACGGGTAAGACACTTACGGCTCTTTTCTCTCTTGATAGTTTGCGAAAGCGCGATAGTGGTAATTTGAGCGTTGTTATTCTTTGCCCGTACATTCATCTTGTTACGCAATGGCTTGTAGATATAGAGAAATTCAATATAAAACCAATTATTGCGTTTGGATCTTCACCACAAAAAGATTGGAAAGAAAGATTAAAAAGGGCTGTTGATAAAAGAAATTTTTGTGATAACGAGCGGGGCTTCTTTTGCTTGGTGTCCACAATTGCCACATTTAAAAGTGATTTCGTTCAAGGAGTTTTGGCAAAAAATAGAAAACCGATTCTTTTAATTGCTGATGAAGCTCATAATTTAGGTGCGCAAGATGCTATAAAGTATCTTGAAAGAATGAATTTCATGTATAAATTGGCGCTGTCTGCGACAATAGACCGTCATATGGACGAATTTGGCACGAAATTCCTTCATTCCTATTTTGGAGAAAAGTGTATAGAGTATGGGTTGAAAGAGGCTATAGATGCTGGATATTTAGTTCCCTATGATTATATTCCGGTTGTTGTTTCGTTGGATTCAAAAGAGCGGGAGTCGTATGCGGAACTGACAAAGAAGATGGCGGGAGAGATTAGAGTATCTCCAAAAACACATGAAAAATGTTTGTCAGAATATGGGAAAAAATTGGCTATTGCTCGTTCTAGACTAATAGCGGGAGCGAAAAATAAACTTACAGAACTTGTAAAGAGAATTGAACCATATAAGAATGAAAATAAAATTCTGATTTATTGCGGTGCTACAAAATATAGTGAAGATGTTCAGGAACTTGACTCGGAAGAACGAGATGATGTTCGGCAGATTGAAGCAATCTCGTTGAATCTTTATGAAAAATTTGGTATGCGCATTGCAAAATTTACGGCAGACGAAAGCTCGGAAGAACGCTCATCCATAATAAGAAGGTTCGAAGAAAAAATTTTGCAAGCGATTGTCGCAATTAGATGTCTGGATGAAGGTGTTAATATCCCTATGATAGAAAAGGCTTTTATATTGGCGAGTTCTACAAATCCCAAAGAATACATTCAAAGACGTGGACGTGTTCTTCGTTTGAGCAAAGGTAAGAAAAAAGCGGTTATATATGATTTTGTGACACTGCCATATGATTTTTCTATAGCATTAGCTAAAGATTCTTCGGAGAATGAAATGTATTCTGCTTTAATTCGCAATGAGTTGACAAGAATGAAAGAATTTGGTTCACTTGCTTTGAATCAATCAAGAACAATGTCCTTGATTGATCAAATAGAGAAGAGTTTCCGCTCGGTTGATTTTATAAACGAAGAGGAGTTTATATATGAATGAGGAAGAATACAAAAGTTTGTTTTTAACGGTTGCCAAGTGGGAACATGAAAATAAACATAATAAATTATACAATTCCAAAGAAATGGAAGTGAGAATAAAAAAATTGATACAAGGTTCCGTTAAGCCTGAGGAGTAAAGTTATGCTTATAAAGAAAATTATAATAAAAAATTTTCGGCAGTATAGTGACGAAAATGAAATTGAATTTTCTGTGGATCCAGAGAAGAATATAACATTTATTCTTGGGGGAACAGGGTTTGGCAAAACAACACTTTGTCAAGCCTTTCGATGGTGTCTTTATGGAAAATCTGATTTTAAAAAGCCAGAGGACATTTTATCGCAACGGAAGATTGATGCCTTAAGAGATGGGAATTCGTGTTCAGCGGAGGTCTCATTAGAAATGACGCATGGCGGAAAGAATTATATAATAAAACGGAGTTCCTGCTATCAAAAGAAAAATGATAAACTAAGTTTGATTTCCTCGCAATCTCGTGTTTTATATATAGAAAATGGCTTCCAGAAAGAAGTTCAACGGAAAGACGATTTTGTCAAAGAAATTATTCCGGAAGAATTGTCGGAATATTTTTTCCTTAGTGGCGAAAAAATAGAGGCTATGTCTGATGATATAAAAAAAGGAAAATCTAAGGATTTTGGTGATGCTGTAAATACATTACTTGATCTTGATTACTATAAGAATGCGATAAAGCACTTGAAATCAATCTCCAGAGATTATGGGGTTTCTGGCACGACAGGTGGTTTGTTTGATTTTGAGAATAAATTGAATGCTTTAAATTCCAAACTTAGTGCAAATGAATCTAACCTAAAAACTTTTGAAGTTCAGTTAAAAGAAGAAGAAGCTAATCGTGATTATCATATTGAAAAAATTGCTGAATACAAAGCTCAATTAAAAAATATTGAATCAGCAAAGAAACTACAACAAACACGTGAAGAAAAAAATGCGAAATTCGAAAATTTAAAAAAATCTATTGATCGAGAATATAAAGAAGGAATACAGGATTTTATTAGAAAATCACCTTATTTTTTCGCAAATCACAATATGAAAAATATGGTGATGTATTTGAAAGACGCTTCAAATATTGAATCCGATGACATCCCTGATAAACTTCATGCGGATTTGATTGATTGGATTGAGAAAAGAGGAAAATGTATATGCGGAACATGTATAAACAAAGATGAAGCTGAATTTAATTTACTTGAGAGATGGAGACATGTTGTTCCTCCAGAATCAATTGGGACTCTTATTTCGTCTGTAAAGAGAAGTACTTTTGAAAAAATGCGTTTTGCTGAAGATTTATGGTCCAATTTAAGAACCAGAAAAGAACGCGTTATGGAATATTATGAAGACATTGAAATGATAGAAGAAGAAATTAAGGCTTTAGATGAACGGCTTGCTAAAGCAGAAGACACTTCCGAAATAGAAAAAAATCTTAGACTTTCTTCGAGTGATCTAGAAAGGTCTAAAAATAAAATTACTGACTACCAAAAATTGATTTTTAATATTAAGTCTGAGTATGCAATTTTAACACGCGAACGCGAAGATTTGCTTGCAACGAGCGAAGAAGGTAGGAAGGTACTTGCTTGGAAGAATGTGACCGATAGGCTTGTAAAAGATTTTGAAATAGAATTAAGTAAAGATGAACATGACAAAAGGCAAAACCTTATAGCGGCTGTTCAAACTGCTTTTAAAAAAATTTATGATGCTGATTTTACAATTAGCATTGATGATGATTATAATATTACGACAACATCTAAGAAAGAACTTTCTACTGGTCAAGGATTATCCGTTATATTTGCTTTTCTTTCGGGTTTGCTGGATGTTATCAAAGTAAATAAAGACGATAAATCTGAAATGCAGCTGGAAGCATATCCTCTTGTTTTGGATGCTCCATTTTCAGTTTTAGACAAAGAACGAATAAAATCTCTTTGTGATGTCCTTCCTAAGGTTTCTGAACAAATTATTGTTTTTATTAAGGATGTGGATGGCGAAATTGCCAAGGAACGGATGCAAGAAAAAATTGGAAAGAGTTATAAACTCGTTCCCGCAGATAGGTCTTATCAATGTACGACTGTTGAGGAGGATTAAATATGGCTTTATTTAATCAATTGTATCAAATAAAGGGCTTACATGCTGATATGGTCCGTAAAATTACGGATGTGATGGGATGTAGAAATATAGATGTATTCTACATAAGTCTTGTTTTGGGACTTTGGCAAGGATGTAGTGTTGAACCCGATAACGAATCTAAAATAGAGCCTGCTAAAATTGATCCAGAGCAGATGATTAGGTATGGGCAAGATATCGAATATTTGTATGAACTCGTTATGATGAACGATAAGTCATCAAGTATTTCTCTTAAAGAAAGAGTTGATAAAGCTTTTAAAATTAAGGGAACTGATAAAGCGGAAAAAGATGAGGCACGTTTTACAAGTATTATGCTCGGTGGTTTAGAGTTCTTGTATAATAATGTTATCGAAAATACTACATCGAAAGAAGATATATTTAACAATATCTGTGAATTGATCCAAACATATTTAGTGGCTTATCCTGAAAAAGAATAAATCGTAAATGACATATCCTTCAGACATTCTCCTTGAAAGCGATGTCCCTGTAAAAGAGAACCAGTTCCTGTTTCATTATACGACATATTCTGCTGCATTGGGGATTTTATTGAGCCAACAAATGCGTTTGGGGCCCCTTGTAAACAAGAATGACCCGTTAGAATTTGAAGATCATCGTGATGATGGGCGGGTAATTCATGGAAATCCTTCAAATGAAGAACTCGCCGTAATCATTGGCGACTATAAAAATGCTGTAGATGAAAAGGTTCGCTCGGTTCGTTTTGCTTCTTTTGCTATGGATATGTCTTTTTATAATCCGCCGAAGGATTCTCAAGAAAATTGCTATAACAATTTATCCAAAGGATGGGCCCGTTCAAGGATGTGGGCTCAATATGCTGATAATCACAAGGGTGTATGCTTGGTATTTGATAGAGAAAATTTGGTGAAGTCATTTGAAAAGTCTTTCGGTTCGTGTGAAATCTATTGCAAAGAAGTGACTTACACAAACAATCTTTATCCACTACAGGAATCGTTGGAGCAGAATTGCAAATCGCTCTTAACCTCGGAAAAGATAAGCTTTCTTTTTCAAAAGTGCCAAGATTTTAGAGATGAACAAGAATTTCGGTTGCTTCTTATAGATAAAAGTTTGAAGAAGACTGATGAATTGGTTTCGTTTTCTATTTCGGATTCTCTTTGTGGCGTTATACCTGGAGTACGGTTTCCTAGGGAGAATGAATTGAGCCTGAAAAAGGCGATGAAATATTGCAATTCAAAGATTAAGTGGCTGCCTATATGGTGGAATTACGGAATGCCTCATTTGGCAGATGCTGAACGTTTGAAATCGATGGTTGAAGAAGTATTCGGTGAACAATAATGCTTTTCGCGTTAGGGATAGTGACCCCTTGGGGCGGAGACTTGCAATGGAGATCCCCGCCTTCGCGGGGATGACAAGTGTAAGGCTTCGTTTTAGGAGGCTGGGCGGGAACGGAGTGAACCGGGCAACCCATAAAATATAGCCCGACCCACGCCAGTGGGCGGACAGCACTTAACAACTTGTTGTTTAGTGCGTATGGCCACCAAGGTGGGGAACGCCCAAATGCAAGTCGGCCGTCGAATAGGGCCAGGATACCTAAATTTTACGGGCGTGATTCTTGAAAAACTTATATATTTATGACAAACGCGAAAAAAGGAAGTGTCGCAATGAAAAGAATCGTTCCGTTGGCCTTGCTGGGCGCCGTGCTCCTGCTTTTGGCGTGCGCCCATAGCTACAAGTACAAGAATGAGGCTGCGTTCAAGGGCAAGACCGGTGTTGTCGGCATATTCCGGCAGGCTGCGTTCTACTGCAGCGAGGCTAACCCGCACTACGCGAAGATTGGTGATTCCACGATTGTCGTGAAGCCCACGTGGAGCGAAGAACAGGATAACTTCTTCTTTGCGGAACTCAAGTCCGGCCCCGCGACACTCTACAGTTACAGCTACAACTGTGGCGAGAACGAGAACAAGTTCGTGCTCGATACCACATCCGAGAACAAGGGTGCCTCGGGCATCGTGATTCCTGAAAGCGGCCTCTGCAAGATTGTGATTTCGTTCGTGCAGGGAGACAGGTTGTTCGACCATAACGACGTCCTTATCGAGGAGGAATTCAAGAAGGCGGAAATTGCGCTCGACCCGTCGAAGATTCCCTACTGCGAGGTGCTGAAGACCGACGGCTCGAAGATGAGCTTTGCTAACCGCGATTCCCTGATTCAGGAACAGTACAAGGCTGCAGTTGAGACTGCGAAGAACGGCTCCTGCGAAGATATCCGTCCGCTTATTTCGCTGGATTCCAATTCTGACAAGGTAACGTGGAACGCCGAGAAGGACAAGGCCTTGATGATTGCGGCGCATTCCACTCCGAACCTGTTCGATAATGGTGCCGCATATACGGTCCCGAGCGACATGCGAGTGTTCTCGGATAAGGAATTCCTGGAATGGTTCAAGATGAACAGCAAGGGTGTGCGCAACTGGCCGCTTCGCCTGCGTCAGCTGCTCGGGCTCCCGCGTGAAGCGAACATCACGCACTTCACCACGTTCTGGGTATCCCCGAAGGACATGGTCCGCCCGGCGTATATCCCGGATGTCACGAGTTCCGAGATGACCTGCCGCTTTAACGAGGAAGACGATTCCCAGTTGGATAGCCTCGGGATGTGGCTGCGCAACTGGTTCGATAATGCCTGGAATGCAAACTACAGGTCCGAGGGCGGCTACGCATGGACGCGCCTGGGCTACACGTATGATTGGGGCTCCAGCGGTGACAAGTACGGGCTTTCGGAATTCCTGGTACGCGAGGAATCGCAGGTGACTATCCAGACGACGAAGGACCTCAAGGCCTTCGTGCGGTGGATGGGCGACCGCAGGTAATCTGATCTACACGTGATTGATTGTAACCCGCCACAACTGCTGGCGGGCTTCTTTGTACTTGCGCTCGAATGCGGTGATGGGGTGCTCCGGCTCGAACGCTTCGCAGCTGATTGAACAATCGGGCGTGGCAATGCGCGCAGCCTCCGCGAATTCCCTCGCATATATTTCCCAGTTGGTGCGCAGTTCAATTACGTCCCCGAGTTGCAGGAGTGTCGGAAAAATCGGGTGCAGGTGAAAACGCCTTGTGGCTTCGCTCTGCTTGGGCCAGGGGTTCGGGTAGTACAGTGCGTGGTAGGGAATGCGCCACTGGCCTGCCTTGACCTTCTCGAGGACGAGGCGCCAGAAATCGAGCAGTTCTGCGCGAACGAGGAACGCATTTTGCGGGGCGGAACCTGCCTTCGTGAGGCGCGCCACCGACTTGTCGATGCCGATGACGGGAATGCCCGGGTTTGCAAGCGCGATGTTGAGTGTGCTTTCGCCCGTGCCGCAACCCGAATCAAGAATTACTTCGCTCCCCGAACCCTTGTAAAAACCTTCGACAAACTTCTCCGCCTCCGCAAATGCCATGCGCGTATGGTCCGCAATAGGGCGCAGGTATTCGGTCGATGCGTACTTGCGCACGACCTCTTCGAGTTTGTCGTATATATCGGGTTGGTTTGTGGTGACTGCGCGAGCCCCGGACATTACCGCTTCCAGATGCTCAGGCGCTTGCCGCCGGTAAGCTTGATGTCGTCAAGCCAGAAGATGACGGTCTTTTCTTCGTTGTTTGGCTTGAATCTCCACACGAGCTGGTTCACGCAGGTGTACGAGAAACGCGGGTCGATGATTTCTGCCAGGGGCACGCTGAAGTGGGCCCAGTCCTCGCCGAGCGTGATTTCGTACTGCGCGATGAGCTGGTCCTCTTTCTTCTGCGTCTCGTCTACGAGGCCGAAAACGATGGCGCCTTCGCCCTTCGCTTGGAACGCGATGGAATCAACGGAAGAAATGTCGTTGCACAGTGCCTTGTTGCTCTTGCCGAGCTCAATGCCGACCGTTGCCCAGGGCCAGATAGTCTCGCCGGAGGAATCCTTGACTGCATCACCGAAAGTTGCTGCCACGTGGGCCGCGATGTTCCCGTCTTCTTCGACCGCGAGCTCGAACCTGTGCTGGACTGTGTCGGTGATGAATTCGGGGGTCACGTTTTCTGCGGAATAGGCGAAATACCACCAGCCGCCATCGTAGGTGCGTGCGGGCATGAATCGGTTCTGGTAGTTGGAATCCTGGAAGTCGTCAAGCAGTAGTGCGCGACTTTCTTCGGCGAACGTGCTCGCGGTGGAACTTTCGCCCGCAACAACCTTCATGTAGGTGCTGCTGGTGTCCGCGCCTTCCTTGCCCGGAATAAACACGAGGCTCAAGGGGCCTGCCGGGAGCGAGTCCATGGAGAACTTGCCGTCCTTTACCTTGGCCGAATGCGCCATGCCGCGGACCTTCACCGTGCCTTCTGCGCCTTCGCCTACGGAACCCTCGATGGAGACGGTCTCTTCGAGAACTTCCTTGCCCAGGTCAACATCGGAACCTTCGACAGAGACCTCCTTCTGGAGCGCCTTGCCGTCGAGCCTTGCTTCAAGGGTGTACGTACCTTCGGCGACGTTCTCGAAAAGAATCTTGCCGTTGGAATCTGCTTCGGTAAATTCATTGTCGGTCGCGTCAAGGCTTTCGCTCTCGCTGAGTTTTACCTTTGCGAATGCGGCCGGTTGGCCTGCGACCATAATCTGTGCAGTGATGGCGTTGCCCGCTTCGGTGCCACTCGGGCCCCCGCCTGCGGTTTTGTCGTTGCCGGAACATGCCGAAAGGGCCGCTACCGTAGAAAGCGCGACCAGGCCCAGACCGAATGTAGAAATGTTCCGCTGCACCTTTGAAAGATACATTTTTTTGAAATTTCCGAGCATCGCCTAGCCCTCCTTTGGTGGGTTAGGTGCGTCGCCATCTGCCGTAGCGGGGTCGTCCACCCTGTCGGAGAGCGGGAACATCGCGATATTCAGGGCGTAAACGCGGTCGGCGCGCTCGCTCTTGCGGGCAAACTGCAGGAGGCCCCTGCGGAATTCCTCGATGCGGTGCTTGATTTCGGGCAAGTCTTCTTCTGCCGCGGTAAACACGACGCTCGAAATGTCGCGTTCTTCGGGCTGGTGGCGGTCGATGGATTCCTGGGCAAGTTCTATCGTGTGCCTGTGGAAGTCGCGGACCGCGCGGCTCTTGACCTCGCCGCCGGTAGAAAGGATCTGGTCGGTGATGTTCCAGCCGCCGTTACCGTCCGGTGCGACAAGCCCGAGTTTTTTGAGGATCTCGAGTGCGCTGCGTGCCTCGTCGTGCGAGATGGGCGGGTTCAGGTGGCTTGCAAGTTCCGGAATGTCGCTCGTGTCCTTCGTGATGCCGATGAGCGCGCGGAGTGCCGCACAGCTCCAGCTCCCGAAATAGGCGAGTTCGGGCTCGGTGAGCACGCGCGTTTCCATCTCGCGCAGTTCCATTAATTTGTAGTAAAGTTCGCTGAGCGCCTGCTTCGCCTTAGTCTTGTTAAAGCGGTAGAGCGTCTTGAAGTACTCCGCCCTGCGGTCGTCGAGCTTGCAGAGGCGAATGAATACCGGGAGCGAGTCCTCGTTCAGGTGACCGCCCTTCTGGAATACGCGCACGAGCCAGGCCGGGTCCACGCCGGTCTTCTGGCTCAGGTAGCGATAGCTGGTGAACGGGTTGTCCTTCTTGCTTTCGGCAAACCAGTCCTTCAAGAAATCGCGGTATTCAAGGTATTCGAGTACGTCAACCATGCCCATAATTTACCTAAATAAAGGGCTGAACGGTCCGGGGGAGGCATCGCCGGGTAAAGTTTCCGTTGCATAATGTTCAACGAATTGGGTCGGCGGACAGTGCTGCAGGGCTGAAAATGCCCCTGCTGTTGGTCTAAAAACGTCGAAATTCGGTGAAAAACGGCAATTCTCGGCAGCAATATGCCGTAATCAGTATTCGAACATCAGGTCGTCGTACTTGTGCTTTTTCTCTTTTTGGGGAACTTTGTACTGGAATTCATCGAATTCCTCTCCGCTAGCTTCGTACAGGTTCAGCAGGTGTAACGCGTGCTCGAACTGCATGCCCGGTATCGTGGGGTTGACATGCTTGTTCCATTGGTACATGATGCTCTCGAATTTCGAGCGCTTCTCGCTTATCTCGGCCGAGAAAAAGATGCTATAGATGGAATTGCCGCACTTTTCGCAGAACACGTGGTAAGGGTTGGAGTAATTTATAGTATTCCAGAAAATATCCTCTTCGGAATCGGAGTGACCATCTAAAAAATCGCAACACCCGCAAAAAAAGTGCCCGTCATACACATGTTGCGGCACGAGGTAGGCCTTGCCCTGGCATTCTGGGCATGTCAACTGGCAGGCTTCCGTTTTCCATGCGGCGACAAGCCCGCCTAGGGGCACGTTGTGGTACTGTGGTTCCCAAGGTATTGATGTAAAGAAATCCCCGAAATAGACAAAGTCTATCGGGATGTTGTATAGTTTCGGGTATTTGCGGAAAAGGTGCCAGTTCCTTGCCAAGAGGGGGATGCTGCTCCACAGGAGGTTCTCGCGACGCTTGTTGCGACGCTCCTGGATTGCCTGGATTTCCTTTGCTTCCTTCTCAAATTCCTTTTCCTCGTCGCTGACGAGCGGCAGACCTTTTTTAATGCGCTTGCTGAACGAACGGAATGATTCTGGCATAATGACCTCTTTTGCGACTACGACGGGAACGGTCCATCGGGGCCATTATATATATCGCTTATGGCGGGGAAAATGTAAAGAGGGATTACAGCCCGAATTTCTTGACCTTGTAGTGCATCATGCGGGGGCTAACCGAGAGGTCGCGGCCTGCGGCGCTCAAGTTCCCGTTGTTGCGGCGGAGCGCCTCGGTGAGGATTTCCCTCTCGTAGCTTTCAAGCAGCGTCTCGAGCGAGGCGTTGCCTTCGGGGATGATGGATGTCTTGCTGGTGACATCGGTCTGCAGCGTAGGCGGCAGGTCGTGCGAATGGATGCAGTCATCGGTGGTGGCGAGTGCTGCGCGTTCGATGCAGTTCTCGAGTTCCTGCACGTTGCCCGGCCAGTGGTAGCTCATGAGCATGTCGATGGCGGGCGTGGAAAGGCGCATCACGTGGCGCCCGTATTTGAGATTTACTTGTGCGATGAAATGTTCTGCCAGCAGCAAGATGTCGCTCTTGCGCTGCGCCAGGTCGGGGAGCGTAATCTGCACGATGTTCAGGCGGTAGAAGAGGTCTTCGCGGAACAGCTTCTGCTGCATCATCTCTTCGAGGTTCTTGCTTGACGATGCGATGATGCGTACATCGGAATGGAGCTGCATGTTGCCGCCGAGGCGGTTGAAGGTCTGTCCCTGCATAAAGCGCAGCAGCTTTTCCTGGTCGGGGAGGCCGAGCGCCGAGACGTCGTCAAGGAACAGCGTGCCGCCGTTGGCTACTTCCGCCTTGCCGATGTGGCGTGTGTTCGCGCCGAGGAATGCTCCGCGTTCGTAACCGAAGAGTTCGCTCTCGAAGGCGCTCGCCGGGTTCCCGAAACTTTCCCGCAGGTTCGCGCACCCGAGGACGGTGAACGGCCCGCCCTTGCGCGGGGAGAGTTCCGCGATGGTGCGGGCGGTGAGTTCCTTGCCGGTGCCGTCGTTGCCGTAGATGAGCGCGGGTGCGTCGTTGCCGGCGCAGGCCTTGATCTGCTTGTACACCGCGCGCATCTCGCCGCTGTTGCCGACCATCTTGCCGGGCTTCTCGTCGATGATGTCGCGCAGTTCGCGAATCTCGCGTTCGTACTGCTCGATTTGGGCCTTGAGACGTTCTATTTCTTGTTCTTCTTGCTTCATGCCTTGCAAATTTTACATTTATGTAATAATATACATTAATTTTACAAAAATGTAAACAATTTTAATGAAAACCGTGCAAATTTCGGGTGCCAACCCCTGTTTTTATTCCTAATTTCCTTTTCATAAAATGAAAAACCGCCATAAAATGGCAAAATGAGGTTCAAGATGAGCGTAAGCTACCGCAAAAAGACAATCAACGAAATTGCGAAGGCCCCGACCGCCCCCGTATTGCCGGCCGCCCCGGTCAATGTCGATTTCTACGGCGAAGACGTTTTCAACATCGAGGCCATGCGTGCCTACCTTCCGAAGGACGTCTGCGAAAAGCTGATTGCGACCATCAACGAGGGCGCCGCCCTTGACCC
This sequence comes from Fibrobacter succinogenes, assembly GCA_902800815.1. GTDB lineage: Bacteria > Fibrobacterota > Fibrobacteria > Fibrobacterales > Fibrobacteraceae > Fibrobacter > Fibrobacter succinogenes_B. Next base: position 21,122 of record CADCGB010000033.1, read on the forward strand.
CTCCATCGCTGCCGACGTGGCCCATGCCATGAAGAAGTGGGCGATGGACCGCGGTGCCACGCACTTCACGCACTGGTTCCAGCCGCTTACCGGCTCTACCGCCGAGAAGCACGATTCCTTCCTGGAACCGGACGGTTGCCGCGCCATCATGGCGTTCAGCGGCAAGAACCTCATCGTCGGCGAACCGGACGCATCGTCCTTCCCGAGCGGCGGTCTGCGCTCCACGTTCGAAGCCCGCGGCTACACCGCCTGGGACCCGACCTCTCCGGCGTTCATCAAGCGTCACGGTAACGGTGCTACGCTCTGCATCCCGACCGCGTTCTGCAGCTACACCGGTGAAGCTCTCGACAAGAAGACGCCGCTCCTGCGCAGCTTGCAAGCGCTCTCCAAGTCTACCCGCCGCCTCATGACCTGCTTCAAGGCCGGCCCCAAGAAGACGACGGTGACGCTTGGTGCCGAACAGGAATACTTCCTCATTGACAAGCGTTTCTACCTGCAACGCCCCGATCTGTACCAGGCCGGCCGCACGCTGTTCGGTGCCGCTCCCGCGAAGCATCAACAGATGGACGACCATTACTTCGGTAGCATTCCGGCGCGCATCCTCAACTTCATGAACGAAGTCGAGACCGAACTCTGGAAGCTCGGCATTCCGGCGAAGACCCGTCACAACGAAGTCGCGCCCGCGCAGTTCGAACTCGCCCCGATGTTCGAGGAAGTGAACCTCGCCTGCGACCACAACATGATGATTATGGAAGTGCTCCGCAACGTGGCCGACAAGAACGGTCTTGTCTGCCTGTTGCACGAAAAGCCTTTCGCCGGCGTGAACGGTTCCGGCAAGCACAACAACTGGTCCGTGTCTTACGGTAAGGGCAACCTGCTCAATCCGGGCAAGGACCCGCACCAGAACGCCGTGTTCCTTACCACGCTTTGCGCCATCATCTACGCCGTCGACACTCACGCCGACTTGCTCCGCATGACGGTTGCTGGTGCCGGCAACGATCACCGCCTCGGTGCGAACGAAGCTCCTCCGGCAATCGTCTCCATGTTCCTCGGCGATCAGCTGATGGACGTGATTGAACAGATTGAACAAGGCGTGCCCAAGTCCTCTAAGCAAGCTGGAGCACTCCGCATCGGTGCCGACATGCTCCCGGCCCTCCCGCGCGATGCTACCGACCGCAACAGGACTTCTCCGTTCGCCTTCACCGGCAACAAGTTCGAATTCCGCGCTCCGGGTTCCAGCCAGAGCTGCTCCGAACCGAACGTGGTCTTGAACACCATCGTGGCCGAAGCTTTCGACATGATTTCGGAACAGCTCGAAAAGCTCGACGAGAAGAACTTCCACACGGGCCTGCAAAAGATTTTGCAGAAGATCGTGAAGGAACACAAGCGCGTGATTTTCAACGGCAACGGCTATACCGACGAATGGATTGCCGAAGCCGAACGTCGTGGCCTCCCGAATATCCGCACCTCCGTGGAAGCCCTCAAGGCCCTCACCAAGGAAGAAAATATTCAGTTGTTCGAAAAGTATGGCGTCATGAACCGCCGCGAAATGGAATCCCGCTACGAAATCAACGTCGAAGATTTCCACAAGCGCATCCACATCGAAGGCGAAGTCTGCCGCGACATGGCCAAAAACATCATCTTGCCGAAGGTCGTCGAAGCTTACTCCAGCGCCCTCAAGACAAACGAAATGGCCTTGAACCAGGGCTTCCCGGGCGTCGATGCCTACGTGAAGTCTCTCGGCGAAGGCGTCAAGAACCTGAGTGCCGCCATCGCCACGATGGAAAGCTCCCTCGAAGGCGAACACGAAGGAATCATCGATGCCATGGCGGGCCTCCGCAAGGTCGTAGATGGCCTCGAGAAGGTCGTCCCCGACGAGATGTGGCCTCGTGCCCGGGGCTTTTTTGTATTATATTTCCCACCATGCCAACTTTCACAAAATACATCCAGAACGAGGAACATTACTCCGAGGTGATTTCGCGGATTGCGAAGGTCCGTAATACGTTGTGGATCGGTACGGCCGATATCAAGGATGTCTATGTGAAGCAGGATGGCGAAGCGATTCCCCTGCTGGGGCAACTCGCCGGTCTCTTGAAGCGCGGGGTGGGCGTGCGCTTGATTCACGCGAAGGAGCCGGGCCCGAACTTCCGCGAGGATTTTGACCGGTTCAAGATTCTCGCGACGGACTTGGAACGTGTGATATGCCCGCGGGTGCATTTCAAGATGATGATTTTCGACCTGGAAACGGCCTATATCGGGTCGGCGAACCTGACGGGTGCGGGTATCGGCATGAAGAGCTCCCTGCGCCGCAACTTCGAGGCGGGAATCCTCACGAACGACCCTGCACTTGTCGAGCCCGCTATCGAACAGTTCGATACGCTCTGGATGGGCTCGCACTGCAAAAATTGTGGCCGCCAGGAATTCTGCGGTGACCGCATCAAGTAGAAAATGTGTATATTGGTAAAGGAGGCAAGAATATGGATAAAGAACCAGAAGTTGTTGAAGCAGAAGTTATTGAGAAGGAAGTTGTCGAGAAAAATGGCGCGTCTGATTTCCAGAAGGGACTCGCCGTCTTCTTTGTCATCATGTCGATGCTCTATGCTGTGTCGCCTATCGATCTTGCACCTGATGCAATTCCTGTGATTGGCTGGCTTGACGATATTGGTTTTCTTGCGACAGCAGGCATGAATGCTGTTCAGCAGTTCACGAAAGATCAGAATTCTTCGATGGTGAAAATCCTGAAATACACTAAGTGGCTTTTGATTTTAGCGACCGTTATTGCGGCGCTGCTGCTGGGTGGGCTGATTGCCGCTATTGTGGCGCTGATTGCAAAATAGTATGCCGGTGCGGAGGCTTTCGCGCCATCAATCGTCTGCCAAAGAGTCTGAAGAATTCTAAATTTGGCCCTGTCATGTTTTTTAAGAAATGTTTGGGAATTTTCTTGGGGATTGCGACGGTGGCGGCGATGCTTGTCACGGCTTGGTGGTCTTTGCGCCCCGAAATCCCGCCGGAAGTTCAGGAACAGATTGAAGACGATCTTGAAGAATGCGGCGGTGAACTGAAAGAGGCCCGCTGTGCGGTAAGTGGCGAAGACGGCTGGATTTTTCTGCAGGAAAGCCTTGTCAATCTGGTGGTGGACTGGAAAGAAAACTTGAATTCTTTTGTCGCCTTCAATGATTCACTGGAAGCGCGTGGTATCAAACTGGTTGTGGTACCTGTTCCGGACAAATTGCAAATCGAGGCGGAACATTATTCGGAAGAATTGTCGGGAGGGATTGTCGCCCCACAATATGAGGAATGGGTGGACGCTCTGCAAGACGAAGGCGTTGTCGTTGTCGATGCGGTAGAGGAGTTTCTCGAAAAGAACGAGGAAACTCCCATGTTCGAGGCGTACGAAAGCCACTATACCAGCGCAGGCCGGCAACTGCTTGCCCAGATGATTGCCGATACCATCAACGAGATGGATTTGGATGTCCCGAGGGGAGAATGGTTCCTGCGCGATACGGTCGTTCCCGGCACCGGAAATCTTTATCACCTGAAGTACAATTCTTACCCTGATTACGCTGTGCGCGTGCTAAAGACTGTGGATGCGGAAGGTAAGCGTTATCACGGTTCCAAGGACGCTCCCATTGTGGTGATTGGCGACAGCAATGCCGATTTTGGCTGGAACAGTTCTTCCAATATCGGCGCGTACATTGCGCAGGCGACGGGGATAAAGACTTTTACCCGCAGCCGTATCGGTGGCGGAAACTTGGGCCCGACCTTGTTCAAGGACCGTTCGGAATTCCTGGATGGCAAAAAGATGGTGGTCTGGGTGTTCGATGGCCGTGAACTTTACGGCGATTTCAGCATGCCGGAATTCTAGTTTCGGGATTTTTATTCCAGCATAATCGTGAACGGGCCGTCGTTCGTAAGGCTCACCTGCATGTCGGCACCGAATTTCCCCGTCTGTACGACGGGGATTTCTTTTTTGCATTTCGCGATAATGTATTCGTAGAGCTCGTTTGCGAGCGTGGGGTTGCCGGCGCCGTTGAAGGTGGGGCGGTTGCCCTTGTTGCAGTTCGCGTACAGCGTGAATTGCGAGACAAGCAGGAGCTCGCCGCCTACGTCCTTGATAGAAAGGTTCGTCTTGCCGTTTTCGTCGGCAAAGATGCGCAGCGCAAGCATCTTGCGGATGAGCCTGTCGGCGATTTCGCGGGTATCGTCTTCGCCCACGCCGATGAGAATCATGTAACCCTTGCCGATCTTGCCGACAGTCTGCCCTTCGATATCCACCTGGGCGTTCAATACTCGCTGAATTAGGAATTTCATGTTACTCCGCGCTGGCTAAGGCCTTCTTGTAGATGTCCTGCATCACGAGGCCCGCAATCATGAATCCAAAAATAGCGGTGGAGTGTGCCATGGTGCCGTTGATTTGCGCCTTGCTGCTGCACCATTCGTGATCGACCAGGTTTGCGTTCTGGAGTTCGGCTTCGCTCCTTTCGTGGCGCACCTTGGGGCACATGCAGGCGTCGGTACCGCACGAGGAATTCTTGCCGCGGTTTTTCAGGAGTTCGTCGCTGTAGACGCACAGCACTTTTTTCTTGAGCGCCATTTTCTTTTTCTTGAACTTGTCGCGCAGCGCGCGGGCGAGCGGGCAACCGGCGACTTTCCAGAATTCGGCGACCTTGATGCGTGTGGGGTCCATCTTGAGGGCGGCACCCATCGAAGAGAATACGGTGGCCTTGGTACGCGTGGCGTGCCACAACAACTGCATCTTATTTTCGAGGCTGTCGATGGCATCGATGATGTAGTCGAAGGTGTCCAGTTGGAATTTGTCCGTATTCGCTTCTTCGTAGATATCCTGGAGAGCTACGATGTTGGCGTGCGGGTTGATTTCGAGTAGGCGATTTTTCAGCACGTCCACCTTGACTTGCCCCACGGTTTTCGTAGTGGCCATCAGTTGGCGGTTCACGTTGGTGACGCACACGCGGTCAGAATCAACGAGTACGAGTTCCTTGATGCCGGAACGCACCAGGCTTTCGGCGCACCAGCTGCCGACTCCGCCGAGACCGAAGATGATGACGCGCTTCTGG
>CADCGB010000034.1 GCA_902800815.1 Fibrobacter succinogenes
GTTCACGGCGAGAATCGCATCACCAAAGCGCTTCATCACCACACCATCGAGGCGCGGCATCAGGGCCATCAGGCTGAAGCTGCCGTAGAAGTAAACGTCAAGAGAGTTGAAGAACGGATAGTCGGCGCATTCGCGAACCAGGAAGCGGTCGTCCTTGTCCCACACGGTGGCTTCGGCGAGGAAGCTGAGGGTGTTGAGGGCGAGGCTCTTGAATTCGTCCTGCTTGGCGGCCGTCTTGTAGAGCTTTGCCACAGCCTTCTTCGGGACGAGCGCTTCGAATGCCTTGAGGCGAGCGTCAAAGTTCTTGTCGGCGGCGAGGGCTTCTTCGAGGATGGCTCCCACACGGCCATAGGCTTCGGGGAAGAATGCGGTGTACTTCTTGGCAGAAGTAAGCTTGTTCAGCTTGATTTCGGGGAAGTCGAGCACCAGGTTGAACTGGAAACTGACTTTCTGCTTCGGCTTCAAAACGGCGGTAACAGCTACCGCACCGGCCATCGTTTCGCGGCCGCTGTAAACGTTCTTGACCCAGGCTTCGCAAACGCGACCGCTACGGAGTGCGCCCTTCAGCACAGAGGCTGCGTCATCCTGGTAGAACATCGGCTTTACGGAAACGTTCAGGTTGTCCTTCTTGTTCCAAGCGACAGACACGCCCATGCAACCGTTAAAGTCGCTTTCGGCCAGCGGCTTTTCGTTGTAGAATTCGAGACCGCGGACTTCGCGACCATCGCCTGCCTGCTTGCTAAACTTGACGCCCTTCGGGAAACGAGCAGACGGAACGAGCACAAAGCTGGAGTCCTGAACGCCCTGGCGGTCCTTCTTGGCCATGTAACCGGCGATGCAGTCCTGCACCTGCACGATCGTGATTTCGCGGGTTTCCTTGGTGGTATTTTCGAGAGTGAACACGGTGGCGTTCACGGGGAGGCTGGAGAGGCGTTCGTCACCCGGAGTCACGTAGCTGGACTGGGTCTTAGTAATCTGCACGCCCTTGCCTTCGTACCTGGTTTCGCTCACCGGGTAGAGGGCGGCGTATTGCATCTTGGCGGCGTCGTAACCGGCCTGGCCCAAGAATTCATTGTCGTTTGCCCAAGCGGCGGTGAGGGCGCCCTGGCGCACGGCCTTTTCGCCCACGACACCGTTGAAGAAGTCGATGACGGCACTGCGGTTGAGTTCGGCTCCGGCCTTCTTGAGGAGGGCTTCGGTGCGGTCGCTCCACTCGATGTGCCAGCGTTCAAACGCGGCCTTGTTGTTCTTGAAGAAATCCTTTTCGGCGATGGCCTTGTTGAGCTTGGCTTCGGCCTTCTTCTGGTTGGCAAGTTCTGCTGCGCTGAAGAGTGCTTCGCCCTTGGCGTCCACGAGCGGGTACTTGGCAAGCATTTGCGTGAAACCGGCGAAGTCGACGATTTCAAGTGCTGCCTTCGCATCGATCACGGATTCGCGGAAGAAGAAGTTGTTGAAGCGGAGGTCAGAAGGCTTTTCGGTGCGGACCTGCACGCCCGGCATCACGTTCATCACGGGAGTGGTGCCAGCAGGCGTTGCGGTGAATGTGGAGCCGATACCGCCGACAGCAATACCCGTGGTAGAAGGGGTCGTAGAAAGCGGGGTGTACCAGGGCTGGATAAATTCCACGGCGAGGCCCGGGGTCATCAGCTTCTGGACGGAACCGGCCTGTTTGGCGCCGGCGAGGTAATCTTTAATGCTCATAGTCAATTCCATGAAATTAGGGTTAATTTACGGGATTAAAGTTACAAATTATAGGGAAGGTACGATAAGAGAATAGATGAAAAAGTGTTTACAAAACGGAACCCGGTTTGAAAAAGGTAGAGATCCCCGCCTTGGTTCGGCGACGCTCACCACAGGTCGCGGGGATGACAAATTAGGTGGTAAAAGGAATACTGGCGGCATTTTATATTATCTTTTGAATCATGAACAAGTTGATGTCATACCTTATTCCCGGCCTCCTGGTCATCGTGATTTTCGCTCTGGTAAAGACGTTCCTCGTGCCGCCCGATGTGGCAGTCAAGGATTGGTTCGTGTACCTGACCGCGGCGGTGATGGTTCTCGGGGTACTCATCCCGTGTGTCATTTACTACCTGCGCACGCCCCCTGGAATCGATCATAAATAACTATCTTTGGCCGCATGTTTAAAATTGGCGTGATGGCTTCCGGTAGCGGGAGCAACTTTAAGGCTATTATTGAAAGGATTGGCGAGGGAGACCTCGAAGCGCAGTGCAAGTTCCTGATTACGAACAACGGAACGTGCGGTGCAGTTGCGCATGCAGAGGAATACGGCATTCCTGTTTACCACATTTCGGGGAAGACCCATCCGGAGCAGGCCGCGTACGAGGCTGCCCTCCTTGAGGTCTTGGACCGCTACAATGTGGACCTGCTGATTCTTGCGGGTTACATGAAGGCCTTGCCGGCGAGTTTTGTGCAGCGCATGGCGGGCAGAATCCTGAATATCCACCCGTCGCTCCTGCCCAAGTACGGCGGGAAGGGGTTCTGGGGTATCCACGTGCACGAGGCCGTAATTGCCGCACACGAGAAGGAATCGGGTGCGACGGTTCACCTGGTGAGCGAGGAAATTGACCAGGGAAAGATTCTGGCGCAGGTGAAGGTGCCCGTGCTGGAAGGCGATACGCCGGAGGTGCTTGCCGCCCGCGTGCTCGAACAGGAACATAACCTGTACTGGAAAACAATTAGGGACTACGCTGCTCAACTATGAAGTTCAAACTGCCTGCATTCCTCGAAAATGTTGAAACTCCGGTAGAAGGGGAGACTCTCATGCGGAAGTTTGTCGCCGACCCCGAATCTGTCGGCGGGGTGGAGACGCTCGACCTGTTTTCGCTTGCGGATGTAGGCGCGAAGAAAAACGTCATCCTGGTGGGTATCGACGAGGTGGGGCGTGGCCCGATTGCAGGTCCCGTGGTGGCATGTGCCGCTGTGCTTAAGGCACCGGACATTATGCCCGAACTCAACGACTCGAAGAAACTTACCCGCAAGAAGCGCGAGGCCATGTTCGACGCGGTGAAGGACGCGTGTGCCTGCTACGCGATTGCGAGTGCGAGCGAGAAGGAAATTGACGAGATAAACATTCTCGAGGCCGACTTCCTTGCGATGCGGCGAGCGCTGCAGGCGCTTGGTATGCCCGGGATAAACGAGCCTGCGCCCGAAATCCCTGTGGAAGTGAAGGGCTCGTTTGCGGAGGTCGCGGGAACGGCGAAGCCGAAAGTGTTTATCGCCGTTGATGGCAACCTGAAAATCCGTAATGTTCCTGCAGAATTGCAGATGCCTATCGTGAAGGGCGACGGCCGCATTGCGAGCATCTCTGCGGCATCGATTCTTGCAAAAGTGTTCCGTGACCGCTTTATGGACAAACTAGCAGAAAAGTATCCGGGATACGCGTTTGAGAAAAACGCTGGTTACCCCTCGCCGGAGCATGTTGACGGCATACGTAAACAAGGGTTTACTCCGGTGCATCGCAGGAGTTTCCACGTAAAAGGCCTTGATTAGTGAAATCCCCGCAAGGGTGTCATTTTCGGCTTTTTTTGCGTTTTAACTTGGTTTGAAAATTATCTTTTTGCTACATTGTGGCAGGGCGAGCCTTTTTCGCCCGGAATTTATTCGAGGAGGTTCTTTTGAACAATTCCATCCCTCTTGTGCAAATGGTGCTGCAGTCCGATATCGCGACCATCGTGGTCCTCTGCATCCTTGCCATCATGTCGCTGGGTTCCTGGGGCATTATCATCGTGAAGTTCTTTGCCTACCGCAGGAGCAAGCACGCGAATGCTGAGTTCTTCCGCAAGTTCAGTACGGTTACGCAGTTCGTGCAGTTGCAGGGCCTTTGCGAGACCGCCGAGGACAGTGCGCTCCGCCGCCTTACGGCCGAAGTGCTGAAGGAAGCCTCCAAGTTCAGTAACTTCGTGAGTTACGACTCCATCCAGCACCGTGCATCGCTCCTGGAAGATACCATCCAGCGTTCCATCGAGGGCCTGCGCCTTACCGAAGACCGCTACCTGAGCTTCCTTGCTACGAGTTCTAACCTTGCCCCGTTCTTCGGCCTCTTGGGTACGGTGTGGGGCATCATGATTGCGTTTTTCCAGATTGGCCAGCACGGCTCTGCCGACCTCTCCGTCGTTGCTCCTGGTATCGCCATGGCCTTGATTACCACGGTGGGTGGCCTTGTGGTCGCTATCCCGGCCTCTGCGGGCTATAACTACTTTACGAGCTGCAACGGCCAGAACGAAATCTCCTATTTCAACTTCGGTTCCCAGGTGTTGAGCCTCTTCAAGCGCGGCGACTTGCTCGCCCTCGAAGAAGTTGCCGGCTAGGAGGCCTAGGTGAAGCGTAGCCGCGGAAAAGAACTCAAGCAGGAGATGAACCTCACGAACATGATTGATATCGTGTTCTCGATCCTTATCGTGTTCATCATTTCTGCGCCGCTCATGAGCCAGGGCGTCAAGGTCGACCTCCCGAAGGCCGAGGCCCCGACCATGGAGCAGGAAAAACTCTTGAAGGTGTCCATCACCAAGAACGAGGAAATCTACATCGCCGACATGCAGGTGGATTTCGATGGTTTCAATAACGTGTTCAAGTCGCTCTGGAATGGCGAGATGGCCGTTGTCATCAATGCCGACGAGGACGTGAACTACGGGCTTGTGATGAAGGTCGTGACCAAGGTCCAGAAATTGGGCGTGACAAAACTCGGGTTCCTTACGATGAATCCTAAAGAAAAACCGGGTAAATGAGCAAGCAGGAAGAAAGAATAAAGTACTTCGGCTCGGACGTGGACTCCACGCTCGTGAAGATAATCGTTGTTGCGGTTGTCTTCCATTTCCTCGTTGTCGCTTTCTTTATCGGGCTCCATTACGTGAACCTGAAACCCGAACCGGAACAGATCCCGGTGTTCGAGATGGTGCAGGTGGCCCAGCCGCCTCCGCCCCCCAAGCCTGTGCAGCCTAAGCCCCCTGAGCCCCCGAAGCCCAAGGAGCCGCCCAAGCCCAAGGTGAACAAGGAACTACCGCCCGAGATTAAGCCCGAGCCGGAAGAAAAGCCCGAGGAAGTGCACGAGGATGTGCCGCCAGAACCGGAACCGGAGCCCGAACCGGAGCCGCAGGAAGATTTCCCGGTCGATGACCTGGACTTGCCGAAGGCGGTAGAGGCTCCCAGTTTGAACCCGGTAGGTTCCGTGGATATGGACCCGCTGATGCAGGTGTATCTCGAGCAGTTGAAGAAGATTATCATGGGCAACTTCAAGCCGCCCAAGGACTTGAAGGTGGGCCGCGATGCCAAGACGACCGTCCAGTTCCAGGTGGACCGCGTTGGCGGGATTTCCGCTGTAATCCTGAAGCGTTCTTCGGGTAACAAGGCGTGGGACCACCTCTCTGTACGTGCCATCCAGATTTCAAGGGTTCCGCCGCTCCCGCCCAACTACCGTGCGCCGAGCCTCGTGCTGCACTTTAACTTTACGCCGAACTAGGTTGAATGTTTATGAAACGAATTTTAGCGCTGATTGCATTCTTGATTCTCGCTGTGCCGAACGCATTTGCCTCGATCGATACGATTGCGGTGGATGTCGGGATTTCCGTGTTCAAGACCATGCCGCTGGGTGTTGTCCCGTTCGAGGAGAAGGGTAGCATTGAATGGATCGAGGAACGCCCGCACCAGATTATTACCCGCGATGCGAACCTTTCGGGCCGCTTTGACGTGGTGGCTTCCGAGAAGTTCAACCTTGCGCTTTTCAGCCGCAGCCATGCGGAATACTACGTGACGGGGAAGGTGACTCCCCAGGGCGATGGCTCCCTGAAGGTGCAGTGCTTCCTGTACGTCTCGAAGTCGAAGGACCTGCTGCTCGGTGAAGCCTATACGGTAAAGCAGAAGGACCTGCGCAAGGCGATTCATGCATTCTTTGACAAGGTGACGCTGCGCATTACTGGCGAGCGCGGGGTGGCGAGCACCAAACTTGCCTACGTGTCCAAGATCGAGGGCGTGAAGCAGGTGGTGGTATCCGACTACGACGGATTCCACCGTAGCCAGGTAACCCGCGATTCGACCATCAGCATGATGCCTGTGTGGATGCGCGGGAATGCGGGGCTCGTGTACGTGAATTTCAAGACAAAGCGCCCGCACCTGTATGCCAAGAACTTCGGCGGTTCCGAACGTATGATTTTCCCGCAGTACGACCAGACGTACAGCCCTGCGGTGAACCCGAAGACTGGCGAACTCCTTTTCTCTTCGTCCTTTGATGGAAAGACTGACCTCTTCCTCGGCAACATGGAAACGGGCAAGGCACGTAAGTTCGCCTACCTGAAGAGCAACCAGACGAGCCCGGCATGGAGCCCGTATGCGACCGAGGTGCTGTTCACGAGTGACCGTGGCGGTGGCCCGCAAATCTTTGTGATGGGGAAGGACGGTAGCGACTTGCGTCGCGTGACCTTCATGGGCCGCTACAACGAGCGTGCGAGCTGGTCCCCGAACGGTGACCGCATCGTCTATACCTCGATGGACAACGGCAAAATGAACATCTATACCTGCGCGCTCGACGGGAGCGACATCGTGCAGCTCACGAACAACGCAGGTAACAACGAACACCCGACCTGGTCGCCCGATGGCAAGCTGATTGCGTTCTCGAGCAACCGTAGCGGTACCTATCAGATTTACATCATGCGGTTCGACGGCGCGAACGTGACCCGCATTACCCAGGGCGGCGAGAACACATCGCCTACGTGGTCCTGGTTCTACGAAGACAATGAACAACAAAAAACCAAAGAAGGTGCTAAATGAAATACATCGCTAAACTTTCCATTCTTTCTTTTGCCGCATGCCTCGCCATTGTAGGCTGCGCCAAGAATGAACCCCCGCAGACGGAACCGACGCCGGCCCCGGCCGCCGCTCCCGCACCTGCACCTGCTCCGGCAGCACAGCCCGCTGCAGAACCCGCACCTGCGGTGAACGAGGATTCCCTCGCTGCAGAACGTGCCCGCCTGGAGGCCGAACGCCTCGAAGCGGAACGTGCCCGCCTGGAAGCGCTCATCAACCAGATCATGAGCGAAGACGTGTACTTCGATTTCGACCGTTCGGAACTCACCGAGAAGGCCAAGGAACTCCTGGCACAGGTGGGCGAACTCCTCCTGAAGGAAACACGCTTCACGCTTACCATCGAGGGCCACACCGATGCCCGCGGTACCGAAGACTACAACTTCACTCTCGGTGCAAAGCGCGCCATGAAGGTGAAGGAATTCCTGAACGCCTATGGTATCGAAGGCAAGCGCATGGAATCCGTGAGTTACGGTAAGGAAGCTCCGAAGGCTCAGGGCGAAACTGAAGAGGCATACTCCCAGAACCGCCGTGCCAACTTCCGCGTGAATATCCAGCAGTAATTTTGTCATCCTGAGCAAGATGCCGCGAGGCATCGCGTTGAAGGATCTAGACCCGTGTTTAACTAAAAACAGCGATTGAAAATGAAAAAAATTGCTTTAGGTATTGTCTCGATTGCATTCGCCCTAGTCGGGTGCTCCCAGATGACGGTGCTTCGTACCGAGGAAATGCGTAATGTCGGTACGGACGTGCAGGTTGCTGTCCTCAGTAATCTTGATTCCGCCATGCATAAGCTTAGGGCCGATAACAAGAACCTCCGCAAGCGCGTTGACTCCTTGAAGGCGGAACTCCTTGCCCAGCAGGAAGCCTCTGCCTTGCTGCAGAAGCGCATGATGGCCGAACTGACCATGCTTTCGCGCCGGATAAGCGATGAATCCGAAAGGAACGACTCGCGCCAGGAAGAGATCATCTACCGCCTCGACATGTTGCTCGGCAAGAGTGACAAGATCTTGGCGAAGAAGGTCGTGGTGAGTGGAGCCCCGCAGCAGCAGGTTTCAATGGATAGTGTTGAACGCGAAGCTGAACGCCTCGTGGAAGCGGAAGCGATGTTCAATACGGCCCGTTCGGACTACCACCGCGGCGAATACAAGCTTGCCTATACCGGCTTCAAGCAGGTTTACGAACAAATGAAGGAAGGGGAACTCGGCGAGAATTCCCTGTACTGGATGGGGCTTTGCCTTGTCGACGTGAACCAGGTGGAAAAGGCCAAGAAGGTGTTCGAGGCACTTGCACAGAGCTTCCCCGAAGGGCAGAAGATTTGCACGACGATGTTCAAGCTTGCGGCAATCTATGCTGCCGAAGGGAATGTTGACATGCAGAAGCAGTACTTGCAGAAGATTCTTTCGAGCAAGTCCTGCGCTACCTCCGGCGAGTTTGAGCAGGCTGCAGAAATCCTGCAGGAATTGCTTGAAGGGAACTCCGTGGAACCGCAGCCGATTTCGGACAAGAAGCCCGAGGATGCATCAGCCGCACCGGCAACTGAAACTGCGCCTGCAGCACCTGCTGCGGAAGCTCCGGCTGCACCTGCCGCACCCGCTGCTGAGGCCCCGGCCACAGAAGCAAAGCCCGCAGAGAAGGCCGAAGTCCCGGCTGCCGAAAAGGCAGAAAAGCCCGCGAAAAAGAAGAAGATTCCTTCTGCCAAGAAGGACTAGTTAAAAGCACGCTCTTTGGTAAATCTTGAAGCCCGCGCAGTGCGCGGGCTTTTTCTATGGGTTTGCCGAAAGTTTTTTCCTAGAACGCGTCGTCGTCTTCGTCATCGCTGTGGCGAATGACGACACCGCCGATCTTGGCCATCTTGTTTTCGAAGTCCTCGTAACCGCGGTCAAGGTGGTAGACGCGGCTCACGGTGCTTTCGCCCTCGGCCACGAGGGCTGCAAGCACGAGAGCGGCGGTAGCACGCAGGTCACTACCCATAATCTCGGTGCCTTCGAGTTTAGTGCCGCCCTTGATAGTCGCGGTATTGCCGTTCACCTGGATGTTCGCTCCCATGCGCTGCAATTCGGCGACATGCTTAAAGCGGTCGTTGTAGACGGTATCCTGAATCAGGCTGTTTCCCGGTACCGAGACAAGCGTCGCCATGAGGGGAGCCTGCATGTCGGTCGGGAATCCCGGGAAGGGGAGGGTCGAAATGCTGATGGGCTTGAGTTCCATGCCGCGGGCATCGACCTGCGCCCAGTCGTTACCGACATCCACCTTGCAGCCCATTTCGCGGAAGGCGTCGAGGGTAGAGGCGATGTGTTCGGGAATAATCTTCGTGACCTTCACGCAGCCGCGGGTAATCGCTGCACCGCAGAGGTACGTGCCGGCCTCGATACGGTCGGGAATGGTGTAGCCCTTGCCGGGGCGGAGGCTCTCGACGCCCTGCACGGTAAGCGTGCGGGTCCCGCGTCCCTGGATTTTTGCACCCATCGAGACGAGGTAATCCACGAGGTTGTCAATTTCGGGTTCAAGTGCCGCATTCTGCAGCACGCTCGTGCCCTTCGCAAGCGTTGCCGCCATGAGCACGTTCACCGTTGCGCCCACGCTAGAAATCGGGAAGTTGAACGTGCCGCCCGGGAGTCGCCCGTCGCAGGTGGCTTCCACGTAGCCGCGGGTAAGGTTGATCTTTGCACCGAGTGCCTCGAGCCCCTTCAGATGAAGGTCGACCGGGCGCGGTCCCCAGGCGCATCCGCCGGGGAGCGACACGCGGCAACGCCCGAAACGCGCTACCAGCGGGCCTAGCACGTAAAAGCTTGCACGCATGGTCTTCACCAGCTCGTAGGGAGCCTCGAGATGGTCGGCCCCGCGGGTGTCGATCTTGAGCTGGTGCGCTTCGCCGCTAATGCGGCAGCCGATAATGCGCAGCACGTCGCTCATCGTCTTCATGTCCTTGAGGTGCGGAACGTTCGTGATTTCGGAGACGCCTTCGGCGAGCAGTGCCGCCGCCATCACGGCGAGCACGGCGTTCTTTGCGCCCGAAATCTGGACTTCGCCTTCGAGGGGTTTCTTGACTTGGTGAACTTCAAAACGGTACATTACTGAATCTCCTTGTCGCCGGCGCTCTTGTTACCCGAATCCTTTGAGCCTTTTGGCTCATCGTACACGACGAATGTCCTTGCAATCCAGTCGTGAAGCGCTCTGCGCTTGGGGTCGACGCATACGATTAGGTAGCCGAGGCCATAGATGGCGAGGGAAAGCTGCGTGAGGATACTGCACAGGTAGCGTGCAGTGGAAGAAAGCCAGGTAAGTTTGTTCCCGTCGGCAGTCTCTACGTGAATGTGGCAGAGTTTTTTGCCGGGGGTTGCCGAGAGTATGGCGTGGAAAGCGATGAAGTAGATGGTCTGCGCAACGCTCCATACGGAAATGAAGGTGCTCATGCCCGGTGCTTCCAGCAGTTTATTCATGCTTTCTGCCGACATCGGGTCATTGATGTAGGCGCTTGTGGCTTCCTGGATAAGTTCAAAATCGAGCATGCCCATGCAGGTGAGCACGTAGAGGGTGATTCCCCCGAAAAGACCGAGTATTACGTTGTCAACAATGAAGGCGAAGGCGCGTACAAAGAACCCTGGGAACCGGCGTGCCCTGGACTTGCTTTCCTTGACAATCTGCTCGAGCGCCTCGATAGTGCTACGGAGCGTTTCCTCGTCGTCAGGGGGGAGGGGCGGCAGTTCTTCCTTGAGCGTCTGCGAAGCTTCTTTCCAGGTTTTCCAGTCGCTTTCGCCGCTGTGCCACACGAGCGTATCGTCGGTGATTTTCCCCTGGTTTACAAATTCGTGGATTTCATCGATAGAATAAGGACCCTGGCGGCGTTCTCCGTCGGTAATGCTCTCGTCAATAAAAAACCACTTCATACGCGGTAAAAGATAGAAAAATTTGGTCAGAAAACGCATTATTTACTAAATTTGGAGGCATGAAAATGTTTAAGCCGGGGCAACGTTACGTTAGCCAGTCGGAACCGGAATTGGGTCTTGGGGTCGTCTCCGAGGTTCAGGGCCGTACCGTCAAGTTTATGTTCCCGTTAGTGGGTCAGGTTCGTCTTTATCGTGTTGACAATGCTCCCGTGGAGCGCTTCATTTTGCAGCCGGGTGAAACGGCGAAAAACGAGAAGGGAGTTTCGTTCTCTGTCGAGAGCGTCCGTGAGGATGACGACCTTGTCGTTTACATAGGCCGCGGCGGTCGTGAAATCAAGGAAGCGGACCTTGTCGCCAAGCAGATGGCCCGCCCGAGCGACCTATTCCGTTCGCTCACCAAGATAGGTGCCGGCTCGAAGACCGAAGGTCTTTCGGCTGACGTATCCTCGGCGGCTTTTGAACGCCGTCGCCGTGCGATGGAACTTTCGTGCATGTGGAAATCTTCGCCGGTACGCGGCATGATTGGCCCGCGTCTCGACATGATTCCGCACCAGTACTACCTTTGCTACCGCGCCTGCAGTTCCTCTACGCTCCCGCGCCTTATGCTGAGTGACGAGGTGGGCCTCGGCAAGACTATCGAGGCGGGCATGATTTGGCATGCCCTGAATGCGCGTGGTCGCGTGAACCGTACGCTCATCATTGTTCCCGAGACGCTCAAGCACCAGTGGATGATCGAGATGAAGCGCAGGTTCAACCAGCTCTTTACGCTGGTCGACGAGGGCTATATCCGCGGGCTGTTCATTGGTGTCGAGAAGGGCGCCCCGAAGCCGAATCCCTTCCTGCAGAGCAACAACATCATCGTTGCAATTGACTTCTTGATGAGTCAACCTGCCTTGATCGAGGACCTGCTCAAGACGCAGTGGGACATGACCATCATAGACGAGGCGCACCACCTGGTTTGCGAGGACGGCTTCACGAGCCACGAGTACATGCTTGCAAACGCGGTGCTTGCCCGCTCGAAGGGCGTGCTCCTGTTGACGGGTACTCCCTTGCAGCTGCACCCCGAAAGCCAGTTCAACCGCCTGAAGATGCTCGATCCGGCGCGTTTTGCCGACTACGGTGCGTTCATCAAGGACCAGGAGGAATACCGCAAGCTGGTGAACGACCTTGCGAAACTCCCGACCGACCCGAACCATCACATGAGCTGGGACGACCTGTACGAATGCGTCCCCAAGAATTCGAAGATTCGCCCGTGGCTCGAACAGGAAAACTCGAAGTCCATGACCGCCGGCGAATGGATGCGCCGCATCGTGGATGCGATGGGTACGGGCTCCGTGGTGTTCCGTAACACGCGTAAGGGCGTGGGCGGGTTCCCCAAGCGCAAGCTCGATGAGATTTGCCTGGAGCCGAACCCCAGGTACCGCGAGATGGTGGAACTTGCCGCCGAGAAGGACCTGGATGCATCGACCGACATTCAGGAGAATGGCCTCCTGTGCACCCGCTATTCCGACGGCTGGGAACTCGACGAGCGCATCGTCTGGCTCAAGAAGTTCCTCAAGGAGCACAAGGACGACAAGATTCTCCTCATCTGCGAATCGATCGAGGTCGTGCTCGCACTGGAATCTATCCTGACCGATTACCTGGGCGAGGGAGCATTCTCGATGTTCCACGAGGACATGTCCATCATGGCGCGCGATAAGGCTGCGGCAAACTTCAGCAAGGAGAACGGCGCGAACCTGCTTATCGCATCGGAGATTGGTTCCGAGGGCCGCAACTTCCAGTTCTCGCACCACCTTATCCTGTTCGACCTTCCGCTCGATGCCGCACTTGTGGAACAGCGCATTGGTCGCCTGGACCGCATTGGCCAGACGCAGGATATCATCGTGCATGTTCCCTACGTGAAGGGCTCTGGCCAGGAGGTTATGTTCCGCTGGTACAACGATGGCCTGAACGCGTTTGGCGCGCCCCTCATGAGCGGTGGCGAACTCTTCCTCAAGTATACGGATAGCCTGATTGAGGCTCTTGCAAACCCGCTCGGTTGCCTGGACGACTTCGTGAAGAATGTTATCCCTCAGGTGAAGAAGGATTGCGAGACCATGCGCAAGAATATCGAGAAGGGGCGCGACCGCCTGCTCGAATACAACTCCCGCAACCCCGAGAAGGCGAAGGAGATTACCGACGAGATTCTGCGCATCGATGCTCAGCACGAACTGAAGGACCTGCTCCTGGATTCGCTCCATGCCCGCGGGCTCGATGTGGACAACAGCGCAATCGAGGGCTGTTGCGTGATTACGCAGGGCCCGCAGATCGAGGACGGTTCCGTTGCCGGCATGCCGAGCCGCGGCATGATTGCCGCCCAGAGCGAGGAAGACGAGCAGGGCACCGACAACATCTGCCTTACGGCGACGTTCGAGCGCGGCGTGGCGATGCTCCACGACGAGGTGGACTTCTTGAGTCTCGAGCACCCGCTAGCACAGGGCACTATAGATTTTGAGACGGGCGTGAACCACGGCACCGTCGCCTGCAGCATCTGGAACGGTTCTGGACTGCGCGGGCTCATGATGCAGTACAGCTTTGTGGTGGAACTGCCCGTGCCCGAGGAATGGGGCGTGTCCGATATCGTTGGCCCGCGCTACGTGACGACGATTGTGGATGCTACCGGGCAGGATATGTCCGAGCACCTGAAAGCGCTCGAGAAGGCCGAACTGCGTGACGTGAATGTTCCGCAGGGGAACGCTGCGGTGGATACCACACTGCGCTACTTTGCGAAGGAAGGTCTTGCGATTGCAAAACGCAACGTCTCGGGCTTTGCGAAGGAATACGCTGACAAGGCTGCCTCCGCGGTAGAGGCGCGTTCCGAGCAGGAATACCAGCGCATGAACCACCTGCTTACCATGCGTGGCAAGGCAGGTAACAATGCAGAACTGGCGCAGCTCCGCAAGAACGTGACCGAAAGGAAGAAGATTGTAGCAAACCCGCAACTCCGCCTCGACGCGATCAGGCTGCTGGTGTGCAGATAAGGTTGAATGAGATTATATGAGCGAATTACGTAAGAACATCCTAGACGAAGCGCGTCGCATTGTTGTGAAGATCGGTTCCCGCATCCTGGTGGATTCCGATAAGGGCGGCGTGCGTACCCGCTATATCCAGAAACTCGCAGACTCCGTCGCCCGCCTTATGGAAGCGGGGAAGGAAGTCGTGATTGTGACAAGCGGAGCCGTGGGTACTGGCATGGCGGAACTGGGCTACAAGCAGAAGCCGACGGTCATCGCCGAGAAGCAGGCATGTGCCGCCGTAGGCCAGATCGACCTCATGTACACCTACCGCGAGATGTTCCGCTGGGTGGACCTTGCCGTGGGCCAGATTCTCCTTTCGGCAGACGACTTCCGTGACCGTGGCCGCTACAAGAACCTGCAGAACACCATCAAGGCGATGCTTGCGCGCAAGATTGTCCCCATCATTAACGAGAACGACTCGCTTGCGGTTGCAGAAATCAAGGTGGGCGACAACGATAAGCTTTCGAGCGACGTGGCGCTCTTCCTGGATGCCGACCTGCTTTTGATCTTTACGGACGAGGATGGCCTGTTCGATGACAACCCAAAGAAGAATCCGAATGCGCGCCTGCTCCGGTTTGTGCCCGAGATTACGCCCGCGATTCTCGCGCTTGCGGGTAAGCCCGGCGAGGCCGGCTCTGCGGTGAGTACCGGTGGTATGCGTAGCAAGCTTGAGGCCATCCGGAACGTGACCAAGAGCGGGGCGAACGCCTTCCTTGCGAACGGTATGAAGGTTCTCCCGCACCAGGTGATTTTCGAGAATGCGAACGGCACGCTGTTCGCGGGCTCCAAGAAGAAGTTGAACAGTCGCCAGCGCTGGCTGAGCTTTATTACCACGCCGCGCGGTAGTGTGATGGTCGATGCCGGAGGGGCAAATGCCCTTCGCAAGAAGCACTCGAGCCTGTTGCCCGTGGGGGTAATCGCTGTGCAGAGGCACTTTGACAAGGGCGACCTTATCGAGGTCCTGGACGAGGAGAAGAATCCGGTGGCTCGCGGGGTGGCCGGCTTCGATAGCGAGACCCTGAAGCTCGTGCTCCGTAAGAAGACTGCCCAGGTACACGAGATTCTCGGCAATCACGTGCCCGATGAACTTATACACAAGAACGACCTGGTTGTTTTTTAACTTGTCTTTTATATATTTAAAACCATGAGCCTATTCCGTTCCATAAAGATTGCCCTGGTCGCGATTCCGCTCGCGCTCACGTCGGCTCTGGCAGATGCCGTTGACGTGGAAGCGGTTGCCTCTGGCGGCTACTGGACCCGCGACGAGCAGTTGCGCGACGTTGGCGACCTTCTCCTGTTCGGAAAGATGTCGTTTGTCGATATCGGCATGAACTACGCTCCGCTGCCGACCCAGATTCCGCTGAAGAGTAAGTTCGGTGAGCACAATGGTTTTGCCGTGCGTCATCACTTTTCCCTGATGGCGTCGCACCCGATTTCGCAGAATAACTACCTGTCGGCGCTCCTCCTGTTCGAGCGTTCCGGCTGGGACGGCGAGGATTTCCTGTTCTTCCCGAAGTACACGGACTTCGGGCTTATCCGTTCCGTGACAACATGGGGTCTTGGCTATACCAACACATCGATAGACTATTCCGTTGCTGCCGGTATGCAACACCAGAACGTGGAATTCGTGGGTGATGTTTTCCCGGCAGAGAACGACTCGCTCCTGTACACCTGGGCGAACCTCCGCTTTGGCCGCATCAGCGCCCAGACGGAATTCCACCGCACGCATTTCCGCATGCTCAGGCTTTCTGTTGATCTCGAGGACCGTGAACTGTTCGGCGGTGCCTCCTCGGGGCTCTGGACATACATGCCTAACATCGATGCTACCATCTACAAGCGTGAACTGGATGGTTTTGACGAGGACTTTGTTCGTGTGAACTGGGAACAGAACCTGTTCGCCCAGATGCTCTATGCGGAAGTTTCGTTCGATTTCCCGGATGACGGTTTCCATTCTGCCGCGCTGAAGTTGTACCCGGAACCCTCGCGCCTATTCTCTGTCGAGTTTACCTGCCTCCGCCGCCGTGCTGTGGCGGACAACTGGGACGACCTGATGTTTGGCTGGGCATTCGAGATGCCGCTTTTGCGCGTTGGCTACAATTCCGCCTACGAGTACGACCACCTGTTCCATGCGAAGGGAACCTGGTTCGTGGAACTCCAGTTCAACATGGGTTCCTTCGGGGATGCCCTGTTTGCCAAGAACGGCCGCAAGTCTACGCCGCTCCAGACGCGCGAAATCAAGAGGAAGAATACGCCGGATAAGAAATCCGAGATAATTCCGCTTGATTCCCAGAATTCCCAGGGTGCGGACGCACCGAAGACAATCACCGCGAAGGGTATCCGCTACGAGAAATCGGGCAGTGAAGGAGGCAAGTAATGAAGACTTTTAGGAGTTTGTCTGTACTTTGCGCCTTGCTCGCCTGCTGTGCGGTTCTTTCGGGCTGCCTCAGCCACTGGTGTGTCGATTCCTCGACCCGCCTGCAGATAGAGAACAAGTCAAGCAAGACCATCATCGGTGTCGATATTGTTTCCGATGATGGTACGGATTATGTTCCCTGGATTCAGGACACGATTCGTCCGGGCGAAAAGAGCCGCGTCTACGAAGAGGACTGGGTCGGAACGTTCAATATCCGCGTCAGGACTGTAGAAAGGTCTACTATCGGATGCGCCTGTGATCACCTTGAAGCCAAGGAAGACATTTTTGCAACTTGTATCTGCAGCGTTTACATAAATGATGCGTACACTGTTGAAGATTTGGAGTTTAGTGGTGGAAGCGAGTACGTTGTCTTTTCTGATACAGAAAATGGCCGCGGACTGCACTACGAGTTTAAGTAGGGAGGACCCATGAAAAAGATAATCGGCCTGTTTCTTATAGGAATGGTGATGGTTGCATGCAATGACACCGGAGTCAATTCCTCCGGTGCACTTGGCTTTACAACCATCAAGCTGGAAAACGGCAAGTTTACCGATAAACGCGATGGAAACAAGTACGCCGTCGTGGAGATTGGCCGCAATCTTTGGATGGCGGAAAACCTCCGTTATGCGGATAGTTCCAAGACGAAAAATCTCAAGGGGAATGTCTGGTGCTACGAAAACAAGGCGGATAGTTGCAGCAAGTATGGCGCGCTCTACTCTTGGACTGCCGCGATGGATTATGAATCCAAGTATAATTCGACCATGAAATACTCCAGTGTATATCATCAGAAAGGAATTTGCCCCGA
Source organism: Fibrobacter succinogenes (assembly GCA_902800815.1). GTDB lineage: Bacteria > Fibrobacterota > Fibrobacteria > Fibrobacterales > Fibrobacteraceae > Fibrobacter > Fibrobacter succinogenes_B. The sequence continues at coordinate 16,978 of CADCGB010000034.1, forward strand.
TGGGTGGCATATCCCGTCTTGGTCTGAATGGAACGAACTCCATACGGCTCTGCAAAACCAGAGTGTCAATGATGTAGTTGGCGCCGACATGAAGTCGGTCAAGGGCTGGCAACAGGAAGAACTCGCGACGAAGGCGATGAATCGCTTTGGTTTTAACGTCTTGCCCGCCGGCCGCAGGAATAGCGAAAACGGCGAATTCATGAGCACAGGCAAGTATGCCTTCTTCTGGGCGGATGATGAAATCGATGAAGCCACCAGTGTCGGCTTTACCTTGCGCTACGACCGCGACAATTTCGAAAAAGGAACCTATTACAAGGATCATGGCATGTCGGTACGCTGCGTGATTGCGAATTCCGATGTCAAGGTCGAGGGTGATATTGATTCCTCTTACCTGGACGAAATCCCCTTCGATTATGGCGAACTTGAAATTGGTGGCGCAAAGTACAAGACAATCAAGATTGGCAACCAGAACTGGATGGCCGAAAACATGAACTTCAAGACCGACGACAGTTGGTGCTACAACGATGATTCCGAAAGATGCGAGAAGTACGGCAGGCTTTATTCCTTCGAGCAGGCAAAGACGGTTTGCCCCGAGGGATGGCATTTGCCGACATCGACCGATGTGAATGTCCTCGTGAATAGCGTCATGCATTATGCCAGTTCCTTGCGTTCGCGCGAAGGCTGGACCGACAAGGGTGGGAAGGGCTGGAACCTTTGGGGTTTCAACGCGCTGCCTGCCGGTGGCCGTGAGTCCGGGGACTATTTCGATTCCGCGGTGAGCGCCTACATGTGGGTCGATGGCCTGCAGGTGATGTGGGTGCCATACTATAGCGAAGAAGTAAAACTCCAGTCGAAGGGAACTGGCTCCGCATTCCCGGTCCGTTGCGTTGAGAACTAGCATTTTTACTACATTAATCAATAGTGCAGATAACTAAGTTAAAGATTTTCGGTTTCAAGTCCTTCGCCCAGAGGACTGAAATTAATTTCCCCACGAAGGGCCTTACCGCCGTCGTGGGTCCGAACGGTTGCGGAAAGTCGAATATTACCGACGCCATCCGTTGGGTGCTTGGCGAGCAGAAGGCCGCCCTCCTGCGCATGAGCAAGATGCAGGACGTGATTTTCAGCGGTACCGAGGAACGTGCCGCGATGAGCCTTGCCGAGGTTTCCATTGTCATCGATAACAGCGATGGAACGCTGGCCTCTGAATATTCTGAAGTGATTGTTACCCGTCGCGTCCACCGCGACGGTTCGGGCGAATACCTGATTAACAACCAGGAATGCCGGTTAAGGGATGTCCATGCCCTGCTGTTTGACTCGGGCCTTGGCTCCAGTACCTACTCGCAGATGAACGCCGACATGATCAAGGCGGTTCTCTCCGACAAGGCAGACGACCGCCGTGTATTGTTTGAAGAGGCTGCGGGCGTGAGCAAGTACCGCCAGCAGCGTAAGGAAGCCGTGCGCCAGATGGAACGCGTGCAGATGGATATGGCCCGCGTGGAAGATAACCTACGTGCGACCCGCCGTTCCGTGCGCCAGTACGAGACCCAGGCGGAGAAGGTTGAGGAATACAAGAACCTGACCAAGCGCCTGCGTGAACTGGACCTCTCCGTGAGTATCGACAAGTTCGAGGACTTCAGGGAAGGCCTGAATACGCTCGATACGTCTTCCCGCCGTATGGAACACGAGGTGGAAACCTCCAAGACCCGCGCGACGGAACTCCAGACCAAGATCGAGGAAAAGAAGCTCGATATCAGTGAGGACGAGAACGCCTACCGCGAATTGGAACGTCAGGTCCAGGCGGCGACCATCGAACTCAACAACCTGAATAACGATATTGTACGCCTGCGCGATTCCATTTCTGCGACCGAGGCCGCAAGTGCGAAGGCCCAGGACGAGATTGAACGTAGCGAGCAGAAGGTGGGCGAGCTTACCGCCGAGAAGGAACGCCTCGAAAAGGAAAACGAGGCCCTCGGGAACGATTCCGAGATGGACCAGATGAGTGCCATCCTGGAACGTGAACGCGAGACCCTCCAGGTGATGCGCGACAAGGTTGATGACCTGCGCACAAGGTCGAGGGAACTTTCGAACGAGCGCCTGCAGGCGGCAAACACCCTGAACGGCCTCAAGTCGCGCTTTGAACGTGCCGATGCCGAGACGGATATGCTCCAGTCCAATCTGGAAGGCTGGAACGGTGAGATTGAAACCCTCCGCGCCCAGCGTGACGAGGCGTCCCGTGCCGTGGAAGAAATCCAGCAGGGCATGGATAACGCCCGCAACGAAATTGAAGGTCTCGAAGAGCAGAAGTCCGTACGCGAGGAACGCATTGAATCCCTCAAGGCGGAACTGAACGAGATTACGGCCCGCGTGGCGGAACTGAAGAACGAGGAAGCGCGCCTACAGGCACGAATCGACGTGCTCGAGAGCGTTTCTAACGAAGGTACGGAAGCGAGCCGCTGGCTTGCCGAGAACAAGGCGAACCTTACGCAGGGCCTGCTTTCCGAACGCATTACCGCGACACCTGAATACGCCCACCTGGTCGAGACGGCCCTGGGCGATATCCTCGATTCCGTGGTTGTCGAGAATGCGGGTAGCCTGGGCGAGATTGTGGGTTCCCTCAAGAACGAGAACGTGGGCCAGGCGCTGATGGCGCTCATGGCAAAACCGCGCCCCGCCTTTGCGGGCAACATCGAGGGTAACGGCGTGATTGGTCCGATGGCGAATTACGTGACGGCAGACGATGCCACCATGGCATGGCTCCGCGGAATCCTTTCACGCTACATTCTGGTGGAATCGCTCGATGCGGCGCTGGAACTTGCCGAACGTTATGGTAACGACGACCTCTGCTTTGTCTCGCCCGATGCGACGGTTCGCACGGCGGGGCTTGTATCTACGGGTACGCCGACGGCAGGGTCGCTCAGCCGTAAGAACGAGATTGTAAATGCACAGCAGTCCCTTGCCGATGTGCAGGGTGAACTTTCGCAGAAGGAATCCGAAATGGCGCGGGTGCAGGACACCCTTGCCGAGGAATCCCAGATGCTTGAGTCGATGGTGGATGATATCCGCGAGAAGCAGAATTCCCTCCATGGGGGAGATGCCGCCATTGCCATCCAGAAGAATACGGTTGCCTCTTGCGAGTCCCGCATTGCCGCCCTCGAGGAAAACTGCAATACCGCGCGCGCCCGCATTGAAGAAGCCGCACAGCGCAAGAATTCCGATGTGGAACTTGCCGAGGCGGCGCAGGCTGCGGAACGTGCCGAAGCGGAATACGACCGCGTGAACGATGAACTCGGCGAGCAGGAACAGTTGTTCCGCGACAAGGACGAGGAAGTTCGTGAACTCGAGCGCAGCGTGCTGGACAAGAATGCGAAACTCGCGCAGAACACCAGCCGCCTCAAGGATATTGCCGACCAGATGGACTTCCTCGGGAACTCGATTGTTACCCGCAGGGACGAAATCTCGAAGAATGCGACTGCGATTGACAAGTTGCGTGGTGATGTTGACGGGATTGCGGACCAGGTGCAGGCGAAGGATTCTGCCCTGCGTGAAATCGAGAGCAGGCGAGACCTTGCCCGCGAAAAGTACGAACTTGTTTCGGGCGATATCGATGAATGGCAGAAGGAAGTGAACAGCCTTCGCGATGACATGATTGACAAGATGCACGACCTGAACGATATCGTGCGCCGCCGCGAGGCATTGCAGGCGAACGTGGACCGCCTCAAGGAACGTATCCAGGGCGACTGGGAAGTGAATCTCGAGGAACCCGGCGATATCGAGCGCGTGGAATACAGCCAGCCCGAAGCCGACCGCGAAATCCGTGAACTCCGCGGCAAGATTAAAGATTTGGGCCCCATCAACGTGAATGTGATGGAAGATTACGAGGACGAGAAGAAGCGTCTCGAGGAAGTCGAGAAACAGTTCGACGACCTGGACCGTGCCCGCGCATCGCTCGACCGTACCATCACCAAACTCGATGACATTGCCCGCAAGCGCTATCTCGAGACGTTCGAACGCATCCAGAAAAATTTCCAGTTCGTGTTCAGCAAGCTGTTCCTGAATGGCGAAACCAAGATGAGCCTCGTGGAAAAACTCGACGAGAACGGCAAGCCGCTCGATATCCTTGACGCAGACATTGAAATCAACGTGCGCCCGACTGGTAAGAAGATGCGCGGTATCAAGGCGCTTTCCGGTGGTGAACATGCCCTGACCGCAACGGCTCTGCTGTTCGCTATCTACATGGAAAAGCCGTCGCCGTACTGCGTGCTGGACGAAGTCGACGGCCCGTTGGACGATGCGAACGTGGGCCGATTCATGGCGCTCCTCCGCGAATTCAGCAAGCAGACCTTGTTCATCGTGGTGACGCATAACAAGCGAACCATGGCCGAAGCTGACATGCTCTACGGCGTGACGCAGGAAATCAAGGGCATTTCTCGCATCGCGAGCGTGCAGCTCGCTGATGCGACTAAATTTGCGATTTAATCTTATGCTCGGTTTGTCCGAGCTTTTCTCTTATAATAAAAACATCCCCGCATTTGCGGGGATGTTTTCATGTTCTAGTACGAATCAATTACTCTTGCTCAAGTTCCTGTTTAATCCACTGATACATTGAGTCATCGTCCGCGTACGCACAGACATAGATTACGCTTTCTTTGGTAACAGTTGCATCTTCGTTATCTCTGTTGCAAATCTGGTCGAGAGCAATGTCTGTGGAGGCGTCAACCCACTTACCATTGTCATTTACGACTTCTTTAGCTATAGAGCACTTGAAACTGTGGTTTTCTCCGTCCTTGAGGGTTTCGCTCTTAATGTCTTCAATATTTTTAGTATCACCTTCATCGGTATCGCAATTACCAAGCTTGGCGTTAAGGTACTCTTTTTCAATCCATAGTATGCGTTACCGACTATAGCGACATCTTTTTCTGTTTTTCGATTACTTGTGCAAATTCCAAGCGTTGCGTTTTCATCCAAATCGCTTGCTTTAACCCAAGAGTATCCGCTGGAAACTCCAGAAATGTAGTTACACTTGTATTTTTCCCCTCCGTAAACAGCTACTTTGGTTTGATTTTTCATCTTATCTTCATCGCATTCGCCATAGATATCCTCAAAGGTAGGTTCGTGCCAATCATTTCTGGCGGCACTAGCGACAAACGTCTTCGGATTTTCGCCACTCTTTAACGTTACGTTGACTTCAAAGGCAATGCCGTCGGCGTAGCCACTAGCACGCTTGTAATC
>CADCGB010000035.1 GCA_902800815.1 Fibrobacter succinogenes
CAAGAGGCCGGGGCCAAGTTCTACGGACAAAAGTTCGCCGGTGAATTCCACCTCATCACCCGTCTTGAGCCCCGTGGTGTCTTCGAACACCTGGAGTTCGGCGTAGTCACCGCGGATACGGATGACTTCGCTCTTGAGGGGGATGACTTCGGACTTGCCGTCCTTGTTTTTCTGAGTAAGCTTGGCATACGCCACTTCGTTCTGGGACACGGCGCTTTCGAACTTGACGCGAATCAGGTTACCGTTGACGCCGATGATTTTTCCGATACTAGCCATTGAAAATGGACCTCCGGTCATTCCTGTGCCGCCGCAGAGGCGTATGCAGGATCGTTTGCATTAATAACATTCAACACGGCAGCGTCGCCCGCTTGTTCGGAGAGGCGCGCCCAACGTTCACAAATCTTCAGTTTGATCGCATAAGCGTAAACATGCTTGACGGTACCCTCGCCCACTCCCGCGAGCGAGTCCACAAGCCAGAAACGGGCCTTGTCGATATCCTGCTCTTTTTCCATAGGATTCGACTTGGCAAACGCATCTTGAATCATCTTGGCAAAGGCGACATCGTAACCCGGGAAGGACTTTTCCGTAAAACGGATATCGGGCCCCCATGCACTTGCACGGAGCCTGCCCGAAACGTTCTTCATCTGGATTTCGTGGGCCTTGTAGGCGCGCACGAACTCGTCGTCGCACTCTTCGCATTCACCGTCATCCAAAAGCGCGTCCAGAGCCGCAATTTCCGGCTCGGACAACACGCCGATGCAGCGGTGGCGAAAATCTTCCATACTGAGCGGGGCAGGATCGCCGAACTCAATCATCGGAAGAGATGCCATCAAGTAAGAAGGACTGCTCATCAAGTACCCGCGTTACTTCGCCTGTGCGGCAGCGTTTACCACTCTGGCAAGTTGCGGACGGAGCAGGGCCGAAAGAGCGTCGGCCATTGCAGCTTCTGTAAATTCGTGGGTGACCTTGCCGCCATCGAGCTTGATGCGGAAGCCGAACTTGACGCCCTTGTCGCTTTCGACCTTGACGCCCTTGCCGAGTTCCTTGGCAAATTCGCCCGTAACAAAGGATGTAAGCTTCTTGGCATCGGCTTCGGAGAAGTCCACTTCGATGTCGGAGGAATAGTTCTTCGCAAGGGTCTTGAGCATGTCCTTCACGGTAGATTCGTCGAGGGACTTTTCCACCTGGAGGTTGAGCAGGTCCAAAATCATCTTTTCAAGATTCTTGCCCACAGAAAGGAGAAGGTCGCGGGCAGACTGTTCCAGGGTGCGTTCGCTGCGTTCGGTGAACGCTTCGGCGTCCTTGTCCGCCTTTTCGAGCTTTGCCGCGGCTTCGGCTTCGGCAGCCTTCACGATTTCGGCTGCTTTTTCCTTGGCGCGAGCGATAATAGCCGCTGCCTCGTTTTCTGCTTTATCTACGGCATCCTTCTGGATGCGTTGCATAAGGGCTTGCAAATCTTCTGCCATATATATCTCCATTACGATTCCCGGACGGACCCATGGCAAAAAACGCCCCTAAAGGCCCTAATCCAGAAAATTTCGTTAGTAATATACAAGTAATTTTCCGCAAAAGTTCACGAAAAAATGAAAAATTTTGAAAAAAAAGACGAAAAAACGAATTTTGGCGACGAAAAACTTCAGAATGTGTAAAAATTGACTTTACAAACCAAAAAAGTGAAAAACCCTTCGACTCCGCTACGCTCCGCTCAGGGACCTTAACAAGGTTGGTGAGCTTGCCGAACCCCACCAACCAACACTCACTTTTTCTATATTTTGCGCCGAAAAAAACTATCCAAAGGATACTAACATGAAACGTACTCATAACTGCGGCCAGCTGCGCAAGGCAGATGTTGGCCAGACCGTAACACTCGCCGGTTGGGTGGATCGCCGCCGCGACCATGGTGGTGTGATTTTTGTGGACCTCCGCGACAAGTATGGCAAGACCCAGATCGTCTTCAACCCCGACTACAACGCCGACGTGATGAAGACCGCCGAACAGCTCCGCAACGAATACGTGATTACGGTGACCGGCAAGGTTTACGCACGCGAAGAGGGCAACACGAACGAGAAGCTCGCCACGGGTGAAATCGAAGTCAAGATCGACCAGATTGAAATTTTGAACGCGGCCCTCACCTCCCCGCTCGCCATCAACGACCCGAACGAAGAGTGCAAGGAAAACGACGACCTGCGCCTGCAGTACCGTTACCTCGACCTGCGCCGTCCGTGGATCCAGAAGAAGCTGTTGCTCAAGAGCCGCTTCCTCAAGGCCGTGTACGACTTCTTCTACGCTAACGGTTTCGAAAACATCGAAACGCCGGTGCTCTGCAAGTCCACTCCGGAAGGCGCCCGCGACTACCTGGTGCCGTCCCGCGTGAACCCGGGCAAGTTCTACGCCCTGCCGCAGTCTCCGCAGCAGTACAAGCAGCTCTTGATGATTGCCGGCATGGACCGCTACTTCCAGATTGCCAAGTGCTTCCGCGACGAAGACCTCCGCGCCGACCGTCAGCCGGAATTCACGCAGATCGACGTCGAAATGTCCTTCGTGGACCAGGACGACGTGATGGCGATGTTCGACAAGTTCGTGACCGAAGTGCTCGGCAAGGTCTGGGACTTTGAACCGCCCAAGAAGATCCGCCGCATGAAGTGGCACGAAGCCATGCTCAAGTACGGTTCCGACAAGCCGGACCTCCGCTTCGACCTCGAGATTCACGATGTTTCCGAAATCGGTGCAAAGTCCGAATTCGGCGTGTTCAAGAACTGTGTTGCCGCCGGTGGCAAGATCCGCGGTATCGCAGCCAAGGGCTGCGTGGACTTCACCCGCAAGCAGATTGACGAACTCACCGCCTACGTGGGCAAGTACGGTTCCAAGGGCCTCGTGTGGATGCGCGTCAAGGAAAACGACGAAGTGGAAACCCAGGTCGGCAAGTTCTTTACGGTGGAACAGCTCAACGAACTGCGCGACGCCGTCGGTGCCAAGTGCGGCGACATGATGTTCTTCATCGCCGGTCCGGAAAAGGTTGCTGCTACGGCTATGGGCCAGCTCCGTCTGGAAGTCGCCCGTATCAAGGGCCTCCGCGATCCGAAGAAGCGCGAGTTCGTGTGGATTACCGAATTCCCGATGTTCGAATACAGCGACACCGAAGGCCGCTACATGGCCATGCACCACCCGTTCACCAACCCGCTCCCGGAACACCTCGACATGATGCTCGGCGGCAACCTCAAGGATTGCAACGCCGAAGCCTACGACCTCGTCCTGAACGGCGTGGAAATCGGTGGCGGTTCTATCCGTATTCACAACCCGGAAGTCCAGGAGAAGGTGTTCCGCCTGCTGGGTCTCTCCGAAGAACAGGTGAAGGAAAAGTTCGGCTTCTTCGTCGACGCCTTCAAGTACGGCGCTCCTCCGCACGGCGGTCTCGCCTTCGGTCTCGACCGCGTCGTGGCTACCATGGAAGGTGAAGAATCCATCCGTGACTTCATCGCGTTCCCGAAGAACACCAGTGCTTCGAGCCCGATGGACCAGTGCCCGAGCGAAGTCGACCTCCAGCAGCTGCAGGACATCCATATCTCCGTGCAGATGCCCAAGAGCGCTGACAAGAAGTAATGGACCCTATCGGCCTACGGCCTCCAGGGTGACATTCTAAACCAGCATGTCATTCTGGAGCGAAGCGATAGAATCCAGAGCATTATAGAATACCCCGCGGAAAACCGCGGGGTTCTTTTTATTTCTTTTATCTTTTATTGGCGCGTTTATACCGGCGGAAAGCCAGAAGGCGCTGCGGCGTCAGGAAGACGAACGAAACCCAGTAGCGCAGCAGGTACCAGGAGACTTCCCTAAAGTCGAACGGGAGAAATGTGACCAGACGGAGGCGGTTCCGGAGCCACCACTTGAACACGCCGCCCCGCTTGCGTTCTGCCCGCTTGCCGAAGTTGCCGTCATACATGATTTCGCGAAGGAGGATGCGACCGCGCCTTACATCCGGCTTGCAAAGCAGGTACCGCGATTCCAGCCCGAGGTATTCCGCGAGTATCCACATGAGCGCCCCCGCAATGCGGTTTAGCCCAAGCGACTTTAAGCATGCGGCGACAGACGCACGTTCAACATCGGAACTTGTCCGGAGCAGCATGCAGTAGTCCATCACCTGGCGCAGGCCCACCCCGAGCCCCAACAAGTGCTTGTAGATATGCGAGAGCTGCATGACCAGCGCGAATTTGTTCGAAGGAACGTAGAAACTCGGCGCATCTTTAGTGTCGCCCGCAGGAACGAGATGCGCCGCCCCCATCTCCCCCGCCAAGAACTGCCGCAAGCGCTTATTCGCAAACGGATTGTTTGCGCTCTGGATGCAGTCAAAATGCACCTCAACTTCCACACCGAACAAGTCCTTGCGCAGGCCTACATCGTGACTCGAGACAACTGCACCATCCATCAGGTTCATGCGCGAAAGGATCCCGATGACGGACTCTCGCCCACCTGAAACCCAGATGTCGATATCCCCCGTCTGCCGGATAAACTTGTCCAGGTACAGCAGGGAATTCGCCTGCCCCTTGAGGATAAACGTCTGGCAGCCTTCCGCAGCAAACTTCTGCGTCAGTTCGCTCGAGCACGCATAATGCCGCTCATTTAACGACCGAATGCCCTCCGCCTGGTAGAACCACTTGAGGTAAAGCTGGTGCGGCATCCCGAGCATTTCGGGCTTCCCCGAAGAAAGCGAGTTGATTGCAAAAAAGGCAACGCCCAGAAGCGACTGCTTACCGCATTGCCTGTAGAGCCACTCCCAGTCTTCGGCAGAAATACAGTCTGCTCCAAAAACAGGAAACTCCCGCGAAGCCCCTATGGCAAATCGCAGGAGTGTAAAGAAGAGACGCGTACGCCTCGTAGAATCGTTATGCGATACGGTCTGCACCTTTGTTCAGGTTAAAGCCGAATTCGTCATCGTATTCGTCAGCATCAGGCCCTTCACCAGAACCAGCAAGCAAGCACGATTCACCGCGCATGTCGAGAACACTCAACTTTGGAGCCTTATACTCTTTCTTTTCCCAATAAAACTTCATAATTCTCCGCCCCTACTTGATAACAACCTTGTTGCCGTTATAGAAATACGTGCCCGCGATGGTCGGCTTCTTACCGAGTCTGCGCCCCTTCAAGTCATACCAACCCGTCGCCGTAGAAAATACGCCTGTATGCGGATTGAGCGCGTAAATTGAAGTTGTGCCATCCTCGTCATGGAAAATCACATCGATTGAGTTCGGGAGATCTTCTGCCGTAAGCGAAGCTGTTTCTACAGCACTCTTTGCCAGAACAGCATTCTTGTTGTAAATCAAGTAAGCACGGAAAGGACGGATGAACACACCGGCCTTTCCCTTAACAAACTGTCCCTCATGAATCGTCTTTCCGTCCACGACTTTTTCGCGAGCGGCAAAGCCGTAGAGGTAGCCGAAATCCGGATCACCTTCATTCCACTGCTTGTAGGAATACATACCACGGAATTCCCAATTATCGAGAATCTGCATCCTGTTAGACGATCCCTTTGACGTATTCATTACGACAGGATGTTCTTCAGACAAACAATCACGATTATAGCTCAAACGATTTGCACTCGGACGAACAAAATACGGTGTATTTGCCAAAAATTCGTTATTACTGCCCCCCTCATAAACATCTATCTGCCAAGATTCATTTCCGCTAATGTGAACATTCTTCATTACATAGACTTGCATTGAAGAGGAAAAGCACCAGCCCGCTTTCATTGTAATGGGAAGCATAAGCGTGCCAGGCTTACCCCATTCGCCGGAATAATCCCTATCATAATAAAGCGAATCAATTTCAACGTCTTCGTTAATTTCAACGGTTTCCTTCGACTCGCTACTGATAATCGCGGTTCTCTTGCCATTAAGCATCTTGACGGTAATTGCACCATATTCGCCAAGAACGGCACCATCTTCCTGGGCAAAAGCACCCACGAAAGCGAAAGAAAGCGTCAAAACGGCCAATTTTTTGAAAGTTTTCATAATAAACCTATAAATTTAGGTCAAATATAGAAAAATGTAAGCATTTCGTAAAGTGTCGATTATCACGACTTTTTGCCGTAATAGCCCTTTCCGTAGTACCCATAGCCGTAACGACCCGGTTCATGTTCGCAATGGTTCATCACGATAGCAGCGGGTTTGTCCGAATAGCGACGGACACGCTCGACAGTCTCCTTGATTTCTTCCATACTATGGCGGCCATAGTGGAGCACAAACAAGGAGTAATCGACCAGTGGGCAAATCAGCTCAGCGTCAGTCACAAGATTCAGCGGCGGCGTATCCACAATTACTAGATCGAACTTCTGGCGCGCCTCCTTAAGGAGGTTATCCATGGCGTCGCTACGGAGCAGACCGCAGGCCGTTACCTTGGTTTTGCCGGAGCGAATCACAAACAAATTGTCAACGTTTCCTTGAACGGAGACCGTATCCAACGTCGCGTTCCCGACCAACACATCAGCAAGCCCCATCCGGGCGTTTCCGTGAATTACGCCTCTACGCATGTCGGCATCTATAAGCAAGACCCTTTTACCGCTCTCCGCATAGACCGCTGCCAAATTTTGGGACACAAAACTCTTCCCAACTCCGGGAATTAGCCCCATAATCAGAATCACGGAATGGTCCACCTGGGGTAGCGTAAAGTTGATAGCGGTCATCATGGACTGGAAAGCCTCCGTCACCTGGCCGTCAATCTCTTGTAACACAAAGGGTTTGCCATGATGCAAATGCTTGTGGCCCCGAAGCACCTTATTTTTAGACTGGGGAATTTTCACCAAGACAGTCATGTCGGTGGCGCGCTCTATTTCGGAAGCGCTGCGAACGCCGTTTTTGAAGATTCGCATCAATAGAACAAATAAAATTCCAAGTACAAATCCTGCAGCACCGGACGACATTACTATTCTCGTCTTGTTCGGCTTACTTTGGCTCTGCTCAATCTGAGCGAAATCCACTATGCGTACGTTACCCACCTCGCCCGCACGTACCACACGCAACTGCTGAATATTGTTGAGCATGTTGGTGTAGACCTCGTTGTTGACTGCAACTTCCTCTTGCAGTCGTTTCACCTCTTGCTGTGTGAGTGGCATCTTTTCGGCGTTTTTCTTGAGTTGAGCAAGTTCGGCCTTCACCTTATTCTGCTGTTTGACGATGGTCACGACGTTTGGATGTTCCGCTTTGAACAAACGAAGGGCTGACTGACGCTCCTGCTCCAACTGCATAATCTGACGCTGCAGTTGACCTTCCTTGTCGAGATGTGCCTTGGTCTCGCCACCGATATCCACGGAACCGACCTTATACCGATAGTCCGCCAAGACCTTCTCGGCGCTATCTAACTTGGCCTTGACACCTGGCAACTGCCCTTCAAGGAACTCCAGAGTCTTTTCAGCCTCGGCACTACGCATTTCTACATTCTGGCGAAGATATGTTTTCGCAATAGTATTCAAGATAGACGCGGCCCTATCCGGATAACGATGGCTGTAGCGAACCGAGATGATACCCGTCTGTTTGCCCTTTTCCATCACCCTCAGAGAAGACATCAGAAGACGTTCCGCTTTCAAAGGCGAGCCCTGAACTAGTTGGAATTTTTGCCCCTTACGAGCCTGCATGTAGTTTACACGAATAGTCAAGGTATCACCTGCAAATATGGCCGAATATACTTCGCCAACGGTCCCTTCCAAGACAACCTTGCCATCCGGCGCAATTACCGCATAGAAATTTTCATCCTTCGCAAGAGCGGTCCACTTTTTTGCCCGGAGTTTTTCTGGGATAATCAGGGAATCGACATCCATACGGCCTTCAGTATGAGCAAACCTATCAGAAACCCCAATAGGGATAGTCCATATATGGAGGTGTTCAGCCGCCACCACCTCGCTGAGGACCATGCGACTCTTGATAAGTTCAATTTCTGCATCAGCCGGACTCGCCAAGTCAAGGACTGCGCCCATCTCGCCAAGTGCCTTAGTCGACTTGCTGCTGGAACCCTTGACGTTGACTTGAAGGAGGACATCGCTCGTGAATTGCGGACGAACCCACATGGCATATGCATATCCAAAAATCACCGTCAAAAAAGTAAACAGAAGTATAACCCAGCGTCTATTCCAAAGGTGCTGGACCATATCCAGTAGCGTTAACGAACCTTCTAACGGCTGTATTTTCATCATCTTCTCGTCTTTCATTTTGATTCCATCACGACGTTAAAGGAAATATACAAAAAAAATCCCATTATCTTACCCATTAAACTTCACTACGGCAAAAATGAACACTACGACAAAGGCAAGTTCCACCCCAAACGGCGCATAACGACAGCGATTGATAATCCGCATAACAGCAATTTCTGAAACTACGGAGCGAACAATAACGACAGCCACAAGGCAAGCCAAGAGGACAAAGAGCGAATCAAACACATATGCCGAAACAAGGTACAACACAAACGCAACAGCTACCGACACCAAGTTTATAAGAAGCATCAACCGTTCCTTGCGGTACGTCTTAAGATAGTTATTCGTAAGGAGTGTCACGCGGGATTCATAAACAATCATCGGCATCAAAACACCCAAATACACAAGACTATCTGCATAATTGGGGAGCCAAAGCTTGAGCACATAATAACCTGGGAAATACAACGCCAGCGAAACAAACAGGAGTGGGGTCATGGAACGTCGAATTTTGACGTAAAAATCCGGGAGGCAATCCGTTTCGATACGCTTGAGCGACGGGAAAATCGCAATGCTCGCTGCCGTTATAAAAGTGAGGAAAAGGTTTACCAGGTTAAACGAAAACGCGACACGACCAAACAAAAGCGGGTCATAATGCCACTGCACCACCATTTTTGCACCGCCAACAAAAAATATCGACGAAAGGTTTGCAATCAGGAGCATCAAGCCGGCAGTAACATTGCTTTTGAGTTCCGTGATAGTACCATCGGCAAGTTTTCCCGTTCCCCAAAACAGTTCCTTGTTCTGAGATACACCCCAAAGAATTGTGAAAATGCTGGCAGCAAAATAGACAATGCACAAATCATAAAAACTATTAGCTCCACAAAAGAGTGCAACAACAACGCCTCCGCCAAGAATCAACTTCATCATCATGACAAAAATGACATATTTGCTAATACGGTTCGTCATTTGGAATAAATGAGACGCATAAGCATAAACATTCATTGTTATTATTCCAAAAGAAATAAAGCGAACTATCTGACGATAAATCTCATTTTCCATGCCAAAAGACAACGCAAAACCAACTAAGCCAAAGAGCATTTCTGCCCCAAGGAACAACCGAAATTGGGACTGGACGAGTGGCTTATTCAAGTTTTTGTAGTCATATTGGGAATAACGGAGCATAAGCCCATCTAAAAAACCAAAATGAAAAATAGGCACATAGCCCAAGTACAAAAGAAATGTTTGCCAGTTAGAATAATCTATTTCTGATACATATTTGGGAAGAATCAGATTCAGAACAGCGCTTACAAAAAAAGAGACCAACTGAGCAGACACTGTCAGCACAACATTCTTTTTCATTCCCATAGTGGACGTATTATTTTGCATAACCAACATCCATTATTCGTCTTTCAATTCATCTTCTGTGATTTCGAAAGACTTTCTATCGATAAATTTACCAATAAGAACACCAAACAGCACTGCAATCCATATGCTGGCCGAACGGAATTTCCAATCATAAAAAGACAAAGCGAGAACCATTGCAAAAACAGACCATACTATTTTCATTGTTATGGTCTTACGCTTTAAAGCAATACTGTACACACAAGACGACACCCCCCCGAAAAGAGGGACAAAGAAAACTGCTCCCACCAATGTAAAATCTTCTATTATTTCACGCACCCATGTCCCAACATTGCATTCTATAGGTGTCAAAAAGAATTCTTGGTAGTGATTTATGGGTTCCATCAGACCCAGTCTCGCCAGAACATTATAAATCGTCAAAAAAGTATTTTTCCCAAAATGGAACTCGCATTCCCGCAGGTATTCGTTCAAAGTACCTATTGGGCCCGCAATATAGACAAGGCCCTTATAAAGTGCGACATTGTAACCGAATAAATCCTTATATAAATCCGTCGCATAAGCCATTTTTAAACCGTCCGCTCGTTCTTGTGAAACAAAGAGAATCATTGAAAAAAACGTAACCAAGCATACCAAAAGGAACAAGACTCGTCCCCTTGAGGATAATTCATATCCTTTATCCATACACATATAACCAGCCAAAAAAAGTAAAAATGCAAAAACAATTCCGCCACGTCCACCAGAAATAAGAGCATCTGCACAAGCAAGGAGAACGCATGGAATAACAATCACATGGAATCCAAATCTTTTTAGATAACACCCTAACAAAGGGAGCGTTATAAATATAAATGACCCTAAATATGGAATGGTCTCTATCTTTTCCGTTTCATTTACTCTGTCCCCATAAATCAGCACAATTTGTTCCATTAAATTGAAACCATATATAGAAATCATGGTTTTCAAATTCGCAACAATTGCTATAGCAGCAAGAGACATGGTTACAACAATCCCAACAAGCATCCATTTTTTCAATTGCTCAACACTAACACATTCAACCGCAATTGGTTTCTCATCTATATTCAGATTCCAACCAACAATGCAACCCAAAACAAAAAGAAGATGACTTGCAAAAATCACCACCCAACAAAATGGGGTCAAGTTGTAAAAAACTATCAAGCCACTTTGATGGACAAGAACAGCCACGCCCCAAACAATGCTATATAAGCATATCGGATTAAAAAGGTTCCTATATAAGTTTTTCCCGACATAAGCTGCCAAAAAACAAAAGAGGCAATAAAGAACAACCATAAAGACCTACAATTTCACAGCAATGGTTTTGCGTTCAAAACTCTTTTGTTTTCTGCAATAAAAGCCCGCAGTGATTCTCTGTATTTCTTATTGTACAGTGACAACACCAGCCAATTTCCAATATTGAGTAAAGAGAGCAGCACACACACAAATCGATTTAACTTTGCATAATTCAATAGAACATATATAACAGACGTCCAGCGATAAAAACGAGTAAACAACATTTTCCCATCGCCTTTTTTCTGTGTCGAGATGCCCTCGTTATGTATGACTCGGGATTCATTCGCAATCATGGCACTTTTTTTCGCATTTTGCAAAACATACGCCAATATATCTTCTTCATAATACATAAATAGATTTTCATCCAGGCAATTATTTTGCCTAATGAAAAGAGACGACATCCCGAAACAACATCCGGAAACCATTCCGTTAAAAATAAAATCCTTATCCGTGGGATAATCTATAAAACGGGATTTATTCTTTTTGCCAAAGAAAAAAGTTTTAAAAAATTTCTTACTTGTTAAATAAGACTCTGCTGTAATACCATGTCTTGCAAACTGAACATATTCCCCTTTAGGATTATAAATTGATGGGCCCACAATAGCCACATCTTTATTTGAAGCAAATGCTTCTTGCATAAAGAAAAATGCATCATTTTGCAGAATAATATCGCTATTCAAAAGATAAACATATTCGAAACCTTCTTCCAATGCCTTGCGAATCCCAATATTATTACCACCAGAAAAGCCTAAGTTTTTTTCACTTATAAGAACTTGCACATTGTCATCTTGTGCGTATTTTGAAGTCAGCAATTGACCGGACATATCAGGCGAAGCATTATCGACCACATATATTTTATAAGAAGAACAAGTCGTATATTTCTTAACAGAATCAACGCACACAACGGAATCTTCGAATGTGTTGTAATTCAATATGACGACAGCAAAGTTTTTCATATTTTTTACTCAAAAAAACGACTCGTAGAAATATTATAGAAATCCATCACATTCTTTAGGAAGACATCATTGTTCGAGCAATCTACATTTTGTTTTGAAAGGGCGCCTTTTTCGTTTGACCCAACGCCCAATTGATCAACTTCCCAATTTTTCGCCCAAACCACAGGAATTTCGCTGACAACTTCCATACATTTAAGCCAAATATCATCGGCGTCAAAGCACAACTCCTTAAACCTCCCATCATCAAAAGCGCATTTCTTAAGGCAATGTGGTGGGTACAATTTTCCGCTCCCACCCGTTGCTAAAAGCGAAAAGCTAGGTTCTACGATGCTTCGACACTGATCTTTCCACATATTGTATGGAAGAAGAATTCCATCTTTTTGCCTCATCAAATGTACGCGGCGAGCACTAATGGCATTGGGGTATTTCTTATAAGTTTTTAATAAAGAGGACAACCAATTTGACGGGTAATACAAGTCATCATCCGCAGTTACAATTATATCGTTTGGGAATTCTTGCATTGCATAAAAATACTTCTTATGTGCTTTCAGGTTCCTTTCGCTATCAATGCGGTACTCAACACCATATCGTTCCAAGTCTAGCATTTCCTTTGTGAATTGCGTCCTTGAAGAATCGTTTCCCAAATAGACAACAATTTTATCAGGCTTAACATTTTGCAGTAATAAACTTTTCAAGCAAATATGGATTTTATTGAATCTTAATGGAAAAGAAGTCAGCGAAACGACAATTTTTTCCTTTCGCATATCGGACTGATTCAAGCCAAATTGTAATTTTCTACGATTTACGGAAGCCTTTGTTATGCGACTGTTAAACATATAGATGTAGTGAAAAAAAGATTTACGGACAATCTCCTTAAATCCACCTGTGGCGTATGCATTTTTCAATCTATCCGCAATATTCATATCGGCTATTTAATCCATCTCACAAAAAAAATTATACATAGAATTATTTACAAGTTTACCAACCATCAAATATTTCATTGTTTTCTTACAATTTCTTCCATTTTTAAAATTGCGGACAACTGATGAAATAAACCTATACGACGTCCCAGAACAAATATTAAAAAACGCAAGTGATACAAAATATTGACAGGAACCCTATATAATGGATAATATGCTATTTGCAATTTACAGTACGCTTTACGAAAACCAAAATATTTTTCTAAATAATCCTGGAAATGAGTTTCATGATTTATGGATCGAGAACCATCACAAATGTAATAATCTGCAGAGAGTCTATCTTTTATTGAATCAAGAACACCATTAACTAACGCAGCATTTACATTAAATTTTTCAAATTCAGGTATAGTCTTCTGCATCGCCAAATTGCAATAATTTTTCTCTAAAGCAAGGTACGAATAACCGCACAATTTGCCATTCTCTTTCAAAAAAGCACCAAAAATTTTTAGGGAACCGCTCTCAACAAGTCTTTCCCATCTCAACACATCTTGTTCAAAAGATTTTTTATTAAAGAAAGGCCTATATTTAGACGGATACGCCAACAAGGCCCTTTCATGTACCTCTCTTAACGACTCAAGATGTTCTGCAGGATTAATCTGATAAACATCAAAAAATCTATTCGCTTTTGTTATTTCATACCGACGTTTCGTCTTTAAAGCAGATATATCAAAAGGAGAATCTTTAATTATATACCACCAGCCAGTATCGTAAGCACAATCCCAATCTGTCGTGTAACGGGCAAACAATGCTTTTTTGCCTTCAATACGCCAAATACTTCCATCCTCAAGCGGAGTTAAATCAGGTGTCTCATGCGGTGCAGTCGTTGGAATGGCCGCATGATTATAATAATTCCATCCCTCTACATGCATTCGTTGATTTTCCTATAAACTTTAAACATTTGCTTTTTCACATGACCGCACTCTTTAAAGCCCACTTTTTTCACACCCTTTATAGAACTCAAATTAGATTCCTCAACAATCATAAAAAAATTCGAATCATTCAGCCCACTCGATATAATTTTCTTCAACACTCTAGGATATATACCTCTACCGCGATACTCTTTACATGTAAAACATGGTCCAATTTCCAGGTCAGAAGTTTTCATAAAAGGGAACTTATAACATTTGGATAAAACGTAACTATAGTGAATAACGTTTTCCCCATCCATAACATAAAATAATTTAACCCCATAAAAGGTAATCAGTAAAAAATACAAACGAAGCAAAAAGATTTTAATATTAAATTTTTCATTTGCTATAAACAAACGACTCAATCTCAAATTAAGGCATTGAACATCCAAATCATTACCACAATCCGCATCAACTTCAAGAGGAGAGCATTTAAACAAAATGTACATCATCCCCTCCCCACGTACTTCATCTTCTTCCACACACCAAAGAAGATGTTCCGGACCGTATTAAACAGGGATACAACTGGGTTCATTCCTTCGGCTTCGCGGTAGAGCCTGTAGTGCCATTTGATGAGCGACATATAGCTATGATTGCTTATCGAGCCGGTGCGTTTGCGGTAGCGGGCTAAGTTTTCATCCAAGAGGTAGCAGTCGGCCATGCGGCAAATCTTGAGCCACATGGCGTAATCGTTATTCTTCTGGATTTCGGCAATCTGAACATCGCCCACCACCTCACGGTCGTACATCACGGTAAGGCAACCAGGCCAGCAGTAGTTATACATTCCCGTCTTGGTGATGCGTTTCGGGCCACCGACAATCGTTCCCGTGGGCCTGCCATCCTCGTCCATTTCCTCATAGCGCGTGTAGCTGTATGCATAGCCGTTCCTGGTCATGAAGGCAATCTGCTTTTCGAGCTTGTCAGGGGCCCACAGGTCATCGCTATCGAGGAAGGCTATCCACTTGCCTTTTGCCTCGCGGAGGGCTCGGTTGCGGCTGTAGGCGGCACCGCGATTGCGGTCGTTTTTTAGGTAGTGGATTCGTTTTTCTAAACTAGATCCTTCGACTCCCCCTATCGCCTGCGGCTCCAGGGTCCGCTCAGGATGACAACCGTTCGAGTTCACTTCGGCGAGCTCAGTGAACTTGGTTACAACTTCGTCGGTGCTATCGGTGCTGGCGTCGTCAACGATAATCAGTTCCCAGTCGGTGTATGTCTGCGCAATCACGGAGCGTATGGACTCCGCGATATACGGGGCCGTGTTGTAGCTGGGCATTATGATAGACACCAGAGAAGACATTCTATTTAGCCACCCCTAGATCGTGGATTCTATCGCCTTCGGCTCCAGAATGACATTCAGACATTGCAATCAAATTTTTCGCTTCTTCTTGCCCGCGGTCGTATTCCTCGCGGGTGATGCGCCCACTAGCAAGCAGGTAGTCGCCCAAATCGGTGGCGGTATCGCAGTTCTCTTCGGTGATGTCCGAACGCTTGATAAATGCCTTGTTGAGCGTCGTGAGAATAATCTTCACGTCACCGAGGAAAGTGATATTCTTGATGTATTCCAAGTCGTAGGCAATCTTTGTTTCCCAGGTCACGGCGTTCCGGCCATTAATCTGTGCAAGTCCACTCAGGCCCTGCCGTACGGTATGGCGCTTGCGCTGTTCGGGGGTCATGAACACCATGTCTCGCACGAGTTGCGGCCGTGGGCCAATTACCGCCATGTCGCCCTTCAGTATGTTGAAGAGTTCGGGGAGTTCGTCCAGGCTGGTGGAGCGCAAAAACTTGCCATATGCGGTAAGGCGCACGTCATCGGGTAGCAACTTACCGTTTGCATCCTTCTCGTTAGTCATGGTGCGGAACTTGACAAGCTTGAATATCTTTTCGTCCTTCCCGGGGCGGGGCTGCGTGAAGAACGGGTTTCCCTTCATCTTGAAAGTGCCAACCAACGTGAGCAAAACAAGCAGCGGGCTCAGGCAGCAGATTGCCGCTAGAGCACAACAAAAGTCGAAAAAACGTTTCAGGCAGCGGGAGTACATTTTAATTCAATATAACAAAGTTTTTCTGAGAGATCCCCGCCTGCGCGGGGATGACAGCACCGGTTCGCAGGAATGGCAGCATAGGTCAACCGACGCTACCCCTCAAAACACTCCCTTATGGTGGCGATGATGGCATCCTGCTGGTCAGGGGTCATCTTGTTGTCGCTGGGGAGGCAGAGCCCGCGGGCGAATATATCGGCACCGACGTCAGTTCCCGTAGCAGTCACAAAGGCATGTCCCCGATAAAGCGGTTGCATGTGCATGGGCTTCCATATCGGGCGTCCCTCGGCGTTCATGTCGGCGAGGCGTTCCAGGATTTTCGCAGGCGTAGTTTTTCCGCGGCCCTCGCCCACCGCACATCCATCGATAATCATGCAGCTGAGCCAGAAGTTCGGCACGGAGTTTTCCGCGTCGTAGGGGTTCATCTGCACGGGTAGCCCGGCAAGTCCCGCCTTGTAGCGCTCGTAAATGGCATGTTTCTGCGCGATGTGTTCCTCAAGGTGCGGCAGCTGCCCACGAACCACGCCTGCAATCACGTTGCTCATGCGGTAATTGTACCCGATTTCCTCGTGCTGGTACCACGGCGCGGGTTCACGGCTCTGCGTGCTCCACTTGCGCACCCTGTCGGCATCTTCCTTGCTATCGGTAAGGTACATACCGCCGCTGGAACCGGTAATAATCTTGTTCCCGTTAAAGCTGATGGCGTTAAAGTCGCCAAAACTACCTGTCTGCACGCCCTTGTAGCTTGCACCGAAACTCTCGGCGGCATCTTCGACGAGCAGGGCACCATGTTTCTTGCAGATTTCACGGATCTCGTCAACCTTCGCAGGCGTCCCGTACAGGTGTACAAGCACAACCAGCTTCACATCCGGGTAAATCTCGAAGGCCTTCTCAAGCGCCACGGGGTCCATGTTCCAGGTATCGCGTTCGCTGTCGATAAACACGGCCTCGCCGTTCTCGTAGGCCACCGGGTTGAGCGTCGCGGCAAAAGTCATGTCGCTGCAGAATACCTTCTGCCCACGCAACGCACCCTCACCCGCCTTGGGTACCCCGAACAAGCGGACACCCGCAAGTCGCGTCCCCAGATGCAACGCAGCCGTACCTGCCGAAAGCGCCACGGCATACTTTACGCCCACCTTCTCGGCCACCAGGCGTTCCACCTCGTCAATGTTCTTGCCTACAGTGCTCATCCAGTTAGTCTCGTAGGCTTCCTGCATGTAGCGGAGTTCATCGCCATGCATGGTGGGGCTCGCAAGCCAGACTCTCTTTTCAAAGCGCTTCATGGGCAAATCCTTTACGCGGTCTCCTGTATCGCCTTCATCGAGGCGGTCGCCTTCTTGTTGTATTCCTCGGGTGTCACGAACGTGGGAACAATCTCGTGGAGCGCCTGCACGGTTCCAGGCTCATCGTTCTCGAACGCGGCATCCCTCAGCTTGCGCAGTTGCTGGATAAACTTGCCATTGTCTATCTCAATCTGCTTCCCGATAAAGATAAGTTTATTGCTAGTCTTCTGCAGGCCTTCCTCGTTCATCAGGAGCTCTTCCTTGAGCTTTTCGCCGGGCCTGAGCCCCGTAAACTTTATCTGCACATCCTTATAGGGCACCTTGCCGTACATGCGGATAAGGTTTTCGGCCAGCGTCACAATCTTCACCGGCTCACCCATGTCAAGCACGAAGATTTCGCCACCGTGCGCGATACTTGCCGCCTCGAGCACCAGGCGCACCGCCTCGGGAATGGTCATGAAGTAGCGGATAATATCGGGGTGAGTCACGGTCACGGGCTTACCCTGCTCAATCTGGCGCTTGAACAACGGGATAACGCTCCCGTTACTGCCGAGCACGTTGCCGAACCGGGTACATACAAATTCAGTATTGCTCATCTTGTGCTGGGCAAGGTACTGCACAATCATCTCGCAGCAGCGCTTGCTGGCACCCATCACGTTCGTGGGGTTCACCGCCTTGTCGGTGCTGATCATCACGAACTTCTTGACCTTATTGAACAGCGAAAGGAACGCCACGTTGAACGTTCCCGCTACGTTGTTCTTAATCGCCTCCATGGGGCTATTTTCCATCAGGGGTACGTGCTTGTGCGCAGCTGCATGGAACACCACGTCGGGCTTGTACTTCTTGAAAATCTGGTTCATGCGGTTGTAGTCGCGCACGCTCGCAATAAGCGTTACCAGATTAAGCGAACTCCCGTATTCCATGAGGAGTTCCTGCTGGATTTCGTAGGCGTTGTTCTCGTAGATATCCACAAGTACAATCTGCTTCGGATCGTACTTTGCAATCTGTCGCACGAGTTCGCTCCCGATGGAGCCACCACCACCCGTAACCATGCAGACCTTGCCCTCGATAAAGCCACGCACTTCCTTGTTGTCGAAGGTGATGGGGTCGCGCCCCAGGAGATCCTCAAACTTGATGTCGCGAATCTGCTCCACAAAGCTGGTGGAACCATCGCCAACGCTGGAGGTATCTAGCAGGCTACCGATAAACGGCAGCACCTTCACGGGGAGCCCGGTCTTGCTGCATATCGAAAGAATCGCCTTGCGGTCCTTGGGCGGGCAACTCGGGATGGCAAAGATAATCTGCTCCACATTCTCGGCCTTCGCGATCTTCACGATATCGCGCGTACCGCCCGTAACAAGCACCCCACCGACGGTTGTACCAATCTTGTTGCGGTCATCGTCGATAAGGCACACGGGCTCGATTTTCGGGACCTCGGCATTCCCCGCAACCGCAGGCAGCCTGTTAATCTCGGTAATAAGCAACTTCCCCGCCTCGCCGGCGCCAATGATCATGGTGCGCTTGCGTTCGGCATCCTTGCGGCCAACTTCTGCAATAGTCAAGAACGCATCGCGGAACGCAAAACGGAACAGGCAAATCCCTATCGCAGTAAGCAGGCACGAAAGCGCAGAAAAACGCAGGTACGAAACATCGGTAATGATGTAGTAAAGGCAAATGGCGACGGCATAGCCGAGCACCACGCCGATAACGCAGCTAATGTAATCGTTCCGGGAAAAATAACGCCAAAGTTTGTTGTACGCCCCGGTCAGGAGCAGGGCTGCCAGGCAGCACACCACGCATGTCGAAAGGAAGGCGAAAAGTTCGGGGCGACCAATGCGCGCCGCATAGATAGGTATGGGGAAATTCGCGAGCAGGCCGGCGATAATGACAATAAATGCATCCGAAAGCGCCAAAAGACGCTTCCTCAGTCTAAAATTCGTGAAAAGTTTACGAATTTCCTTCATTTTCGCTCACCTAGAATGCTACAAAATTAGTTTTTTTTGATTATCGGGACGTTTTGTTACAGCATTTTGCAAACAAGCGTGATTTGGGTCAAAACACCCCATTTTTCGGGCAAATTTCTATGTAAATATTCCCTTAAAAATGCTTGAAAACACCCAAAAACTTTATAATTTAACGTTTGGTGTATGGATTAGGCATTTTTCAAATGCTCAAGGATCCGTATGCAGAAAAAATACATAGCATTCCCGTTCGTTGCCGCCTGCGCCCTCATTTTGGGCTGTTCTGACGATTCCCCAGAATCCCCCCTAACCTCCCCCTACGGCGACCTTCAGGATCCGAACAATCCCTACGTTGACCCGAGCAATCCGGGTGTAGACCCGAGTGACCCCTACAATCCGGGCATCGGCGGCGACCTGAGTTCCGGAGCAATCCCGTTCGGCAGCTCCTCCTCGTTCGCGCTGACCGACCCGGGCCTGAGTTCCGGCGTGAACCCGTTCCAGAACCCAAACAGTTCGGGGTTCATGCCCGCAAATTCGAGTTCTTCCAAGGCGAAGGACCCGAAATCTTCTTCCGCAGGGCTCCAGGAATACGAAGACAACCACAAGGCCAAGGAAAGCTTCCTCCCGAAGGCGGGCTTCTACAGCAACCTGACCATCAACCCGCCGACCCCCACGAAGGGCGGGCAAATCTACTGCACGTTCGACGGTTCATTCCCCACGCAGGGTTCCCAGCAGATTACCTCGGCGATGCAGATTACCAAGAGCACCGTGGTGCGCTGTAGCGAGTTCGTGAACGGCCAGCCCGCCGATACCACGACGCAGACCTACTTTATCGGCGAGAACGTCTCGATGCCGGTGGTGGCGCTCACCGTGAATCACCACGACATGTTCGACTCCACCGACGGTTTTTACGCGACCGGCCCCATGAACCAGCTCCGTTGCACGAACCCGAACTTCAACCAGATGAGCATGGGCGGCAACCAGACCGACAACAACAATTCCAAGTGTGCCGAACCGTGCTTCAAGGCGAACTTCTGGTGCGAAGACGAACTCCCCGTACACGTGGAATACTTCGAGAAGGGCAGTTCCACCACCGAAAAGACGTGGGAAATCGACGCGGGCATTTCGCTTATCGGTAACTGGAGCCGCTACAAGCCCAAGAAGAGCGTTGCCATCAAGATGGATAACGACGACTACGGAGACAAGGTGCTCAAGTACTCCTTCTTCAAGACGCGCCCCGAAGCGAAGAAGATGAAGAGCTTCAACCTGCGCAACAACGGCAACCGCTTCTGGACGGACTACATCGGCGATGCCATGATGACGAGCCTCATGGAAGGCACCGACGTGGATTACCAGCGCAGCCTGCAGGTGGTGGTGTTCTACAACGGTGAATACTTCGGCATCCACGATTTGCGCGAGCGCCTGAACAGGAGCTTTGTCGAGACGAACTACGGTATCGACAGCAAGTCCATCAACATGATTAACATCAAGGGCAACAGTGCCGAGGCGAGCGGTACGAACGGGGCATCGGCCACCGAGTACCAGCAGGTCGCGAACCAGATTACCAGCGGCAACTTTGCGGGCGACAACAACCAGAGTTACGAACAATTGAAGCAGAAGTTCAACATGAACAGCTTCGCGCAGTACATGCTCGCCGAATTCTACTTCCACAACGGCGACTGGCCCGAAAACAACATCCGCGCCTGGGGCGGCAACGGCAATCCGTTCAAGTTTGTCGCGTTCGATACCGACCACGGTTTCGGTTTCTCGCCGGGTATCAGCGGGTTTGACGTGCAGAGCCAGAACATGTTCCAGTGGGCGCTGGGCTCTGCCACGAGGGACAACAGCCAGCAGCAGGGCGGCCAGCAGAACCCCGGCCAGCAACAGCCTGGTCAGGGCCAGTTCCCCGGCATGGGTGGCTGGGATATCGGCGGATGGGGCTTCGGCGGCGCAAAGCAGGGCCCCGCACAGATGCTCAACAAGCTCCTCGACAACAACGATTTCAAGCGCCTGTTCATCAACAACGCATGCATCTTGCTCGACAACTACCTGACCTACGAAAAGGTGCAGAAGACCGTCAAGGACATGATGGCGGCAATCCCCTCCAGCGAACAGCAGCGCGACCAGCAGAGATGGCCGCGCAACCAGGGCAGCTTCAACTGGGCTCCGGACGGTAGCGACCTGCTGAGGTTCGCACAGAACCGCACCCAGACTGTACGCCAGGAAATGGAGCAGTATTTCGGCCTCCAGAATGCTGTGAACGTGAGCATCAACGTGAGCGGGAGCGGCAGCGTGACGGTTGACGGCATGAAGCTCCCGAGTACCAATTACCAGGGCAAGTTCTACTCCAACAACGAGTTGCTGCTCACGGCGGTCCCGAGCAACGGTGCCATTTTCGCCGGCTGGAGCGACGGTTCGACTGAGAACCCGCATAAGTTCACTCCGAACGGCCAGCCCATCACTGCACAGTTCAAGTAATCCAAACCAAAAAACAAAATTGTCAACCCCGCCTTGAGCGGGGTTCTCCTTTTTTACTATATTTACTCCCGTAATTTTTTAACCCTGCCTGTGCGACATACGCCGGGCAAACTCAAAAGGAAAAAACAATGGCTGACAATCTGTCCGTCCTCGGCAAGGCCCGCAAGGCCTACCAGCCGAAACTCCCCGCCGCTCTCCGCGA
>CADCGB010000036.1 GCA_902800815.1 Fibrobacter succinogenes
GATTCCCGACTGGATCAAGGATATCGTCGTGGACCTCGCCAAGACGAACCGCAGCTACGGTTACTGCCCCTCCAAGGGCATGCTCGAGACCCGCGAATTCCTGGTGAAAGAAAACAACAAGCTCGGCGGCGCCCAGATTAACGTCGACGACATTCTGTTCTTCAACGGCCTCGGTGACGCCATCGCCACCATCTACGGCCTGCTCTCGATGAACACCCGCATCATCGGACCGGCTCCGGCCTACTCCACCCACAGTTCTGCCGAAGCGGCCCACGCCCATACGGCCCCGATCACCTACAGGCTCCAGCCGGAAAACCACTGGTACCCGGACCTCGAAGAACTCGAGAACAAGGTGAAGTACAACCCGAGCATCGCGGGTATCCTCATCTTGAACCCGGACAACCCGACCGGCATGGTCTACCCGCTCGACATCCTCAAGAAGATTGTGGATATCGCCAAGCGCTACAACTTGTTCATCATCTGCGACGAAATCTACAACAAGATTACCTACAATGGCGCCCACGCCTACGCGCTTGCCGAATACATCGGTGACGTTCCGGGTATTGCACTCAAGGGCATTTCCAAGGAATACCCGTGGCCGGGCGCTCGCTGCGGCTGGGCCGAATACTACAACCGCGACAAGGACGAACAGTTCGACGCCTTCTGCCGCGCTATCGACAACGCGAAGATGGTGGAAGTCTGTTCGACAACGCTCCCGCAGATGACTATTCCACGCGTGCTGGGCGACAAGCGTTTCATTGAACACCGTACCGCGCTGAACGAGAAGATTGGCCGCCGTAGCGCCATCATCAACGAAATCCTTTCCGACATCCCGGAACTGTACTTCAACCCGACCTACGGTGCGTTCTACAACACCATCATCTTCCGCGAAGGCACGCTCAACAGCCACCAGACCTTGAAGATTGACAATCCGATCATCAAGAAGAAGGTGGAGGAATGGTGCAGCAAGACCAATAACCTCGACTACCGCTTCGTGTACTACCTGCTGGGCGCGAAGGGCATCTGCGTTGTGCCGAGTACCAGTTTCTGCACCGACCTCAAGGGCTTCCGCGTGACGCTCCTCGAGGAAGATGAAGAAGAACTGCGCGAGGTGTTCACCACGATCCACGATGCGATTGTGGAATACCTGCACTCGTAAACGAAAGAACGGGCTCCGCCCGACAGACGAAAGATATATCAGGAGGATTTATGAAGAGGAAGTTATTCCTTATTGCGGCATTTATACTTGTCGCATGCGGCGACAGCGGATCTCCCCTGCCAGCCGTCGAGGAATCTTCCTCCTCCGATATACCCGTTTCTAGCGCGAAAATTCAATCGAGCAGCAGCGCGATGGAATTGCCCGCAAGTAGCAGCAATATTGCTATGCCCGAGAGCAGCAGCGCAACCGACATCACCGAATCCAGTTCGAGCGAATTTGTGCCGGATACCGTCTGGAACAAGGCGAACCTCACATGGTATACATCCTGGCCCGAGCCCGGCAGCGAGGAGTGCGAGGACTACAACGGCTGTACCTGGGCAGGCTGGTTCGCCGGCCTCGAGGATCAGCAGACCGAGGAATGGGTCAGCGAGCACAACATCATCGCCATCCACGAAAAGGACTGGGATACATACAAACTAAAAACGTTCAGGCTCCGCAAAAATGGCCACACCATCGATGCGGTCGTCTACGACATGTGTTCCGACAGCGACTGTGACGGATGCTGTACCGAGAATGCCGGCAAGGTCGGATTCCTTATCGATATCGAGAGCTACACGAAGGCACGATTCAACAACTACGGTTCCGGAACCGTAGAATGGACTTGCCTTGACTGTGAATAGCTAGACTTCGCCTTCAGGAGAAGCGGGCTTGATCGGGAGCGGTGCGAAAGGCGGCTCCAGTTCGATGCTGATGGGGCAATGGTCCGAGCCCTGCACGGAGGCGTGTATCTCGGAATTCAGCACGTTCGGCACGAGTCCCTCGTCGACAAACGCATAATCCAGGCGCCACCCCACGTTGCGGGCACGCGCACCAAAGCGGTTCGACCACCAGGTATAGGCTTCCCGTGTGTCGGGATGCAGATTGCGGAACGTATCTACGAAGCCGTTCTCTACGTACTTGTCCATCCAGGCACGTTCAATCGGCAAAAAGCCGCTGATATTCTCGTTTTCCTTGGGGCGCGCGATGTCGATTTCCTTGTGGCAGGTATTGTAGTCGCCCACCGTAAGCACGTGCTTGCCGTTCGCAAGCCAGCGTAGCGAATTTTCGAGGAACGCATCGTAGAAGCGTAGCTTGTAGTCCAGGCGGTCGTCGCCCGAGCCACCGTTCGGGAAATAGATGGAGTTGAGTACCCAGTCCGGGAACACGAGCTGGAGCACGCGGCCTTCCTCGTCAAATTCCTCGATATCGAACCCGTAGTTCACCATGTCGGGCTCGATACGCGAATAGACGGCTACACCGCTGTAGCCCTTCTTGCGCTGGCATGCATTCCAGTATGTAAAATAGCCTTCCGGACTCCGAAGCGTGTCGGGTACCTGGTCTTCTTCGGCACGGACCTCCTGAAGGCAGAGGATATCGGGCGCCGTATTGGCGAACCATTCCTCGAATCCCTTCTTGAGCGCCGAACGTATACCGTTCACGTTCCAACTGTAGATATTCATTTTATACCGTTACCCAATCTCTCTGGGTAAAAGATAGGTTTTTAAATCCAAAAGCGTATACCCGGACAAGAAAAAACGAATTTCCCTGCACCCGTTCTTCTTTGTAACGATATTTTTACACTTATTTTAGAGCAAAAACTCCATTTTGAGTAAAGTTGCTATTTTTTTTCACTAGATTTCAGAAAAGAAATGTTTTTTTCTTTAGAAAATTTATATTTGAACTATGAATTCTAAAATCCTCGCCATCAAGCTTACTGCGTTTCTCGCATCCCTGACATTCTTTTCCGGCTGTGCCGGTTCGTCCAACGGAGATGACCTCGAAGTCCCCACGAACCTCCCCCCGATCTGCCGCGATATCGACTTCGTCGCAAACCCCGACATGCGCGAGATGTGTGGCGTCCGCAAGGCACACAACAAGGCTTACAAGAACATTCCGCAGCAGCGCTACCTCATTAAGCCGAGCGAAACTTCCATCGTGAAGACCGGCAACAAGCTTGAACTGCGTTTCCAGAATTCCCTTCCGCTCTACCTGGACGGCCCCATCGTGAACGAGCTCCTCTTCAACCAGGAAAAACGCCTCGAGAAGATCAAGAACACTTACGACTACCACGAAAGCTACAACAAGATTTCCAAGGAACGTACCCGTATTTTCAAGATGGGCATCCCGACCGACTTCGGCAGTACGCGCGAATTCTGCTTCCGTATCCCGGAGGCCAAGGGTAACGCAAGAACCCGTAGCAAGGCCATGGGTAACAACATCGAACGCATGGAATGCGAAGACTTCGAGACCATCGTGAAGGCGGACAAGGCGGCAAAGGAACTCTAGAACCCGCTACACCTTTTAAACGGAGCCGCATAACCTGCGGCTCCTTTTTTTTCTAAATTAGGCCACGGTACAGACGTGACAACAGAAAGCAAGTACATCCACAACGCACTCAAGCAGGTCCACCACAAGGCCTCGTGCTCGAGCGTTTGCGGTTTTTCCATCTCGGGCCTCGCGACGTATATGCAGTTCCCCGAAATGAACTTCTGCATCGACATGGGAGAATGCCCGCTTACGGCGACCCCCATCGACCACGTGTTCCTCACGCACGCACACGGCGACCATGCCCGCTGCCTCATGCGTCACCATAGCCTCCGCAAGATGATGGGCGTAGAGCGCGACAGCGTGTACTACATTCCCGAGAGCATCTACGAAGGGGCGAAGGACTGGATCCGCGCCGAAGCCATGTTCGAGGGCGTAAGCGAAGCCAAGTTCCGCTACCCCGAACTCGTCGCCGTAAAGGCGGGCGAACGGATTCCTCTACGCTACCGCAAGGACATGGTGATCGAGCCCTTCAACGTGAAGCATTCCGTACCCGCGATGGGCGCAACGCTCTACCTGCACAAGAGAAAGCTCAAGGACGAGTTTCTCGGCAAGAACGCGGGTGAAATCATCGCGCTCCGGCAAGCGGGCGTAGAAATTACGCGCGAAGTATTCGAACCGCAGGTGAGTTTTATGGGCGACTGCCTCGGCGAAAGCCTGCTCGAGAACCGCAGTGTTTTCGACTCGAAGGTCCTCGTTACCGAATGCACGTTCATCGCCCCCGAAGACGAGCCCATGAGCCGCAAGAAGGGGCACACGCACCTCGACCATATCGTGCGCGCGCTGAACGAACTTGGGGACGAAGTCAAGTGCGAACAGATTATCCTCACGCACTTCTCGATGAAGTATTCCGAAAAGTATATCCGCGAGACTATCGCGAAGGAAATTCCCGAAAAGTTTAAAGAGAAAGTCATCGCATTTGTGTAGAGGCGGCCTTGCCGCAGTTAATAGTTATGAGCAACGAAGAATCTATCGAAAAAGAAGAGAATAGCGCCGAAGAAAAGGCTCCGAAAGAAGTCGTGATTCCGGAGTTCTACCGCGACCTGAACCAGGACCCCGAACACAGGAGCCTCTGGCACTACGTGTTCCGCACGAACGGTGACCGCAAGCCCATCAAGACAACCGACGGGCTCCCCCACAAACTGGACTTCAACTGGAAGGACATGTTCCCGAACGAGAACGGCCACATCGAGGTCGAGATCGGGAGCGGCAAGGGGAACTTTATCGCGGACTATGCCCAGAAGCACCCCGACTACTACATCATGGGTAGCGAATGGGACTACACCTGGGCCGTATTCGCCCACGGGCGCATGGAAAAGCGCGGCGTGCTCGATAACGCCAGCATGCTGCGCGGCGACGTATTCTACTTCTTGCGCGACTGCGTAAAGAGCAACACCGTCGACGCATTCCACATGTACTTCCCGGACCCGTGGCCCAAGGAACGCCACCACAAGAACAGGCTGCTGCGCCCGGACTTTTTGACCGAAGTTGCGCGCGTGCTCAAGCCCGGCAAATGCATATTCTACTGGGGTACCGACCACAAGGAATACAACGAGATTGCTCTTGAGACCTTCGACAACTTCCCCGGATGCAAGGTTATCGTGCGCAATACCGCAGAACCGACCGAAGGCATTACCACCGGTTTCGAGCGCAAGTACAAGAAGGAAGGCAGACCCATCTACCGGAGCGTAATCGAGTTCGAAAAGTAACTGTCTATTTTTGACAGTCGAATTTGTTATCTTATTGTCGCTATGCTGAAGACTCTTTCGATAAACAACTTTACTCTGATTGCACAGGCGGAAATTCCCTTCCAGAAAGGGTTCACCGCCATCACCGGCGAAACGGGTGCGGGCAAGTCCGTACTCCTCAAGGCACTCCGCATTGTCTGTGGAGACAAGGCTCAGGCATCGATGGTGCGTACCGGCGAGAGTAAGGCCGTAATCGAAGGCATATTCGATATCAGCAACGAGCCGAAGGTCAAGAAGATTGTAGAAGACCTCGGGATCGACAGCGACGACGAACTTGTAATCCGTCGCGAGATTCTCGAGAACGGCAAGGGCCGCACCCGCGTGAACGGGAACATGGTGAACCAGGCCGACCTGCAGGAAATCGGCGAGCACCTTATCCAGATGCATGGCCAGAGCGAGCAGTTGCTGCTCCGCGACACACGCACGCATGCCCAGATGCTCGACGCCTATGCAGGCAACGCGAAACTCCTTGCAGACTATACGGAATCCTGGAACGCATGGAACGACACCCTCGCGAAAATCGAGGAAACGCAGACCCGCGCGAAGGATCTCGCCGCACAGAAGGATTTCCTCAAGTTCCAGTACGATGAACTCTCGAAGGCAGCCCTTCGCGAAGGCGAAGAGGAAGAACTCGAGGACAAGGTGAACATCGCGAGCAAGGGCGAGACCGAACGCAACTGCATCAACGATATCCAGATGCTTCTCGGGGGCGACAACGGCCTTTTAGACCAGGTACAGATACTGCAGTCCAAGATGCGCACGCTCGCATCCAAGATTCCGCACTACGAAGAGAACCTGAACGCGCTCGCCGACGTCGCGGACCCGTTCGAGAGCGTCTGCAAGGATTTGCTCCGCCTATCGCCCGCAAAGTCGCTCTCCCCCGCCGAAATTGACCGTGCGAACTCGCGCATCGCCGCCATCCAGAAACTCAAGCGCAAGTACCGCACCGATGTCGCGGGCCTCATCGCGCTTACCGCACAGCGTAAAGGAGAACTCGAAAGCCTCGAGAACCTGGATGCAGACCTCGAGGAACTCGGCAGGCAGGCAGAAAAGTTCATGAAGTCGATGCAGGCAGCCTCAATCCGCCTCACCGAAAGCAGGAAGGCCGCCGCAGAAAAGTTCGACACCGCCGTGGAAGCCATGCTCCAGACGCTCGGCATGCCCAAGGCCATCTTCAAGACCAGCATCGAGAAGCAGGACTATGCGGCTAACGGGGCCGACAAGATTGAATTTATGTTAGCACCAAACCCGGGCGAAGGGACAAAATCGCTCCAGAAAGCCGTATCGGGTGGTGAACTGAGCCGCGTATTGCTGGCCATCAAGACCGTGATGGCAGAACTCGACGCCGTTCCTTTGCTAATTTTTGATGAAGTAGATTCCGGTATCAGCGGTGAAGTGGGTAACAACATCGGGGTTGCGCTCAGGAACCTGGGCAAGCACCATCAGGTACTCACCATCACCCACCTGCACCAGGTCGCAAGCCGTGCCGACAACCAGCTGGCCGTAAGCAAGCATGAAGTCGACGGGCGCACGTACACCTCCGTAACGAACCTCGATGCGGACGGACGTGTCGACGAACTAGTGCGGATGCTGGGCGGGGAATCTGCCACGGTGCGCGAGCACGCGAAACAACTTTTGGAGAATTGCGAATGAGCGAAAACAGAACAGACGTGCGGTTACGCACCCGCATCTGGAGCCTACTACGGGCGCTCGTTTTTGTCTGCGTCATCATCTTCATCTGGCTCGGCATGGCAAAGACCGCCTGTGCCTTCGTGCTTATCGCCCTCATCATGGGATGGGTTAACCTCTACCAGTTGCGTAGCCAGGAAATCGAGAAGCCCTACTACAGGCTCTGGCTAAACGTTGTCGACGGTCTGCTGCAGTTCAGCGTCATGACAAGCATTTTCGTGCGCGACCTCTACTATTCCGAAAGCGCCGAGAAACTTCTCGGCATCGGCTGCGCCTTTATTCTCGGGCGACTCATCGCGCATTCCCTGTTCTCTCTCGGCGTTCTCCGCGAAGGCAAGAAGTTGCCGCAAAAGCGTCGCTGGTCCAAGCTTGCAAACCTTGCTACCACGGTCACGATGGGCGTCTACCTGTTGAACCTCGAGGACTACCAGCAGATATGCATGGTGGCGACCATCCTGCTCATTACCGCATCGACTGTCGCCTATGCCTACTGGTACTACCGTGACCCGGCGCACCGCAAGCCGCTTTCCATTGCAAGCCAGCTCACGATGAGCCGCATCGTGCTGACCCCGTTCTTTTTGTGGGTATTCTTCTACGATAACGACCTGAACTACAGCAACAACAGCATCGTTTTCAAGGTGCTTGCGCTCGCGATGGTTCTCGGGTTCATGCTTACCGACTTCCTGGACGGGAAACTCGCCCGCGCCATGGGCGAAGTGAGTACGCTCGGCAAGTATCTTGACCCGTTCAGCGACAAGATTTCGAACATGACGATTTTCATGTGCTTCATCGCCACGGACTATGCACCCGTGTGGATGGTAGCACTCATCTACTTCCGCGAATCCAGCGTGGAAACCCTCCGCACGCTCGCTGCGAGCGAGGGGCTCATCATGCCCGCACGCAAGAGCGGCAAGTGGAAGACAGCCCTCCAGGGAATCGGCATCGTAGCGATCCTTCTCGGAGCGATTGACCCCGTGCGCGCGCTCGTCCCCGGCCTGGGTGACATCTGGCACATATTCCCGACAATCGTCATGGGCATCATTACCGCCATCACCATTATCAGCGGAATCGACTACTTCGTCTCGAGCAAGCACATCCTCAAGAAGTTCGTGTAAAGAACCCAGACATTCCCTCTGCAAGACGCGTACTCCGTCCGGAAAAACGCGTTATTTCGCTTATTTTCGCAAAAAAAGCACAAGTCCCCTTGACATGTTGATAAATTTTTTCTATATATGGCAACAACCTCGACGCGGGGTGGAGCAGTTGGTAGCTCGTCGGGCTCATAACCCGAAGGTCGCAGCGTTCAAGTCCTGCCCCCGCTACTAAAAGATCCGGTTCAAAGCCGGATTTTTTTTATTCCCTTTTTTATATTTGGAGCACGATGCTTGTCGAACTCATCAAGATGACCCGCCCCAAGAACATCGTGATTGCGATAATCACGCTCGTGGTCGGGTATATGCTGCTTGATCATTTTCCTAATCCCCAATTCATGGCAGATCCGTTCGAAGACGGTTTCGGCGATGACGGCGCCGATTTTAGTCCCGGACGAATAATCCTAGCACTGCAAATGTTCGCATTTGCGTTCGCCATCGGGTTCGCGAACATCCAGAACGATATTCTCGACCTTGAAAGCGACAAGATGAACCGCCCGGAACGCCCGCTCGTGACTGGGAAAGTCTCGGTAAAGGCTGCACGCAGGGCCTGGTTAACCATGTTCGTCCTGATGCTCCTCTGCGGACTGGGCGCAACCATTCTACAGAATTACGGATTCCTTGAACTCCTTTGCGCAGCTCGCGATTTAAACATTATTGATTCTTTTCTGCCTCCTTTAGAGTGGGTTAATTACGTTGGCGGCACATCGCAACTATGGTTCTTTCTACTGCTCGCCCTACTCCTGATAGCCTACAACAAGTGGCTGAAGCATATCCCGCTATTAAAAAACATGACGGTCGCCTTTCTGTGCACGACGCCCCTGCTTTTTGCCATGCTTTACGTTTGCTTTGATTCAATTGTTTTTTCCCAATGGGCCATAATCCCGGCGATTCCGTTTGCATTCCTGCTCACGACCGCGCGTGAAATCTACAAGGACCTGGAAGACGAAACAGGCGACCTGAAGGCAGGCATCATGACGTTCCCGCTTATCGCAGGCTCGGCGACCGCCCGCAGGCTAGCAGGCGCCATAATCCTCTTCACCTGGATTTCGCTCCCGCTCCCGGTGTTCTACATGGACAAGGTGTTCGGGCACAACTACCCGCCGCTGTTCCTGATTATCACAGGCATAGCGCTCACGCCGACATTCGCGATTATCCTTTTCAGCGCCCACCGCAAGAACTACCGCCGAGCACAGTCGCTTACGAAAGTGGCCATGTTTGCGGGCCTAATCGCGCTTATCGTCTGCACGTTTTTATAATTTCACAAGTAACGAATCGAGCCAAAGGATTGCGCAGAAAAAATGCGCAAAACTTGCTATATTAAGGCCATGACCGAGCAGAAAGACTTCGACTACACCCGCTATTTTGAACTGAAGAAGCAACTGGAAGAAGCGAGCCGCCTCTACTACAAGGAAGGCGTCTCCCCCATGAGCGACCAGGATTTCGACTTCGGGCTCAAGGAGATGGAGGCGCTCGAGGCGAAGTATCCGGAACTGCGCGGTCAGGGTTCGCTCACGCAGCGGGTCGGCAGCGACCTGACAAACGACTTTGCGAAGGTCGCGCACGCCGTGCCCATGCTCAGTATTGCAAACGTGTATAGCGCCGAGGAGATGGCAGAATTCGTGCGGGCCGCAGAAGATGGGATCGCAAGTCTGGATTCAGCTCCTCAGGATGACGCGGGGGGCAAGAAGCGCGCGAAATGGATTTGCGAGCGGAAAATCGACGGCGTTTCGCTTTCTATCGTGTACGAGAACGGGCGCTTGAAACAGGCGGCTACCCGCGGCGACGGAGCCCAGGGCGACGACGTGACCTTGAACGCGCTCACGATTGCGGATATTCCCGAATATTTTGACGCGAAGAAACTGAAGATCGACCCGAGCGAAATCCCGCAGGGCACTTTCGAGGTGCGCGGCGAAGTCTACATGGAGCGCGAAGCCTTCGAGCGCCTGAACGAACAGTTTATTCTCGAGGGCAAGAAGATTTTCCAGAACCCGCGCAATACGGTCTCGGGTTCGCTCAAGCTCAAGAGCGTGGCCGAATGCAAGACGCGCCCGATGCAAGACGCACGAAGAGAACCTGCTTCAGCTCAAGAAGCTCGGGTTCCACACGAACGACTACTGGACAGCCGATACCACTGATGAAATCATGAAGATTTCGGAGCAGATCGGTGCTAGCCGCGACAGTCTCCCCTTTGAAATTGACGGCATGGTCGTGAAACT
Source organism: Fibrobacter succinogenes (assembly GCA_902800815.1). Classification (GTDB taxonomy): domain Bacteria; phylum Fibrobacterota; class Fibrobacteria; order Fibrobacterales; family Fibrobacteraceae; genus Fibrobacter; species Fibrobacter succinogenes_B. The sequence continues at coordinate 10,331 of CADCGB010000036.1, forward strand.
GAACGACCTTGCCATGCAGCGCGCGCTCGGCACCACGAGCAAGAGCCCGCGCTGGGCCATCGCCTACAAGTTCAAGGCAGAACGCGCCTACACACCGCTCCTTTCCGTGGAATTCCAGGTCGGCCGCACCGGTGCGGTCACGCCCGTGGCGAACCTTGCACCCGTGCGCCTCGCGGGCACCACCGTCAAGCGCGCCACCCTCCACAACTTCGACGAAGTCGCCCGACTGGACCTCCACTTCGGTGACACCGTCGGCGTTGAGAAGGGCGGCGAAATCATCCCGAAAATCACCGACGTCAAGAAGGAATTGCGCCCGGTTGGTGCTCAGCCTGTGGCGGCGCCTTCGAACTGCCCGGTTTGCGGTGAACCCCTCGCCCACATTGACGGCGAAGTGATTCTCCGCTGCGAAAACATGCACTGTGCGGCGCAGGTGCAATGTCTGTTCGAACATTTCGTGAGCCGCGAGGCCATGAACATCGAGAATCTCGGCCCCGCCCTTATCGCAAGCCTTATTGCCACCGGCAAGATCAAGCGCATCCCGGACCTGTACCGCCTCACGATCGAGGATTTGGAATCTCAGGAACGCATGGCCAAGAAGAGCGCGAAGAACGTCTACGACGCCATCGCAGCATCGAAGGAGCGTAGCCTCGAGAACCTATTGCACGGCCTCGGCATCCGCTTTGTGGGCCGCACCAGCGCCAGGAACCTCGCGAAGCATTTCCGCACACTCGAAAAAATCCGCACGGCAACCGTAGAGGACTTGCAGAACGTGACCGACGTGGGTGAACGTATCGGAAAGTCCGTCTACGATTTCTTCCACACGGAACGCTACACGCAGGAAATTGACGAACTGATTGAACTCGGCTGCCCCACCGAATTCAAGGGCGTCGTGAAGACGCTATTCCAGGGACAAACCGCAGTCATCACCGGAACGCTCCCAAGCATGGAACGCGAAGAAGCCCGCAAGCTCATCGAAGAGAACGGTGGTAAGGTATCGGGTTCCGTCAGCAAGAAGACCAGTTGGGTTTTGGCCGGCGAAGCCGCCGGAAGCAAACTCACGAAGGCGAACGAGCTCGGAATCCCCGTACACGACGAAGCATGGCTTTTAGCGCAGATTGCCGCAGCAGATTCCGGCGACATTTCGGGCGATGAAGGCGCCGGCGATACAAATGATTCCGGCGAGACCCCTGCGGCCTCCCTTGCCAGCGACAGCAGCGATAAACAAAAAGCTGCAGGCGATACGCCCACAGCCGATGCAAACGGTCAACTCAGTTTATTCTAAGGTGCCGGCGCAGTACCAGCCGGCGCGGCCTCACCCGCAGTAGCATTCCCAGCAGCCTTCGTGCTATCAACCGGCGCATTCTGCACGCAGCGCAGCGAGAACGCGGTATTCTCGAAGTCTTCCGCACGCATCACGTCATCCTTGCTGTTGATGAGGTTCCAGTAGGCAGCACCCGTATCGCCACCGCCACTTGCCTCCCAGAAGTACGCACTCGTGCCAAGTTCCATAAACTCACCATCGTTATAGCGCGCACCTGCAGGTATGGCGTTAAAGCCCGATGCTTCGCTAATCGGCGCACCGCCTCGCACCCAGCCCTCGCGCGTCTTTAGCGCGGCCGCAATGCTACCCTTCCGCATCGAGGCAACATCCTTCATCAACTTGCCCCATTCCTCCTGCGAGGGCACGTGCCAGCCCGTAGGGCAAATGCCCTGGTGCTCGACGGTAATCGCGCCTTCCACCGGGTTCGTGATAAAGTCAGGCGAAAGCCTCATCGACACATGCCACGGGTAGAGCCTCCCGTAACTGCGGCAACGGATATCCTTGTCCTCGTAGCAGAAACTCCCGGGGGCAGCAAATCGCAGGTTCTCCGCCATCCATCTCTTGCCGCCGATTTCCACCGTCTTGTAGCGGTTCTCGTCGCGCGAATCGTAAAGCGCAGTGCTATCGTAAATCTCGTCAACGCCAGGCGGGTCCATCAGGCAACGCACCGGGAAGGCCCCCACCTTGCCCGCACTGTCGCGCACCAGGTCGTCATTGTCATAGCGGATTGACCAGTACAGCGCAGTCAGGGAATCCGTCTCGGCGGTACTCCAGAAACCGGTCAGGGAATCAAGCCCGACAAATGCGGCGTTCGCAGGCAACATGCCCGAGGGGAGCGCGTTGAACCCGAACCCGTTCTCGCCAGGCAGGGAGTTATCCGATTCCGGCCAGATGTCTCGGGCCTTCAGGTTAGCACCCACGCCCACCGCCTCGTCGATATCCTTGAGGTAGGCATTAAGCCTATCGAAATCGTATATGCTCGGAATATGCCAGCCATAGGGGCACAAACCACGATGAGTCCGCTTCACCGAATCGCGGGCAGACTTCTCGCCGTATTCCGCAGCCAGCTTCATCGCCGCAGGCCACGTATAGAGGCGCCCGAACTTCTTGCAGTTCTCGTCCTTTCCACCATAGCAGAAACTCCCCGGCACATCCACGTCCAGGTTCTTTGCCATCCACACCTGGTCTCCCACGTGTATGGTCATGAGTTCCTTGTTCTGCACCGTCACCACCTCGACCTTCACAAAGTTCGGCGGCGGCGGCGGATCGACCGGCTTGTAGTACTTCTCTTCGACGCAACGCACCGAAACTGCGTTATCCTTCGCGTCATAGACCTTCTCGAACAACCTAGAATCGTAGGTAAGCCTCCAGAAATATGCTCCGTACGCATCGTACTCGTTCGATGCCCAGAACTGCGTAGCGGAGCCCTTGTCCATGAACTCGCCCACGTAGTGGTACTCGCCCGCCGGCAGCGCATTGAAGCCGAACTCGTCAGAACCCGCTGGCAGCCTAAGTTCGCGTTCCCAGCCATCCTTTGACTTGAGGCACAGGCCAGCACCATCGCTGATACCCTTTTTCGTTACGTAGTAGTTGAGTTTTTTCCAATCCCTGTTTGTCGGCACGCGCCAGCCCTTGGGGCACACGTCGTGAACCTTCTTCACGGCATCCTTTGCCAGCGTGTGGTTGAAGTAGTCCACAAGCCTCATGGCTGCGGCCCAGGTATAGAGCCTTCCGTACTCCTCGCAGTTCGACTCGCTCTTGTTATAGCAGAGCGTGCCCTTCAGCTTAAAACGAAGGTTCTCCGCCATCCAGCGCTGGTCGCCAATCTGCACCGTCTTGTAGACCTGCTTGTCACGCGGGTCCACCAGGTTCGGCATCGGGACGATCATCCCCGCAAATGCCGCAGATGCCAAGAGTAAAGGAATAAAGTACCGCATGTCATTAAAATAATACAAACAAACGGCAAAAGCACACTTTTTTTATAAAAAAAGAAACCCACCGTAATGGTGAGTTCCTTTTCGTACCCCCAAGCGGACTCGAACCGCTGTTGCGGGAATGAGAATCCCGAGTCCTGGGCCACTAGACGATGGGGGCATCAGTTAAGCGGCACAAATATAACAAAAGAGCAAGGAATCGTCAACGGGAAAATCCCGTCGACGAAAATCAACTATTCCTTGTAGAACAGGTCGAGGTTGCTCTCGACCGGAGTCGCCTTTTCCATATTGTTGACAAACTCATTGAAGAGCGTCATGGAGGTAAAGCGGGAGGCGCTTTCGAGTTCCTGCTTCACGGTAGAGGCAACCACGGAATCTTCCGGAGTGGTCTTGCTGTTCACGCGGACCATCACGGCACCGAGTTCAGTCTCGACGACCGGGCCCCATTCACCCTGCTTCTGACCGTTCAGCACCTTGTAGAGTGCGGCGTTCCCGTAGCCAAAGCCCGGGATATAGCCTTCCGGAGAAGCCTTGAAGTTCTGGATGCTCACCTTCTCGATAGCGGCTGGAGCGGCGGCAGCGGAATCAGCCGGATTGGCGGCCTTCCATTCCTTCACCTTGTCGGCAACGGAAGCGAGGTATGCACCGGCAGCGTTCTCGGACTTGCGAGCCTTGAGGCTATTCTTGATGGCGTCAAAGTGCAGGTCGATATTGCGTTCGCCAGCCTTGAGTTCCTTGTCCTTCTTGAAGATAGCGACAAACTTGTTGTTGCGGAGCACCTGCGACACGACACCTTCCTCTTCGGGGAGGTTCTCGTTGGGCCATGCAAACGTGGTCACGCCCTTGAGGTAGCCGAGGTCATCCACGTTCTCGTTCTTGCCCACCCAGCCGGAGTGCTTGACTTCAAGACCGCGTTCCTTGACGGCAGCGGCAAAGTCCTTGGTACCGGCGTTCACTTCGTTCCTTACGCCATTGAGAATCTTCTCGAGGCTGTCGATGGTTTCGGAAGAGGCGTTCACGACAAGCAGGATGTGACCGACGTTGGCGGTAACCTTGCCGGTAGAATCGGCGGACTTGCCAAAGCACTTGATGATGTGGTAGCCGAACTGGGTCTTGACCGGTTCAGAGACTGCACCGGAATCAAGCGCGAGGGCGGCCTTCTCGAATTCGGGGACATACACGCCATTGCCCGCAGGCTGGTCAAGCATACCACCCTTCTCGGCACTGCCCGGGTCTTCGGAAGAAATGCGGGCCATTTCCTCGAACGTCGCGGTAGAGGACGTATCGGCGAGCTGGAAGAAAATCGTCATCGCGTATTCACGCACGCGTTCGTCGTCGGCGGCAGTCGCTGCAACCGGGATAGTCACGTAGTCAAACTTCACGACATCCTTTTCAACGAAGAAGCTGTCCTGGTGGGCGTTGAAGTAGCCCTTCACCATCGCGGTATCGACTACGTCATCGGCAACGGCAAAGTCATTTGCAGCGGCAAAGGCGACATCGACATCGAAGTCCGTCGTACGGCGGTCGGTAATCCACTTGGCTTCAAGCGTCGTCGGGTGGATACCTGCGGCAACCAGCGTCTGGAGCTGCTTGACCGGAACATTCGTGTTCTTCATTTCTTCTTCGAGCTGGAGCATGGAGCCCCACTTGAAGGCTTCAGGAGTCTCGAGCCAGGCCTCGTAGTCCGCGTCGCTTGCGGTAGAATCGGTCAGGAACTTCGGGAGCGAGGCGATGTATGCCTGGCTGCGCTGCATCAGGTCTTCCTGAGAGGTAGCCTGCTGCTGGATCGCGAAGAGACGGTACTGGGCTTCCTGCACCAGGCGCTGGCGAACGGCGGCAGAGTTGGTCTTGAATTCAGACTTGAGTTCGGCGACCGAGGCTGCCAGTCCGGCCTTCTCGAACTGCTCGTCCAGGAGAATCTGGCGAACGAAGGAGCGGAACACGTCGCTACGGAGCTGCGCGTACTGCTCGTCCTCGAGGTGCTGGTTCTGGAACTGGTTCTGCTGCAGCATCTTGATGCGGGCATCAAATTCGGCATAACTGATCTTGTGGTCGTTCACCACTCCAACAGGGTAGCTCTGTGCAGTCTTCGGAACACGGTCCATAGCCAACAGGCCCACGACAATACCTGCCGCGAAAATGACGATAACCCACTTGGCCTTTTCATTAATCCACGTTAACATAGAGTAGACTCCATTAAAATTTGTCGGGGCAAAATATAACAAATAAATTACAGCCATAATCAATATGGCTCTTTTTTTCTATCTATGGAGCATAAAACTTACCAACGGAGTTTGGTCATGTACGATATTCTAGTCCTGGGCGCAGGCATTTCCGGTCTATCCGCTGCCCTACACGCGGCCGAAAAGGGCCTTTCGGTCGTTATCCTCACGAAGGGGGCAAAGCCGGACGGATCCTCGAACTATGCGCAGGGCGGCATCGCTACCGTCACCGAGAAGACAGACAAGTTCAAGTTCCATATCGACGACACGCTCGAGGCGGGCGCCGGCCTCTGCAAGAAGGAGCCCGTGAACATCCTTACCAAGAGCGGGCCCGCGACAATCCAGCAGCTCGTAAAGTGGGGCGTGCAGTTCACCCCCTCGCCCGTCGACAAGACGCAATTCGACCTGCACCTGGAAGGCGGCCACAGCCACCACCGCATATTGCACGCGGCCGACCTCACCGGCAAGGAAATCATGCGCGCGCTGCTGTGCGAACTGCACAAGCACAAGAACATCCACTACATCGAGAACTGCTACATCAAGGACCTCATCTGCAAGGGCGAAGGCAAGAACAAGCGTTGCGTGGGTGCAAAGATTATCCACCAGAAGACGGGCATTGTCGAAGACCTCCTCGCGAAGGCCTCCATCCTTTCTACCGGCGGTGCAGGCCGTATTTGGCAGTACACCGTATGCCCGCCCGACAGCTGTGGCGATGGCATGGCGATTGCGGCCCGTGCAGGTGCAGCCCTGCAGGATATCGAGTTCATGCAGTTCCACCCGACAAGCCTCTACGCCCCGCAACTCAAGAAGCCCTTCCTGATTTCGGAAGCGGTGCGCGGGTTTGGCGGCATTTTGAAGAACTACAAGGGCGAAGAGTTCATGAACCAGGTTCACCCGCTCCACTCGCTCGCGCCCCGCGATATCGTGGCGCGCGCCATCCACAGCGAGATGCAGCGCCTGGGCAAGCCCAACATGTTTATCGACCTCTCGGGCCGTACCCCGAAGGACATCAAGAGCCACTTCCCGAACATCTACGCGAAGTGCCTCGACGCAGGTATCGACATCACGAAGGAATGGATTCCCGTGGTGCCCGCCGCACATTACATGTGCGGAGGCGTACTGGTCGACACGTGGTCGCGTACCGAAATCAAGGGCCTGTACGCCTGCGGCGAAGTCGCCGCGACGGGCGTCCACGGAGCGAACCGCCTGGCATCGAACTCCCTGCTGGAGAGCGTCGTCTTTGCAATCCGCGCGGTGGACAATATCTGCGACAGCGGACTTTTGAAGGCAAAAATCGACGTGAAGAAGTCGACCAAGAAAGAGAAGGTCTCGTTCACAAAGGCCGCCTACTGGCGCAAGCGCAAGAAGGCCCTGCAAGACACGATGTGGGCGTACTGCGGGATTGTCCGCACGACCGCAGGCCTGAACCAGGGCCTTAAAGAAATCGCCGCCCTCGAGGCCGACGTGGACGCAGCCATCAAGAACAAGGAAACGGAGAACATCCACTTCCTCGAGTTCCTGAACGCCCTGCAGGTATCGAAGATGATCCTGGTTGCAGCGCTCCACCGCAAGGAATCGCGCGGGCTGCACTACATCCTCGACTACCCGAATCTCGACCCCAAGACGAAGCACCATACCATTTACCTGAAGACGGTCTCCAAGTAGAATGCCTGTAGCGAAGAAGACAAAGGAAACGTTACCGAAAAAGATCGGCGGATACAAGCCGACACAGATGCTCGGGCATGGTGCCATGGGCAATGTGTGGCTGTGTCACGACGAATCGCTCGACCGCATGGTCATCGTGAAGCAGATGGTCCCGAAACTTTTGGACCAGGATTCCTTTATCCTCCGGTTCCAGCAGGAGGCTACCATCCTCGCCCACCTGAACCACCCGGCCATCGTGCAGCCCTACGCCCTCTGGAAGGAGAACGACGGTCAACTTTCGCTCTCGATGGAATTCGTGATGGGCAAGAACCTGCGCGAGATTCTCGACGCCTGCAAGCAGCCGCCCGTCTGGGTCGTGATGGCAATCCTCCACGAAATCTTCCTCGCCCTGAGCGTCGTGCACCGTGCAGGCATCGTTCACCGCGACCTTAAGCCCGCAAACCTGATGATTGACAAGGACGGTCGAATCCGCCTGCTCGATTTCGGCGTTGCGCACGTCGACAGGAGAAACGGCGACGACTTGACGCTCACCATGGCAGGTTCGCAAATCGGGACCGGTGCCTACATGAGCCCCGAACAGACCATGGGCGACGAGGCGACTCCGGCATCCGACCTGTTCGGCATGGGCATCATCGCAAGCGAGATGCTTCTCGGTGAGAACGTGTTCCGCGGGGAATCGCTGAACCAGACTTTCCAGAACATCCGCCGCCTGAAAATCGGCAGGAAGGCTTTCCCGCCCGGCACGCCCAAGGGGCTTGCGAAACTGGTGATGCAACTCCTCGAGAAGAAGCCCTCCAAGCGCCCGCTTTCTGCTGCAGATGTCGCCGACGAACTCAGCCGCCTGATGCGCGCCTACCCGCGCGACCTCACGCCCTACCTCGCCGAATGGGTGAACGCCACGATGAGGGGCGAAAAGACTGCCATTGAACCCAAGACCTACCCCAGCAGGTGCAAAATGACAATCGCACTTACTTTTATATTCACCGCTGCAGTCACTGCCGGCGTATACATGCTCTTATCGAATTTCTAAAGGGAACAAATGAACTGGATAGACATATTCTGCCTTGTCTGCGTACTCATTCTCACGCTCATCGGTGTGTGGCGCGGGTTCCTGAAGGACCTCTTTAGGCTTTTCGCCTGGGCTGCGGCGCTCGCTGGCGCATACTTTGCCCAGGACCTCATCGCCGACACGCTCGCCACGAACCTCGAAATCAGCGGGTTTACCGTTAAACTCCTGTGCATCTGCATCGGGTTCCTCGTTCCGTTTATTACCTTGTTCATGATTGGGCACTTTGTGCAGAAGGCTGTCGCCGATACTCCCGTAGGCAAGGTCAACAGGATCCTTGGCGGGATTCTTGGGGCATGCAAGGGCTGGATAATCTGCTTCATCTTCCTCTCCATCCTGCATATCATCCCGGTAACCGGCGGGCTCAAGGATACGCGTAACGACGCGACCGCATACAGTTTCTACAAGTTTAACCTGGAAATGCTAGGGTTCTCCTCGGAAGAACCTGACCTGATTGGCATTGCCGAAAAGAAGGCGACCGAACTCAGCAAGGAAATCACCGACAAGGCTGTCGAGAAGGTCAAGGAAACGACAACCGAGGCGGCTGAGCAGGCCAAGGATGCCGCCGTAAAGGCCGCAACCGACGCAAAGGATTCCCTCGTCAAGAAGGTCGACGCGAAGGCTGATTCCGTCGTGGAAAAGGTCAAGGAAAAGGCCGGAACTACCTACAAGGTAAGCAACGAGAAGGGTCCGAACACGCATTCGGTAGAAAAGAAGTAGTTGGTACCTACTTGTTAAAACCTAGTTGGCCGCGAGCCTCTTCGCACAGGCTTCCGCTTCTCGTATAATTTCTTCTTCACCATCCACGTGGTGGCCACGCATTACGAACTTTCCGTTACAGATAACCGAATCGATGCAACTGCTGTCGGCAGCGTACACCCAGTTACTTACCAGGTTATGGCGCGGCACCATCCGCTCGTTATTCAAATCTACCAGCAGGCAATCCGCGAGAAAACCTTCCCGGATTTCACCGGCATCCTCTAGCCCATAGGCTCGCGCGGAGTTCACTGTCGCCATCTTCAGCGCGTCGTGCGCAGGCAACGTTTCCGCGCCACCCTGCACCTTCGCGAGCAAGGCAGCAAGTTTCATCTCCTCGTGCATGTCAAGGTTGTTGTTCGAGGAATCGCCGTCCGTACCGAGGGCAACATTTGCACCGGAACGCAACAGACGGTCAATCGGCGGGATACCGCTAGCGAGTTTCAAGTTCGAATTCGGGTTCAATACCGCCGTCGCGCCCGAATCCACGAAAGCCTTCATGTCGTCATCCGAAAAATGGACGCAGTGCGCTGCGGCAAGGTTCGAATCTAGCATTCCGGCACGTTCCAGCAGACGGACTGGACTGCAGCCGTACTGTCTTTCGCAATCCTCGAGTTCCTTTAAAGTTTCGGAGAGGTGAGTATGCACAAGGAACTTTTCCGAGCGTGCGAAATCTGCACAGCGCTTCAGCAGCGCCTCGCCCACTGTGTATACGGAATGCGGGGCAACCGCAAGGCGCACGCGTTCCGATTCCCCCGTATGCGCCGCAAGGAACTTGAAATTGCCCTCTATCTGTTCTGGCGTCATGAGAGATTCTGCAAATGTCACGCCCACTGCAGCACGTATGCCCATCTCCCCGACAACCTTGATGGTACGTTCGCGATGCCAGTACATGTCGGCAAAGAAAACCGTACCCGACTTAATCATCTCGAGAAGGGCAAGTCGACAAGCCACGTCGATATCGTCACCCGTAAGTTTGGCCTCGAACGGCCAGATGTATTCCTGCAGCCACTTCTGGAGCGGCATATCGTCGGCATACCCGCGCAAGAGCGTCATCGCCGCATGCGTATGGCCATTGTAGAACGCGGGCAAGATGGCAAAACCGCTACAGTCGACCACTTCCGCGCCAAGGGATTCCTCGGGCGAGACCTTTCCGATGCGCGCAAAGCGGTTCCCCGCGATAAGCACGTCCACGACCTTCTCGCCATCCCTACCGGGCACAACCACCGATATCAAAAGAATCTTGTCCATATACTAGTCCTTACCCCCAGCAAGATAGTTTTTTTTCGCAATCTGAAGGTTTTACATGATAAAAACGCTTGATTTCTGAAAAAAAAGCCTTACAGGATAACCCACCTAGAGCAAAAAATATATAATAGGAGTATGAACTACGACGAGAAAGAAACCCTTCCCATCACCAGAAACGAATTTACGAATCTGGAGATATTCAAGAACATCCAGTTCGAAAAACTCGCTGGATTCCTTCTCCCCTGCAAGACGAGGGAGATTGAACCGGGTACAAAGCTTATCGATCCGGAGATTCCCAATACCGATCTCGTCATCCTCCTGGAAGGGCTGCTAGAGGTCCGCTTCGAATCCGAAGGTGGACTATTCATCAGTAAAATCGAACCGGGACACTGCGCCGGGGAAATGTCCATATTCGACAGCACTCCGCCCAGTGCCACAGTTTTAGCGGCAGAAAAGAGCCGTGTGCTCCTAATTCCGGCAGATATTGCCCGCGCAATGATTTCGGCATCGCATGAACTGAGCCTGAACTTTTTGCTGATCCTAAGCCAGCGTATCCGTACCAACAACAAGCTCGTCTGCGAAGAACAGTACCACATCCGCCGCATGGAAGAATACGCCATGGTCGACCCGATGACCGGGCTTCACAACCGGCGCTGGTTGGAGCAGATGTACACGCGCGAAATGAACCGCAGCAACACGGGGCACTTCAAGCTTATCGCGTTCATGCTGGACATCGACCATTTCAAGAACGTGAACGACACCTACGGCCACCTCGCTGGCGACCAGGTGCTTATTTCCGTGGCACAGACGCTTACGCGCAGTCTAAGGCCTTCTGACATGCCGGTGCGTTATGGCGGCGAGGAGTTCACGGTATTCCTGCCAGGAACAACCATCAAGAACGCGAAGATTATTGCAGAAAGAATCCGCAATAACATGGAAAACATGAGTATTTCGCTCCCGGACGGAAACATCCTCCAGGTTACCGTGAGCATCGGGTTTGCAGAACGCGTCGACGACGATACTGTCTCATCGCTTATTGACCGAGCCGACAAGGCGCTCTACCAAGCCAAGCAGAACGGGCGCAATAGGGTTTGCCAGAATCTCAACAACGGCAAATTCGATTTACTTTAACTAAAAGTTGTTTTCCAACAGTTTTTGGACGCTCTGCGCGTAGGCCTGTAGGCTCGGGTCGCGGGCACCCATCAGGAGTATCGTATCGCCGGGTTGGGCGCATTCGACCATCTTCTTCGCGCACTCGTCGCGGTTCTCGATGTAGATGGCCTCGCAGCCCTTCAGCAAAAGGTCGTCGGCAAGGTCACCCGCGCTGATATCGCGCGTCACGGTACCGCCCGCATAGTAGATCTCGCTAAAGAACATCATGTCGTTATCGCGATCGTCGTCAAAATCCTTCGGGCGAAGCGTCTTCGCGATAAATTCCACGAGGTCATTGCGCAAGAAGCGCGTAGGCCCGAACCCATGCGGCTGGAACCAGGCAATCACGCGGCCCTCGGTAAAGTCCTGCGCACTCCTGATGCTTGCGGCAATCTTCGCCGGATTATGCGCGAAGTCGTCCACGAGGGTAACGCCATTGAACGTCCCCAGAATCTGGTGACGGCGGAACACGCCCGGGAAGGTTGCCAGCGCGTCGGCACACGTATGGAGCGACACTCCGGCGCGAAGTGCGGCGGCGGTCGCCGCGAGGGCATTTTCCATGTTGTGCTTGCCCGGGAGCGGCACCTCGAAATTCACAAGTTCCGCCTTATGGCGCACGCGGAACTTGATATGCGTACCGGCAGTCTTGAAGTCCGTGCCCTGCACGCCCACGTAGTTCTCGAACCCGAAATCGAATTCGCGGCCCGCGCTGAACTTCTTTGCCAGCGGGTGCGCGTCGTTCACAATGAGAATCTTGCCGTTGTCCAGAATGTTGTGGCTGAACTTGAGGAAGATTTCCTGCAGTTCATTCATTTCCTTGTGGTCCTTGTCCACATTGAGGATGAGCCCGATTTCCGGTTCGTAGCGCACGAGCGTTCCATCGCTCTCGTCGGCTTCCACAACGAGCCATTCGCCCTTGCCACTGACAGCATTACCAATCTTGCCTTCCTTCTGCAGGTTCACGAGGCCGGCTCCCGTCATCACGGAGGGTTCAAGGCCCGCATACTGCAGAATGTGGTAAATCATCGCGGTCACGGTCGACTTGCCGCTTGTACCGCTCACCGCAATCGTGCGGGCTTCCTTCGAAATCTTCGCGAGCATCTCGCTGCGGTGCATCACGGGGACGCCGAGTTCCTTCGCACGCTTCAAGTCGGGGTTCGTATCCTCGATGGCGGTACTCACCACCACGGCAGTCAGGCCCGCGACAACGCCCGAGCCGTCCTGCGCAAAGCACTTGATTCCGCAGTCCTCGAGCTGGCCCATCACGAGCGGCTTTTCGCACTTGCCTGCCAGAAATTCACCGAACTGACGGTCGGACCCGCTCACCGCAACGCCCTTGCCCGCCAAGTACTGCGCGATGGCACTCATGCCCACGCCCGCAACACCGATAAAGAAGTAAGATTCAGCCATCGTTCAAAACCTCATTACAACAAATCCGGGTCAATCGTGGGTTCGTAACCGGGTTCCACGAAGTCCTCGGTCGCGACACCCTTCTTGCGCGCAGCCTTCATCTGCTTGATGAGCTTGCGTTCGGCCGCTTTCGCCCTGCGGTGCGCGGCCGTAGCCGCCTTCTCGGCATGGCGCTGGGCGCGGGTCTTGCGTTCCTTCAGTTCCGGGAAAACGCATTCCTGCTCTTCTTCGGGCATATCGCCTTCGAAGTCCTCGTCGAAGCCTTCGTCAAAACGGATGTCGGCATCAAAGTCGCGGAAGCCTTCTTCCTCGTCGAACACCGGGGCATCTGCCGGGCATTCCTTCTTCAGGAGCTTCAGCACCTTCGCGAACGGTTCTTCCAGCGGGACCTTGAACTTCATCTTCTTGCCCGTACGCGGGTGAATAAGTTCGATCTTCACAGCCTGCAAAAGCTGCGCAGGGGCAATCTCGAGCACCTTCTCCGCAATCTCCTTCATCAGGGGCGGCACGCGGTTCAGACTATCTTCGCGCCCGTCGTAGAGCGGGTCGCCCACCACCGGGTGGCCCGTATAGCGGGTATGCACGCGAATCTGGTGCGTACGGCCCGATTCCAGTTGCAGTTCAAGCAGGGTCGCAATCGCAAAGAATTCCTTCGCCACAAAATGCGTGCGGCTTTCCTTCCCGCCCTTCACCACCGCCATCTTGAGGCGGTTCTTCGGGTTGCGCCCGATGGGGGCATCGATGCAGCCTTCCAAGTCGCGCGGGCAGCCCCACACGAGCGCATTGTAGGTGCGGTGCAGCGTGCGGGTTTCGAGCTGGTGCGCCAGATGCCTGTGGGCGGCATCGTTCTTGGCCACCACCATAAGGCCCGGCGTATCCTTGTCCAGGCGATGCACGATACCCGGGCGAAGCGGGCCGTTTACAGTCGAGAGATTTTCCTTGAAATGGTGCAGGAGCCCAGATGCAAGCGTTCCCTTGCTAATACCGTTACCCGGATGCACCACCAGGTTGCGCGGCTTGTTCAGGACCACGATATCGTCGTCCTCGTACACGATGTCGAGCGGGATTTCCTCGGGTTCAAGCGTGCTCGCCTGCTTCTCGGGAACCTTCTCCACCACCACGACCATGCCGGTCTCTACGCGGAAATTCTTGGAAACGGCGGCACCGCCAACCTTCACCTCGCCCGCGACAATCAGCTTCTGTACGTCGGTACGGGACACGTTCTCCATTGCACCGACAAGGAACTTGTCGATGCGTTCACCGGAGTGTTCATCTTTTACAGGAAAATTCATGGTATCAAACTTAAAAAAATTTGTATGCCCGCATGGATTCCCCCTGCTTTTTTCGTATCTTTCAAGCATGACCCCATTACAGAAAATTATCCGCATATTTGCCATCTGCACACTTATCCTTGCCGCAATGGCTAACGCAGACACGACCAGTGTCATCAACGCACGCCCCTCCATAAACGGAAAACTCCATGTAGAAGGCACCGGACTCTTCGACGAGAAGGGCAACCAGGTTGTCATCAAGGGTGCGAGTACCCACGGGCTCACCTGGTTCCCGCAATACGTAAACACCAACCTTTTCCGCCAGCTCAGCAGGGAATGGAACACCAACCTGATCCGCCTCGCCATGTACTCCTACGACTACGTGAACGGCGACCGCGAAAAGAATCTCGAAATCCTGCGGAAGGGCGTCGAGTACGCCATCGAGAACGACATGTACGTGATGGTGGACTGGCATATCCTCATCGACAACAACCCGAACGAGAACCTTGCCGAAGCCATCAATTTCTTCAACATGATGGCAAAGGAATACGCGAACGTCCCTAACGTGATTTTCGAAATCTGCAACGAGCCCAACGGCGACTGCACCTGGGAAGACATCAAGGAATACGCGAACATCATCATCCCCGTTATCCGCAGGCACAAGCCCGACGCGCTGATTCTCATCGGCACACCGAATTACGACCGTGAAATCCAGGAACCGGCGAAAGACCCGGTGGCCTTCGACAACGTGATGTATTCGTTCCACTTCTATGCCACATCCCACAAGGGCGAATCGCTTGCGCTCCTCAAGGAAGTCGTAGGCGGCGGCACCCCCATCTTCATTACCGAAAGCGGCCTCTGCGAAGCGAGCGGCGACGGAAAGATTGACCTGGAGAGCGTCAAGCTGTGGTACGCCACCCTGGATTCCCTGCACCTGAGCTACACCATCTGGAGCATGTCGAACAAGGAAGAGGAATCCGCCATGGTGCGTGCCGATTCACGTGCAGTGGATTCCCTTGCCGAAAGCGACCTGAGCCTTTCGGGCCTCTATGCGCGGGCACTTTTCCAGGGCACCGACCTGAACAAGATTCCGCTCATCTATGAGCCCGTATCGAACTTCAAGATTCTCGCCCGCACTCGGCCCTACATTGTGTGGGGCATATTTGCCGTTCCTGTCTTTATCGTAATCCTTGTCGTTTTCCTCATCCAGAAAATCAGGAAGCGTTTCCGCTACAGCAAGGTTCGCACGTACGACGACCTGCTTAAATTCAGCGAGAACGAAAGCGCGAAAAAGTTCAGTTCCAGGCCTGCAAAGCAGTTCCTCGGTGACCTGTTCCTCTTCCTGAGCACGTTCTGCACGTTAATTTATCTATGCTGGCGCTTTACGTGTTCCATCCCGTATGCCTACGGCTGGATTGCCATTATCGGGAGCTGCGTGCTGCTCGCCATGGAAGTCCTCGGGTTCATCGAATCACTCATCCACTACAGCGGCATTCTAAAACTCAGGGAACATCCCCTGCCCGAAATTGCCGACGCGGACTACCCCGACGTAGATATTTTCATTTCGACATACAACGAGCCCCCGGAACTTTTACGCAAGACCATCATCGGCTGCAAGCACATGGATTACCCCGACAGGTCGAAGGTGCATATCTACCTGTGCGACGACAACCGCCGTAGCGAAATGCGCAAGCTCGCCGAGGAACTGGAGATAAACTACTTCGACCGCCCGAATAACGATGGCGCGAAGGCGGGTAACCTGAACGCGGCACTCGCCCGCACGAGTTCGCCCTACGTGGTGACCTTCGACGCGGACATGATTCCGCAGAGAAAGTTCCTGCTGAAGACTATCCCCTACTTCGTGGATGCCGAACGCATCAACGCAAGCCTCCCCGAAGATAATCGCCGCCCGCTCGGATTTATCCAGACTCCGCAATGTTTCTACACGCCCGACGTGTTCCAGCACAACCTCTACGCCGAAACGAAGGTCCCTAACGAGCAGGACTATTTCTACGGCGTCATCGAGGCGGCAAAGACATCCACCAACAGCGTGATTTACGGCGGGTCGAACACGATTATTTCGCGCAAGGCACTTGACGCCATCGGTGGTTTCTACACGAAATCGATCACGGAAGACTTTGCGACAGGCATGCTGATCGAATCGGCAGGCTTTGTGAGCCTCGGTCTTTCGCAACCACTCGCATCGGGCATTGCGCCCTCCAGCTTCCGCGAGCACATCCAGCAGCGCACCCGCTGGGGACGTGGCGTCATTGCGACCGCAAAGCAGCTCAAGTTCATGTTCAACCGCAAATTGAACATCTCGCAAAAGTTGAGCTACCTGAGTTCCGTACTTTACTGGTTCTCCCCCATCAAGAACCTGATCTACCTGCTTTCGCCCCTGATGTTCGCCGTATTCTGCATACCGATATTCAAGTGCACTCTGATTGATCTTGCCCTGTTCTGGCTCCCGATGCACCTAATGTCGATGTGGGCCCTCCGCTTTACAAGCCACGGGAAGATTAGCGCCCGCTGGAGCGGCATCTACGAGACATCCGTCATGCCGTTCCTGCTTTTGCCCATCGTCAAAGAGACACTGGGTATGACGCTTTCCAAGTTCAAGGTGACCCAGAAAGACAAGCGCGCAGTCCGACCGCAGGCCGACGGGAAGACTATCGCCCCGTTTGCCGTATTGCTCGCACTCACTCTCGCGGGTATCGTCCACATGGGCTACATGGTTATCGCACTCGGATACATCGAAATTCTCGCAGTTCTCTTCTGGCTACTTCGCAACACATACTACCTGACGATGTGCATATTCCTAGGAATGGGTCGCGATTCCGACAGCGAACCCGTGAAGGTCCTTGCCGCCGAGAACGTGATGGTGAAAAAACAGGACGGGCACGAAGTCGAGGGCATTACCACGAAATTGACGGAACACGGCGTGGATATCTTTACCGACGAACTGAACATCCTGAACCTGGGCGAGCCCATAAGCATCACCATTTCAAAGAAGATGTACACCCTAAAGGTTACGGGAACGGTTGTTGCCATCCGCAATACACGAAGCCCGCGCATCCCGAGCGTCTATACCGTCGAGATCCTTGATTTTGGCGGGCAAAAGGACGAATACATCCAGATGCTCTACGACCGCACACCAACGCTCCCGCAACGCTTGCGGCTCGGCGAAGGCCACATCGACAACCTATGGAACAACATCGCCCACCGCATCGTGACCCGATAGTTTTTTTTCTATTGTTGTAAGAGATACGAGGAGAATTATGATAAAAAAATTATCAATTTGTTTTGCATTCATCGCATTTATCGCCTGCGGAGATGACGAATCCAGCACATCGCCCGCACAAGAACTTTCCGAAAGTTCCAGTAGCGCAGAAGAATCCAACCTAAAGGAATCTTCGAGCTCCGTATCTGACAAAGCAGGTTCAGAACAAGGTAAAAGTTCCGCCACAAGCAATGAAAAGAGTTCGTCTTCAACCGACCTCAGCAGCTCCAGCTCCATTCCCACGATGAAGGAATGCGTCACGAACGTCATCTACAACGAACTCATTCCCTCCTGGGAAGAGTATCTTTCAGCAAAAGGCAACAACTGCAATCAAGAAGGTTACGCCCTGCTGACGGAAGACCGCAAGACATTTGTCATCTGTATAGACGGAACCTGGGATTCCGAATTAATCAAGATCTGCCCCGCAGAAAACGAGAAAAGCAGTTCTTCCTCGGTACCGCCTAAGTCTTCATCTTCAAGTGCAATTTCATCTTCAGCGGTGCAGAAATCCTGCCACCTTTACGACAAGGCTCCCACGGTTATCGGCTGTGAAGGCAAGTCTAAGCCCAGTTGGAAATTTCTGAACCCGGACGTCGAATACCACTGCCTAGTGGACGAACGCGACAATCAGTTCTACGCCACCGTTAAAATCGGGGAACAGACCTGGATGGCAGAAAACCTGGCTTACGCCGACGAAGAAAAAACGCCCAACCTGGTAGGCGGCCATTGGTGCGATGCGGATGCAGACAGTTGCGCCCTGTACGGGCAGCTCTATAATTTCATGAGCGTCATGAATTTCAATACCGAAGAAATGATGGAAGGGCCTTTTATAAAGGACACCCTTTTCGGAACATGGGAAAATCCCCAGCAGGGAATTTGTCCTAGCGGTTGGCATGTTCCCACGGTTTCTGAATGGATGACCTTGGGCAAGGCCGTTGGCGCGGAATGCGAAGACGAAAGCCAGACAAGTTCCCCAGATTGCTCGGGAGGCATCGTAAAACTGAGATCCACCTGCGGATGGGAATACGACTCTGACGGGAACGAAGACATTGCGACAAACGAATCGGGATTTACGCTCCTTCCTGTCAGCAACACCTACGGCTCGCAACTTGGCCCCAACGGGAAGACCGCATACGTTTGGACTTCTACCGCCGAATACTGTAGCATTTGCGCTAACAACCAAGCATTAGCATACCACATCATTGCAACCACTGGCAAGGACTGGCTCAGAGTTCAAGATGGGACCCTGCTTGTTCGAGGCCGCAGTCTGCGTTGCGTAAAAGACTAAATCCTGTCTATTTTTCTATCTTTACGCCCGAAAATTCAACCTATAACCCAAAGAGACTATGCTTTTCAATTTCGACATGATCCAGGGCGTCTATGCCCGCATTCCCGCCCGCGTTGAAGCTGCCCGCAAGCAGCTGGGCCGTCCGCTCACCCTCGCCGAAAAGATTATCTACAGCCACCTGATCGATGGCGCCGAGAACAGGACCTGCAGGACGCTACTGCCCAGATGGCCCTTTTGCAGTTCACCACCGCCGGTAAAGCCCGCGTGGCAGTACCCAGTTCCGTGCACTGCGACCACCTGATTATCGCCCGCGAAGGTGTCGAAAAGGACTTGCCCCGCGCCAAGGAAGAAAGCAAGGAAGTTTACGATTTCCTCCAGTCCGTATCTGCCAAGTACGGCATTGACTGCTGGCTCCCGGGTGCAGGCATCATCCACCAGGTGGTGCTCGAAAACTACGCCTTCCCGGGCGGAATGATGATCGGTACCGACTCCCACACCGTGAACGCAGGCGGTCTCGGCATGCTCGCGATTGGCGTGGGCGGTGCAGACGCTGTCGATGCGATGGTCGGCCTCCCGTGGGAACTCAAGTACCCGAAGATGATCGGCGTGAAGCTCACCGGTAAACTCCAGGGTTTCGCAACCGCCAAGGACATCATCCTCAAGCTCGCAGGCATCCTCACCGTTAAGGGTGGCACCAACGCCATTATCGAATACTTTGGCGAAGGCGCTCGCAGCCTCTCCGCTACCGGCAAGGCGACGATTGCGAACATGGGTGCCGAAGTGGGCGCAACATGTTCTACCTTCAGCTACGACGACTCCATGAGCCGCTACCTCAAGGTCACCGGCCGCGCCGACGTTGCCGCCGCCGCCGACAAGATTGCAGAACACCTCAAGGCCGACCCCGAAGTCGAAGCCAACCCGGAAAAGTACTTTGACCGCGTCGTCGAAATCAACCTGAGCGAACTCGTGCCGCACTTCAACGGCCCGTTCAGCCCGGACCGCGCTTTTGCCGTGACCGACATGGCAGAAAGCCTCAAGGCCACCGAAACCAAGCCGGAATCTACGCCGGTCGTAAGCGCAGCCCTCATCGGCAGCTGCACGAACTCCAGCTACGAAGACCTCTTCATGGCCGCGAACATGATCAAGCAGGCCCTCGCGAAGGGCCTCAGCCCGAAGTGCCCGCTCCTCATCAACCCGGGTTCTGAACAGGTGCGTTACACCGCCGAACGCGACGGCCTCATCGACCTGTTCAAGCAGTTCGGTGCAACGATCATGACGAACGCCTGCGGTCCTTGCATTGGCCGTTGGGACCGTGCCGGTGCCGACAAGAAGGAACTCAACACCATCGTCCACAGCTTTAACCGCAACTTCGCCAAGCGCGCCGACGGCAACCCAAACACGCACGCCTTTGTGGCAAGCCCGCTCATGGCCGTGATTGCCGCCCTCTCCGGCGACATCCGCTTCAATCCGATGACCGACACCCTCATGAACAACGAAGGCAAGGCCGTCAAGCTCGACCCGCCGGAACAGTGCGAACTCCCGCCGAAGGGCTTCGAAGTCAAGGACGCCGGCTACCAGGCCCCAGCCGAAGACGGTTCCAAGATTACCGTTTCCATCAACCCCGAAAGCAAGCGCCTCCAGGCTCTCGCTCCGTTCGCGGCTTGGGACGGCAAGGACATCGCCGGCGCCCCGCTCCTCATCAAGGCCAAAGGCAAGTGCACCACCGACCACATTTCCATGGCCGGTCCGTGGCTCAACTACCGCGGTCACCTCGAAAATATTTCGAACAACATGCTCATCGGCGCCGTGAACGCCTTCAACGGCGAAACGAACAAGGTTCTCTGCCAGTGCGGAGAATACAAGGAAGTCCCGGAACTTGCCAAGATTTACAAGGCCAAGGGCACGGGCTCCATCGTCATCGGTGACGAAAACTACGGCGAAGGCTCCAGCCGCGAACATGCCGCCATGGAACCGCGCTTCCTCGGCGTGAAGGCCGTGATCGTGAAGAGCTTCGCCCGCATTCACGAGACGAACCTCAAGAAGCAGGGCATGCTCGCC
>CADCGB010000037.1 GCA_902800815.1 Fibrobacter succinogenes
TTCTTCCTTGGAGCCCGGAACGCCTTCGCGGCCCTTCGGCTGGCCAAAGTAAACGTCACCCGTCAGTTCGCGGACGGTGAGGATGTTGAAGCCGTCGCCAACGATGTCAGCACGGAGCGGGCATGCGCCTGCGAGTTCCTTGTAAACGCGGGCCGGGCGGAGGTTGCAGAAAAGCTTGAAGTGCTTGCGGAGCGGGAGGAGAGCGCCGCGTTCCGGCTGCAGGTTCGGGGGGAGGTGTTCCCACTTCGGGCCACCCACGGAACCGAAAAGAATACAGTCAGAAGCTTCGCCCAGCTTGAGGGTGCTTTCCGGCAGCGGGGAACCGCTTTCGTCGTAGGCGGCACCACCGACGTTTGCCCATTCGGCGTTCACGTCGAAACCGAACTTCTTGGAAACAACGTCCAGCACGCGGACAGCTTCTTTCATGACTTCGGGGCCGATACCGTCGCCCGGAAGCACTGCAATCTTGTAATTCTTGCTCATTGTTAATCCTTGGTTTTGTATTTGAACGGCTCAAATTTAGTAAAATTATGGGTGAAGGGCACTTTTTTGCGGGTGATGTATGCTTTATAGAGTTCTGATTCTTTTGATTTTGGCGGTTTTGGCGGGGTGTCAGCCAAAGCCAAAGTGTATTGTACCTGAATTATACTGCCCAGAAGCAGATGGCTTACGACCGCATAGTTTGGAAGCGGCTCTCAAAAGTCTCGCACATATTCAAACCAGTGCTAAATTAAAAATAGATCTCATAGATACTGTGTTTCGTAAACCATTATTATATAAGGTGTGCGCGTCGAATGTGGATGGAGAGGACCTGTGGTATCCCTGCGATATAGATACTTCATTGCTTGCTCGTATTCTAAAAAATTTAAATTCTCGTGATTCTGTAAAAGCCGTGGAGACAAGGGTGAATCATATTTCATATGCAGATATGGTGCTTAACTCTGGTGCTGCAGGCTTTTCTCATCTTTATCAGAATGAAGATGGATCCTATGATGCAATTTGTGCTTCCAAAGATAGCGTGAAGTGCGATTTTTTGTATGCTAATGTTGTTGTCTCTAAAAAGATGAAGCCATCTGCTAAATATTGGCCAAGGAAATATGATTTCTTGATTGGCGAAGATTTTGGTGCAAAAGATGAATTGTCTGCATTGTTTGATTTGGTATATGAAAATGACATCTATGTGAAGGAAAGTGTGCGAGATTCCTTGATATCCTTTGACATGTGTTATAAGGATGGATTTGCAGAACCTTGTGTCATGGATTCTGCTGTCGTGGAACATGTTCGTAAAGTTATAGAAGAAAGACTAGATACTTTGGTTTCTTTTACTTATCAGTATGGAAGTTGGAGCGCGGAACAATTCTTTGCAGGGAGCGTTTCCAGCAAACATCAATGTTATTCTAAAGATGGAATTCATTGCTCGGAGTTAATCGCTTTAGTTCGTTGGAATATAAAGAATTGGCAGATTGATACGTATTCTCTAGGTACATGTCGCTTTGATTTAGAAAATTTGAGTTATTCATGTCAGGATGTATTGGGAAGTGATGTGATAAGGCATGACGGATTGTCCATCTATAAGAAAGATGGAACATTTGTGAGAGATGTGCCTTGATTTAACGTGCAATCCGCACTGGCTTTACGGTGCCGTTCCGGACGGAGCGGAGCATGTAGACGCCCTGGACTTTGATATCGCTGGTATTCTGGAGTGTTGAAACGGCCTCGTCGATAGTGTAGGCGCGCAGGCGGCCGAGTCGGACGCCGTTCAGGTCGAATACGTCGTACGCCTGGAGGGTATTCGCCTGCAGGTGGAGGCTGCTGCCGATTGCAATCGTGGAATCGGCAATAGTCGTGTCCCTCGCAGTGGTATCTTCCTGAAAATTGAAATATTCCTTGAGCCATGTCATTGCCGGGCGGTCTTCACCATCCCTGATGAGGCCGCAACAGTTAATCCCTGGGTTTGTGATGCATTGCATTAAGGATTGCCCATAAAGATAGCCCCATAGGGTGACTCCTACTACATATTCGGTTTCCATGAAAACAGGAATATGTTCCGCGAAGCAGTTTTTTTGAATACTGTCTATTTCATTGCTGATGTTGTATTCAGAAATGAGTAGAGGCGTTTCTGTTTTCTCGTAAATCTCCTGAAGGGCGTTCTTGAGCAAGTCTGGATTGTAGCATTTCATGGGGCCGGTTCCCATCACAATCAAATCGTTGCCTTCAAGTCCGTAGGCGTCAACTGGGGCCCCGTTGTTCTTGATCGTATTGATTAGGTCGATCCCTTCATTTCTTTCCCACTGGATTGTGTTGTAGTCGTTGTAAATGAGGATTGCTTGGGGCCAGCGTTCGCGGGCCATCTTGAATGCGGTGGTTATGAATTTATAGTCTTCGTTGTCGCCGCCAAGGGCTTCGATAATTTTGTTGTTGCTGCCTATTTGTGAATGGATTCGCCTGGCTTCACTGACCACGTTGATGTATTCTAGATCCGGATAACGCTCCGCAACGGCATCGAACCACGCGGTAATGGCTTCTTTTGTTTCGTCCGCACTAAGGTCTCTAAGCCAAGAAGGGTTTCCCGAAGCCCATAATAGGGCATGAAATTTGAATGTAGCCTTGTTCTCTTTTGCCCAGTTGTAGGGGATGTCGCATTCGGAAAAATCGAAGGTGCCGCGAGTTTGTTCGACGGTTCGCCAAGTGCATTGCCTTTCTGGGGTAATCTGATTCCAATAAGTCCCGAAGTCAGAAGGGACAGGCCCTTCGACAGTTGTACTGCCGAGGAACTTTGCCGCACCGTCGGCAAGGCCAAGGGCGAAAACGCTACTCACGGCCACGCACAAAAGGGCCACAGGCGCAATTTTTAAAATTCTAGAAGTCATAGCTATCCATTATAAACATATATTCCCTTTAGGGATAAATTCCCAGGGTTGCGCTGTTTGTCGTGGATAATACGTCAATATGCAAAAAGGAACCTTGCGGTTCCTTTCTGCTTGTTTTGGCTTTGAAATTATTCGTCGTCGGAGCTCTTGGGCTTGGCGCAGCGGTCTCTAGACCAGTTGGTCTGCTTGAAGCAGGCGCTTCTGGTGTAGCAACATCCGTTTGAATTGGCACTGCCAAGTTTTTCGCATTCGCAAGCAATACCGTCGTTGTTGCCATCAGCGTCGACAAGTTCGCCGCTAGCGCAGACCACCATAAATCCCTCACCATGGTAAACATTGTTGATGCAGGTCTGCAGGGTGTTGTGGCATTCGCCGAAGTTGGTTCCCAGGGCGTTGCACGATACGCGGCGCGTCTCGTTAGTAAGGTCGCGAAATCTTCCACGCGTTCATCAGGATCGGAGACTGTTTTGTGATTCATCCAGTTGTACCCGTGGACGGTTTTTGCTACCATCTTTTTGCTAGGAATCAGGTCCTTCCATTTCTGTTTCGTCTCGAAACTCCTGAACGGCGGGTAGTCGGGGTCTTCGTCCTTAAGAATTTGTTTGCAACGTTCCTCGTCGTAGCAAGGATTTGGATTGGGGGGCGCAGAACCATCCATTTTCTCACCCCAGCAAGGATCGCAATTCGAACATTGATCCGTGTCGCATTGGTCTATCATCTTATCTATAGGGTAGCCTTCTCTACAAGCGACGGGACATTTGTAATTGTCCTTGTCGAGCGGGTCGAACTTGTTATGGAGCCTTTCCCATTGCCCGTCGACGCACCTGTACATGATGGCATTGTTGTTGATGTCGTTGTCGCACCTCAGTTCGCCGTTCAGGCATTCGCCGCAGATGGCCTTGTCGGTACGGCACGACTTGTTGCCGCATATGGAAATGGCTTTCTTGGCTTCGCCGGCGACACATTCGTAGACGGTTCCCTTTCCGGTTTCATCGTTGGTGCAGGTGTGTTCGTAGTTCGTGCACTCGCCGCAACCGTTGTCGCGCGGGTCGCAGGAGAATTCACCGCAACTTTCGGTCACCTTCTTGCCGTTCTCGCAGCGGGTGACTGTCGCCTTGAATTTCTTGTCTTCGGAGCAGGTCTGCACGTCGTTGATGCATTCGCCGCAGTCAGTGCCTTCTTCGTTACACGAGACCGTACCGCAGGAGCGGTTTACAATGATACCCTTCACGCATTCCTTGACAATACCGATGCCCATGAGGCTATTGGAACATGCATTCGTGTAGCTGTCGTCGCATTCAATCTCGATGGCATCCTTGTTCGCACATTCCTTGCTCTTGGTATTGCAGAGCACACCCTCGTCACAAGAAGTTTCTTTACATACGCAGACTCCATCTTTGGCGATACCGCCCGAAGCCTTGCACAGGTCGGCGAAAGTGGGGGCCGAGGGAACTGCCGAGGAAGAACTAGATTTTGATTCAGACGATATATCGGTAGGCTTGCTCTGGTTGCCGCAGACGCCCGTGATGGTGTTACAGACGGCACCGATATCGCAAAGCTCGTTCTTACAGGAGCAGACGCCATCTTTCGTGGTACCGCCAGATGCCTTACACAGTGCGGTAAACTTATCGAGTTCTTCCTTTGTCTGGGACGAGGAACTCACCTTTTTGCTGGACGAACTAGACGAGATTGAAGAACTGGACTCTTCTTTCTTGGGTACGGGAATCCAGTTTGCACTGTCACAGTAATATTCGGCATCTTCCTTCTTTGCGTAGACGGTGTCACCCTGGTTTTCCTCTCCGCAAACACCGAGTTCGTAGATCGAGTTGACTTCCGTAATCACCTTGCGGCCCGAAGAATCATCGTCACCGCAGGCTATAAATGACATTGCGGCACCAATAACGGCCACAAGGAAAAAAGAGAAAAAGGCTTTCCTCATAATTGACTCCTTTATTTTCCCATACAAAGTCAATTATAGTTTTTTTTATCCAGAGGTAATGGAGCCATTTTCACGCGGGTGGAACTGACGGTGTTCCTGCTTAATAAATTCCTTGTCGATGTGCGTATAAATTTGCGTTGTACTGATGTCGGCGTGCCCGAGGAGTTCCTGCAGCACGCGCAGGTCCATGCCTGCCTCCAGGCAGTGCGTTGCAAAACTGTGCCGGAAAGTGTGCGGCGAAACTTGCTTACTGAGGTGTGCGGTATGCAATTGCACGATTTTCCACGCCCCCATGCGGGTCATGGGATTGCCGCGGGAATTCAGGATGATATTGTCCGTAGTCGGGTGGGTGAGGGGGCGGCCCTCCTCGATCCAGGCTTTCAAGTTTTCCTTCGCCTTGCTCCCGAGGGGCACCAGACGCTGTTTGTTGCCCTTACCGATGGGGGTGAGCCACTCGTTATCGAGATCCAACTGCGATAGTTTTATTCCGAGGGTCTCCGAGATGCGGAGCCCCGCGCTGTACATGAGTTCGAAAAGAGCCGTATCGCGCAGCGGGTTCTTGCCGTTTGCTGCGCTCTCGAAAACGCTGTCGACCTCCTCGCGGGTCAGGTACTGAGGCAGGTAATGCCCGAGCTTGGGGCGTTCGAGCATCGATTCGGTGCTATAGTCGTACTCGCCCTGGCTCTGCATGTACTTGAGGAACCCGCGCAGGCTTGAAAAATGCCTCGCGATGGACGTGGGGGAGTATTCCACCTGCCCAGCGGTAAGCGTCAGGAACTCGTCGAGTTTTTCGGGGGTCAGGGCCTTCAGGTCGAGCCCGATTTCGTCCAGCCAGCCCACAAAATGCCGCAAATCCTCCTGATAGCTCTGGATGGTGGCCGGCGAAAGGTTCCGTTCCACCCCCAAAAACGCCAGGTAGGCATCCACACGGTTCGAATTGAGGCTCATATACCGGAATTTAGCATTTTTTTTGAAAAAAACGGCGCAAATCCTCTTGACAGTCGGCAAATTATATTCTATAATTGACCCCGTCCAAGCGACAATGGATGATTAGCTCAGTTGGTAGAGCAGCTGACTCTTAATCAGCGGGTCGCAGGTTCGACCCCTGCATCATCCACGAAAGCCTCTCCTAACGGAGAGGTTTTTTTGTGCTTTTAGAACTTGCGTTCTGCGATCCACTGGCGGACGGCCTGCTCGGCTCGTGCAGCGAGGATTTCTTTCTTGTTCTTTTTCTTGAGGCCTTCGTGGTTGGGGAGGAGCCCGAAATTGAAGTTCATGGGCTGGAAGTCCTCGTTCTCTTCCACAAGGCGGTTCATGAGCGATGCGATGCAGCTCTCGTTCGGGAGTGGGTCGGCATGCCCGTGCAGAATCGTCTGCGCCATGTTCCAGGCGGCGTACCAGCCGGTTGCGACCGCCTCGGTGTAGCCTTCACTGCCCGTAATCTGGCCTGCGAACCATGTGGGCGGGATTCCCTGGGCGCAGGGGAGGTCTGGGCGCAGGCGTAGCGTTGCGTCCAGGAATTTGGGCGATTCAATAAACGTGTTGCGGTGCATGCAGCCGAGGCGGGCAAAACGGGCGTTCCGCAGTGCTGGAACCATCGTGAAGATTTCCTTCTGCGTGCCCCACTTGAGGCGCGTCTGGAAGCCCACCATGTTGAAGAGCGTCTTCTGCTTGTTTTCGGCGCGGAGCTGGATTACCGCGTACCACAATTTCCCGTTGTTACCAAGCCCGAGACCGATGGGGCGCATCGGGCCGTGACGCAACGTCTCGAAACCGCGGCGGGCCATTTCTTCGACGGGCAGGCAGCCCTCGAACAGTTCGTTCTTCTCGAAGGGGCGCGGCTCCACGGCTTCGGCCTCGCACAACTTGCGGACAAACTCGGTGTAGGTTTCCTTGTCCAGCGGGCAGTTGATAAAGTCCGCCGTTTCGCCCTTTTCCCAGCGGTTGCGGTAGAAGGCGTGGTCAAAGTCGATGCTGTCAGTCTCTACCACAGGGGCAATGGCGTCGAAGAAATGGAGGCGCTCGCTACCCAGGCGCTTGAATATATCGTCAGCGAGCGCGTCGCTGGCCAGCGGCCCCGCCGCAACTAAGGTAGGGCAGTCGCCTTCGAGGCTTGTGACCTCTTCGCGGTGGAGCGTAATATTCGGGCTCTCCGCAATCTTCTTTTCTACAGACTCGCTGAAGATGTCGCGGTTCACGGTCAGGGAATCGCCCGCAGGTACACCCGCCTCACGGGCGCTATCCAGCAGAAAGCTCCCGAGCATCGTGAGTTCCTGTTTCAAGAGCCCGTGTGCGCTCGTGACGCCCAAAGCCTTGAAACTGTTGGAACAAACTAACTGCGCCAAGTGCCCGTCCTTGTGGGCGGGTGTCTGCCTTACCGGGCGCATTTCATACAGATCTACCTTGAAACCACGGCTTGCCAGTTGCAAAGCCGCCTCGCAGCCAGCAAGACCGCCACCGATTACGCGTACACGTTCATTCATCAGTTTTCAACGACTTTCCGGTAACTCTTCGCGTTGCCAATCCAGAGCTTCACGAGCAGTTCCTCGAGCGAGGCGGTGGACACGCATTCCGGGTCGGCATCCTGGATCTCGTCCGAAATCAGGTTCGCCTGCGTCAGGTTCAGCATCCCGTAGTACATCGCTTCCATCAGCTGCGACGCGAACTTCGGGGAAATGTTCGCCACGTAGTCCATGTCGTTGAGCGGCGGCAACTGCTTGTTGTCGGGGC
This sequence comes from Fibrobacter succinogenes, assembly GCA_902800815.1. GTDB lineage: Bacteria > Fibrobacterota > Fibrobacteria > Fibrobacterales > Fibrobacteraceae > Fibrobacter > Fibrobacter succinogenes_B. The sequence continues at coordinate 7,540 of CADCGB010000037.1, forward strand.
TGAACTGGTCCAGGTTGTCCATGGTCCACATGTCGGCGGCCTTGCCCATATCGGGCGAGGGCGCAACCTTCAGAAGTTTTTCCTTGTAGGCCTTCCACTCGACATCAGTCGTGCGGCCTGCCTTGCGGACAGACTTCAGGAAGGAGAGGACCGCGTAGTAGAGGTCCTTTTCCTTCTGGTTCGTTTCTTTCTGCGACACAGGAGCCATACGCAATCCTTAGTGGCGGAAGTGCCTCATGCCGGTGAACACCATGGCCACGTCGAGCTTGTTGCACGCGTCGATGGAGAGGTCGTCCTTCTTGGAGCCACCCGGCTGCACGATGTACTTCACGCCGGCCTTGGCTGCGGCTTCTACGTTGTCCGGGAACGGGAAGAATGCGTCGGAGCCCATGACGACTTCGCCGAACACCTTCTGTTCCAGAGCCTTGAGACCGGCCTTGTCGATGCACTTGCCTTTTTCGTTGAAGAACTTCTGGGCGGCCTTCATGCGGGCGACGTTGTCGCGCACGCGGGGCTGGCAAAGGCGGAGGTTAGAGTCAATGCGGTTCGGCTGGCCGGGGCCGAGGCCGATGACCTGGAAGTAGCCACGGGCGTATTCGTAACCCATTACGATGGCGTTAGACTTGGTGTGCTTGGTAACGATCCAGGTGAAGCGGGCGAGGGCTTCCTTGTTCTTGGGGAACTTCTTCTTAGTGACGCATTCGAACTTCTCATAGACGTCCACGTCGCGGTCCTGAACCAGCATGCCGCCGATGACGTGCTTGTACACCTTGCAGTGCGTTGCCTTCTTGATCTTGCCCACTTCAAGGAGACGAATGTCCTTGGACTTGTTCTTCAAAAATTCCAGAGCGTCCTTGTCGAATGCCGGAGCGAGAAGGATTTCGACGAACTTGCCCTTCAGGAATTCGGCGGTTTTCAGGTCCACCTTCTTGGTAACGGCGATCACGGAACCGAAGGCCGACACCGGGTCGCCTTCCCATGCGGCTTCCATGGCGTTGCGGAGGGTCTTGCCGGTAGCGAGTCCGCACGGGTTCATGTGCTTCACGATAACGACCGCGTTATCGTCGCTGAATTCGCGGGCCATTTCGAGGGCGGCGTCAGCGTCGACGATGTTGTTGTAAGAAAGTTCCTTACCCCAGAGCTGCTTTGCGGTAGCGAGGCTTGCTTCGGTGCAGGTCGGGTCGCGGTAGAACACTGCGGACTGGTGGGAGTTTTCACCGTAGCGCATCGGCACGGGGTCAACGAATTTCAAGACGAGTTCTTCGGACATACAATTTCCTTTTTTTATGTTTTTCCAAAGAAAAATATAGAAAAAAGGATTCTTTTTATAACACCTAAGGTATGAACTATATGCGGGAGGGGCCCCAGCTCGGAGTGGACGCCTACTCCCCAAAGGGGATAACTCAACTAAGCCACTAAAGTGGCAAGTTTCGTATAGGCGTCCGTGGCTGCACTCGGTCATGCCGGGGTGCCAGCACCCCGTCGCGACGCTCGTTTGCACACTACTGCGAAGGCCTTGGCCGACGCCTTCCATTTATAAGACAGTTTATTTCTATTAAAGAGATGAATTTGCTTTTTTTTCAAATACAAAAATGTTTATTGCATACAAAAAGCCCCTGGCAGAGAGCGCCAGGGACTTTTTGATGGTTACCAGATTCTAGGAATCTGGCTCGGAATTACTTGAGCGTAATACGGGCAGACTTAACAGCACTGCCAGCGTGCACGCGAACGATGTAGCTGCCAGCGGTCAGGTTCTCGAGAGAAACCGTATGGGAGCCAGACTGCATATTCTCGGAGACGCTCTTGACGCTGTGGCCGGTCAGGTCGAACACCTGGACCTTCACGTAGCCAGCCTTCGCAACAGAGATGTTGAGCGAAGAACCCTGAGCAGCAAGGTTGAGGCTCTGGTTGCTACGATGAGCGGTGAACGGAATAGCGATGGTAGCGTCAATGCACTTCAAATCGTCAACGTAGAGATAGTTAATCTCCGGCTGCTCATCAAAGTTCTTGAAGCCAATGACTTCCCAAGCCATCTTCTTGATGGCGGCCTTATTCAATTCGACCGGTTCACCCCAAGACGGCTGCTTGATCTTGTCCCAGGTCAGCACGACAGTCTTCCATTCAGTAGCATCGATCTGCTTGCTCTGGTGATAGGCGTAATCCTGCACCTGGCCATCCTGAATCTTGAATGCATGCTGGCTGCCCTTGTAGCGGTAAGAAATACCGGCACATGCGCTCATGTCAAACCCGGCAGACGTATCCGCCATCATGTTGAGGCCGAGAGCCACAAACGGAGCTTCCGTGTAGGTGTTCTGGTTCCACACAATGCCCTGCAGGCCAACAAAGCCCTGAGTACCGTTAGTCGGGTCAGTTGTACCCGGGAACACGACCACGTAGCCCGGAAGAGCGGGGTCATAAACGTTCGTAATGGAAGAAAGTCCACCCGGATCCTTATCGGTGTAGGCGTACCAGGTACCAGTCGTGTTGAGGACTTCATCACCATCTTCCACATCGTCAATGACGACGAGGTCAGATACGACCAGAGAAGAAGAAACTGGAACAATCGCCGAAGAGGACGAAGATGCCGGATTGACACTACTAGAGCTCAATGTCGGATGTGCAGAGGACGAAGTGGTAGGATTATCGTTAGTCTTTCCGCTAATAGCAGTGAAAGAGAGGCCGTCGCACTTCACGTCATCCACATAAAGGTACGGATACTTGGGCTGGTTCTTTTCATCAGGAGTATTTTCAAGGCCCTTGATTTCCCAAGAAAGACGAGTGGCGTTTTGCATCTTGATCGGCTTGGAGCGAGATTCGTCACCCCAAGTTTCCTGCTTCAGCATGTCCGCCGTAATTTCGACTTCCTTCCAATCTGCAGAAGCGTCCTTGTTCACGCGGTGATAGTTGTAGTCAGTCACATCGGTGGTTTCGATAGCGAAGTTATGGCTTGCACCCTTGTACTTGTACTTGATGGTAGAGCAATTGGCAAAGTCCGCATATGTCTTCGGGGAATCCTTGGCCGGTTCCTTCAGGAGGGTGAGGAACATCTTGATATACGGACCATAATCAAGCGAACCCCTACCGATTTTCACATCCTTGAGGGCAGCAACATACTTGGAAGTATTTTTGTTATCACCGCTAACAGGATAGACGACCTTATAAGTCAAGTTGCCAAAGTCGTCTTCAATCTTTTCGTTAGAAATGGAGCTTGCGCCACCGTTTTCCTGGTCTTCGACAGCAGCCCAAGCACCGCCGAGGTAGCCATAGCGGTCGCCATCTTCCATATCGTCGAGAATATTGGTCGTAGCACCATTAGCAACGCCCGTAGAGAAGCCGGATTCTTCTTCGGCACTGCCATTCGGGAGGCCGCAATCCTTATAGGTAACGCCCTTGTTCAAGTAACCCTTGACCGCACTACCAGACTGAGAATAAGAGAATCCATTTTCAAAGACAGCTGTCGTAAATGCAGCGGAAGGTTCATCCATAGCGGATGCATTCCAGTTGGTCCAGGACACACCATTCTGCTTCATCCAGTTGACCCAGCTCTGTGCAGAATTGAAGTCCATACTTCCCTTACCGCTGGCTTCGGTAACACCCCATTCTGTGGCAAAGACGGGAACCTTGCCCATAGCCCTTTCGGCAGCCTTGTTATAGCCGCCATCGCCCATATAATGGGATGCAGAATAGAAATGAAGCGTACAACCGTAGTTATTGTCATTGATGCCAGCATTAGCACAGGCATCAGGCTGGCTGGACCATCCCGGGCTTCCCACGAGTACGAGGTTGTCGGAGTACTTACGGATTGCCGGTATAACCTGGTTCGCATGCTGAGCCACGGCATCCATGCTACCGGTCGGTTCGTTCCAGATTTCAAAAATCACGTTGTTGTACTGACCATATTCCTTGGCAGCGTATTCGAAGAACTTGACTGCATCGTTAGTAAAACCATCGGAGCTTTCGATGTGCCAGTCAATGATAACGTAAATGTCCTTATCGACAGCGGCGTTCACGACGCTCTTCAAAAGAGCCTTCTGGAAGCTTTCGCCACCCGTCGTGTAGGAACGGCCCGAACTGTTGAACTTTTCGTCGGCGGCACCCATAGCAAAACGAACTACCTGGATACCCATATCATCGACAAGGCGGTTAATCCCCTTTTCAGAGTAGAAATCCGTGGAATAGGTGTTACCCGAGCTCCAGAAAAGGCTCATACCGGTCACCTGCACAGCGGAATTCTGGTATTGCGGGCAAGAGCCGGAGAGTTTTCCTCCGTTAGCCTTGAGTTCTCCGTAGGTACTTACAGGACCTACCTGGCTTTTGGTAACTGCCAAGGCAGATACTGCTGCCATGCCAAGAATAGCAAGAGTTTTTTTCATTTGACATCCTCTAATTTTTTGGTTTACACCATCCCGGCTTAAAAATAACTATATGTCAAAAAAAAAGGTGTAATATTTGGAATACACGCAAAAAAAGCGGTTTTTGGCCACTTTGGATAATATTATTTTACACGATTTAGGCTAGAAAAGGCTTGCGGGAGGATTGTTGTCGTCGAGGCCGGGGAGGTTCGGGTTCGGCGCGATGTTGTCGAGCGGGTCCTCAGGTTCCACAATCAGGTTGTAGTACACGTTGTTCTTGAGTTCGTCCTCGATGTAGAACAGCGTGCCGCCCATCGCAGAACCACAGCCTGCACACGCACCCTGGTAACGGATCTTGAGGCGGTTATCGTCCGTAAGGTCGAGGATTTCCACGTCTCCGCCGTCGCCCTGCAGCATGCCGCGTACGGACTGGTGGAGCCAGGCCTCGATCTTCTCGATTTTCTCGTGCTTCGCGAGCGCATTCCATTCGGCATCGGCTTCGGCGCGGCCTTCGGCGGTCTGCGTGCGGTACTTGATACGCTCCATCTTCTCGCGCACCAAGATGGCGGTCGCCTTCTTTTCGGGGTAGGCTTCCAGGACCTTCTTGATGAGCGCGTTCATCTGCGCAATCTCGGGGGCATTTGCCGGAATGGCGGGGGAGTCGGGATTGTCGCGGAGTTCGAGTTCCAGGCTCTCTGCGGTAATGGCGCACGCTTCCTCGATGGTCACCATCTGGATTTTCTTGCAGAAGGTATCGGCGAGGGCGGTAAAGATAGGCCCGCCGTAGGTGAAGAACCGCGTTTCCAGGATCTTGTCGCATTCCGGGTCCACCATCAGGTACACCTTCAGGCTCGATTCCTTCGCGTCTACAAGGGCAAGCCCCTTCTCGTCGGCTTCAATCTGGAAAATAGCCCCGCGGTACTTGGGGGCCTTTGCAATCTCCTGAACCTTGCTGGAGAGGTTCGCGCACAATTCTTCACTCATAGCGGGCGGAAATTTAGAAAAATTACTGCACGTCGACGGTAACCTTGTACATTGCCTTCCCGCGATGGCTCGAAAGCTGGTTCGCCGGGGCAGTAATGACCTTGATATTCTTCTTGGTCACGCCGCTCTGCTGCGAGAGGACCTTCAGCAAGTCCTGGTTCCTGCCCTCGGCGAGGGTAGAAAGTTCCTTGCGGAGCGCCTTCACGTCGAGCTTGTCGCCGTTTTCCTTCACGTAGGCAACAAAGCCCTCGTCGCTGTCGCTCATTTCGGCAATGGCCCGCTCGTCGAGTTCGGTCAGCTTTTCCTTGCCGTGCGTCTTCTTGTAGTATTCCGTCTTGAGTTTTACGGTACGGTAGGCCTCGGTAGTCTTGCGCACGTTGTAGAGTTGCGTAAACACGAGTTTCAGGTTCTTGTCCTTCGAGAGTGCTTCCGTCATCTTGGATGCCTTCGCGTACTGCTCGCTCGTGAATGTCTTGACGGTCGCATCGATGACAATCTCATCGTTCTTACCGAGGTCAAGCCCGATGGCTCCCGCGCCGGTAGAGGCGAGGTTACCCACAATCTTGAGCGGGGAAAGCGCCACCTTGATAAGCAGGTTCATCACCGTCTTCCAGATGATCTTGCCCACGGAGAACTGCGGGTCCTTCAGGTTGCCGTGTACAGGAATATCGAACTGGATCTTGTCATCCTTGTCCTTCAAAATGTACAGGCCCACCTTCATCGGCACCGTGAACTCCGGGTTCGAATTCGGGTCCTTGTCCGCAACATCGATGTTGTAGATGTCGATGGTATTCTTGCTGTCGAGCTCAAAATTCATGATCTTGTTCTCGCTCGCAAAGGCAAGCGTGCCGGCACTGAGCGGGTAACCCGTGTAGTGGTGGCTATAGTTGCTGAAGTGCTTGAGGGCGAGGTTCTTCACGCTTATATAGGCATCCATCGTGCCGATATTGCTGAGCGCGCCCTTGTATTTCACGTTCAGGCTTCCGCCGTCGGGGAACGACGCCTTCACGTTGATGGAACAGGGTGTATCATAGTTAATGTTCGAGCCGAGTACCGTAATCCCGCTCACCGTGTAGTTAAACGGCCTGGTGATGGAATGGTCGGTCGCGCTCACCTTCGTGTTCTGCAGCAGAAGCTTGTTTATCCTTGCCTTGAGCGGCTTGGACTTTTCGGCAGGCGCGGGTTCTTCCTTCGCCTCGGTGACGGTAGAATCGGGTGCATCGCCAAGCACCAGCTGCTGGTCGGCCGCAAGCTGCGCGCTATCCGGCTCGTCGGCGGAACCCTTCTTTAACAACACGTCGAAATTCGTCTTCCCGTTCTTGTACAGGTCGACATGCGCAAAGGCACCGTCTACCACCACGGAATCCACCACGTAGTTGTTCTCGTTGATGTTCGCCTTGCCAATACCCACGCCCACGTGGTTCACGCCGAGCGTACGCCCGCTCGTTTCGGTAAGCACGACGCCATCGAGCGATACGGTGCCCTTGATATCCGAAGAGAGAATGTCGTTCAGGTTGCCCGCCATGTTCACGGCCACAGAGAGCGTACCGGCAAAGTCCTTGTAATTAATAAAGTCGTTCAGGTACGGCTTTCCGCAGGCAAGCGCGAAGTCCTTGAGGTTCACGTCCAGCTTGAAGTCGTTTGTCGCCGCGTTCGCTTCCACCTTCACGTTCAGGTCACCACCGTCGGCAAACTTGAGGCTTAAACCCACGTCGGTCTGCTTGTTGCTCAGGTACACCGCAGGGATATTGAGCGAAAAGTCCTGCAGATGAATCTTGGAACCGACCTTCGTATCCTGGTAAATGATGTTGCCCTTCTCGAACACGATGTTCTTTACGGAAATGTTGAAGGGGAGGCCTTCCGCAATCTCGGCCGCGTTCACCATGCCCGCAGAATCCACGCTTGCCGTATCGGCCTTCGCGGCAGCGGAATCAGCCGCAGCCACGCCAGCAGCGGAATCGAGCGCAGTAGAATCGCCCTTCGCAAGGAACTCGATGATGTCGGTAAAGTTGAAGCGGTCCTCGTGCTGGAGCACTCGCGCATACAGGCCCTTCAGGTAGATTTCACTCACCGAGGCCGTACCCGTAAACATGTCGAACGGGTCCACGTTCACGCGGAACTTCTCGAACGACACGAACGGAGTCTCGCCGTCCTTCTCGAAAACCGCAAGGCTGTCGATGCTCAGCGTAAAGGAGAACGGGTCAAGCGAGATGCTCTCGATAGCGACCTTACGCCCAATGAGGTCCTCGGAGTTGTTGACGATATAGCCCCTTACAATTCCAGGAGCGAACTTGAGCGCGGCAATCACGAGAATGAGTAGTGCCGCAATTACGATGCCTGTTATCTTGAGTGCTTTTTTCATAATAACCAATTTAACAAAGTTATTTTAAGTTGTTCGGGATAGAATCGCTTGCAAGTGCAGGTGCAGGCGGTTGGGCCGTATCTGTGGGAGCGACAGGCTTTTCGGCTTCCTGCTGGAAACTTACAAGGTCAATAACCGGTTCGTCCTTCTCCTCGTCGGCAATAGAACGGATCTTCGAGAAATACGTAGAATCAGCCTCGGTGAAGGGGTGCGTACCCATCAGGTCAAAGAAGGAATGCGCATAGGCAAACCATTCGCGAAGCCAACTCTTGCGCGACTCGCGGTTAAAAATCCACGCATCAGCCATATACTGCTGCTTATAACCGATGTCTGCGGTAACGTACACGGGGCTATCCCCCGAAAGCGTCTCGAAAATGCGCTTTGCACGGCGTGTAGCGGGTGCCGCCGTAACCAGGAGGACCGTATCTGCCTTGTGCTTCTTGAGCCAGGGAATGACTGTGCACGCCTCACTCAAAGTAGAAGGGTCATCGTGACGGACAAGGAAAACCGTGGCCGGGTTGAACTTGCCGAGGCGCATGAAATCTTCGGCATAAAAATCAACATTACTCCTGTCGCGGTAGACCCTGCGGCCGAGGATAAGCACGGAATCAACTTTCCCCTGAGCCTTGAGGTCTGCAACAAAGTCGTTCCTCTCCATGTCGGCGGATTGACCATCGAGGATCACCGCCCAAGTAACATGCTTGAACTCGTCGTTGGCCACAAGCCACTTGCCACTCTTTTCAACAACGATGTAGATGGCGGCCAACAAGCAGAATACCACGACTATAATCGCACCCAGAACCTTGCGGCTCCTCTTGCGCGTATTCTTGTCCTGCATCAGAATCTTAGTCACGAATCCATCCTTTATTTTGTTTTCTGATAAAGTATAGCGTTTTCACCGTCGGCATAGTATTTCTTGCGCTCCGCATAAGGCTCGAAGCCGTGCTTCTCGTAGAACCTGCGGGCCTTCGCGTTGCCTTCGCGAACCTCGAGGAACATTTTATCGCCCTTCGCGAAGTCGAGATGTGCAAGGCCCGCGTCCAATAGCGCCGTGCCGATTCCGGAGCGCTGATGTGCGGCGCTTGTCGCAATACTCAGGAGTTCACTGTCCGGGCCCATCAGGTGAAAGATGGCATAACCCAATATATCCTTGCTGTCATTCTGGAGGGGCGAAGCCCCGATAGAATCACGGGGATCTTCGTTGGTGTTAAACTGCGCCGCGTCCTCGTAGACAACGCACAGCGCATAGCCTGCAGCGATTTCAGCGCAGAACTGTCGCTCGTTCCAGTCCTGGAAGGCAAGCGCCTTCTGAATTTCAAGAACCTGCGGCAAGTCATCCACTTTCATTTCGCGAACGGGCATCTCTGACCTTCCGTGAGCCCCGCGGGCTACGACTTGAGCTTTTCGAAATAGGACGGCTGAATGTAGTTCGCTTCCTGAATGAGCGACGGCTTTACGGTACTGAACAGCGGGGTCCACATGTCGAGCGACTTGCCCGTATCGAGCGTGACGCTTGCGCCAATCTCGGCAAACACGGCCTTGAGCGCTTCGTCTTCCTGTGCAGGGGAGTCGGCAACAACGTTCTTGACCTGCGCGTTCTTTAGCCGCTCGATAACCTCGGGCGTCTCGATGAAGAATTCCTCGCCGTTCAGCCTCAGGTACCAGAACCCGGTGCGGGCGCGGATAACGACCGCAGTCTCGGCGCTTTCCTTACCCGCATTGGCACCTGCGGGGGCCGGCATCTCGGGTGCATTGCCCGCGGCATTCTGCGCAAAGCATGCAAGTGCCTGCAACGTGGTAACGCCGTAGAGTTCGCGCTTCCCGCTAAAACAAAGCCCCTGGCAGAACGCCACTCCGGTCCTGAGCCCGCTGAAAGAGCCGGGCCCTAGCGTCACCATCACGCGCTTCACGTCATCAAGAGTCGCGCCCACGCGCGTGAGCAGCGTGTCGAGCGATTCCCCGAGAATCTCCCCGCGGGCTTCCGTGTTCACAATTTCCTCGTAAACGCGCGCGCCACCTTCGGGCTGGCCACCGGTAGCAACCGCCATCGAAATGCCCTTCCGGGAAGTATCTACGTATAAGTCGATAATCATCTCTTAATAGCGATGCTCTTGTCGATAATCAGGTCAATCAACTGGCTGTACGTGATGCCGACGCAGGCTGCCTGTTGCGGCAGGAGCGATGTCGGAGTCATGCCCGGGAGCGTGTTCGTCTCGATGGCGAAGAGTTCCCCGTCCTTCGTAATGCGGACGTCGGTACGGCTGTAGCCTGCACCACCGAGGGCGTAATGCGCGTTCTTCACGAGTTCCTGGATGCGTGCGGTCAGTTCCGGCGCGAATTCCGCGGGCGTCACTTCCTGGCATTCCCCGTTGTACTTCGCTTCGAAGTCGAAGTATTCACGGGTCGTCATGCGCATTTCGGTGGGCGGGAGCGGCTTTTCGCCTTCAATGTAGCCGCAGCTCGCTTCGCCGCCGGCAATAAACTTCTCGCACAGCAGGCGGTTAGAATCCTTGAACAAATCCTGCGTAATCTTGCCGGCTTCGTCCATGTCTTTCGCAATGCCGATGCCGATGCTGGAGCCGCCCAGCGGGTCCTTGATTACGAGCGGGAACCCGAGTTCGTCGGCGACGCTCACGAGCGTATCGCCCGTAAAGTCGTGCTTCCAGATGACGCGGTACGGCGGGGTCGGGATGCCGTTCGCGCGGTAAATTTCCTTGGACTTGATCTTGTCCATCGCGAGGGCCGATGCAAGCAGGCCGCAACCCGTGTACGGGATGCCCCAGTTTTCGAGCAGGGCCTGGATGTGGCCGTCTTCGCCCCACTTGCCGTGCAGTGCGAGGAACGCGATATCTGCGGCCGGGAGTTCGGAGAGGGCAGGGGACTTCTTGGTGCAGGCAGCCGTGCCTTCGAGGCTACGGAAGTAGTTGACCGAGAAGTTGTCCTTCTGGTACGGGGAAAGTTCGCGGGAGGACCAGTGCCAGGTGCCGTCCTTGTCAATCAAAACGGGGTGGATATTGTAGCGTTCCGGGTTCATGGCGCGGACAACACCGGTGCCACTCACTACGGAAACATCGTGCTCGGTGGACGGGCCACCCATCAGGACCAATACGCGTAAGCGGGACATAAAAACCTCTTTGTGAATTATATGCTTTAATTATAGTAAAACGCCGGTACGAGGCCGACGCCAAAGAACCATATTTGGGATTGTTTATCGTGTTAAAAAATCGCTACATAATATGTAAAAATTTGTAGTTTATAAAGTAACGGGTAATACGATGAAAATCGAACGCAGAAAAGTCGAATGTGTGGGCGAATTTGCCCCCAAGACCAAGGCGACGCTTGCCGCCCTTTTGGGGCTTTCTGCGGCATTATCCGTTCCGGCGGAGCCTCAGGGTAGGGATGCCGTTATTTCTGTGAGCCCGACGGATTCAACAAATGCAATTACGCAAGATTCTACCGTTTCTTTAGAGAAGGATTCGACATCCTCTGAATCAGGAAATTATGATTGGAACGAATCTCCCTTAGGGGGCATTATGGAATATTCTTATGAAGATGAACTCACCGATGAAGAAATGGTTAGTAATGCTATTGATGCAGCAATCGAACGGAATGCAACCCGATGAGTATGAAAATTCCAGAACTTTCGGATAGGATCGCCACAGCAAAGGCCGTGGCCGACTCCGGCTATATCGGGAGCGACGCAGGCTTTGCAAACGTCTATCTGCTTCGCAAAAAATACGGCACGCAGGTCGCTCTGCAAAACGGGTTCCTTTTCCGCTATTACAACGGGCAGGGGAGCCGCCGGGGCTATGCGTTCCCGCTGGGGGAGGGCGATGTAGCGGCGGCGCTCAAGTGGATTGTAGATGACGCCCAGGCAACGGGCCGCCCGCTGGAATTCTGCCTTGTGGACGAACCCCGCGCGCAGATTTTGCGGGAATATTTCAACACGAATCGTGTCTTCGAAACGGAAGGAATTTCTGGCAAGGAATGTGCCGGGCCTCTACTCCATTTCGAAAACAATCGGGGTGACAGCGATTACATCTATTCCGCCGAGGGTCTCGCGACGCTCGCGGGTAACCAGTACCGCAAAAAGCGCAATCATATCTCGCGATTCAACCGCATTTATGCAAACTATGAACTGCGTGAAATTACGGGTGTAAACATCGCCGAAGCCCTCGACGTAGAAAAACGCTGGCTGAAAGGCGATTCTGCAGATAATGCAGGCGATGCAAGTGAGAACGCGGGTGCCGCCCCGAGAGAACCGAGTGTCGAACAGCCCTGTGACTGCGCCGAAGCCGCCTGGGCCGAACGCTCCGAAGACGAAAAGTCCCGCATGGCAGAATACTGCGCCATCGTGGAAGCGCTGGAAAACTTCGACGCACTCGGCATGAAGGGCGCAGTCCTGTATGTAGACAGCAAGCCCGTCGGCATGACGATGGCTTCTGAGATTGCACCCGGCGCATGGGACATCCATTTCGAGAAAGTCACTGGAGAATACGCGGACAATGGCGGGTATGCCGTTATCAACAAGATGTTTGCCGAACGCCTGGTGTCCGCCGGTGCAAAATTCATCAACCGCGAAGAAGACATCGGGCTCGAAGGCCTCCGCAAGGCAAAACTCTCGTACTACCCGCTGACGATTCTCGACAAAACACATGTTCGAGTGGGGGAGTGATGCTTTCCAAGGTCCTTTCAAAATCATCCTGTGCCGCCTGCAAGTTCTGCTGTTCTTTCCGTCGGCAGAGCCTCTGGGAAACCCCGCTTTTCCCGCCCGAAGTAGTCGAGAAACTGAGCCTGCCCAATGAATACGGCGTGGTGGGGATGTTCCGCACAGTTGACGACCCGCAAAAATCCTGCGCGGGCCGCCTCGTTCTCGAAAACAATTACCGTACCGCCGACCCTGAAGAAGAAGTCGCCTGCACATTCCTGGACCCGGAACGCGGCTGCATCCTGAAGCCCGAAGACAAGCCCTTCGACTGTTCCATCTGGCCGCTCCGCATTATGAATAAAGACGGCGAACTCGTCATCGCGCTCACGCCCACATGCCCAAGCATCGGCGCGACACCTCGGCCCGAACTGATTGAACTTGTAAAGAATGGACTCGGCGAAAAGATCCTTGAATACGCCAAAGCGCATCCGTACATTATCAAGGAATATCGCGAAGGCTTTCCGATTATTTATCTTTAGCACGTGAACAATAATCCCTTCGAACTCATAAAGACAAGCGACAAGAGCAAGGCCCGCCGCGGTCGGCTCCACACGGCGCATGGCGTCGTGGAAACACCGATTTTTATGCCGGTGGGCACTCTTGCGAGCGTGAAGGGGCTTTCGTCGCGGGACCTGCGCGAAATGCAAGCGCAGATCATTCTCGCGAACACGTACCACCTGTACCTACGCCCGGGCACGGAACTCGTGGCCAAGATGGGCGGCGTGCAGAAGTTTATGGGCTGGAACGGCCCGATGCTTACAGACAGCGGCGGATTCCAGGTCTGGAGCCTCAAGGACCTGCGCCACATTACCGAAGAAGGCGTGGAATTCCAGAGCCATCTGGACGGTTCGCGCCACTTGTTCACTCCGGAATCGGTGATGAAGGCCCAGCGCGAAATCGGGGCCGATATCATCATGGCCTTTGACGAATGCACGCCTTACCCGAGCACCGTCGAAGAGGCGTCTCAATCGCTCGACTACACGCTGGCCTGGACAAAGCGCGCGATGGATTGGCTACGCGAAAACCCACCTGTCCACGATTACCCGCAGTATTTCTTCGGAATTGTGCAGGGCGGCATGCACAAGGAACTCCGACAAAAATCCATCGATGCCCTCAAGGAAATCGCTCCCGACGGCTACGCGATGGGTGGCCTCTCCGTAGGCGAACCCGTCGAAACCATGTACGAAATCGCCGATTTCTGCACAAATTCGCTGCCTACCGACCGTGCCCGCTATGTGATGGGAGTGGGCACGCCCTGGAATCTGCTGGAACTCATCAAGCGCGGTGTCGACATGTTCGACTGCATTCTGCCCGCAAAGAACGCTCAGGACGGTCTCGTTTACACCAGCAGGGGAGTACTCCGATACAAGAATGCCAAATTCGCCGATGACAGCCGCCCGCTCGATCCGGAATGCGACTGCCATTGCTGCCGGAACTATACCCGCGCCTATGTGCGTCACCTGTTCAAGACAAAGGAACCCCTCGGCTGGACACTCTCGACGCTCCATAACCTGCATTTTTACCTGCATCTGATGCAACAGGCCCGCGACCACATCGAAGCCGGCGATTTCGAGGACTGGTCAGATAAAATAATCCCGCAACTCCAGCAGGAAGCGGAATAAAAAAAACACCCCCGACATTTGAGTGTCGGGGGCGTTTCATATCCGTAGGGGAGGCTTACTTAAACAGGTTCTTCATCTTCTCGAGGAAGCTCTCTTCCTGCGCGGTTTCCTTGTCGTGCCTGAGTTCTGCGAGCTTCTGGTAGAGTTCCTTCTCTTCGCGGCTAAGGTCCTTCGGGATATCCACGCCGATGTTCACGTAGAGGCTTCCACGGTCGCCGCGCTTGTTCAGCGGATACAGACCCTGTTCGCGCAGGCGCAAGATGCTCCCGGCCTGAGTTCCGGCCGCAATCTTGATCTGCACTTCGCCACCGTCCAGCGTCGGGATTCGTTGCGTACCGCCAAGCACCAGCTTGTGGACCGGCACCTTGATTTCGCAGTGCAAGTCGTCGCCTTCGCGGCTGTAGAAGTCGTCGGGTTTCTCGGCAATCACCGCCAGCAAGTCGCCGCAGGCACCGCCGCGAGGCCCGCAGTTGCCTTCGCCACGCAGGTTCAGGTACTGGCCCTCGGCAACGCCCGCCGGAATCTTGACACGGTTTCGCGATAACTTCACCCGTACCGTTACAGGTGGGGCAGGCGCTCTCGGTAATCATCTGGAAAAATCCGCCTGTAGAGCGGCGCACACGACCCGTTCCATGACAGGTGCTGCATTCCTTGATGTCCTGGCCGCCCTTGCCGTTACATTCCGTACACGGCGTGTAGCGTTTCAGGCGAACCTTCTTGGTGCAGCCCTCGAAAATTTCCTTGTAGCTGAGCGCCACCTTGATCTGCAAATCGTTTCCGCGCGGAGGCCCGGCCTTGCGACCGCCTCGACGGCTGCCGCCAAAACCACCGAATCCGCCACCGAAAATATCGCCAAAGTTCGCGAAAATA
>CADCGB010000038.1 GCA_902800815.1 Fibrobacter succinogenes
CGAAAGGATGAGACGGCCGTCTTCATCTTCGAGCTTTTCGACAAACACTTCGATTTCGGAACCGATTTCGAGGGAGTCCGTGTCCTTGAATTCAGCACGATCAATGACACCTTCGGACTTGTAGTTCACGTCGATGAGCACTTCCTGGTCGTTGACCTGGCTGATCTTGCCCATGACGAGCTTGCCCTGTTCGAGGCAACCCATGCCGGCATAGATATCGGCGTTAGCCTTGCGGAAGTCCTGGCTGCATTCGCCCTGAGCGGCGAGGATTTCGGCGAGATCTTCCTGAGTTCCGAATTTGAGATTTTGAGACATATTGTTAATTGGGGTTGCGGATCAAAGGACTCGGGACTACGCCACTACACCTACGTAGTCGAGAATCTTTTGAACCTGTTGTTGGATTGAGATGTGTGTAGTGTCAATTTCGATTGCGTCGTCCGCCTTCTTGAGGGGGGCGTTCGCGCGGGAGGAATCCAGGCGGTCACGTTCGACCAGGTTCTGGAGAACCTCTTCAAGAGTTACCTTCTCGCCTTTTTCAAGGAGTTCCTTGTAGCGGCGTTCGGCGCGGACCTTCACGTCCGTCACCATGAAAAACTTGTACTTGGCATCGGGGAACACGACCGTACCGATATCGCGGCCGTCCAGGATGCAGCTCTGCTTCTTGCCAATCTCGCGCTGCTGGGCCGTCATTGCAGCACGGACGGACGGGAGGGCGCAGTAGATGCTCACGTTGCTCGAAACCTTCATCCCGCGAATCTCGCTTTCGCGGCTTACACCGTTGATGAGGATGTGGTTTTCGGAGTCGAACCCGAGGGTCAGGTCCTTGAGCAGGGAGTCCATCGCGGGGCCTTCCTCGGCAGGGATTCCCTTGTCGAGGGCGGCAAGCGTCACCGCACGGTACATGGCGCCGGTATCGAGGTAGGTAATACCGAGGGTCTTGGCCACAATCTTGGCCGTGGTGCTCTTCCCGGTACCCGAGCCGCCGTCGAGGGCGATGACAAAATTTTCAGAACTACTCATGAGTGGGGGCAAATATAGAATTATTTGCCCTAGTACTCAAGGTCGTAGAGGTAAACCGTGGCCGTATTTTCGCGTGTATCCCAGAAAATCAGCTGTGAACCGTCCCTGTAAAGAGAAAGATCCCAGTCATTCTCGTAAAAGGAGTAGTAGCTACCATAGTCATCGTGGCGCAAGTCGTACTCCCTTTCCGTGTAATAGAAGTTGTACCCCCCGTCCAGGTTCAGGGCAGCAAAGCCGTCAGAATCGATGCGGAGCGAGGCCGTATAGGCGGGGCTCACCGGTTCCTCGTAGCCGCAGTCGTACAGCCCGAAGCTGTCGTAGCGGCAGTCCATCACATAGTAGTAGCGGAAAGACCTGTCGAAAATTGCGCCATCCGCATGCGGCGACCCGGCAGTCCAGTCCCCGCCACAGGCGGCAAGGAGCAGGGCCGCTAAGGCCATCAGTACAAGAACTTTCAAACGCAAGAGCATAAACCACCTAAAAAAATACCCCGACCGGAGCCGGGGAACAAAAGATTACAGACAACCTATCAGTCAGACTCGTAGTCGCCGTTGAAGATCTTCTCTTCGGCTTCCTCGGTGTTCTCGTCATGGAACTCTTCCGGAGCCTGGAGGTCGCGGGTACTGCCGTACTTGCGCTTCTCTTCGTCGGTCAGCTTGTTCGTGAACACTTCGACCTGCTGTTCCTGCTCGGCTTCCTGTTCTTCTTCCTGCAGGATCTTCTGGCCTTCTTCGATGCGGCGCTTGATGCGGGCCTCTTCCATTTCCTTGAGGTTCGTGCCGACCTTGGCCTGTTCCTCGGACATCACGTAACGTTCGTTAGCTTCGTCCATGGCGTCCTTGATACCCACCAAGCGACCCTTGCCGTCAACCTTGAGGCCGGCCTTGCGGAGGGTGGAAAGTGGCAGACGACGAGCGGCAACCTGGTATTCCGGCTTGAAATCGTAGCCATCGGGGCTAATCTGGCTCGCTTCGTCATCGGTAACATAGTTAAGGGCCTCTTGCCAGCGGGAACTCTGCACACAAGACGTGAAACCAACAAGGGCGTTATCCAGCGCCTCGGGGTCGTCCGAAGTGCCTGCACAGCCAACCAGTGCCAGGGCCATGAATGCTATACCCATCAATATCTTTTTCATAGGGAGAAACCTCCTTAAAAAAATTATCCCACACCTAATATATAACAATTTTTTTGCCAAAATAACCAAAAAATCGACAAAAAATTCATAAGTTCGTGTCATAAAAGCACTTATACACGCTAAAAACGGGTCAGATTTGCTATTTTCTGGCCCAATATGAGTGAAAACGCAGATATTTACCGCATAAAGACCCCAGATAACCGCGAAATTATCCTTATTGGCACCGCCCATATTTCGAAGGTATCGAAGGAACTCGTGCGCGAAACCATCGAGAACGAAAAACCCGACACTATCTGCGTCGAGCTCGACGAAGGGCGCGCCAAGTCCATCCAGGACCCCGACCGCTGGAAAAAGACCGACCTGAAGGAAGTCATCAAGAAGAAGCAGCTCGCGACCCTCATCGCGAACCTCGTGCTCGGGTCTTACCAGAAGAGGATGGGCGAACAGACCGGCGTCAAACCCGGGTCCGAACTCAAGGAGGCGGTCGACCTCGCGGGCGAAAAGGAAATCCCCGTAGTTCTCGCCGACCGAGACATCAAGATTACGCTCCGCCGCACATGGGCATGCACGCCCTGGTACCGCAAGTTCAGCCTGCTGGGCGGGCTTTTCGGGAGCATCTTCGACAAGACGGAAATCAGCGAGGAGGAACTCGCAAAGATCAAGGAGCAGGACGCCCTCAACTCCATGATGCAGGAATTCGGCAAGAGCTTCCCCGAAGTGAAGCAGGTGCTTATCGACGAGCGCGACCAGTTCCTCGCGAGCAAGATCAAGAACGCTCCAGGCCAGAAGGTCGTGGCGGTCATCGGTGCCGGCCACATGAAGGGAATCGCGAGCATCATCGAGGAGAACAAGGAACTCCCAAGCGAGGAATCCATCAGCGTTATCCCGAAGGGCGCACCCATCTGGAAGATTATCGGCTGGGCCATCCCGCTCGCGATTGTCGCAAGCATCGTGTTCGTGGGCTACAAGGCGGGCGTCGAGAAGGCGGGCGAACTGAGCCTGCAGTGGGCAATGCTCACTGGCGGCGGCGCCATGCTCGGCACGATTATCGCAGGCGGCCACCCGCTCACCATTCTGGTGGCGCTAGTCGCCGCACCGTTTACGGGGCTTACACCGCTTATCGGGGTCGGGTTCTTCACCGCGCTCACGCAGGTGTACATGCGCCCGCCGCGCGTATCCGAGATGGAGACGCTCGCCGACGATATCTGGCAGGTAAAGCACTGGTGGAAGAACCGCGTGACCCGCGTAATCCTCTGCTTCCTGTGTCCCGGAATCCCGGCGATTATCGGGAAGATTCTGGCGATATTCCAGATATACCAGGCGTTCTAGAGCGGGTTTCTTCAGCCTAGACAAAACCACAAAACTTTACTACATTATGCGAACCTTGGAGAGATGCCAGAGTGGTCGATTGGGCCGGTCTCGAAATCCGGAGACTGTCACAGGTCCGAGGGTTCGAATCCCTCTCTCTCCTTGAAACGAAAACGAGGCTGAAAAGCCTCGTTTTTGTTTCAATAGGCTATTGGAACGAACCCTCGAAGAGGGTTCGATTTTCCACCCTTGTATTCACTCATGCTTATTTCTACATTTGCCGCCAAATCCAATTAAGCGGATCCAGACAGACTTCAGGTTTATGAGCGCGAGTGCGCTCCGGGGCTTTTCTTAAGATAGTGCGGCATGGGCCGCAGATGAAGTTTACGGATCCTGAAGGTGAACTATGTCGAAAGATACCGAAGAGCGTATCCCTGAAGAGGATATTGACCCGAAATCCAAAATCGTCCTTGAAGCGGACGCTTTCCTAAGCGCCCTTGCAGGCGGTGCCGACGAAGACGAGGCAGACGAAGCCGCGTTTTTCGCCCTGAACCCGAACGGCGTTGTTGTCGACGACGAAGGCGACGTGCTGAAGAAGGGGCCCAAATCCGCCATCGAGGTCGGCACGAAGGTCGAAATCGAGGAAGGCGAAGTCGAGCAGGAACTCGACGAAGAATCCGTCGAAGAAAACGACAAGGAATACGCCAAGTCGAAGAAGGACTGCGCAGAACCCGTTGAAGAACAGCCCATGGACCCTATCCCCTATCGTGCTTCGCACTCCAGGGTCCAGGGTGACAGCACGGATGTCGACGAATCCAGCGAAGAAGAACCGGGCGACGAAGCCCTCGTGACGTTCGAAGACCTAGGACTTGCAGACGAAGTTCTTGAAGCCATCAAGGCCCTGAACTACGAGACGCCCTCCCCCATCCAGGCGAAGGCAATTCCGGCGCTGTTGCAGGGTGCAAACCTACTCGGCACAGCGCAGACCGGTACCGGCAAGACGGCCGCATTCTCGCTCCCGCTACTTTCAAGGCTCAACTTCAACGGGCACGAGACATCGATGCTCGTACTCACGCCGACACGCGAACTTGCCATCCAAGTGGCAGAAGCCATCCAGCAGTACGCCGTAAAGATGCCGAAGGTCCACGTGGTTCCCGTCTACGGCGGGCAAGATATCGCCGTGCAGCTCCGTGCCCTCAAGCGCCAGGCGAACATCGTGGTCGCCACCCCGGGCCGACTCATCGACCACATCAAGCGCGGCTCCATAGTGCTTTCGAGCGTCAAGGCCATCGTGCTCGACGAAGCAGACGAAATGCTCGACATGGGATTTATGGAAGACGTGGAAACCATCCTGAAGGAAATCCCGGCCGACGCACAGCGCGCACTCTTCAGCGCGACCATGCCTGCAGACGTGAAGAAGATTATCGACCAGCACCTGGGCGAATACGAGGAAGCCCGCATCGAAGGCAAGACGACGACCGTCGAGAACATCCGCCAGCGCTACCTGCTGGTAAAGAACGAGCACAAGATTGAGGCGCTCGCCCGCGTGCTCGAAGGCGAGGACTTTGATGGCGTGCTGATTTTCGTGCGCACCAAGCAGAACACGACCGAAGTCGCCGAGAAGCTTGAAAGCCGCGGGTTCAACGTGGCCCCGCTCAACGGCGACCTCGCACAGTCCATGCGCGAACGCACCATCAACCGCCTCAAGATGGGCAAGCTCGATATCGTCGTCGCCACCGACGTGGCCGCCCGTGGCATCGACGTGGACCGCATCTCGCTCGTGGTAAACTACGACATTCCCTATGATACGGAATCGTACGTGCACCGTGTGGGTCGTACTGGCCGCGCCGGGCGAAGCGGGAACGCAATCCTCTTTATCACCCCGCGCGAAAAGCGTATGCTCAAGACCATCGAGAAGGCAACCCGCCAGCCCATCGAGGCGATGGAGATGCCGACCGCCGAAGTCATCAGCGCAAAGCGCGTCGCCGCCTTCAAGGAAAAGATCAGGAGCGTCATCGACACCGGCGAACTCGAGAAGTTCAAGGAACTCGTGGAAAGCATGGTCGCGGACAGTTCCGCATCCGCTACTGAAGGCGCAGAATCTCTGACCGCCATCGATATCGCCGCGGCAGTCATCAAGGTGTGGCAAAAGAAGCAACCGCTGTTCCCGGAACTCAAGCCGCTCGATGCCCCGCGCGAAAAGACCCGCGGCGGCAGGGATTTCCTCGGGCGCGACTCTGAAAAATTCTCCGGCGACTTTACGAGCGAAGAAAAGAGCCGCCTGCGCAAGGAACGCAAGGAAGGCAGCAACGGCGTGGAAGAAGGGTTCCTGCGCTACTACATGGGCGTGGGCCGCATGGACCGCGTGACTCCGAAGGATATCGTGGGCGCCATCGCCGGCGAAGGCAACATCAGCAGCAGCAACATCGGGCGCATCAAGCTGTTCGACAGGTTCAGTACGGTCGAACTCCCCGAGACGCTCCCGCAAGAAGTCCTGGACATCCTTTCCGGGATGACAATCCGCGGGAACGATTCCAAGTTCCGCCTGATGACTGACGAACCGCCAACCGGCCCCGCTCCGGGAACCCGCCCGCGCGCCAGCCGCGAAGACCGACGCAGTTTCCATCGCGACCGCAAGTTTGAAGGGGGCAAGCCCTTCGAAAACCGCAAGGCCCGCCGCGAAAAGATGTTCGGCGACCGCAAGGACCGCAAGTTTGGCCGAGAAGACCGCCCGTTCCGCAAGGACCACGACGAGCGCAGTTTCGGCGACAAGCCCTTCCGCAAGACGCGGCGTTTCGGACGCGTATAAGTTTTTCGAAAAAGAATTATATTAGTCTCGCAAAATGAAGCAACTTGTAAAGAAGACCGTTCTCGATAACGGCATTACCATTCTCTCGGACTACATGCCGCACGCTTACTCGGTTGCGGTTGGCGTTTGGGTGCCGCGCGGATCGCGACACGAAGCAAAAGACGAATTTGGCCTAAGTCATTTTTACGAGCACCTGGTATTCAAGGGAACCGAAAAGCGAAGCGCCCTCGAAATCGCGCACGCCATCGAGGACAAGGGCGGGAACCTGGAAGCCTACACCACAAGGCAGGAGACCGGATTCTACGCGCAGATTGAACGCAGCCACCTTCCGCTCGCAGTCGACGTGATTGCCGACATGCTCATGCACCCGCGCATGGACAAGAAGGAGATGGAGAAGGAACGCCGCGTCATCATCGAGGAAATTCACAGCTACGACGACATTCCCGAAGAAATCGTGGGCGACGTGTTCAACGCAATCCACTTCAAGGGCTGCGGCATCGCGCATTCCATCACGGGCACCGTCAAGCAGGTGAAGTCGCTTACCCACAGGCAGATGCTCAAGTACAGGGAGCAGGTCACAAGCGAAATCCCGCTCCTCATCTGTGCCTCGGGCAAGGTGGACCACGAGGAACTCGTGCAGCTTTGTGCGGAAAAGTTCAGGCAGAAGAAATGCACCGGAGCGCTCCCCGCAGACATATACCGGGCGCACAACAGCGTGAAGGTCGTGCAGAAGCAGGACATCGCGCAGTCGAACCTCTTCTGGGGTTTAAGCTTTGACCGCAACCTGATGGACGAACGCGGGCGTTGCGCCCTCTCGCTATTCAACGTCGCGATGGGCGCGGGCATGGCAAGCCGCCTGTTCCAGAAGATTCGCGAAGACAAGGGCCTCGCCTACTCCGTGTATTCCACTGCAGATATTTACTGCGACTGCACCGACTGGGGCGTATCGCTTGCGACCGAGCCGCACCAGCTGAAGACGGCCCTCGAGCTCTCGCTGAACGAGACGCGCAATTTTCTAAAGTGCGGGTTCAACAAGGGAGAGTTCGAGCGTACCAAGACGAACATTTTGGGCGGGATGTACCTCGGGGCAGACAGTCCCGAGAAGCGCGTTGTCCGCATGGCGGAACAGATGCTGCACCTCGGGGAATTCCACACGATGGAGCACTCCGAGAAAATCATCAAGTCCATGACCGAAGATGAAGTCGTCGTTACGGTGAACCGCCTGTTCGGTGCTGCAAAGTTCTCTGCCGCGGTCATCGAGCCCGCCGGCCGCAAGAAGACCGAACTGAACGTGGATTTCTTCTAAAAAAAACGCGATTTTCTCCCCAAAAAAACGAACTTCAGCATTTTTTTCCAAAAAAAAATGCTTTTTTCATTTTAAATGGTTTATATTAGAATTGTAAACTTTCGGAAACCGTCGTGTAATTTATGAAAAAGAGTTTTTCTTTAATCACTCTTCTTTTTCTGCTCCTGTTCATATTGGGGTGTTCTCATACTGTATCGATAGACGACGATGCTCAGGAAGATTCCATGTCCAGGCAAGAGACAAGTGATTCCGTCTCCATTCATATAGACACGGTTTTTCACACTGACACCATTTTCGGCTTCAGCATAAAACCAATTGTCCATCTCGATACAAGTATCTGTTTAGATACGAATATTCATTTTACCTCAGACTATACAACTCGTATTGACACAACACATTCGGATTATATTGACACAATCCACACCATAAAAGATCTCTACGATACCATTATTTTGCAAAGCAGAGATACACTCTATATTGACTCTACAATCATTGATACCATTTTCAAAGATGTCCCTAAAACAGACACAATCCACACCCCCTTTACAGACACTGATACAATCCATGTAATCGATTCTATTCCCGTTCCTGATACAACTATCATAAGGGAGCCTTACTATATTGACAAGTACATTGACACTACCCTAATCGGCACCCAAGTTTGGATGGCGTCCAACTGGGATATTGCAACGGAAGAAAGCTTTTGCTATGGAGACTCTCTAGAAAATTGCAAAATCTATGGAAGACTGTACACTTGGGCCGCAGCTGGCAATGCCTGTCCTGAAGATTGGCACCTTCCAAGCAAAGAGGAATTTGAAACACTCCTCAATACAATCGGAGGTAAAAGCCTAGCAAGCGACGCTCTTAAATCAACCATTAGATGGAAATACGGAAGTAACGGCTTAGACGAATATGATTTTTGGGCATTACCGGCAGGCATACGCAACAGGAATGGGGTATACGAGGGATTAACTGACATGGGTGGGTTTACGACCTGCTTTTGGACATCTACCGAAGTCGACTCCGACAAAGCCTATTGTTTGAACCTTGGTGCAGAACAACAAGACAATAAATGGGTATCTACGGAAGCAGACCTAGTTCCCATTGATAAAGAAGCGGCGGCGTCTCTCCGCTGCGTCAAAGACTAAAAAGGAGCATGCAAATGAAACATCTAATTCAATTGCTAGTTCCTTGTTTCGCCTTGCTAATAGCAAGCTGTTCGCAAGTTGTTTCGCTTGACGATAACAATGACGACAACGAAATTCTTGAAAATTCTCAAGTCACAATCATAGATTCAGTAGTCGACATTTACGACACAATTCATATTGATTCCGTTATTTATTGCAACAAAGATTCTCTTATCCGTTTAAGAAATACAATCGATATAGATTCAGCCCTCCTATACGAAATAGACGCTATTTTCAATATTATTGATACAATCCATGTTGACACAATCGTTCACACAAATACGATATCATACGCCTTGACGCAAAATTCCACCGACACCCTTTACAGATTGGACACGACAGATTACATCGTCTATATTACCCGTGTTATTGATTCCGTTTATAAACTTGACACTATCCGTATTGACACAGTCTCTTTACACGATACTATATATTGGCAAAAAAAGGTCACCATTGTAGATTCTATTCTTGATACAACCTACGTATACTATTCCTGGGGTTCCGACCACAAATCCGGCGAACAGACGGACGGGTTCCCCTATTATAGTTATACAGATGGATTATGGACATTTGAAGACTGGAGCACCAAGCCATCTTACTACTATTCGGAGATGTTCGATTCAGCAGAAATTGAAAAAATGGGCAATAACAGGTTTCTAAAGATAACGGATATTACCATAATTCAACCAAACACAATGTATAAAGAGCATGCGAATGACTCAGGTTACTTTGTTTTTATAAAAAAGAACATGAAGTATCTACTGAGCTTCGATAAAATAGAAGGGAAGGAACCTCCTATTTTGAGAGTCACCGTCTACAAAGGAACTTTCAGCTACATAGTTAAAGCGATTGAACGAGATAATCGGTGGTATTACCCATTAGATTCAAATGTCATCGATTATTCCCGTACAAATTTTTATTTTGAACTTTTTGAACCGGACTATTCCATCATTAATGAAAAATTGAGCAATTTTATTATTGCCACAGGTTTTCATTATTCATTGGACTTCACGCTAAACCTGGTTGTTGCCGGGAAATATACAGGAACAAATGACAACGCCTCATTGGAGGTCTTGGCACAGAGAATTAAATACCGCCTGGATATGGCATTCAATCCTGGAGGCGTCACAATAAAACAATTGAACGTTCTGTACGCAAAGGATCATCCAAGCGAGGGAGCCTATTATCCCGAAACAGACAGCGTTGTTTTTTATATGAACGGAAATGACGATCTTCCTTACGACATTGAACGACTATCTAAGTGGCCTGGTCACGAAGGGGAACTTTTCGCCATTTTAGGACATAATGTGGCAGACTATACTTCTACGACACTTGGTTTTTCTCCCATGCCTGGGAATATATATACCGACCCTGAAGCCGAAAACAATTCTTCGCAGTTCTACATCGCGACACATCGTCCAAACAACACAAGAGTAAACTCGCGCGTCGTAGCAGATATTGTAGTGCATGAACTCGGGCACTTTTTCGGGTTGAAGCATACAACTGAATACTGGGGCGAGATAGACGATCTTGAAGATACTCCGGCTTGCCCTAACATCAATACAAAAGGTTTTTCTGAACTTAAGTGTCCCGATTTTGGCTACATAATGTATCCAATGTCTTTCTTTGACTACGCCTACATGACATTTACTCCGCAGCAAATGGATGTCATCAGGACGTATTTGGCGACAAACGAACACAAATAAATCCTAAAAAAGAGCTTCGCCTTAAACCGTTCAAAAAAAAGCACCCTGCAGAGCAGGGTGCAATTTCTCGCGTTTTGCTAAAGCAGTTCTGGTCGCTTAAAATTAAGCAGCCTTCACAACTTCCACGACCTTGGCGAATGCTTCAGGATCGCTGACGGCCATATCGGCGAGAACCTTGCGGTTCATCTGGATGTTGGCCTTGGAAAGCTTGTAAATGAACTGGCTGTAGCTGATGCCATGTTCACGCACAGCGGCATTGAGGCGGACGATCCACAGGGAGCGGAACGTGCCCTTCTTGTCACGGCGGTGAGCGTAGGCGTACTGACCGGCGTGGGCTACGGCGTCAATGGCAAGGCGAAGGTTCGACTTGCGACGGCCATAGAAACCCTTGGCGGCCTTGAGGATGTTTTTGCGGCGTTCGCGGGAAGGAACTCTGGTTTTAGCGCGTGGCATTCTTACTCTCCTTATGCTACTACAAGCAGACGCTTGACGTGATAGGTATCGACCTTCTTAACGAGTGCACCCTTACGAAGGTTGCGCTTACGCTTAGTGGTCATCTTGGCTTGAATGTGGCGCATACCAGCGCGCTTGAACTTGACGTGGCCGGAACCCGTCACGCGGAAGCGCTTCTTAGCACCGCTATGTGTTTTCATCTTAGGCATTTTTACCTCGTTAGGTTAATGTTAAGCCTCACCTGCTGCCTTTGGCTCGGTTGCGGGCTTCGGTGCCTGGTCCTGCTTTTTGGCAGAACCCGCACCACGTTTAGGACCGTAGATAGAAAGCATTGTGTTGCCTTCCACCCGCGAATCCATTTCCAAATCGCCGAATGGGGCCAAGTCTTCCTTGGCGCGTTCCATCAGGCGCTTGCCGTAGTCCATGTGCGCCATCTCGCGCCCACGGAACTGCATGATAAGCTTCACCTTCATACCGTCCTGCAAGAACTCGGCAGCCTGCTTGATCCTGTACTGGTAGTCGTTCTCGGCAGTCTTCGGGTGCATCTTGATTTCTTTCAGCTTCACCACGTGCTGCTTGGCCTTGGCGGCCTTGGCCTTCTTGACCTGCTCGAACTTGTACTTGCCGTAGTTGATGATGCGGCAGACAGGCGGTTTTGCATTCGGAGACACTTCCACCAGGTCCAGTCCGGCGTCCTTAGCCATCTGCAATGCCTTGCTCGTCTCGATAATGATGGCCTCGCCATCTTCCTTTACAAGACGAATCGGGGAGATATGGATATCTTCATTGGTACGGGTCCCATCGCTGGGACGGTTGGGCATGCGACGATCGCGCGGATTAGGGAACAAGTATACTCCTTGGGTATGATTGTTAATGTGGGCGAAAATTTAGCAAGTTTTAAAAATTTTTCCAATAGTTTTCGCCGTACCCCTTTATAAAATGGGCCTTTTTTAGTACATTTGGGCTAAATTGCGGCGGTAGCTCAATGGTAGAGCCTTAGCCTTCCAAGCTAATGGTTGCCGGTTCGATCCCGGTCCGCCGCTCTTGGACCCCTCTCAGAGGGGTCTTTTTTTGTTTCCCCCGTTTTTCTACATTTGGGGCTGAAAAGAGGTTCACATGTTTTTCGAACAAGCCATCGCACACCAGATTCCGGGCTACACCAAGGAGGCAGACTCCCTCCACGGCGAATCGCTCGCCATGCTTGACTACAAGGACGAACTGAAGGTCAAGAACGACGCCCTCGAGGAATTCTGGGACAAGAACCGCCTCGCCGGCAATCCGCAGAAGGTGATTGCCAGCCCCATGCCCCGCGGGTACCGTACCACGAGCAAGCGCCGTGTGTACATGCAGCCGGGCAACCTGCAGTTCGACCGCGAAGATTCCATGCTCGAGCCCGAGGAACACAACAAGATTTACGCGTTCCTGTTCGACAAGCTGATTACGCCCGCGTACAAGCCGCTCGCCTACGCGCTCAACTGGATTATTATCCGCGGCACGTACCAGTACCGCGTGGTAATATTCAACATCAAGAAGATTGATGCGAGCATCGTGCGCAAGCTCAAGCTGATTTCGGACGCATTGAAGGAATCTCCGTTCCACGTGACCGCAGCACACGCCTACGTGGACACGACCGAATCGGATTACTACCTGGAATCGAAGCGCCCCACCGAAGGCCTGAACTTCAAGCAGCTCTACGGCCCGCGCGAGATGAGCCTGAACCTGGGGCACTTTAGCCTGCGCTACCCTGTAACGGGATTCAGCCAGATTAACGAGAGCCAGATTCACAACCTGATCAAGGCGGCGAGCCGCATGCTCTCGCTCGGCAAGGAAGACCACTTCCTGGATTTGTACTGCGGTTACGGCCTGTTCAGCTTTGCACTCGGCGAAGCCGCCAAGGATGTCTTGGGCGTGGAATGGGAAGGCCCATCCATCGACTGCGCGAAGGCATCCGCAAAGCACCTGAAGAAGAACTACCGCTTTATCGCGGGCAAGATCGATGAAATTTTCGTGCAGACGAGGCTCCCGCGTCCCGTGCCCGGCGAACCGGAAAAGATTCTGCTCGACCCGCCCCGCAAGGGCTGTGAACCCGGTGTAATCCATGCGCTCGCCATGCGCAAGCCTATCCGCGTGGCACACGTATTCTGCGGTACCGACGAGATTCCGGCATCGCTCAAGGAATGGGAACGCTACGGCTACCGCGTGCGCGAGGTGCAACCGCTCGACCTGTTCCCGGGCACCCCGCATCTTGAAACCATCGTAATGCTTGAACGCAAATAAAATGTCAGCCGAAGTTTTGGCAACAAATAAGCCCGCACTGTGGACCCGCAATTTCGTGACGGTCGCCGCCGCGAACTTTCTGCTGTTCTTCAGTTTCTACCAGCTGCTGCCTATCCTCCCGCTGTACATCATCGAGAAGTTCGCGACGGACAATGCGACCGCAGGTTTTATCATCTCGCTCTATACGATTGGCGCACTCGCCTGCAGGCCCTTCGCCGGATTCCTCGTAGATACGCTTTCCCGCAAGCCCTTGTACTTCTGGACGTTCTTCGCGTTCACCGCGTGCTTCCTGGGCTACAAGACTGTAGGCATATTGCCTATCCTTGCCGCAGTGCGGTTCGCCCACGGTCTCTTCTTCGGGATTTCGAGTACCGCAAGCAATACGGTGGCGATTGATGCGCTCCCCGCAAGCCGCCGCGGGGAAGGCATCGGTTATTTCGGGATTAGCGTGAATCTCGCGTTCGCGACCGGCCCGATGACAGGCATGTTCCTGTACGAGGCCTTCGGGGATACCATCGTGTTCGCGATTTCCATCATCCTGTGCGTCATCGGCCTCATTCTCGTGCAGACATTGAGCGTCCCCCGCAAGGAGAAAAAGCCGCATGCCCCGCTTTCGCTTGACCGGTTCTTCCTCACGCGCGCCATCCCGCAGTTCGTGAACTTCATCTTCGTGGGGTTCGCCTACGGGCCCGTCACGAACTACATCGCGCTCTACGCGAAGGAACTGGGCATCGGAGGTTCCGGCTGGTTCTACGCGCTGATTGCCGCAGGGCTTATCCTGAACCGCATCATGACCGGCAGGCTCATCGACAGGGGCTACCTGATTCACCTTGTGGGTACAGGCATGACATTGAACGTAGTCGCATATTTCATTCTCGCTTTCTGCCATGCGCCTGCAACATTCTTTGTGGCTGCGTTCCTGATTGGCACGAGCCTCGGGCTCATTTTCCCGGGGTACCAGACCATGTGCGTGAATCTCGCCCGCCACGACCAGCGCGGTACCGCGAACAGCACGTACCTGAGTGGCTGGGACATCGGTATCGGTGCAGGCATTTTGGCGGGCGGGTCAATGGCAGGGCATTTCGGCAACCACCAGCCCGTATTCCTCGCCTGCGCCGTCGCACTCATTGTCGCAGACATTTTATATTTCACATGGACAGCTCGGCATTACCTGAAGAACAAGCTTGAAGGATAATCCCGGCGGAAAACATTACGATATGAAACCCTGGAAACTGCTCAAGACAGAATACCTGGTAGACGCCCCCTGGCTCAAGGTCGCGAAGGAGACGTGCGAACTCCCGAACGGGAAAGTCATCGACGACTTCTACACGCTATGGCAACCCGACTGGGTGCTGATCCTCGCGCGCACCGCCGAGGGCAAGTGGGTGATGACGGAACAGTACCGTCACGGCACCGGGAAAATCGCGCTCGAATTCCCCGCAGGCATTATCGACAAGGGCGAGACTCCGGAACAGGCCGCCATCCGCGAACTGCAGGAAGAATGCGGGTACAGGGCCGCGCATCTCGCAAAGGCAACTTCGGCCACGTCTCTCGCAAAGTACCTCGGCGCCTTCCCCATCAATCCGGACAGGCACCGCGGCGTATTCCACGTGGTATTCATCGACGGCGTTGTCAAGGGCGGGAGCACGCACTTCGACAGCACCGAGGATATCGAGTCCTTCGAGCTTACCGACGAAGAACTGCAAAAGAAAATAGCGGACGGCACGTTCAGCCATCCGCTACAGATTGCAGGATATTTTAAATTCAAGCTTTCACAAAAGTAAAAGATCTCTGTGGATCCTATCGGCCTACGGCCTCCAGGATGACAATGCATTAGCGCACTAGCACGCGCTGCACGTTGCTGCCGGCACGTACCAGGTACATACCCGGTACAAACGTGCCCACAGTGAACGAGGCCGCACTTGCCGTAGCCTTCGCCACGACCTTCCCGCGCATATCGTACACGACTACACTGGCACCGGGGCGTACACCCGAGACCTCGAGCGAACGCGCGTGCGCCACCACACTGAAGCGGGCAACACTCGAACCCGCAACAGTGGGAATAGCAGACGGGTCAAGTTTCCAGTGCGGGTAGAGCACGACGTCGGCATCGGCCGCATACTCCACGCCCAGCCTATACACGCCCTTGCCACCATCTTCGGTAGACCAGCCATCCTGCAGGTAGCCTTCACGCGAGAACACGGCTTCTTTCAGCTTAATCGTATCGCCGAACTGCTTGACCTGCGGGGCGATAATCTCCAGAGCGTGTTCGCCGCCCATGTAGGTAATCGTGAACGTCTTCACTTCCCACTTTGCGTACAGCTTCACCTTGCCCGTAGAGCCTTCCGTAATCTGGGTAGCCGTATTCACAAAGTCGGCATCGTAATACCAGCCGTCAAAGTTGTAGCCCTTCTTGGTAGGCGGCTGCAGCTTGATGGTCGGAGTCTTGATGGTATAGGTGACCGGGTTATTCTCGTTATTGCCACCGCTACCCATGATGTAGACGATATCGTATTCCACCAGGCTCCACTTGGCGAACACCTCAACGTTTGCATTGATAGCCTTGCTAGCATCGAATGCGGAGGTTTCTGCAAACGAGGTATCGGTAAACCAGCCTACAAACTTGTAGCCGGCCGCCTTCGGGGAATCGGGCAGGGTAACCTTCTCGCCATCCTGTACAAAGGCAACATTCACACCGAACCCGAGCGTATTAAACGTTACCGACCATGTCGGTGCTTCGGTCCATAGTGCATACAACGTTGTATCACTCTTCGCCTCGCCGAACGATTCCGGGGCTGCCGTTGCATCAGATGCAAACGCCCAGCCAGAGAAGTAGTACTTTACTTCGTCCACCGTGTAGCTTTGCGGCAGGCCAATGCCCTCCACAGTGATAGCCTCGCCTTCCGCGACCAGCTTGGTTTGGGTCTTCACTTCACCTTCACCCGGGAATGCGCTCCCGTTCGCATCGAAGGTCACCTTGAACATCTTCTTCCACACGGCATAAACCGTCTTCGCCTTGTCGGCAACGCCCAGCACGCTATCCGGCTTCTCGGCATCCGGAGAAAGCGCCCAGCCCGCAAACACGGTATCGCCACGGGTCGGCGGAATAATTTCTGTCGCCGTAATCTTGTCGCCGACCTTCAACAGCTTGCTCGTCTTGTCGCCTGCACGGAAAGTGCCTCCGTTTGCATCGAACTTGACTTCGAACATGAGCGCACCGCTCTCGTTACGCGATACACCGTTTATCACGATGTGCACATCACCTGTAGACCACAGGCCAGTCTTACTGCAAGCGCCATCCTTCAGTTCACCGCCATTCAATGCGCACGTAACCTTGCCGACATTCAGTTCTTCTTCACTCGACGTCTTGCCTTCCACCTCGAGCGAATCCGTCTTGGCACCAACACCTTCCGCCACAACATCCTTATCATAGTAGGCGTTCGTAACCGCCAGGGCGCCAAGTTCAAAATTACCGACAACGCCGCCCGACTTTCCATCGCCGCTATTGACAAGGGCGTTACCGTCGTAGGCGCAGGATTCTACGGCTACCTTATCAGTCTCCGCCTTACCCCTAATAAACCCGGCAATGCCACCGATATAGGTCTGGTTACCGCTAGCATAAATGGAAACCGTGCTCAGGTCGTTCTTGATCGTCGCATTCCAGGCATTGCCGACGATACCGCCGACAGCGTTACCGTTTCCACTCGTAAGGATCCTACCCGAAACCGTACAGTTTTCAATCGTACCACCCTTCTGCCAGGCAACAACGCCACCGACAGAAACCGGCTGCTGGTCGCTGAGAATATCGCCGGTACTCGCCGACGCAGTGATATAGATGTTTTCAAAAATGAGGTTCTTGACCGTACCGCCCGACATGACTGCAATAAACGCAGCGTTCTGGGCATTGCAACGTGCAAGCGACCCCTCACAGAAGGGGTTCTTGATTTCGGCAAGTTTGTTCGCATCAATATAGAGGTTCGATATGGTAAAGCCGTTACCGTCAATAGTCCCTGCAAACAGGTTACGCCCCATACCCGCGGCAATCGGCATAAAGAGCTTGCCGCCCAAGTCAAGCGACCTGGTGAGTTTCGCATTCAGCGTAGACGTTCCA
Organism: Fibrobacter succinogenes; assembly: GCA_902800815.1. Lineage (GTDB taxonomy): Bacteria > Fibrobacterota > Fibrobacteria > Fibrobacterales > Fibrobacteraceae > Fibrobacter > Fibrobacter succinogenes_B. The sequence goes on from CADCGB010000038.1 coordinate 17,313, forward strand.
CCCGCACGGTAAATGGTATCGGAGAACCACGCCAGGTTAGCTTCGTTAGCGATAAGGTAAAAATCCTTACCGTCTATCTTCTGGACTTCCGGCTTTTCCTTGGACTCACCGTCCCACGCGGCAAAAGCGCTACCAGCACCCGCCAGCAGGGCGAGTGCAACCATCAGGGCAAACTTCGTACGTACTCTTTTCATCTTGCCACCTTTTTTTGCCTTAAAATAACTAAAAAACGCATTTTTTGGAGAGTGCGTTCCGGCTCAAAAATTAAAAATATGCACTATATCACAAGTGCATATCGGTTCGGTTTTGTAAAAAAGCCGTTTTTCGCGTTTAAAACACAATATTGCAGGTAACCACGCCCAATCTAGAGCATTCCAATTTGGATTATGGACGGAGTTACCAGCTACCTATTCCGCGTCTTTTCGCGCAAAAACAGCCTTGCAGGCACTCGCAAAGCTTACCTTGAACCCCTCGAGCGGGCCCAGGGCGGCACCATTATTGAAGTGCGGGATAAATTCCGCAAGCTTCCTGCGCGAAATCTCGGACCAGTTCCCCTCCTTGTCGAGGCAGAAGAACTCGTTATCGATATAGGCGTCGTAGTTGAACTCGCTTGTCGTAGATTCCAGGCCAAAGTCGCTGTAGCCTTCGGGAGCCTTCTTCTCGGAATCGCCGATGGAAACCTTAACTTGTTCCAAATCTTCCGCGTATTCATCGTCCACGTCGGCAAGGGCGTCCACACCAATACTCAGCACGCCATCCTTTGCCACAATAGAGTTGTTTGCGCCGAACGTCGCCTCGTAGGCGCTGGAACTTTCGGGTTCCGGCTCCGAAGAGGAGGATACAATCCAGTCGTCATCTTCCGAAGAGCTAGATACGTCTTCTGCGCCCGAAGAGGAACTGCCTTCCGCGGAATCGGAACTTCCGTCCGTCTGAGAACTGGAACTCGTTGCACCCGAGGAACTGGACTGCTTCTTGGATGCGGAGGACTTTATGGGGCGACCCGTCTTCTTGTCTATCTCGCCCGACTTCACCATCGAGTCATATTCATCCTCGCTATAGGTGTAGCCGTCGGCAGCAATTACTTCTGGCGACATGTCCGAGGTGCACGCCACAAACAGGATTGCGGCGGCAATGCACGCAAATGCAAGCAAAGACTTCCCAAACGAAACTTTCATTTCAAGCCTCCGGTTCTACACAACTAAACATATAATTTTTTTGTGCAGGTGGACTATAGCGCGTCAATTACGGCATTAAATTCCGCAACCGGGCGCAGCCACTTCTTCAAGAGTTCCGGCTTCGGCAGGTAATAGCCACCGATGTCGGCGGGTTTGCCCTGCTCGGCGGCAAACGCGGCGACAATCTTCTGCTCGTTTTCGGCGAGGGGGCAGCAAGTTCCGCATCTTCCTTCTGGGCGGCGAGAGCCTGCGACCAGTAGAGGGCCAGGTAGAAGTGTGAGCCACGGTTGTCGAGTTCGCCAATCTTGCGGGCCGGCGTGCGGTTGAATTCGAGAATCTTGCCGTTCGCCTCGTCGAGCGTGTCGGCAAGGACCTTGGCCTTGGTGTTACCGGTTGTCGAGGCGACCTGTTCAAAAGCGGGCACCAGCGCAAAGTATTCGCCGAGGGAATCCCAGCGGAGGTAATTTTCAGCGAGGAACTGTTGCACCTGCTTGGGGGCGGAGCCACCTGCACCCGTTTCGAAGAGTCCGCCGCCAGCCATGAGAGGCACGATGCTGAGCATCTTGGCAGACGTTCCTACTTCGAGAATCGGGAAAAGGTCGGTGAGGTAGTCGCGCATCACGTTGCCCGTGACGCTAATGGTGTCGAGACCGGCCTTCGCGCGGGTCATCGTTTCCACGATGGCGGCCTTCGGGCTCATGATCTTGATAGAAAGACCGTTCAGGTCGTGGTCCTTCAGGTAGACTTCCACCTTCTTCTGGATTTCGCGGTCATGGGCGCGCTGCGGGTCGAGCCAGAAAATGGCCGGCGTGTCGCTCACGCGAGCGCGCGTGACGGCGAGCTTGACCCAGTCGCGGATTGGTGCGTCTTTCGCCTGGCACATACGATAGATGTCGCCTGCTTCGACTTCCTGCTGCAAGAGCACATCGCCGTTTGCGTTCACGGCGCGGATGATGCCCTTGCCCTTTGCAATAAAAGTCTTGTCGTGGCTGCCGTATTCTTCGGCGCCTTGGGCCATGAGGCCGACGTTCGGCACAGTGCCCATCGTTTTCGGGTCGAAGGCGCCGTTCTTCTTGCAGAATTCAATCGCAGCTTCGTAGATACCGGCGTAGCAGCGGTCCGGAACGCAAGCCTTGACTTCTTGCAGCTTGCCTTCCTTGTTCCACATGCAGCCGGAGTTGCGGATCATCGCGGGCATCGAGGCGTCGATGATGATGTCGCTGGGCACATGCAAATTGGTGATACCCTTTGCGGAATCAACCATCGCGAGGTCCGGGCCTGCAGCGAGCGCAGCGTCAATGGCGGCCTTGACTTCAGCTTCCTTGGCGTTGCCTTCCAGGCGCTTGTACAGGTCGCCGAGACCGTTGTTCGCGTCGATGCCGAGTTCCTTGAACAGGTCGGCGTACTTCACGAACACGTCCTTGAAGAACACGCGCACGAATGCACCGAACAGCACAGGGTCAGAGACCTTCATCATGGTGGCCTTCAGGTGTACAGAGAACAGCACGCCCTTCGCCTTGGCGTCGGCCATCTGTTCGGCGATAAACTTTTCAAGAGCGGCCATGCGCATCACGGTCGCATCGAGGATTTCACCTTCGAGGAGCGGCTTTGCTGCGCGCAGTTCCGTGACGGATCCATCTTCAGCAACAAATTCAATCTTGAAGGTGTCGGCCTTCGCGAGCGTGATGGATTTTTCGTTGCCGTAGAAATCGTTTGCCTGCATGCTCGAAACGTGAGTCTTCACCGATTCATTCCACACGCCATTGCTGTGCGGATTGTTGCGGGCATAATTCTTCACAGCCTTGGGAGCGCGACGGTCGGAGTTGCCCTGGCGCAGCACCGGGTTCACGGCGGAACCCTTCACCTTGTCGTACTTGGCACGGATGGCCTTTTCTTCGTCATTCGCCGGAGCATCCGGATAGTCGGGCACGTCAAAACCGTTCTTCTGGAGTTCTGCAATCGCGGCCTTGAGCTGCGGCACCGAAGCTGAAATGTTCGGGAGCTTGATGATGTTTGCGCTCGGGTCTAGCGTGAGCTTGCCCAAGAAATCCAGGTCGTCGCTCGCCTTGCCGAAAGCGGCCAGAATGCGGCCCGGCAGGGAGATGTTCTTGGTTTCCACGTCGATGTCGGCGGCCTTCGCGAAACCGCGCACGATGGGGAGCAGGGACTGAGTCGCCAAGAAGGGCGATTCGTCAGTAAGCGTGTAATAAATCTTCGTATTCATACAAAAGTAAAGATAGAAAAAGCGTCACCACCAAAAATGCCCCGAAAACAAGTTTCGGGGCATTGGGTGTATGGATTAGGATTTCTTTTTTGGCTTAGCGGGTCACGCGGACGCTCTGCATTGCACCAGTAAAGCGGTTGCGCAGGTAGTAGACGCCGGAGGTCTTCACCATGCTGGAAGAGCGGAGCATGTCGGCCGCAGCGTTGAACCCGTAGGCACTCATCAGGCCGAGGCGTACGCCGTTCTGGTCGAACACGTAGTAGTCCTGGAGCTTGCCCGCGTCAAACTTGACATCTGCAATGGAGGTCGTACCCGGGTCGTCTTCACCGATAATCGGTTCGGGGTCGGTCGCATCCTTGCCCTTCACGAAGGTGAAGTAGTCCACGTCGAACCAGGCGCCGGTCACGTCCATGCGCAAGACATGCTTGCCTTCCGGGAGAGTCACGTTGGCGCTGACCTTGTTGTAGTCATCGTAGTTCTCTTCGCCGGACTTGGCGGCAGGAACCGTAATCACGTCGGTCAGGGCCTTGCCATCGAGGGAGAGCTGGAAGCTGGAGGTATTGCCCGCAGCAGCCACGGCGGCAAACATCGTGTAGTCGCCCGCTTCCTTCACGTTCACAGTCCATTCGAGCCAATCGCCTTCGTTGTTGTAGCCCACAATCACGCCGGTAGCCTTCTTGTACAGGTCTACGCCCGTGTCCTTGCGGTAGTCAGAGTCACCATGGTTCTCGCTATCAGCATCCCCAAAGGACTGGTTGCTCGTGCCGTCTTCGTTGACGCCCTTGCCAGGGATATCGAAATCTTCGGCTTCGACCTTGCCCGGGAGCGAAATCGCCTCGCCCTTGAACGGAAGCTGCGGTTCAGGTTCTACAGGCGTCATGGAGCCCGTTGTGTTTTTACCCTTATCAAGGTTCTTGGCAAAGTAGTCCTCGAGCCACACCATGGCGGCGCGCTTACGGCCATCCTTTTCCATAATGCCGGTATTGGCTGCCCAGGTAGCACCGTTAATGTAACCCCAGATGGTGATGCCACCCACCCATTCCGTTTCCCACATGAACGGAATCTGGTTTGCATAGTCGTTCTTCTGCTTGTTATCGTCAGCTTCGCCGATATCGTATTCCGAAACCAGGAGCGGGAGGCCAGTCTCGTTGTGGATCCTGGTCATCTTGCTTTCAAAGTCGGACTTGCTCATGCCCTTGCAGTCGTGAGCCTGCTGGCCGTAGAAATCGATCGGGGCGCCATTCTTGAGAAGCGTCTGGACCATTTCGATGCCTTCGTTCATCTGCCAGGAGAGCGTGTTGTAGTCATTGTAAATGAGCTTCGCATGCGGCCAACGTTCGCGGGCCATCACAAATGCAGTTTTCACAAAGTCGTACTGGTGCTTGCCATTCACCACGCGGTCACCGCCAAGAGCGTCGATGATGTAGGTGCCGCCGCAGCTCGGATCGTCCGTGCTGATGCCTTCGGCGCCGTTTGCGGGCTTGTTGTAGCCGGAATGGTAGTTGTTGCCGGCCCAGATGGCTTCGTTCACCACATCGATATATTCGAGGTCAGGGAACTTGGCGGCAACAGCATCGAACCATTCAGTGATGTACTGCTTGGTCTTTTCGACGGTAATGCCCGGGTTCTTGGCCGTGCAAAGGAAGTCCGGTTTCTGGGAGCCCCAGATGAGGGCATGGAACTTGAAATGACGTTCGCCCGGTTTTTCCTTGGCCCACTTGTAGCCATTTTCGCAGCTATCAAAGCCGTTGAAATTAAACTTGCTCTTTCCGCTATTGTCAACGGAATGGATGGAGCCCCACTTACAGCCGTTTTCATTGGTAATCTGGTTCCAGTAAGTGCCCATATCCGAGCGGATTTGGCTGCTTGTCGTGATATTGCCAAGGAACTTGGCTCCACCATCGGCGAGAGCGGCATTTGCCACAGTAGCAAAGCCAGCGATGGCGGTAACAGCGAGAGAGAGAGAGATTTTTTTCATACACCACATCCTTTTTATTGTCTATATTCCAAAATTACCTTGAAAAAGGTCAAAAAAAGCATGTCGGAAAGGCGTTTCTATGGACAATCTATCCATAAGAATAAAAAGAAACGGATCCCGAAACTTTCGTTTCGAGACCCGTCTCTAAAATGCTAAACCTTTTTTGCGATTAGCGGATTACGCGAACAGCCTGCATCTGGCCAGTCCTGCGATTCTTCAGGTAGTAGACGCCCGAAGAAACCACCCTGGGAGATTCGCGCAGCATTTCTCCGGCGGCTACCCATCGGATCGATTACGAAGTAGTGCTGGAGCGTATTTTCAAGCTGCAAATCCTGCTGCACGAACTGGGGGTCTTCCGGTTCAGAAGCAATCGGTTCGGGGTCCGTGGCATCCTTGCCCTTCACAAAGGTGAAGTAGTCTATATCGAACCAGTCGCCGGTCACATCCATGCGGAGAATGTGCTTGCCAGCCGGGAGAGTCACATTGGCAGAGACCTTGTTGTAGTCATCGTAATTTTCTTCGCCAGAAGATGCCTTCGGCACAGAAATCTTGTCGGTGAGGGCTTTTCCGTCCAGGGACATCTGGAAACTAGAAGTATTGTTCGCAGAGGCCACGGCGGCAAAGAAGGTGTAATCGCCAGCTTCGCTCACGTTAATGGTGTATTCGAGCCAATCGCCGGTCTGGTTGTAGCCCACGACAATGCGGTCGCCGCTCTTCTTGTACAGGTCTACGCCCGTATCCTTGCGGTAGTCGGAATCGCCATGGTTTTCAGAATCATCGCCATAGGACTGGTTGCTCGTACCGTCTTCGTTCTTGCCCTTGCCCTCGCCCTTGAACGGGAGCTGCGGTTCAGGCGGGACCGGAGCCAAGTCACCTGTCGGAAGGCCCGTCTCGTTGACGCCCTTGTTCTTGGAGAGATAGTCCTTCAACCATGTCATAGCGGTACGGTCCTTGCCGTCCTTGATGAGGCCGGAACAACCACTTGCCTTTCCATTACAATCCAACCATGTCCGGCCATAAATATAACCCCAGAAGGTGATTCCCGCCACATGCGGATCTTCCATCCAGTAGGCAAACTGTTCACTGACGCACTGTTTCTGAATACCATCATCGGTACTCGGGACATCGTATTCAGAAATAAAGATGGGGATATTGTTCGTCTTGCTATGGATTTGGGGATATTGTTCGTCTTGCTATGGATTTTCTCCATCGTGCTCTTGAAGGTATTGTAATTCATGCAGTTACCGCCACCACCGGTACCGCCGCCATTACCACCATTGGTCATCAAGTCGTGAGCCTGCAAGCCGTAACCATCGATGGGGGCCCCATTCTTCTTGATCGTATTGACAAGATTGATGCCGCCGTCAACATCCCACTGGATGGTGTTGTAGTCGTTATAGATGAGAATTGCATCCGGCCAACGTTCACGAGCCATCTTGAAGGCAGTCGTGATAAAGGCGTAGTCACCATTGTTGTCGCCACCGAGAGCCTGGACAATCTTGGTATTGTTGTAACCGGAGTGATAGCCGCCATTGCCACCACGAATAGCCTCGTTCACCACGTCGATCATCTCGAGATCCGGGTAACGCTTCTGGACAGCGTCGAACCAGGCCGTAATGGCCTTCTTGGTTTCATCAACACTCAGGTTAGGAAGCCAGTTCGGGTACTGGGAGCCCCAAACCAGGGCATGGAACTTGAAATGCCCCCCATTGTTTTTTGCCCAGTTGTAGGCTGCATCGCAGCCACCCCAGTTGAAGTTGCCACGGGAGCCTTCGACAGAGCCCCACTTACAACCGTTTTCGGCGGTAGCCTGGTTCCACAGCTGGGTAAATTGGTCATTAGCACCAGGAGCAGTGTTAGACTGGGTAATGTTACCCACGAACTTCGCAGCGCCATCGGCAAGACCCGGGCCTGCAAAAGAGAAGGTTGACGCCGCAAGTGCAAGCGCAGCGGCCTTAGTTGCTGTTGAGAGAATCTTTTTCATATCCACATCCTTTGGTTTTATAACCATCTGGACATTAAATTATCCTCAAAACAGCGTTTTTTCCCCCGTTAACAGATATTTCCCATTGACAAAATGTCCATAACGCCCCAAAAGGCAGGTTCCGGAGAATCCCGGAATCTGCTGTTTTTGAGGAAATTTCGCCAATTTTCGGTATTTTTACTTGATTACGCGGACCTTCTGCATTTCACCGGTGAAGCGATTGCGCAGCAGGTACACACCCGAGGACTTCACGTCGGAGGAGGTGCGGAGAATTTCCGCGGCGCCGTCAAAACCGTAGGCACTCATGACACCCATATTGACGCCGTGCATGTCGAACACGAAGTAGTGCTGGAGAGCATTCGGGTCGTAGTTGATGTTCTGGCCGATAACCGCCGGAGTATCCGGATCCGTGCCAGGTTCGGTACCCGGTTCCGTGCCAGGTTCAGTACCTGGTTCTTCAGACACGATCGGTTCGGGGTCGGTAGCGTCCTTGCCCTTCACGAAGGTGAAGTAGTCAACGTCAAACCAGGAGCCCGTCACCGTCATGCGGAGGATATGCTTGCCTGCAGTGAGGGAAACGTTGGCAGAAACCTTGTTGTAGTCTTCGTAGTTCTCCTCGCCCTGCTTGGCAGCCGGAACGCTGATGACATCGGTAAGGGCCTTGCCATCGAGAGAAAGCTGGAAACTGGAGGTAGAACCGGCAGCAGCCACGGCAGCGAACATGGTGTAGTCGCCCGCTTCCTTCACGTTGACCGTGTATTCGAGCCAGTCGCCTTCGCTGTTGTAGCCCACGATGATGCCGGTAGCCTTCTTGTAGAGGTCGACACCCGTCGTGTCCTTGCGGTATTCCTTCACGTCGCCGTGGTTTTCGACATCGCTTTCGCTGTAAGAGACGTTGCTTACGCCATCAGTTTCGCCGACACCGGAAATATCGAAGTCTTCGGCCTCAATCTTGCCCGGAATCTCGAAGGCAGAGCCCTTGAACATCTTGCGCGGCACAGGTTCGACCGGAGTGAGCACGCCAGTCTTGAGGCCGGTAGTGTTCACGCCCTTGTTGGAAGCCAGATATTCCTTCATCCATGTGAGAGCCGGACGATCCTGACCATTCCTGACAAGACCAGAGCAACCGTTCGCCTTACCATTACAGTTAAGCCAGGTCTGACCGTAGATCCATCCCCAAATGGTGATACCGGCAACATGGGGGTCTTCCATCCAGTACTTGACCTGTTCCTGATAGCACTGCTTCTGGATGCCATCGTCAGTAGACGGGACGTCATATTCAGAAATCAGAACCGGGAAATTATTAGTTTCCTTATGGATCTTCTGCATGGTAGAAACGAAATTATTGTAATTCATGCAGACACCACCGCCGCCAGTACCGCCAGCCTGACCACCGTCACTCATCAAGTCGTGAGCCTGGAGGCCGTAAGCATCAACAGGAGCGCCATTCTTCCGGATGGTGTTGATCAGGTTGATGCCCTGGTCCACATGCCACTGGATGGTGTTATAGTCGTTATAGATGAGGATTGCCTTGGGCCAACGTTCGCGAGCCATCTTGAAAGCGGTCGTCAAGAAGGCGTAATCGCCGTTGTCGCCACCCAGTGCAGGAATAATCTTGGTTCTGGTATAACCAGAATGATACTGATTGTTGCCAGTACGGATAGCCTCGTTGGCCACGTCAATCATCTCGATATCGGGGTAATGATTCTTGACGGCATCGAACCAAGCGGTAATAGCCTTCTTGGTTTCGTCAACGCTCAGGCTTTCGAGCCAGCCAGGATACTGGCCGCCCCAAAGGAGGGCGTGGAACTTGAAGTGACCGCCATTGTTCTTTGCCCAGTTGTAGGCCGCGTCGCAACCGGCCCAGTTGTAGCGACCGCGAGTACCTTCGATGGAACCCCACTTACAACCGTTTTCGGCGGTAGCCTGGTTCCACAGCTTGGTAAATTGGTCGTTGGGACCAGGAGAAGTGTTAGACTGAGTAATGTTGCCAATGAACTTTGCGGCGCCATCGGCAATGCCGGGACCCGCAAAGGAGAAAGAGGACGCCGCAAGAGCGACTGCAGCAACCTTCGTTGCCGTTGAGAGAATATTTTTCATAACCACATCCCTTATGTGTTATGGCCGACTCACCAATACCGGCCTAATCTAAAGATATCTCCTCAGATTACGAAAATCTCACACCGGCACACCTATTCCATTGACGTTTTATCCACAATCAAAAGTTTACGTTCAAGCATTATCCAAGACACCTGTATTTTTCACCATGGCACAAAATGGCGATTTTTGCAAAAAAATGGGATTAATCGCCCCAGCAAAAACGTGCCTTTTGCAAGAATGGCTTTTTTTGCGAAATTTGCCATTACCAAAATGTAAATAACCAAATCTTTACAAACAACAAATCACCACACGGCAAGTTTACAAGGTTAAATTTGTCTATGGTACGTATGTGGTGTTTGGGAAAAAAAGGAGTCAAATATGCATTTTCCCAAACTTTTGGGCATTGCCAGTGGGTTGGCATTGTCAAGTTCCATGGCATTCGCCTGGAGTATCGACGGAGTGGTTAAGTCGGCAGGCTCGGGCAGAGCACTCGCAGGCGTAACCATCAATTCGTTTAATTACGCCGGCATCGAGGCTACAACTGCCGAAGACGGCACATTCAGCATCAATACCGAGGGGTCCGACGCTATCCGTGCATCGAAAGTAGCGAACATGGCCATCCACATGGAAGGCGGCATGCTCACCATTTACAATGCGGATGCCAACAACCTCAAGGTTTCCGTGATTGACGCCCTGGGCAAGGTCCTTGCGCAGAGCAACCCCGGACACGTCCAGGGTATCGTCACTCTCAACTTTGGCAAACTCGCCCGTGGCGCAAAGTTCATCCGCGTCAATGCCGATAGCGACAAGGCCACCTACATGGTGACCAACAAGGGCGTTACCGCACTCAAGAAGGAAGGTGACCCGCTTCCGTCACTCATGTTCGCACTAGAAGGCTACCAGAGCACAAGTTACCAGATGTCTGCAGAAGTCGAAACGGGCGTCGTCATCAAGATGTCTCGCGGTACGAACGTTCAGAGTTCTAGTTCGGGCATTGTCGGGCCGGTAACATCCTCTTCTTCCGAAACCCCGGTTGTATCTTCCAGCAGCAAGACTCCGGATGACACCCCGGTGGACTGCTCCGGCAAGACGGCCAAGGCAGGCAAGCAGAACATGAGCGTGACCGTCGATGGCAAGAAGCGCACCTTCATCATGTACATCCCGGATACCTACAAGGGCGACAAGCCGGTTCCGCTGTTTGTGGACTACCACCCGGTTATGGGAAATGGCGAAGGCCAGTATAGCGGCACGACATACAGGAAACTTACGGAAAAAGAAGGGGTCATCTCGCTATACCCCGATGGTACCAAGTCGGCAGACTCCCGCAAGATGGGTCCGGGTTGGAACGTGGGTCCGTGCTGCTCCGACGATGACGACGTCAAATTCTCCCGTGAAATGATCAAGGCCGTTGAAGATATCGCCTGCATCGACAAGAAGCGCGTGTACGCAGCCGGTTTCTCGATGGGTGGTGGCATGAGTAACCACGTGGCCTGCTTCATGTCCGATATCTACGCTGCAGTTGCCCCTGCCGCTATGGACCTGAACACCACGAACAGCGCGAAATGCAACCCCGAACGTCCCGTGCCTATCATCATGTTCCGCGGCACGAACGACGGCACCTGCCGTTACGAAGGTGGCGATAGCGGCTTCAATGACGGTTTGAACTTCCTTGGTGCACAAGGCAACTTCAAGTTCTGGGCCGAAAAGGACGGATGCACAGGTAGCCCGAGCAAGAACTCCGACGGCTGTGACGAGTACTCCAACTGCAAGGATGGCACGAAGGTCGTGCTCTGCACCAAGCAGGGTGGCGGACACGAACAGGGCGATGGCAACATCGGCTGGCCGTTCCTGAAGCAGTTTACGCTCCCGTAACGAGTTTCTTTTACTAACTCCAAATCAAAAAGGCCTCCGCAAGTGCGGAGACCTTTTTGTGTGTAGAGATGAGACTTTACCGTACCGGCTAGCGGCGGGTTATTTGACTGCGCGGAGGATGTAACGGGCGTGCAGGGCACGGCCGCGTTGCAGCAGGTTGCGGGCCTTGGAATGCGCCTCGGTGAGCGATGTGGCAGAGACCTTCCCGAGCAAGCGGCCATTCAGGGAGAATATGCCGTAGGTTTGCGCCATACCGAAATCCACGCGGTAGTTTTGCACGAGGGTCGTCGAATCGCCCGTTCCCGAAGGCTCCGTGACGGTCGTATCGGCTGCGCCGCACTTTTCGCCGGCACAGAAATCAAGGTAGTCGATATTCACGTAGTTGCCCACGATTTCGAGCTTGAGGACGTGCTTGCCGGCAGAAAGGTTCACCTTGCCCGCATCGAACGTAGTGTAGGTTTCCCAGTCGGCACCCTGCGGGAAAATCACGTTATCAGTAACCGCAATATCATCGACGTAGAGCTTGATGCCCGCATTTTCCGAGGAGGTCGCGTAGCTTGCGGTGAGGGCGTATTCACCTGCCGCCGCTACATCCACAGTGTACTCGAGCCATTCGCCTTCCTGTGTATACCCGATGGCGTAACCCGTACCACCCTTCACGATATCGACGGCATCTTCGCGGTATTCACCGCCCTTGTTGTCATCGTCCTTATCCAGGTAGGCCTTTCCGGAGCCACCCACATCGTAGTTTTCAACTTCAATCTTGCCCGGGATGGCGGCGGCGGAACCCTTGTACGGTTCCTGCGGGATAATGGAGGTAATGTTGATGTGGTAGCCGTACTTGGTATTCGTGATATTTACCGGCACCGTAATCTTGCCGTCACTCACGTCGTATTCCTTGTCGGACACCAAATTTGTCGAAGGGACGGCCTTGTCCTTGTTTTCCCACACTACGTATTCTACAGTCACATTCACCTTGTTGCCAAATGCGGCCGGAATACCCGAAATATTCACGTTCACATCGCCCTTGGTGTTACCGCCGAGTACAATGCTTGCAAAGCCTTTCTTCTTGTCAAGGGAGGCAAAGCCGTCGACGCCATCGCTCTTGTCGTTGGGCGGGGTCACCTTTGCCATGTAGCCGCTCATGTCGCCGTACCACTTGTACAGCCACCAGCCGCCACCGCGCTCGTTGTTGGAGGTGAGTAGGCTCCCGAGACGCCCCGGAAGCGGTACGAACCACCAGGAAATCATGGCGCTCTCGACCCCGTGGCGCTCGAACTTGGCGATAAACGGCACCGATACGCCCGGGCAGCCTTCCTCGGAGTGTTCCGTCGAAGAATATTCGTTAATGCTCAGCGGGCGCGGAGACACATTGTACTTCTTTTCGAGATTGCGGTAGGTCTCGACAGAGCCCACGAAACCGCCCGATCCCCACTGGTGCCAACTCACCACATCGGGCATGCAGTTGTTTTGCGAACAGTACTTAACGAATTCTTCCATTTTCGAAGCGTGATAGAACGAATAAGAAGGTCCGATAATTTTTGCACCGGGGTCCATCTGGCGAATCAGATCATAAGTCTGTTTCCAGAGGCCGGAATTGAAGTCGATGCCTGAAACTTTCCAGGTATCGTTCGGTTCGTTCCAGATTTCGTAACCATCAAAGTTTTTGTTGCTTGATTTAAGCTTGTCGTTGATGACCGACTTGACTTCGTTTTTCCAGTGGTCCATGTTCTGGAACTTGTAGGGCCAGCCCGGCAAAACGTCGGCCAGGCGAATCTGGATCTTGGCACCGATGCCTTCGACACGCGGGGCAACGAGGAACGCACCACCGATGCCCTGCTGGCGGCCGCTACCGCTACGAGCCGGCGAAAGAAAAACGTTCGGCTTGAGCGGAGCGACATCTTTTTCGATATTGCTCGGGAGCGTTTCCGTAAGGCCGTAGAGCGAACCCGTGGCCACATGGGTCACCGGCTTGATGCTATCGCCCAGACTAACGTTGAGGTTGACAGCAGCCAGAGCGCTTGCAGGCAGGGTGAACGCCAACAGCGCGATTGCAGGAATTTTCTTGAACATATAACCATCCCTTGTGCGTTTGCACAAATACACACATATAAATGTATGTAAAAGGGCGCCTTCCAAGAAGGCGCCCCAAACAAATACTTTTGACAAAATTACAATGGGGTTCGGAGGGGCGCGCACGGCGGCCCCTCCCTAAGACCCTCCCGACACGGACTAAAAACACTCCCCCGGGCATTTAATCTGTAATTTTTCGCCATTTTGTTAATTTATTCGCACTGATTTCAGGGGGTGTTACAGACTAAAATCGCGCCACAGGGCATTTAGTCTGTAATTTTTTGCCATTTTGGGGCAAAAAATGGTCAAAAAGTGCCCTTTGGGGGCTTTTTGTGGCAAAATCGGGGGTATTTTTGCCATTTTGGGCCATTTATCAAAAAAAGGAGCGAAAAAGTGACCCGCCGGCATAGCCGGCGGTTCTTCATATACGGGCATAGCCCTAGGATACTAGCAACGCGTTGCACGCGTTGACGGTCTGACACTGG
>CADCGB010000039.1 GCA_902800815.1 Fibrobacter succinogenes
GTCGGCGTCGCTTGCGGTGAGCGTGCGGCTTTCCTTCGCCTTGAACACGATGTTCTTGACAGCCTTCACGTTCGTCGGCGAACCGGCCTTACCGATCTGGGCAGGGTCTGCGTCGATGTCGGCGGCACCCCACTGCGGAATGTTCAGGTAGGGCTTCTTTGCGATGAGGGCTTCGTACTTTTCGGCATCTTCCGGCTTGCGTTCGGCGACGGCAGTCGCGTTCTTGAACTTCATGATGCGCTTCGCGTTGCGCGGGCGGCACGGAGCGGCACTGCCGTTCACGGTCACGACCAGCGGGAGCGGTGCTTCCACCGTCTCCACACCACCGTCAATGTGGCGGCGGATCACGACCTTGCGGGCCTTCTCGTCGAGGCTCAAGATTTCTTCGGCGTAGGTCACCTGGGTGAGTCCGAGCTTTTCTGCAATCTGCGGACCGACCTGGGCGGTGTCACCGTCGATAGCCTGGCGGCCACCGAGGATAATGTCATAGTCGCCGACCTTCTTGACGGCCTGGGCGAGCGTGTAGCTCGTAGCGAGCGTGTCAGCGCCACCGAGGGAACGGTCCGTAATAACGTAACCGCAGTCGGCACCGCGGTACAGGGCTTCGCGGATAACTTCGGCAGACTTCGGCAGACCCATCGTCAGCACGGTAATGGTGGAACCGGGGAACTGGTCCTTCAGGCGAAGGGCTTGCTCCAGGGCGTTCAGGTCTTCGGGGTTGAAGACCGCGGGCAAAGCGGCACGATTGATAGTACCCTGCGGCGTCATGGCGTCCGGGCCTACGTTTCGTGTATCAGGTACTTGCTTGGCAAGCACAACGATTTTAAGACTCATTATATCCTTAACTGTTTTAGTGTTTTTAGTTAGGGTACAAAATAGAAATTATCGTGGGTCTAGCCTAGAGCGATAGCGAAAGTTTTTCACTCGTTACGTCCGCATAAGAAAAAAGTCATTATTTTGTAACAATAACCCCTGAAATATCAAGTAAAAAGCCTGCTCCGTAGTAGGGCAGGCTTGCAGGATTTTTTGTTTTGTGTTAACAGTTTTATTTCACTTCCACATAAATGCCCTTGGGAAGGTTATCGGGCAGGGCGCCGTTGGCGTTGCGCACCCCTACGGGCTGGCCGAGCACGTTGAATATCCTGTTCCCGGGCTTGCCGTAACGAGCCTTCTCTATATTGCGGATGATGGTGGTGCCGCCTTCGATTGTCACCTTGATTTCGAAGGTGACCTGCTTGCTTCCGTAAACGAGCGCTTGACGCACGGTGAAGGTGTCCCCGCCCTTGACCTTGTTCGGCATGTGGCCTATTTTAGTGGTCATAGTCGTGAGGTCCACGTTGGAGAACACGATGCTGGTGCCGTTCGGGTCCCAGGCGACAATTTTGCCGCTATTGTCGAACCAGTGGCCGGTGCCTTCGCCGGTCGTTTGGCTGTTGAGCGTTCCGTCGGGTTCTACGCCATAGAATTCTACTTTGTCTTCGATTTCGGTCCGCTTGATGCCGAAAATGCTTGCGACTTCGCTACCGTTCAGGTCGAGCGTTACGGGTGCATAGTTGTCGCTTATCGGGAGTGTCGTTTCGAGCGCGATTTTCTGGACCGTGATTTCGACAGAACTGCTGGATGCGGGTTCCGACGAACTGGACGAGGGCTCGGAACAGTTCTCGCCGATGCAGAACGTGAGCGTCTCTCCGGGTGTCCCGATGCCGGTGATTTTCAATCCCGTCTTGGAACCGTTGTACCAACGGATAGCGGGGTAGGCGTCATCTGAAAATTCCGGATAAGTTCCGCTCTTGAAGAAGGTGTTGGCGGTGCTGCCCGGGCTTGGCCACTGGTCGGTTACGGCGTCGCTCGATTTTCCTGCAGCGCTGGCATGCACGATTCGGAGTCCGAGTTTGTCTGCGGAGGAATTTCCTTCAATCGAAAAGTCGTAATGCTGCATCAAGAGCCCGCTACCTGCTAGGACTTTGTTACGGCCTTTATTTTGTACGTAAGACCATACCAGGCCTTCCTGGTTTGGCCTTGCGGGGTTCTTGTAGCGGTAGCAGAATTCGCCAGGCTTGGAAACTTCAAGGCTTGTTACGTTGTTCATATCTTCGCTCGTGATGTCCACGAACGGAATCCAACCCTGGTCCGCACGGTAGAAGTCGTTTATCGCCACCGGGTTCAGGTCGTTCGCGCGGTTGCCCATGGTGCAGTAGTCGCCGTACCAGTAGAGGTCCGGCCAGCCAAAGATCATGTGCCCCGATTCATGCACAAAGACGTATATCGAAAACTTGCCCGGCATGTCCGTCATCTGGTGGTGCGTGAGCTTTACGCCGTCGCGCCTTTCGTTGGACCATCCGGAATGAGGCCAAAGACCCTGCCCCCATGTCTGTCCGGGGCCTGCGTACACGATGTTTATGGCTTCGGTGGTGCCGTCCTTGTCGTTGTCGTAGCGTGAAAAATCGACTTGTGAATCGAAATACGCGAAAACTTCTTTCATCAGTGAATCGGAACCCGAGTATCCTTGCAAACCTTCGTACCAGGACTTGGGATGTTTTGCGCGGTACCAGCCGTAGACTTCGTTCGTGAGGTCCAGCTGCCCGTTGGAAACATCGAGGTAGTAGTCGCGTACGGAGCCGTTGCAGCCGTCCCTGTTGAAGCCTTCTTTATTCAGCCATTCCTCGACTTCGCTCACTGTGACGGGAGCCGCCTGGTCCGAGAAATCCACGAGCAGGGTAAGGCTGTAGATTTTGCCCTTGGGTGCGGCGTAGTGACTCTGGTTCGTGACCGCTGTCGTTTTCGTGAGGGTGCGGTTGTTGAACGTGGGCATGGCCTCGGCGGGCCACTCCTGGACGCGCTTCCCCTGGTACACGATGTCGGCGAGCGCCATCGTGGGTAGCATCAGTGCGATAAGACCAAAAAACGGAATCCTGTTTTTCATAAACATCCCTCTGCGAGAATCATACACCCGGTACTAATATATTCTTTTTTACTGTAAATCGGTTGCCTGTAGCCAAGAATCCGTGTTAAAGTCGTGTAATAATTTGTTGTTTGTTTTTCCTCCCCGCATTTTATTACATTTTCCCTGAAACATGAGCCTGGATCCTTCGGCTTCATGCCTTGCGGCATTACGCTCAGGATGACAAGGTGCAACAAATAATTGGTAGACTATGAAATTTAAAAGAATTCTCTTGAAGCTCAGTGGCGAAGCCCTCGCAGGCGAAAAGGGCCACGGTATCGATAACCAGATTCTCTCCGACATGGCAAGCGAAATCGCATCTATCGTCAAGCAGGGCGTGCAGGTCGCGCTCGTGATTGGCGGCGGTAACCTTGTCCGCGGTATTTCCGCTTCTGCAGGTGGCATGAACCGCGCCCAGGGCGATGCCATGGGCATGCTCGGCACTGTAATGAACGGCCTTGCCATGCAGGATGCCCTCGACAAGCAGGGCGTTGACTCCGTGGTGATGTCTGCCATCCGCATGGAACCGGTCTGCGAATTTTTTGACCGCCGCAAGGCCCTCAAGCTCCTTTCCGCTGGCTCCGTGGTTATCTTCTCCGCCGGTACGGGTAACCCGTTCTTCACCACCGATAGCTGCGCCGCTCTCCGCGCCATCGAAAGCGAATGCGACGTGATCATGAAGGCCACCAAGGTGGACGGCATCTACACCGCCGACCCGGTCAAGGACCCGACAGCCACCCGCTTCGACGACATCAGCTACAAGGAAGTCATTTCCCGCGGCCTCAAGGTCATGGACACCGCAGCCGTCGCCCTCTGCATGGAAAACAACATGCCCATCTTCGTGTTCAAGATGGAAAAGGGCAACCTGACCCGCGCCGCCATCGAAGGCGACCTCGGCACGCTGGTCCACTGCTAGGGATTTTTACTTATATTTATTTTCAGAACGAAACATTAACCTTTACCTAGTAATATTAAGACTATGGCAGACTATACTGAAAAAATGGACAAGGCCATTGAGGCCACCGAACGTGAATTTGCGAAGGTCCGCGCCGGCAAGGCGACCCCTGCAATCCTGAACGACGTGCGCGTTGACTACTACGGCACGCCGACCCCGATTTCGCAGGTGGCGAAGGTCTCTGTGCCCGAACCGCGCATGCTCCTCGTGACCCCGTGGGAAAAGACCATGGTGGACCCGATTGACAAGGCTATCCTTGCTGCGAACATTGGCCTTACCCCGATGAAGGATGGCAACTGCATCCGCGTGTCGCTCCCCATCCTCACGACCGAACGTCGCCAGGAACTTGCGAAGATCGTGCGCAAGCATGCCGAAGAAGGCCGCGTGGCTATCCGTAACATCCGCCGCGATGCGAACGACGCCATCAAGAAGAACAAGGACCTGCCGGAAGACGAAGTCAAGAAGCAGCAGGACGAAATCCAGAAGGCGACCGACAAGGCTATCGCGCAGATTGACGCACTTCTCGCCGAGAAGGAAGCGGACATCCTCAAGGTGTAGTCCGGAGCTCTGCGTGGCGAACCAGCTTAGGCATGTAGCGATTATCATGGACGGCAACGGGCGTTGGGCCCGCAGCCGCGGTCTGGAGCGTTTCCTCGGGCACCGTAAGGGCACGCAGGCCACCATCGACGCGGTCGAGGTGGGCGTGAACCTCAAGCTCGAGCACATGACGCTCTACGTTTTCAGTTCCGAGAACTGGGGCAGGCCCAGCAAGGAAGTGGATTACCTGATGAACCTCCTCATCGAGATGGTGGTGAAGGAAATCCCCGACCTCATGGAAAAGAACGTGAAGCTCAAGGTTATCGGGAACATGGACCGCCTGCCCGAAAAGCCGCGCGCGAGCCTGCAGTCCGCTATCGACATGACTGCGAACAACACGGGCATGCAGCTGAACCTCGCCATCTCATACGGTGGACGCCTGGAAATCGTGGATGCCGCGAAGGCGATTGCATCGCAGGTTGCCGCGGGCACGCTCAAGATCGAGGACATCGACGAGACCGTGTTCGCGAAGAATTTGTATTTAAAGGGCGCTCCCGATCCGGATCTCGTTATCCGTACCGGTGGCGAATTCAGGCTTTCGAACTACCTGCTTTGGCAGGCGGCGTACAGCGAGTTCTATGTAACGGACACGCTGTGGCCCGACTTTACCAAGGAAGAGTTCCTGAAGGCCGTCGAGTTCTTCAAGACTCGAGAACGGAGATTTGGGAAGGTGCTGCATGAGTAATTTGGCCCAGCGTTTGATTACGGCGTTTGTCGCCATTCCGATAGTGTTCGTGCTGCTGTGGCTCTGCGACTACAGCCGCATTGGCCTGATGTGCTTCCTTGCGGGCGTTGCTGCCTGGGAATGGGCGCGCATGGCCTCCAAGATGTACAAGGGGCCGGACATGCGGTTCCTTTCGTTTGCCTCCACTTTTGCACTCACGCTTGCGTGGACCCTTTCGAAGGGCGGCTACTTCGGGCTGCCCGCGGTGCCGTACGTGGTGGGCATGACGTTCCTCGTGATTTTTGCAGTCTATATCGCTGCGGCCTACAAGAAGGTGGAAATCGACCACCTGTTCCCCTGGCTCGTGATGCAGCTCGGGGCCCCGCTCTACATTGGGCTCTGGGGTGGCATGAACGTGCTCATGATGGGCAACGGCCAGGGCTTTGAACACTGCTATCCGTTTATCCTCGTGATGACCTCCATGTGGCTCTGCGACACGGTGGCATACTTCTTCGGTAAGTTTGCGGCAGGCAAGGGCCCCTTCGGGAGGCACCCGTTTGCCCCGAGCATCAGCCCCAAGAAGACTTGGGAGGGTAGCATCGCCGGTTCCGTCGCGACGATTGCGTGGGTGGCCTACTGGGTCAAGTGCAGTGCGGCTCTCGCTTCCTTCAATATCGAATTCAGCTGGGGCATTGCTATTGCGATTGGCGTGCTGCTCACTGTCGCGGGCCAGGCCGGCGACCTCTTGATGAGCGCCCTCAAGCGTTGGAGCGGCACGAAGGATTCTGGCAACCTGTTTGTGGGGCACGGCGGCGTGCTCGACCGCTGCGATTCGTTCTACCTCGCGGCTCCTGCACTCTACCTGGTGCTTGATTTCTTGCAGAAACTCGCTTAGTTTTTGAGGCTTTAAAATGAAAAACGTAGTTCTTCTCGGTGCCACCGGTTCTATCGGCACCTCCAGCGTTGATGTTATCCACCAGCACTCTGACATCTTTAACCTGTATGCAGTCGCCGCGAATAGCAGTGTGGCGAAGGTTGCCGAAATCGTGCGCAAGTACAAGGTGGAACGCGTTTGCATGTTCAACGAGGCTGCCGCCAAGGAACTTGAAAAGGAACTCGGCATGAAGGTGCTCGCCGGCATGGAAGGCCTGTGCGAACTTGCTGCCGACCCGAAGGCTGACATCATCATCAACTCGTTGATGGGTGCGGTGGGTTGCCTCCCGACCATTACCGCCATCGAGCACGGCAAGCACGTGGCTCTCGCCAACAAGGAGACGATGGTCATGGCTGGTCCCGTCATCTGGGACAAATTGGCTGAAAATCCGAAGTCGTTCATTACGCCGATTGACTCCGAGCACAGCGCCATCTTCCAGTGCCTTGAAGGCGGCAAGCGCGAACATGAAGTCGAATTCCTCGAGATTACGGCATCGGGCGGTCCGTTCCGTGAATGGCCGATTGAAAAGTTCGAGAATATCACCGTGGCGGATGCCTTGAATCACCCGGTGTGGAGCATGGGCAAGAAGATTACCATCGACTCTGCCTCCATGATGAACAAGGGCCTCGAAGTTCTCGAAGCGCACTTCCTGTTCCACATTCCGTACGAACAAATTAAGGTCGTGGTTCACCCGCAGTCCATGGTGCATTCGCTGGTGCAGTTCCGCGACGGTTCCCTGATGGCACAGCTCGGCGCGCCCGACATGCGCATTCCTATCCAGGTGGCGCTCACTTGGCCCGACCGCCTGCCGCTCGATACTAAGCGTATCGACCTGCCGACGCTCGCGAAACTGACCTTCTTCGAGCCGGACTTCAATAAGTTCCGCTGCCTCGCCCTTGCGTTCGAGGCGGGCCGCCGTGGCGGTATCGTTCCCTCGATGATGAACGCCGCGAACGAAGTGCTCGTTGACGCATTCCTCAAGGGTAACCTCAGGTTCACCGACATCCCGCGCCATGTGGAAACCATTATGGCTGGCGCCCCGAACGTGACCGGTCACCTGACGCTCGACCAGGTTCTCGAAGCCGACGCCGAAGCCCGCAGGCTTACCGCTGCGCTGATTAAGTAACTAAAGTTTCACTTTGTTTACGTTGGTTGTAAGGCTCCACAACGGAATTGTATTCCGTGTGGTGTTGCCTGCCTTTCCTTAGTATAGATTTCCATATGGGTCGCTCCCGGTGTCGGGAGTGCGTTTTTATGGAGTAGAATATGAAAAGCATTTTCATGGCTTCGTGCCTTTTGATGGCGACGATGGCCTTTGCTCAGGGCTTTGGCGGCCAGCAATCTAGTGGCAACATGGAGTATTCCGAAAAGTTCGCCGACCAGAATTATGCTGGTGATGGAAAAACCTACCATATGGTAGATATCTACCTCCCGAAAGAGACGAAGGATAGCTACCCGGTGGTCATCCACACTTATGGCAGTGCCTGGAGCCAGAATAATTCCAAGGGAAGCGCCGACCTGAATACTATTTGTGCGGCATACCTCAAGGCGGGTTATGCCGTAGCGACCCCGAACCACCGTTCGGCAAGCGATGCCATCTATCCGGCGCAGTTGCACGACCTCAAGGCTGTGGCTAGGTTCTTGCGTGGCAATGCCGCCAAGTACAAGATTGACACGTCGTTTATTGCCATGTCCGGTTTTTCTTCGGGCGGGCACCTTTCGAGTCTCGTAGCGACTACCTGCGGCCTTACAGAAGGCAAGTCCGGTTCCGTGACGGTTGACCTTGTTGGTGATCTTGGCGAGTTCACGTCGTTCAGCAGCTGCATTGATGGAGCCGTGCTCTGGTCGCCCCCGACCGACATTTACACGATGAATCCCATCAACAACTTTATGGGTTCGGGAACCTACGAGGGCGCCTTCATTGGCGTTGAACGTGAAGGCAATAAGGACAAGTGGATGGTCGCGAGTTCTCCGTATTATGCAAGTGAGGATGACCCTCCGGTAATCCTTTTCCATGGTACTTCTGACCAGATTGTGAACAAGGAACAGAGCCAGGAACTCTACGATTCCCTCAAGAACCACAACGTGGTGACGGAACTCGTCTCGGTACAGGGCGGTACCCACGGGGGTAACGAGATGTATGTGGACGAGAACCTGAACAAGGCGGTTGCCTTCCTGAACCAGGCCCGCGAAGCGAAGGCCACTGCCGCTGTCGTGACACCGCCGGACACCTCGGCCCAGGATACGGCCAAGACGGATACGGTCCCGCCGGGAATTGTGTACGATACTCTTCCGGATGCGTTGCCGAGCCTGCGTTCGCTTGGCGCGGTTCCGGTGACTTACGATGTTTTCTCCTTGGATGGAACCCTAGTCTCGCGTTCTTCCGTGCTCAACAAGGATGCGCTCCGGCCGGGTGTCTATTATGTGGTCACAAGGACTGCCGCGGGCAGGCGGGATGTGTCCCGGTTTGTGAAAAAGTAAAACACTTGATACAGTTTTGTCTATAATTCTTTAATAGGCGGTCCTATATGGGCCGCCTTTCCTTATATTGGGTTCAGGTGTATGACAACTTTTCTTGCGCAAGAGAGGATGTTTTGAAAAAGAATAGAATCAAGCTGGTCGTGCTTTCCGCGACCGTTGCCGCCGGTGTTTCGACGGCCTTTGCTGCCAATGCCTACATAAACCAGGTGGGTTACCGCCCTTCCGACCCCAAGCAGTTCTCGCTGGTGGGCGCCTCGGGCAATGTCGAAATCGTGAACGCGTCCGGCCAGACGGCCCTTTCCGTGACTCCGGGGGCCGCATCTTACTGGGATGCGAGTGGCCAGAACGTACAGCTGGTGGATTTCTCTGAACTCAAGACCGCCGGCAAGTACTCCATCAAGGTGGGTGGCCAGGTACTCCGCCAGGATTTGGTGGTCAAGGATAACACGTTCGAGGACGTGCTCAAGGCTGCCGCCAAGTGGTTCTACTACCAGCGCGCATCGATGGCTCTCGAGAGTCAGTATGCAGGCAAGTGGAGCCGTGCCGCGGGGCACACGAATTCTACGGTGGAACTCCATAACTCCGCCGGTTCGGGCTCGCTCCAGTCTACCAAGGGCTGGTACGATGCAGGCGACTACGGCCGCTATATCGTGAACTCGGGCATTACCACCTACACGCTTCTCTCGCTTTACGAGCATTTCCCGAATTACTTCAAGAGCCTCAAGTGGAATATCCCTGCGGAGGGTAGCCTCCCGGACCTGCTTGCCGAAATCAAGTGGAACCTGGACTGGATGCTTACCATGCAGGCGAATGACGGCAGTGTGTACCACAAGCTTACGTCTCTCGGGTTCCCGGGCGACGTGATGCCTGCGCAGGACAACCTGAAGCTTTACGTTATCGGCAAGAGCGCCGAGGCCGCTTTTGACTTTGCGGGCGTGATGGCTGTTGCCGCCCGCGTGTACAAGCCGTTCGATTCGAACTACGCAAACAAGTGCCTGGAGGCGGCGAAGAAGGCCTATGCCTGGGGCTCGAACAACATGAACGTGCACTTCACGGCAAACCCGTCCGATGTGTCAACTGGTGCCTACGAAGGCAATAATGCGAGTGACGAGAAACTTTTCGCCGGCACGGAACTTGCCATTACGACAAACGACGGGTCGTACAAGCAGTCGGGTACCACGGAGTACATCTCCTACTGGGGCGACATGAAGGGAATTGCCACCTACGGCAAGGCAACTCACGCGTCTGTTTTTAGTGATGCGGGCGAGGCCAAGCAGAAAATCCTTTCAACCGCCGACGGATTCGTGAACCGCACCAAGTCCGGTTTTGGCGTGGTGATGGCGAAGGACGATTTTGTGTGGGGTTCAAACGCCGTGGCCTCCAATCAGGGCGTATGGCTCTTGCATGCCTACTACCTCACCGGCGACGAGAAGTATTATGCCGCAGCGCTCAAGGTGCTCGATTACCTGCTCGGCAAGAACCCGCTCGACATGTCTTTTGTGACGGGTTATGGCACCAAGTCTCCGATGATGCCGCACCATCGCCCGAGTACTTCGGATAACGTAACTGAACCTATTCCGGGAATGCTCGTGGGTGGCCCGCAGCCCGGTGGCGAGGATGTCGGCTCCGCTGCAGAATGGAAGTGCGCCGACTACAGGACAGGTCAGGCAGCAACGGCCTATACCGACCAGCGCTGCAGTTATGCAACGAACGAGGTCGCCATCAACTGGAATGCCCCGCTTGCCTACTTGGCGGGCGCTCTCGAGGCGATAAACGCTGGCTTCGCTCCCGACTTTGCCGCTGCAGGAGTCGCGAGGAAAAATGCGACGGCGCAGTCTTCGTCCAGTTCCGACCCGCTGGGCTCTAGTTCTTCTAGCGCGGTGCCTGCTTCGAGCTCGTCGCAGTGGAACCAGACTCAGTCCAGTTCTTCGCAGTGGAATCCGTGGGGCACGAGCAGCAGTGCCATAACGGCGATTCGCGAGATTGCCCCGGCTGCCGCTCCGGTTGACGCAACTCCGCGCCTCCGCGTGAAGGACTTCAAGTTGTTTGTCGAGAAGAACGGCAAGCGCTACGACCTCAAGGGCAATAAACTGCGTTAAATCCTCAAAAAAAAGCGAATTTCCGCAAGGCCGGCATTTTTGCTGGCCTTTTGTGCATATTCCAACTTGGAATAGTCGGAAGTAAGTTTCCCGTACGTTTTTTTTATGCTTTGTATACTTTAGATTACATATCCCGTTCTAAATCTAAAACTCAAACCCCCGGAGGTTCACAATGTTGAACAAACTCGTCTCCTCGGCGATAGCCATAGGTCTTGCTGCACCATTCTGTATGGCAGAGATAACAGTGATAAACGACTTCGAAGAATCTGCTGACGCCGCGTTTACCTACGACCATAATGGCTGGGACGGGAGTGGAAGTCTGGGAAATGAAACAACCGAAGAAGGATTTTTCATCATTCATTTAGCGGAAGCCGCTGCGGGAGGGTCTGATTTTGGAATCGGAGCATTCATGAACGAGGGTGATGCCGTGGGCTTCACGCTGGGCCTTGATGTTTCCAATGTTGACGGGTGTCCTATAATCTCTTACGATTATAAAGGAGCCTCTCACTCGTTCCAGTTGGTTTCCGATGAAGATGACCAGAACACGGGCATATTCCACCAGATTTCGCAAGTGGGTGATGATTCGTGGACAACCGCTACCATAAGGGTGGCGGATACAAGGCGTAGGGGAAATTTCTCTTTGGACGAGGAATCTATTATCCAGTTCCGCTGGGATGTCAGGGCGAATTCTTCGTTGACGTACCTCTATATTGATAACGTAAAGTGTATTGTTCCGCAAGAATACGACATCTCGTTCTACGTAGGTGACGAACTGAAGGAAACGAAAAAAGTCTCTGAGGGCGAAATTCCGGAATATACCGGTGATCCCCTGATAAAGGAATCCAGCGAAACGCATGATTACTTCTTTGCCGGTTGGAACCCCAAGCTTGTTCCTGCTACAGAGAATGCTTCTTATACTGCAGTGTTCGACAGCTCAGTCATTTACAAGATTCCCGAAGGTGAGACGGTCTTGATTGCCGACTTTGAAACGGGTGAATTTACTTCCGCTTGGGGTGGCGTGTTCTATTACTACTCCGACGCGACAGAATGTAATGAGTACGGTTGTGGCGGTTCTGACTTGTCTTACGATATCGTTGATGGCGACAATTCCAAGAATCTCAAGTTGACGTTTATGCTCAATCACGGTGCGCTGACGTACCAGTATGCGGGCCTTACGATGGATGTTGCCGCAGAGGGTGGTACGAGGAATATCAGCACATGTAAGGTTCTCCGGTACGATTACAAGGGCGCTGCGCACAATTTCAGGGTGCAGTCGGGTATAGATGTTGGTTACCAGTACCACCAGAAAGAAATTGAACCTGCGGACGAATGGACTCCGATGACAATTATTCTTGCAAACGATTTGAATCAGCCTAGCTGGGCTGAACTTACTGCGGATATTGACGACGTGCTGAGACAGGCGACTGCCATTGAATGGCAGATGACTTCCGGCGCCACCAATGGTACTTTGGAAATCGACAACGTGCGCTGCTCCAATATCCCGGTTTACAACATTGCGTTTATGTATGGCGAGGATACTGTAGAAGTGCAGAAGGTCCCCGATGGCGATATGCCGAAATGCGTTGGATGTGCTGATTTCGAGAAGGATCCGACGGACCAGTATGAATACAGTTTCAACAACAAGTGGAACCCTGCAATTGTTGCGGCTGCCGGGAATACTGCATACACGATGGTTTGGGATTCTACTCTCCGTTCGTACACGGTTTCCTTTATCAACGAGAACGGGAATGAACTCCAGTCGGGCTCGTGGGTTTATGGTACTACGCCTACGTACAGTGGCGAGACTCCGGTCAAGGTCGGGGATGCCCAGTATTCCTACACCTTCGAAGGCTGGGCGCCCGAAATTGTGGCTGTGACCGGCGAGGCGGAATACACGGCGCAGTTCACTCCGGTTGTGAACAGTTACGTGGTCAAGTTCGTCAATGACGATGGGACTCAAATTGATTCTACTGTTCAAGAATACGGAACAAGCGTTGCGGAACTTGCGGAGAGGTTGACTCCGACAAAAACGGATTCGGAAGGTCTCCTGACATATACGTTCGATGGCTGGTCACCTGAAATTGATGAAGAAACCATTGTGACGGGAAATGTCGTCTATACTGCAACCTATAAGGTTGGAGACAAGTACACTGTTACCTTTATGAATGGAAGCGAGGTGCTGCTGAAACTTTTGGTGGATGAAGGCGAAACGCCAGTATATACGGGAACTGCTCCGGCTAGGGATGCGGATGCTCAGTTCGTTTACTCCTGGAATGAAGATGATGGATGGGATAAACCGCTGGGTCCTGTGACTAAGTCTGTAACCTATATGGCCAAGTTCAACAGCACGCTTCAGGTGTACAACATTACGTTCAAGGATGATAATGGCACTGAGATTGCTACCAAGGAATTTACGTATGGGACGTACATTAGCGATGAGGATGCCCCGGAATTTTCTAGGACTGAAGCAGACTGGAACGACCAATTTGATTTCCCGAATTACTCTTGTTCCTGGCCCGAAATGCCGATGGTTACAGGCGCTGCTACCTATACGGCCCAATGCCAGTACCGCGTGACGTTTGTATATAACGATTGGGACGCCTCTTCCGAAGGTTATGCCTATGGTGCAACGCCTGTTCCAGATATGGAGAGGGCGGAAAAGAGTCCTGATGTTGCAACTGTCTACACGTTTACGGGCTGGAATCCGGCCATTACGGCTGTCGGCCAGCATTCGGCGACGTATGTTGCTCAGTATAGCTCGAACCCGCGCCAGTACTACGTGAAGTTCGTTGCCGGAAGCGAGGTGATCGATTCGACGATGTACGATTACAATACTCCTGCGGCCGATGTGGTGGTGCCGCCGGATCCGACAAAGCCCTCGACGGAAAATTACTCCTACGAGTTTGTTGGCTGGAACAAGCAAATCGTGGATGTGAAGCAGAACATGATGTATGTGGCCGTGTTTGAGACGGTGGATCGCAAGTACCTCGTGACATTTGACGTCGCCGGTGTGCAAACTTCCGCGGAATACGCTTACGGTACCGCAGCCGCAGACATTGTGCTGCCGGAGGATCTGACGAAGCCTGCTACGGCTCAGTACTCTTACACGTTCAAGTCCTGGGACAAGGAAGTTGTCGAAGTTACCGGTGAAGCGTCTTACACGGCTGTGTTTGATAGCGCTTTGGTCGAGTACTCGATTATCTTCGTCGTGAATGGCAAGGCTGATACTGCTGCATACGAATACGGTACTGCCGCTGCAGACATCGTGCTGCCGGAGGATTTGACGAAGCCTGCAACTGTTCAGTACACGTACACGTTCAAGGCGTGGGACAAGGAAGTTGTCAACGTGACTGCCGCTGTGACTTACACGGCAGTGTTTGACAGCGCTTTGGTCATGTATCCAATTGTGTTTGTTATCGACGGCAAGGCTGATTCTTCTGCAGCATACGCCTATGGCACGAAGGCTGCGGACATCAAGAAGCCCGCTACGGAAAAGAAGGCGACTGCCCAGTACACGTACACGTTCAAGTCTTGGGATAAGGAAATTGTTGACGTGACTGCCGCTGCGACTTACACGGCTGTGTTCGACAGCACGGTGAACAAGTACCTGATCAAGTTCGTGGTCGATGGCAAGGCTGATTCTGCAACATACGCCTACGGCACGAAGGCTGCGGACATCAAGAAGCCCGCTACGGAAAAGAAGGCGACTGCCCAGTACACGTACACGTTCAAGTCTTGGGACAAGGAAGTTGTCGACGTGACTGCCGCCGCGACATACTCGGCTGTGTTCGACAGCACGGTGAACAAGTACCTGATCAAGTTCGTGGTCGATGGCAAGGCTGATTCTGCAACATACGCCTATGGCACGAAGGCTGCGGACATCAAGAAGCCCGCTACGGAAAAGAAGGCAACTGCCCAGTACACGTACACGTTCAAGTCTTGGGACAAGGAAATTGTCGACGTGACCGCTGCCGCGACTTACACGGCGGTGTTCGACAGCACGGTGAACAGGTACATGGTGAAGTTCGTGGTCGATGGCAATGTCGTGGATTCTGCGATGTATGCCTACGGCACTGCCGCCAAGGATATCAAGGTGCCCGAAGCGACGAAGAAAGACACCAAGGACTCTACGTTCACCTTCGATGGCTGGGACAAGAAGGTTGCCGACGTGACGGAAAATGTGACCTATACGGCTAAGTTCACTTCGAAGACCGGCATCGCTGTCGCGAAGGCTCCCAACAGTTTCAAGTTCGGGTTTGCGAACAACGAACTCACTGTGGTTCAGCCGAGCCCCTCGATGGTGCGAGTGCAGGTGTTTGACCTGACGGGCCACTTGGTGGAATCCTTCAGCGAAACGGTTGCGGGTTCCCAGAGCTTCAGCCTCGCTCACCTGAATCAGGGCACTTACATGGTGCGCATCATGAGCAAGAGCCAGATGCGGACTGCAAGGATTATCGTGAAGTAGTCTGATATCGCAGCGTCCGCTTTGTCATGGCGAGCCGACGGCGTGGCCATCACTAACCCGCGTTGTCATCCCGGCCTCCTTTATTTGTTATCCCCGCGAAGGCGGGGATCTTTTTTGCTATCTTTTCCTGTAATGGAAACGATTTTCTCCAACGTCCTGATGTTCGTGCTGGGCCTTTTAGCCCTCAGCTTCCTTGTGACGATTCACGAGCTCGGCCATTTTCTGGTCGCGAAGTGGAACAACGTCAAGGTGAACACGTTCAGCATCGGGTTTGGCAAGAAGTTGATTCGCTACAGGCGTGGTGAGACGGAGTACTGCATTTCGGCTATCCCGTTCGGTGGTTACGTGGCCATGTCGGGCGAGAACCCGGATACGCTCGAGGAGGGCGAGGTCCCTGACGAGCGCGATTTTGTGGCGAAATCCGTGGGTGCCCGCGCCGCGATTGCATTTGCGGGCCCGTTCATCAACATCGTGTTTGCGTTCGTGCTCCTGATGGTGCTCTACATGGTGGGCGTGCAGGAACCTGCGACAAACGAACTCATCGTGGGCTTTGTCGCGAAGGATTCTCCGGCGGCAGCGGCGGGCATACAGCCGGGCGATACCATTACTGCGATGAACAGCAAGCCGACGCAGGGCTGGGACGATTTCCGCGAGCAGATAGGCGTGAGCCTCGGGGCAGAAGTTCCCCTTACGGTACATCGTGGCGGCGAACCGCTTACCCTCACCGTCGTTCCCGAAGAACTCGTGATTCCCGCGCAGGATTCCACCGGCTCCGAAATCAAGATGGGTATCGGCGACATCGGCATCTACCCGCGCAACCGCGTCATCGTGCGCCTCCCGCCTGTTGAAGGTTCCGCCGCGGCTACGGCCGGCATCCAGCAGAACGACACGATTTTCGAGATCAACGGCGAGCATATTTCCCGCTACGAAGAAGTCGTGCGCATTATCGATGGTAGCAAGGGCGAAACCGTGAACGTGACTGTCATCCGCGACGGCGATACGCTTACCAAGCCGCTTACCCCTGCATACAACGAGGAATACAAGCGCTACATGGTCGGTATCCAGATGGGCTACGTGCTCTTCCGCGAAACGAAGACCGTGCGCCGCGGGCCTGTGGAGGCCTTTACGAAAACTTGTGCGACCAGCTGGAAAATGACGACGAGCATCTTCCGCTACTTCAAGCGCATGTTCCAGGGCCAGGTGAAGGTCGATGCGTTCTCGGGGCCGGTCTCGATTGTTGCCGTCATGGGTAACGTGTGGATGAGCGGTTTCCAAGACTTCTTGATGCTTCTAGCCCTTATCAGTATCAACCTGGGCGTCATGAACCTGCTTCCGCTTGCGATTACCGATGGTGGCCTGCTCATGTTCCTCGGTATCGAAAAACTGCGCGGCAAGCCGCTTTCCACCAAGACGCAGAGCATTATTCAGAACGTCGCTGCGGCATTCTTCATCACGTTCTTCGTGTTCATCACGATTCTCGATTTTGGCAAACTCTCGCTGTTCCTGAAGTGACAGCGAAGCTGTCATCCTGAGCACGCGTGGCGTGCGAAGGATCTATTTCAGCCGTTTGACGTTGTAGAAATATATCCCTACGATGACCGAAATCGTGATGACCCAGCTGACGGGGTAGACGACCATCAGCGAGGCGAACGAGTTGTATTTGGGGAATACGAAAATCACCCAGAGGATGCGGATGCCGCAGACGCCAACCATGCAGGTGAGCGCCGGCGGCAGGGACTTGCCCATTCCCGAAAGCGCGCCCGAAAACACGTCCAAGAAGACGTTGATGGCCAAGAGCCCCACCACCACGTACATGCGGATAGAAGCGATTTCGATGATCTCGGTATTGGACGTGAATACGCTCAGCATGGGCCTTGCGAAAATGCAGCAGAGAGCGCTCAATACGATGGTGGTGGAGCAGCCGAGCAGGAGTGTCCAGCGAACCGTGCGGCGGCAGCGTTCCATGTTCTTTGCGCCGAAGTTCTGCCCCACGAAGGTTACGCAAGCCTGCGAGATCGAACTCAGCCAATAATATACCACGAATTCGTAGTTGAGGGCGATGGACGAGGCCGCCACTGTCGCAGAACCGAGGCTGTTGATGGCCGATTGCAGGCACACGTTGCTGAACGAGAATACGACGCCGCGAAGCCCTGTCGGGAGCCCCACGCGCAAGATGCGGCTCAAGAAGAAGGGCGTCACGCGCAACTTCCAGAACTCCAGCTTGAAAGGCCCCACCTCGTGCAGGAGCATGTAGAACAAGATGATTCCGCTGATGACGTTGGCGATGACCGTCGCAATCGCCACGCCGGCCACACCCATGTCAAAGCCCGCCACAAGAATCAAGTTCAGCGCAACGTTCACGGCACCCGCCACCATGAGCACATAAAGCGGCCGCTTTGTATCGCCCTTGCTGCGCAGGATGGCGGCGATGAAATTGTAAATCATCACGAAGGGCATGCCGGCAAAGTAGATTTGCAGGTAAAGTACCGCCATGTCCAAAACATCTTCGGGCGTTGAAATCAGTTCAAGAATCGGCCTTGCAAAAAAGATTCCCACGAACGAGAGGAATATCCCGCTGAAGAACGCCACCATCACCGACGTGTGGACGCTGCGGGTCACGGAGCGGTAGCTGTGAGCGCCGATGGAGTTGGCCACCACCACGTTCGCGCCCACGGAAATCCCGACGAACAAGTTGATGAGCATATTGATGACGAACGTGTTCGCGCCCACGGCCGCTAAGGCCTTGTCGCCCGCGAACTGTCCCACCACGGCGACGTCCGCCAGGTTGAACATCTGCTGGAAAATGCTGCTCAAGGCAATAGGGATGGCAAACCTCAGGATTTTTCTCCCGAGGGGCCCGTTCAGCATATCTATGTTCGTCTTTGACGCCGCCATGCACTACCTTGAAAACGGGCGTAAATTTAGTTTTTTAAATTGTGGGAACAGAAAGGATTGTATTTCGATGAACTCTATCATCATCTACGGAAGCCGCTACGGCTCGACAAAACGCTATGCTGAACGCCTCGCCGAAATCACGGGGCTCAAGGCCGTTTTTTTCAAAGACGTGAAAAGCGTTGCCGGCTATGACCGCATCGTCTATCTGGGCGCTCTTTGCGCAGGCGGTATCATGGGCCTCAAGAAAACGGTTTGCTGCCTCTCCGCAAGTCAGGAATTGTTTGTCGCGACTGTCGGTCTCGCCGACCCGACCGATGCCGAAAACGTCAACCACATCAGGGGCTGCCTAAAGAAGCAGGTTCCTGCATCGCATTACGATGAAAGTAAAATCTTCCACCTTCGCGGCGCCATCGATTACACCAGACTCAGCCTGAAACACAGAATCATGATGAAACTTTTGTATTCGAAGGTCACGAAAATCCCCGAAGCGGAGCGCAACGCCGAAGTCCGCGCCCTCATCGCCACCTATGGCAAGCAAGTGGACTTCGTGAATCTCGATACCCTGGAACCGATTGCTCAAATTTTGAAATAATTTGAATAAGTTCCTTGACAAGAATTTT
>CADCGB010000040.1 GCA_902800815.1 Fibrobacter succinogenes
GCGGCAGTCGCGAAGGCGCCGAACGTTCAGGTGCTGAACCACGTGAACATTTTCGATTTTTCCGTTCACGACAACAGGATTGACGGCGCGTTCGGTTTCGGGATAGAGAACGATACTTTTTACGCCATCGAGGCGCGTGCCGTGATTGTCGCGACGGGCGGTGCCGCCGGGCTTTATCGCCCGAACAATCCGGGATTTTCACGGCACAAGATGTGGTACCCGCCGTTCAATACGGGTGCGGGCTATGCGATGGGCATCCGTCACGGTGCCGAGATGACCACATTCGAGATGCGTTTTATTGCGCTCCGTTGCAAGGACACGATTGCCCCGACGGGGACGCTCGCGCAGGGTGTGGGTGCGAAGCAGGTGAATGCGCTCGGAGAAGTTTACGAGACGAAGTACGGGATTTCTACTTCGGAACGTGTTTACGGCACGGTGTCCGAAAATCTGGAAGGCCGCGGGCCGTGCTACTTGCACACTGTCGGGATTACGCCTGAACAGGAAGAATCGCTCCTGAAGGCGTACCTGAACATGGCGCCGTCGCAGACGATTCGCTGGATTGAAAACGACACGCCTTCGAAAGCGAATGTGGAAATCGAAGGGACGGAACCCTACATCGTGGGCGGCCACACCGCAAGCGGTTACTGGGTCGATACAAAGCGTGCGACGACCATCGAAGGGCTCTATGCCGCTGGTGACGTTGCCGGTGGTGCCCCGCAAAAGTACGTGACGGGAGCACTTGCTGAAGGTGAGATTGCTGCGAAAAGCGCGGTGGAGTATATAGAGAGTTTGTCGGCCCTTCGGCTGATTCGACAAACTCATCAACCGGCTCAGGGACCTGACGTGCAGTTTAAGGTTGCTGAGCATGCCGAAGCAACCATTAAGGAGGGCGAGATTGAAAACCACATCGCAGAAATCGAGAAGTTCCTCAATAACAAGAACGGCGCGGACACCGCTGAAAGTCTTGAAGAAGCAATGCAGGCGGCTATGGACACTTATGCAGGCGGCATCAAGACGGGCTATCGTTATAGCGAAAATCAACTAGCGGTTGCCCTCAGGGAAATAGAAAATATTGAGTCCCGTGTGGGTGACCTGCATGCAGACGACTTGCAAGAGGTCATGTACATCTACGAACTTAAGGAGCGCTTGACTGTCTGCAAGAGCGTAATTGCGCACCTGGCCGCACGTCACGAAACCCGTTGGCACAGCTTCGCCGAAAACACCGACTATCCCGAAAAAGACAACGAACGTTTCCGCAAGTATGTGAATTCCCGTCTCGAAAACGGACAAATTAAAATCATCTTGCGCGAACTCACCGCAGAAGGGCAAAGGAACTATGAGCATCAGCATTGATCAAGGCAAGTGCATCGGTTGCGGGCGCTGCCACGACGTTTGCCCCGGCACGTTAATCAAGATAAACGAAAACAAGAAAGCGTTTATCAAGTACCCCAAGGACTGCTGGGGTTGCACCTCGTGCATCAAGGAATGCCCGGTTCACGCTATCAGCTTCTTCCTCGGCGAAGACATCGGCGGCAAGGGCTGCAAGGTGCATACAGAAAAAGTCAAGGGAGAAAAGAACGATATCGTGCGGTGGTTTTTTGAACTGAATGACGGAAGCGTCAAGACTATCGATATCGATCCCAAGGAATCTAACAAATACTAGGAGTTTCACAGTGAGCGAATTTTCACACCTCGACGAGCTGGAAGCCGAAGCCATCTACATCATTCGCGAAGTCGCTGCAGAATGCGAAAAGCCGGTGATGCTCTATTCTATCGGCAAGGACAGTTCCGTCATGTTGCATTTGGCCATGAAGGCCTTCTACCCCGAAAAGCCGCCTTTCCCGTTCTTGCACGTGAACACCACGTGGAAGTTCCGCGAGATGATTGAGTTTCGCGACCGCACGGCGCAAAAGCTCGGCATCGAGATGCTGGAATACATCAACCAGGACGGCGTCAAGCAGGGAATCAACCCGTTTGACCACGGCGCAGCATACACCGACATCATGAAGACGCAGGCCTTGAAGCAGGCCTTGAACAAATACGGTTTTACCGCCGCATTTGGCGGTGGTCGCCGCGATGAAGAAAAGTCCCGCGCCAAGGAGAGGATTTTCTCTTTCCGTAATTCTGCACACGCTTGGGACCCGAAAAACCAGCGCCCGGAAATGTGGAAGCTTTACAACACCAAGATTAACAAGGGCGAAAGCATCCGCGTGTTTCCGATTTCGAACTGGACCGAAAAGGACATCTGGCAGTACATCAAGCGCGAAAAGATTGACATTGTCCCGCTGTACTTTGCGGCCCCGCGCCCGGTCGTGGTGCGTGACGGCAACATCATCATGGTGGACGACGAACGCTTCCCGCTGCGGGAAGGCGAAACGCCCGAGATTAAGTCGGTGCGTTTCCGCACGCTCGGCTGCTACCCGCTCACGGGCGGTATTGAATCGACTGCCACCACGCTTGACGAAATCATTGACGAAACCTTGAGCGCAGTATCTTCAGAACGCACTTCCCGTGTGATTGACAACGAAGCTGCGGGCAGCATGGAACGCCGCAAGAGGGAGGGTTATTTCTAATGAAAGGCTTGTTGAAGTTTATTACATGCGGCAGTGTGGACGATGGAAAGTCGACGCTCATCGGGCATATCCTTTACGATTCCAAGTTGCTTTACGCTGACCAGGAAAAGGCTCTGGAACTCGACAGCAAGGTGGGTAGCCGCAGCGGAAAGATTGACTATTCCCTTTTGCTGGATGGCCTGATGGCAGAACGCGAGCAGGGCATCACCATTGACGTGGCGTATCGCTATTTCACGACGGATCGCCGCAGCTTTATTGTGGCAGACACGCCGGGGCACGAGGAATACACCCGCAACATGGCGGTGGGCGCCTCGTTTGCGGACCTCTCCGTGATTCTCGTAGATGCCTCGCAGGGCGTGCTGGTACAGACCCGCAGGCATGCCCGCATCTGCAAACTCATGGGCATCCGTTATTTTGTCTTTGCGGTCAACAAGATGGATCTTGTGGGCTACAGCCAGGAACGCTTCGAAGAAATTCTCGCGCAAATCAACGAACTTGCGGCTGAACTTTCGCTCCATAGCGTTTACGTGATTCCGCTTTCGGCTACCGAAGGCGACAACGTGACTGTGAAATCCAAGAATATCGCCTGGTACTCGGGCAAGGCCCTCCTGGATTATCTCGAAACCATTGATATCGACGACGCACAAGCTGAAGCAGGTTTCTACCTGCCCGTGCAACGCGTGTGCCGCCCGGACCGCACTTTCCGCGGGTTCCAGGGGCAAATCGAAGCGGGCAAAATTCGCGTGGGCGATACGGTTACAAGCCTTCCGAGCAACGAGAAGGCGACTGTCAAGGGAATCCTGCGCGGCGACAGGAATGTGGAAGAGGCTCACGTCGGTGAACCTGTCACCATCTCGCTTGATCGCGAGGTGGACGTGTCTAGAGGCTGCGTGCTTGCAAAAGACGTGGATATCGGCAGTTACAAGAAAATCAAGGCTTCGCTCCTGTGGATGGACGACGAACCGCTTTCGCTCGGCAAGGACTACCTTGTAAAACTCGGGACGAAAACGATTCCCGGAATCATAAATAAAATTGATTATTCCGTCGATATTAATAACGGAAAACATATCAATTCCGATGCGATTGAAAAGAACGGTATTGCCGTAGTCGAGATTGTGTTTGCTGAAGCCATTGTCGTTGACCTTTTCGAGAAGCACAAGACTTTAGGTGAACTCATTCTGATTGACCGCGTGACCCATGCGACATCGGCTTGCGGCGTGGTAGAAGGCCTATTCGAAAGGCAGATTGCCGCAGGCGAAAAAGCTGAATTCGTGCAGGGCGAACGCCACGGTCGTGGAGAAATCTTCGAAGAGTTTTTCTACGATACGGCGACACTCTCCGTGGTGAAGCAACAGCCCGTAAAGCAGCACTACACCATAGGCGATGAAATCCCGACAGTGGGGGAGAGCTACCGCTATCCCGACGATTTCGACATCATCATCTTGCGTGACAGTGTGGCCGTGAAGGTGCGCGATAGACGCATTTCTGAAATTACGGAAGCGGGCGCGTACCTTTACGATGGCTTCCCGGTCATTAACGGGCGCGGCTTTGAAATCAAGGTCCTCTCCGACGAAGATGTGTCTCGCTTGCTTCGCGAATACGCCGAAGCGGGTGAAATTGGTCGCGAGGAATTCTTCAAAAAGTGGACAGTTTTTGACACGTATCGAAAAGTTGTGATAAAGTAAAATATAAGGTCCCCTAGCGGGGACCTTTTTTTATAGCAAAAACCGATAACTCCGCATAAAATTAAAGTATTGGACAAGGTAAAAAATGCCTTCTATATTTGTGCGCACAAAAAAACAAAACAATAACCATAACCAAGGAGTTTAAGAATGAACCAGAATTTTACAAAGCTCGCCGCCGCTGCGGTCATTACGACTTCCCTTTTCGCCTCCAACGTTTTCGCCCAGGATGCTGCCCCTGCAGCAGAAGCGCCTGTGGCCGCTGCCCCCGCGGCTGAAGCCCAGGCAGCAGAAGCCCCGGCTGCCGCACCTGCCGTCGAAACTCCCGTGGCCGAAGCCCCCGTTGCAGAGGCTCCGGCAGCAAGCGCTCCCGTAGCAGAAGCGCCTGCAGAGGCCGCCCCTGTTGCAGCCCCTGTGGCTGAAGCCCCGAAGGCAGAAGCTGCCGCGCCCGAAAAAGCGAAAGAAGAACCCGCTTTCAAACTCACCGGAAACGTGCAGGCGCAGGCCATCAAGGCCGTTTACGATAACGATGCCGACAACACGCTCGACAATTCCTTCTTGCGTGCAAACATCGGCGGAAAATACACTTCCGGCGATTTCGAGGCGGTAATCAACATTCGTATCTTCTCTCCGGCCTTTGGCAACAAGGTCAAGGACGGTGACGGCAAGAACTTCAGCTTCGACAAGATCAGCGCCGATACCTACTACGCCAAGTACAAGTGGAACACCGATTTCGGCGATTTCAGTGCGCAATTCGGTCGCTTCCGTACGGACTGGACTGTTGCCGGTAACTTCGGTACCTACGTGGACGTGCACCTGAACAAGCGCGGATTCCTTGCCCGCGATTACCAGCACGACGCTCTCGGCTTCGGCTTCGACAAGGGAATTTCTAGCTTCAGCCTGTTGCTCGGTACTTACGATAACAAGTTCGACACCGGTTACCTCCGCGCCGAAGAAACCGTGAAACTCGGCGATGCGAAAATCAGCGCCGCCTACCGCGGAAACCTTCTCGACCCGATTCAGCACACGGCAGAAGTATCGCACCGCATTGCAGGCCGCGCAAGCTACTATTTCGCGAAGAATCTCGGCCTCTACGGCGAAGTTGCCTACATCACCACGGGTGACGGCGAAAACCTCTCGGCAGCAAATGCCATCAAGTCTGAATACGCCCAGGGTACCGACTACGTTCCGTTCTTCGTGGGTGTGGAAATCCCGACTGCGGGCATCTTGAACAGCCTCTATGCGGAACTTGAATACGTTGGCGACCGTGACGAAATCCAGGCCGGTGCCGATGAACTCGCCTGGACGGTGAGCCTCATCAAGAAATTCGGCAAGCACAGCAAAATTCAGTTGAGCGCCTACAGTGAAAAGGAACTCTCTGATGTTGCCATTGCCGCCCGCTTTACCGCAAGCATCCAGTAATTACATCTCCAAAACCTTCCCCTGGCGTAACCCGCGCCGGGGGTCTTTTTTTTTATGCTAATGAGAGGCTTCGCTTTCTACTTGCCAGGTGAAGCCTGCCGCCTCAATGGTGCGGAACGTTTCTTCGAGGCTCTGGCCGCCTTCGGTGAGGTAGCCCGATGCGAATATGGAATCAGCGATTTTGAAGAGTGTCTTTTCGTGTCCCTTAAAATACACCTCGCGGCCGGCGGCGCAGCGGATGTCCGATTTCGGGAGCATCAGGCGTGCCAGGCAAAGCACCTTGATGCAGTATTCGGGCGTGAGAGCTGAAATGTCGCGGGTAGCAAGGCGCGTGCCTTCTACCGGCAGCAAGAAATTGATGGGCACCGAATCGGGATTGATTTCCAGCAATTCAAAAAGCATGTCCACCACGTCTTCGGGCGCTTCGCCCATTCCGATGATGCCACCGGAACAAATTTCGAAA
This sequence comes from Fibrobacter succinogenes, assembly GCA_902800815.1. Taxonomy (GTDB): domain Bacteria; phylum Fibrobacterota; class Fibrobacteria; order Fibrobacterales; family Fibrobacteraceae; genus Fibrobacter; species Fibrobacter succinogenes_B. Next base: position 6,141 of record CADCGB010000040.1, read on the forward strand.
CCGAGGCCCTTCAACATTTTCAGGTTGTTGATTCGCTCCTGATAGGTGTGCGTCGTGCAGATGCTCGGGTAAAAACGACGGCTACTGTTAAGGTTGTGGTTGATACGGTTGAGGCCCGCTTCTTTAAGAATCAACGCCTGCTTTTCGGTCAGGAACCCGATGGAACAACAGATTTGCGTGTCGTTCTTTTTCATCTTGCGGATGCGTTCGGCAAGCTTTTCGATATCGTCGTCCGCAAACCGGATGCCGCTAAGCCCGATGCAGTGCCTCGCTAAATGCATTTCGTCAACGAGGTCGTTGTCGCCATAGAGTTTTTTATCCTCTACATAGCGGTATTTTTCAATAGGAGCCTCGGAATCGCGGGACTGGGCGCAATAGGCGCAGTTCTGCGTGCAGTTTCCGCTGCGGACATTGGTGAGCAACTGGATGCTGACGCGGTTGCCTTTGTACTTGGTGCGCAATTTATATGCTTTTTCAACAAGCGCAGACAAGAGTTCTGTGTCGGTGGTCAGAATATTAAGAACTTCTTCGCGGGTTAAAGACATTTTAAACCAAAAAAAAGATGATGCTATAAAATACAAATTGCGGTTTCGTGGCTCAATATTTGGTGCTATACTATTTTCTTATACCTAATGATAGTGTGGGACTATTTGTGGTGCGATACTTATAAAAAAATCCGATAATACCGCATAAGAATTAAGTATTGGACAATGGCAAAAACGGGTTCTATATTTCGGCGCACAAAAGAACAACAAACAAAAAACAATAAACAAGCGAGGTATAAGAATGAATCAGAATTTTGTCAAGTCCGCCATTGCGGCAAGTCTCCTGATTGCGGGAACTATCGGTTTTAGCGCATGCTCATCTTCTGACGAGCAGAAGGGCGAAACTTCTGCCAAGAAGGTCGAAAAGCAGACGCTCACCAACGTGTCTTATGACCCGACCCGCGAACTCTACGCCAACTACAACGAAGTGTTCAAGAAGCACTGGAAAGAAAAGACCGGTGGCGAAGTGGAAATCACGCAGTCTCACGGCGGTTCCGGCAAGCAGGCCCTGGAAGTGGCCAACGGTCTCGAAGCCGACGTGGTGACGCTCGCCCTCGAATTCGACGTGAACGCCGTGCACGACGCGGGCCTCATCGAAGACGGCTGGGTCAAGGAATTCCCGCTGAACAGTTCCCCGTACACATCCACCATCGTGTTCCTGGTCCGCAAGGGCAACCCGAAGGGACTCAAGGATTGGGGCGATCTCGTGAAGCCGGGCGTTGGCATCATCACGCCGAACCCGAAAACTTCCGGTGGCGCGCGCTGGAACTACCTTGCCGCCTGGGCTTGGGCCGAGAACCAGTATAACGGCGACCAGGAAAAGGCGAAGGATTTCGTGAAGAAACTCTACGCCAACGTTCTCGTGCTTGCCTCGGGCGCTCGCGGCTCTACCACGACCTTCATCGAAAACGGCCAGGGCGACGTGTTGCTCTCCTGGGAAAACGAAGCGTTCCTTGCGCTCAAGGACTATCCGAACGATTACGAAATCGTAATCCCGAGCATCAGCATTCTGGCGGAACCCTCCGTTGCCATCGTGGACAAGGTGGTTGACAAGCGCGGTACCCGCGAACTTGCTACCGAATACCTGAGCTACCTCTACAGCGACGAGGGCCAGCACATTGCCGCGAAGAATCATTACCGCCCCTCCAACAAGGAGATTCTCGCCCAGTACAAGGAATTCGACCCGAACGTAAACCTGTTCAGCATCGAACGCTTCGGTGGCTGGGACAAGGCGCAAAAGACGCACTTCTCCAATGGCGGCATCTTCGACCAGATTTACGAAAAGAAGTAAGCCAGGTTGTCATTCTGGAGCCTCGAAGAGGCGATAGAATCTAGAGCCAAATTGTCATAGCGAAAATCCCTGCTCTTCGGAGCGGGGATTTTTGATATTTTAAGTTTTATTCCTTTATTGAGCCCCGGCGTTCCCCGCCAGGCCGATTTCTGCGGCGTGTTCGCGCATGCCCTCGATGCAGATGGCGGCGACGTCTTTCACGTCCATGCCGAGCAGGGCGCAGCCTTTCAAAATGTAGTCGCGGTTGCACTTGGCGGCGAATTTCTTGTCCTTGAACTTTTTAATGAAACTTTTCACTTCCAGGTCCAGGATGCCGTTGGGGCGCATTCTCGCGCAGGCCTGGATGATTCCGGTGAGTTCGTCGACGGTGAACAGGCTCTTTTCCATGTTGGTTTTGGGTTCCACCTGATTCACGATTTCAAAACCGTGCGCCAAAATGGCACGCACGTCTTCTTCGGAGACGCCTTGTGCGAGCAGTTCCTTTTCGGTGTGCTGCAGGTGTTCTTCGGGGAATTCCTGGTAGTCGTAATCGTGCAGGTAGCCCACGGCCTGCCAGTGTTCAACGTCTTCGCCGAAATGCTTGGCCATCGCGCCCATGGCATAGCATACGTTGAGGGAATGGATGACCAGCGATTCTTCGGTTACGTGGCCCTTGTTGATTTCTTTTGCGCGTTCAAGTGTCAAGCTCATTTGAATTCTCCGATTTTGTCGGTAATATAAATAATTTGGGGCGCCTATTGCACCCTGTTTGTTATAGAAAAAACTGATAAGTCAGCATAATTATTAAGTATTGGACACACGGGAAAACGCGTTCTATATTTGGCGACGCTTATGAAAAGAAAGAGTGTTGTCATACCGGGCTTCGGCCTTACTACAGGGGTGACCCTGGCGATTTTGAGCGTGGTGGTGCTGATTCCGCTTGCTTCGCTGGTCGTGTTTTCGGCCCAGATGAGTGCGAGCGAGATTATCGATGTCATCACGCGTCCGCGCGTGCTGTCCAGTTTCAAGGTGAGTTTCTTGACGGCCTTTATCGCATCGCTCATCAATGCGGTGATGGGCGTGGTTCTCGCCTGGGTGCTGGTGCGTTACACGTTCCCGCTCAAGCGCATCGTAGATGGAACGATTGAGCTCCCGTTTGCGCTCCCTACGGCGGTGGCGGGCATCGCGCTTACGGCGCTCACTGCGGATACGGGCCTTATCGGCGGCTTTTTCGCGAATTTCGGCATCAAGATTGCGTTTACGCGCATCGGCATTACGGTGGCGCTGGTGTTTATCGGCATTCCGTTCGTGGTGCGCGCGGTGCAGCCGGTGCTCGAAAAGCTGGACCCCGCCTACGAAGAGGCTGCTGGGGTGCTGGGCGCAAGCCGCACGCGGATTTTCTGGAAGGTAATATTGCCGGAGCTGATTCCCGCCATCTTCACGGGTTTCGGGCTTGCTTTCGGGCGCTGCCTAGGCGAATACGGCAGCGTCGTGTTTATCGCGGGCAACATGCCCTTCGAAACCGAAATCGCACCGCTCATCATCATGTCGGAACTTCAGGAATACGACTATTCCAGCGCGACGACGATTGCCCTCGTGATGTTGGTGGCTTCGTTCATTACGTTGTTCCTGGTGAACGTGGTGCAGAACAGGAGCGCCAAGATTCTCAAGGGAGGTAGCTAATGAGTGCAGTTACGCAGAGCGGGCTACATCGCGATACGAAAGGCTCAAAACTTGTCAGGTATTCGCTGATCGGCATTAGTCTACTTTTCGTCTTCTTGATGCTTATTCTCCCGCTGATTACGGTGATTACCGAAGCGTTCAAGCAGGGCTTTGCGGTGTACAGCAAGGCGGTTGCCGACGATTACACCATCAAGGCGATACTCCTTACGCTAGAGGCTTCGTTCTTTGCGGTCGCCATCAATACGGTATTTGGGCTGTGTGCCGCCTGGAGCCTCACGAAGTTCAAGTTCAAGGGGAAAAAGATTCTCGCGACGCTCATTGACCTGCCGGTGACGGTTTCGCCGATTATTGCGGGTCTCATTTTCTTGCTTACGTTTGGCCGTCAGAGCCCGATTTTCCCGCTGTTGCAGGATGCCGATATCAAGATTGTCTTTGCGGTGCCGGGAATTGTGCTTGCGACGATATTTGTCACATTCCCGTTCATTTCGCGCGAGCTGATTCCGGTGCTGGAATCGCAGGGAACCGACGAGGAAGAGGCGGCGGCGCTCATGGGTGCGAAGGGCTTCACGATTTTCAGGCGCATCACCTTCCCGCATATCAAGTGGGCGTTCCTTTACGGCGTCGTGCTCTGCGCGGCCCGTGCCATGGGCGAATTCGGTGCGGTGTCTGTCATTTCGGGCCACTTGCGCGGAAAGACGAACACGCTCCCGCTCCATGTGGAAATCCTTTTTAACGAGTTCCAGTACGTGCCTGCGTTTGCGGTGGCGTCGATACTGGTGATGCTTGCCATTCTCATTCTGGTTGCAAGAAGCGTCATTGAACATAAGGGAAGAAAGAAATAGCCTTGAAAGGAGATTTTATGTACGTCGAACTCAAGCATATCAACAAGCATTTCGGAAATTTCAAGGCCTCGGACGATGTGACTGTCGGCATCGAGAAGGGGAAACTCATTGGCCTTCTGGGCCCGAGCGGTTCGGGTAAGACGACGATTCTCCGCATGATTGCGGGGCTCGAGAACCCGGACAGCGGCGAAATCATCATTGACGGGAAGGTCATCAACGATGTGCCCGCGAGCAAGCGCGGTATCGGTTTCGTGTTCCAGAGTTACGCCCTGTTCCGTTACATGACGGTCTTTGATAACGTGGCCTTCGGTTTGAAGATTGCGAAGAAGCCCGCAAATGAAATCAAGGAACGTGTCCACGAACTCTTGGAACTGGTGGGCCTTTCCGGGCTCGAGAAACGTTACCCGAGCGAACTTTCGGGCGGACAGCGTCAGCGTGTTGCCTTTGCCCGTGCCCTCGCTCCCAACCCGCAGCTTTTGCTCCTTGACGAACCGTTTGCCGCAATCGACGCGAAGGTGCGTCAGGAACTGCGCAGTTGGCTCAAGGGAATGATCCAGAAGCTCGGCGTCACGAGCATCTTTGTGACCCACGACCAGGACGAAGCCATTGAGGTGGCCGACGAAATCATCATCACTAACCGGGGCCGCATCGAGCAGGTGGGCACGCCTTACGAGGTCTACAGCAACCCGAAAACCGCCTTCACGGCATCGTTCTTCGGGCAACCTAGCATTTTCAAGGACTATAGTAATTTCCGTCGTTTTGACATCCTCGAAAATGCGGAAAACGCGATTGTGCGCCCGGAATTTGTGAAGGTGACCAAGAAAACCGAAGTGCAGAAGTACAAGAATTCTGCAGAAGAAGGTGTCGTGGAAGATGTGGATTTCCGCGGTTACGGTATCGAACTGCGCGTCCGCGTGAACGGGGTCTTGCTTACGGCGCGGCGCTCCTTTGACCAGCCGAGAATCGAGGTAGGCGAAAAGGTGGATGTGTTCATCTATCGCATGTTCGTGACCCAGGGAGATACCGCGACACTACTCGAGAACAAGTCGCTGCGTGAGCCGGTGGTGGTGATTTAACGAACGGATGCGGCTTCGTTATAGAAAAAACTGATAATTCCGCATAAAAATTAAGTATTGGACGCATTGAAAATCGCGTTCTATATTTGGCTGCGAACAAAAGATGTACGGAGATTTGCTGGATGAATTTTGATACGGCTTTATTGCACCAGAATTTTGGTAGCGACCGATGTAGCGGTTCTACGCTTGCGCCGATTTACCAGGTGAGCGCCTTTTCACAGGATTCCGCCGAAAAACTCGAAGCCGTGTTCAACAATAAGGCTCCGGGTTTTGCGTATACGCGCATCGCGAACCCCACGAACGATTCTTTTGAACGTCGCATCGCATCGCTCGAGAAGGGCATTGGCGCGGTGGCCTGCTCTTCGGGCATGGCCGCGGTGACGATCTCGCTTTTGAACATTTTGCACGCGGGCGACGAGGTGATTGCGAGTGCCGGGCTTTTTGGCGGCACTATCGACCTGTTCCATGACCTGGAGGCGTTCGGCATCACGACTCGCTTTGTTACCGAAGTGACGGCTGAAAGTGTCCGCGAACAGTTGAACGAAAAGACGAAGGCTGTGTTTACCGAACTTATCGGGAACCCGAAACTGAACGTCGTTGATTTGAAGGCCGTAGCGGATGCTGCCCACGAGGGCGGTGTCCCGTTTATCGTCGATAGCACGACGGCTACGCCGTACCTTGTGCATCCCTTCGATTTCGGCGCGGATATTGTGGTGCATTCGTCTTCGAAGTACATTAACGGCAGCGGTTCTGCGATTAGCGGCCTCATTGTCGATAGCGGAAAGTTCCCATGGGATTACGCCCGCTACAAGGGCCTCGAGGAATACAGGCGTTTTGGCAAGTTCGCCTACATCGCGAAACTGCGCAACGGAATCTGGCGCAATGTAGGTTGCTGCGTTGCTCCCCAGACATCTTTCTTGAATTCGCTCGGGCTCGAAACTCTCGGCCTGCGTATGGATCGCCTTTGCAGCAACGCGCTGCAACTCTCGGAATTTTTGCAGGGCTTTGATGACATTTCTGTCAACTATCCGGCCCTGAAAAGCAGCCCCTATTACGACCTGGTGCAGAAGCAGCTTGGCGGCAGGGGCGGCGCAATCCTCACGATTGACGCGGGCACCAAGGAAAGGGCGTTCAAGCTGATTAATGGCCTCAAGTACGCCACCATCGCCACCAATATCGGGGATATCCGCACGCTGGTGATTCACCCGGAAAGCACCATCTTTACGCACAGTTCCAAGGAACAGAAGGAACATGCGGGAATTTTCGAAGGGACTATCCGCGTGAGCATCGGTATCGAGAATATTGAGGATCTGAAGGAAGATTTCGAACAAGCGATTAAGAATATTTAAACGGAGATGCCCGCCTTCGCGGGCATGACAATAACGGAGACACAAAAATATGGCAACGGATTATGCAACTCTTAAAAAGGGCGGTTGGATGCGCCAGAAGCAGAAGAATAACTTCTCGCTGCGCGTGCGCGTCGTGGGCGGCAATTTGACTGCAACACAACTCGCTAAAATCGCGGAAGTCGCCGAAAAATACGGTGAAGGTTACGCTCATTTGACCTCCAGGCAGAGCGTCGAAATTCCGTTCATCAAGCTCGAAAACGTAGAAGACGTGAAGGCGGCCTTGGCCGAAGGCGGCGTTGAACCGGGTGTCTGCGGCCCCCGCGTACGTACCATTACGGCATGCCAGGGTGAAGCCGTTTGCCCTAGCGGGTGCATCGACACTTACGCGCTCGCTAAGGAACTCGACGACCGCTATTTTGCACGCGAACTCCCGCACAAGTTCAAGTTCGGCGTGACCGGTTGCCAGAACAACTGTCTCAAGGCCGAAGAAAACGACGTGGGCATCAAGGGAGCCATCAAGGTCAAGTGGCTCGAGGACAAGTGCATCGGCTGCGGGCTCTGCGCAAAGACTTGCCGCAAGGGTGCCATCAAGGTCGAAAACAAGAAGGTCATCTTCGACGAATCGCAGTGCAACTTCTGCGGTCGCTGCTACAAGTCTTGCCCGACGGATGCCTGGGAAGATACCCACGGCTACATCGTCTCCTTCGGCGGGCTTTTCGGCAACAACATCAACAAGGGCGAAACGATTATCCCCTTCATCGAAGACAAGCAAAAACTGCTGGACATCTGCGATGCGGCCATCACGTTCTTTGCCGAGAACGCGAAACCCGGTGAACGCTTCAAGTACACCATCGACCGCATCGGTCGCGACGTCTTTGCGAAGAAAATCCTGGAAGCGGGTGTTTAGCGTTAAGAAATGAGCTGGCGGCAATGTATTGCAGAAGAGGCCCGGCAAAGTTATCCGCACGAATGTTGTGGTATTTTGCTCGGAAAAAACACCCCGGACGGCAAGTTCGAGGTGATGGAAATACGTGCTTTGCCTAACCGGATTCAAGGAGAGGGGAGAGGGATGCATTTCGAGGCGGACCCTCTCTTTCTTTACCAGGTGGAGCGGGAAATCGAGGGAAGCGGGCTTGAAATAGTCGGTTTCTACCATTCGCACCCCGATTATGAGGCAATCCCGTCCAGGGAAGATGCCGAAAACATGGTCCCAGGGCTTGTTTATGTGATAATTTCGGTGACAGGAGAGGGAGTTGTCGATATCAGAAATTACAAAAACGATATCAAATGCTGACGGGACCACGCAGTTATAGGCGTTATAAAAAAAACTGATAATTCTGCATAAAAATTATGTATTGGACATAGGCAAAATTCAGTTCTATATTTCGCGTTGAAATAATTCTATTGATTATTTTGTTCAAAAAGCCGCTTTTTTTTGTACGGAGGAAAAAGTGAAAATATACATCTCAGCTACCCTTAGAAATTTTTTTGGTAGGAATGCGCGGATTGAAATTCCCGCGAGTACGGTCAGGAAGGCGCTCGCCATCCTTTTGGACATGTATCCGGATGCCAAGAACGTCCTTTACGATGATGGTGGCAAGCTCCGGAACTTTATTCAGATTTATGTCAACGGCAAGAACCTGACGGTGGAAACCCTCTGGGAAACGCCGCTTCCCGAAGAGACTGAAATCCTGTTGTTGCCGGCAATCGCCGGCGGAGCGCCTGTTGAAGAATCGCAGAGCGCTGCGGTCGAAAGCCTCATTTCGGACGAGAGGCGCAAGGAAGTCGCCTTCGATGACAGTGAGGTGGAACGCTTCGGCAAGCACCTAATGCTTAAGGAAATCGGCGTGAAGGGCCAGAAACGCATCAAGGCTGCCAAAGTCGTTGTCGCGGGTGCGGGTGCGCTCGGTTCGCCTGTAATCCAGTACCTTGCCGCGGCGGGTGTCGGGACCATCAAGGTCATCGATTTTAGCGAGGTCTCGCTCGAAAACCTGCAGAGCCAGGTACTTCACGGTTCCCGCGATATCAAACGCCCGAAAGTCGCCTCCGCCAAGGACAAGGTAAAAAACATCAACAGGAATATCGAATTTATCGCCGAAAAGGTGCAGCTAGATTCTTCGAATATCTTGGAACAGATTGACGGTTACGATTTGGTGGTCGACTGCTCCGACAACTACAAGGCGCGCTACCTCATTAACGATGCGTGTGCGCTGCACGGCATTCCCGTCGTGTTCGGCGCGATTTACCAGTTCGAGGGCCAGGTGGGCATTTTCAATTTGGATGGCGGACCGTGCTACCGTTGCCAATTCCCGTCGCCTCCTCCGTCGGGGCTCATTCCTTCCTGTTCCGAGGGCGGTGCGATTAGTCCGCTTCCCGGCATTGTGGGGAGCATTCAGGCGAACGAGGCGCTCAAATTGCTTCTCGGTATCGGTGAGCACCTGAACGGAAAACTTCTGCATGTCGATAGCCTGTACCTGACTTCGCGAATCTTGAAGGTGGAGCGCAACAGGAACTGCCCCATTTGCGGAAGCAACCCGACGATTACCGATGTCGAGGAAATCGATTACGATGAACTTTGCGGGCTCAAGACCGAAAACGAAATTCCGGTGGAGGGCTTTACTCCCGAAGAACTCGCGAAGAAGATTGACAATGGCGACCCGATGACTATCGTGGACGTGCGCGAGCCGCATGAACGCGCGATTTTGCGCTTCCCGAACGCCATCGTGATTCCCATCGGGCAGCTGGCCCGCAGGCAAAAAGAACTGGACCCGAACAAGGATACCGTCTTTATTTGCAAGCAGGGCAAACGCAGCATTCTCGCCATCAACACCTTGCGCGAGACGGGCTACACGGGGCCGCTTTACAACCTGAAGGGCGGCGTCGATGCCATGAAGGACATCATGTTCTCGCACGAAGGGGCATGGCTGTAAAATTTTTTCTTGCAAAATCCTATAGAACTAATAGGAATTCAAAAATCTGCACTGGATCCTATCGGCCTTTGGCCTCCAGGATGACAGGGTGCAACACTTAACACAAACCCAAGAGGTAAACCACTATGGCAAATGAAGCTACAGAAAAGAAAACCGGCATCAATGCGCTTGGCGCAAAGGCTGCCTACAACCTGGCGAACGTCACCAAGACCAAGCCGCAATTTGGTGCGCTCACTCCCAAGTGGCTCACCAAGTTCCTTGAATTCAAGGGTCTCGAAACGGGCCTGTTCCGCGTGAACAAGGTCGTGGAAGGCGAAACCCCGCTCGATGTTCTTTGCAGCCAGACCAAGAAGACCGACATTATTCCGGAAGGCTACGTCGAATACGAAACCGAACCGCGCGAATACAAGCTCAATTCCATCTCCACGATCATCAACGTGAACACGGCCATCGAAGACGTTTACAGTTCTCCGTATGACCAGGTTCAGGAACAGCTCGGCCTCGCTATCGAATCGCTCCGCGAACGTCAGGAAAGCCTGCTCATCAACAACGACGATTACGGCCTGCTGAAGAACGTTGCCGATTCCCAGCGCATCCAGCCGCTCCGCGCCGACGGCCGCCCCACACCGGACGATCTCGACGAACTCATTTCGAAGGTCTGGAAGGAACCGTCCTTCTTCCTCGCCCACCCGCGTGCCATTGCCGCTTTCGAACGCGAATGCACCCGCCGTGGCGTGCCGCCTGTTGTCGTTGACATCGCCGGTGGCAAGTTCCTCACCTGGCGCGGCATTCCTCTCGTTCCGACCGACAAGCTTCTCGTGGACGGCGTGAAGAATCCGAAGTCCCAGGGCGGCAAGACCAACATCCTGCTCGTGCGTACCGGTGAAGCCAAGCGCGGCGTGATTGGCCTGTTCCAGGCAGGTCTCAAGAACGAACATTCTCGCGGTCTCTCCGTGCGTTTCCGCGGCATCGACAACAAGGGCGTTGCTTCTTACCTGCTTTCCCTGTACTGCTCTGCGGCTATCCTTGCCGACGACGCCATTGCAGTTCTCGAAGACGTAGAGGTTGGCGAATACTATGATTACGAATAATCCAGATACCAGATCGCTGGAAGAGCTCGCCGGAGTTCCCAATGCGGCTGAACTGGAGCAGTTGGCAAACGAGTACTTCCCGGATTTGACGGATAGCGCTTATGCAGCCCCTGCAGCTCCTGAAGCACAGAATGCTTCTGCTGCGCAAGGCGTGAGCGTCGCTCAGGGAGCGTATGCCCATAACCAGACTCCGGTCTTCGACTGGGAACATCCCTTTGCGACCTATGGCGACCAACCGACCTCTTCGGCACCGTTTGCCTACGGCGGCAATTCTAGCGATACATGGCTCAACTCCGTGGAAGCTCCTGCAGCTCCCGAAGCGGAATTTGTGTCGCAGTTCGGCGATGTTCCGGCGGCCCCCGCATCGGCACAGGGTTACTCCCCGAAAGTCGTGTCCAAGACGCAGGCCGCAGAACAGAGTCGCACGATCGACGCTCCGACATCGCTCGGTGGCGATTCCGTGAACAAGGCCGGCAATGCGAATGCGGGTGCCAATTCCAGGAACGAATCCATCCGCATCGGATCCAAGACGCTTGCGCAAATCCGTAGCGACTTCCCGATTCTTTCGAAGCAAGTCAACGGCCATCCGCTTGTCTGGCTCGATAACGGTGCAACGACACAGCGCCCGCAAGTAGTGATTGACCGCCTCAAGTACTACTACGAAAACGAGAACTCCAACGTGCACCGTGGTGCCCACACGCTCGCGGCTGCATCGACGGATGCCTACGAAAACGCCCGTAACATCGTGCGCGACTTTATCGGGGCTCCGTCTTCGCAGGAAATCGTTTTCGTCCGCGGTACCACCGAAGCCATTAACTTGGTTGCTAACGCTTACGTGAAGCCCACGCTCCAGCCGGGCGACGAAATCATCGTCTCCATCCTGGAACACCACGCCAACATTGTGCCGTGGCAGCTCATCGCCGAAGAAACGGGCGCCATCATCAAGGTGATTCCGTGTGATTCTACCGGCCAGCTCAAATTGCACGATTACGAGGCTCTGTTCACCAAGCGCACCAAGTTTGTTTCTGTGACGCATGTCTCGAATGTGCTCGGTACCGTAACCCCGATCGAGGAGCTCATCGCCATCGCCCACAGGCACGGTGTGAGAATCCTCATTGACGGCGCGCAGTCCATCGCGCACATTCCGGTGAATGTTTCCGCCCTCGACGCAGACTTCTTCGTGTTCTCCGGACACAAGGTGTTTGCTCCGACCGGTATCGGTGTCGTTTACGGCAAGAAGGAATTGCTCGAAGCGGCCCGCCCGTACCACGGCGGTGGCAACATGATTGCCGACGTCACGTTCGAACGCACGATTTACAACGGAATCCCGAACAAGTTTGAAGCGGGAACCGGAAGCATCGCCGATGCTGTTGGCCTCGGTGCTGCCCTCCAGTACCTCTCCGAAATCGGGATGCCCTGCGTATTCCGCTGGGAACATGAACTGTTGCAGTATGGCCTCAAGGAACTGAAGACCGTCAAGGGACTCCACCTTGTAGGTACGGCACTCAACAAGGCATCTGCTCTGGCCTTCAAGCTCGACGGTTACTCCGACGAAGAAGTGGGCAAGAGGCTCGACGCCTATGGTGTTGCCGTGCGTACAGGTCACCACTGCGCACAGCCGGTGCTCAGGCATTTCGGTTACGAAAGTACCGTTCGCCCGACGCTTGCGCTGTACAACTCTCCGGACGACATCGACGCTCTCGTGATACTCTTTCAACAAATTTGACTCATGCACGAACTTATCCAGGAATCAGAAGTCGAAAAAGCTGTCCAGACGATTTTTGCCGATTACAATCGCGGCAAGCATATCGACAACATTGACATCTATAATCGACCCGACCAGGCCGAGATTCAGACGATTTTGCAGAACCTGATCCGTGTGGTTTATCCCGGACATTTCAGGGACCGCTCGCACAAGATTTACAACCCGAAGAATAGCTTCGCGGTCATTATCGAAGATACTTTTTACCACCTCCACAAGCAGGTGGCCATCGCGCTTGATTATTGCAAGCTCCGTGGTACCATGACTTCGGACGAGCGCAAGATAGAAAGCTACCGCATCTGCAAGGAATTTTTCGCGAGGATTCCTTGGATTCGCGAATGTCTTGAAACCGATTTGCATGCCGCCTATGACGGCGATCCTGCCGCTGGGTGCCTCGACGAAATCATCCTTGCGTATCCGGGCCTTATGGCGACAACGATTTTCCGCATTGCCCATGAACTTTACCTTTTGCACGTTCCGGTTCTCCCGCGGCTCATGACTGAGTATGCGCATTCCAAGACGGGAATTGACATCCATCCGGGTGCATCCATCGGCAAGTACTTCTTTATCGATCACGGTACGGGCATTGTGATTGGTGAAACTGCGGTTATTGGCAATAACGTGAAAATTTATCAGGGCGTGACTCTCGGTGCGCTCTCGACGCGCGGGGGCCAGCGCCTCTCCGGCAAAAAACGTCATCCGACAATTCAGGACAACGTAACCATTTACGCGAACGCATCCATTCTAGGCGGCGATACGGTTGTAGGCGAAAATGCCATTATCGGTGGCAGTGCCTTCATCACGAGTTCTGTCGCGCCCAATACCCGCGTGAGCATGAAAAGCCTCGAAATGGACTACGTTTCTACCGATAAGCAACACAAGACGGAAGAAATTACCCAGAGCGAGGAGTGGTACTACATTATATAATCATAAGATGGCAACTTGCTATAGAAAAAACTGATAATTCAGCATAAAAACAATGTATTGGACGCGTGCGAAAACGCGTTCTATATTTGGGCCAGATTAAAACAACAATGTACGGAGAAACAACAATGGCAGAAATAAAAATCGACGATACCATCGACATTACCGATGTCGTGTGCCCGACTACTTTCGTGAAGGCGAAGGTCGCCCTCGAGGAACTGGAAGAAGGCCAAATCCTTTCTATCCGCCTGAACGACGGCGAACCGGTGCAGAACGTGCCGCGCAGCATCAAGGAAGAGGGACACGAAATCTTGAAACTTGACGACAACCAGGACGGAACCTACACGCTCATCGTGAAGAAGGTCGGCGACTAACCAAGGAGTATAAAATGATTATTACTGTTGCAGGAAACAAGAAAGAATACAAGGACGGCCTCACCGTCGCTGAACTGATTGAAGCCGAGAAGATTGATAACCCGCTTTACGTGACGGTTTCCGTGAACGAGGCATTTGTCGAAGGCGGAACGTTTGACAAGGCCGTTCTCAAGGACGGTGACAGCGTCGAGTTCCTCTACTTCATGGGAGGCGGCTGCTAATGGCATTTACTAACGAACAGTTGGAGCGCTATTCCCGCCACATAATCTTGAAAGAGGTGGGTGCGAAGGGCCAGAAGAAACTCCTGAACGCGAAAGTTCTCGTGATTGGCGCGGGTGGCCTCGGTGCCCCCGTAGCCATGTACCTTGCCGCCGCCGGTGTGGGCACCATCGGTATTGCCGATGCCGACGTGGTCGACCTTTCCAATCTGCAGCGCCAGATCATTCATGCTACGGCCGATGTGGGCAAGCCCAAGGTGCAGTCCGCGAAAGAGACGATGGAAGCGATGAATCCCGACGTGAAGGTGATTACATACCACACCTTCGTGACGAGCGAGAACATCCTCGACCTTATCAAGGATTACGATTTCGTCATCGACGGAACGGACAATTTCCCGGCGAAGTTCCTCATCAATGACGCGTGCGTAATGGCGAAGAAGCCCTTCTCCCATGCGGGAATCATCCGCTTCCAGGGACAACTCATGACGTACGTTCCGGGCCAGGGCCCCTGCTACCGCTGTGTGTTCAAGGAACCCCCTCCGAAAGATGCTGTGCCGACCTGCAAGCAGGCGGGCGTGATTGGCGCTATGGGCGGCGTTATCGGTAGTCTGCAGGCGATGGAAGCCGTCAAGTACATTCTCGGCGTGGGCAATTTGCTCACGGGTTACCTGCTCACCTACAATGCGCTCACGATGGAATTCCGCAAGGTAAAGCTCCCGACGCATACCGAAGACTGCGCTGTTTGCGGCACGCACCCGACCATCACGCAGCTTATCGACTACGAGCAGGCGGTCTGCGATTTGAAACACTAGGCGGTACGAATGATCACAATCTCAAAAGACAACTACGAAAAAATCCTCGCGCATGCCCAAAAGAACCTCCCCGAAGAGGCCTGCGGGCTGATTGCGGGGCGCATCGAAGGTAGCGACAAGCATATCGAGAAGGTCTACCTGCTCACGAATATCGACCATTCGAACGAGCATTTTTCGCTGGACCCCAAGGAACAGCTTGCCGCCATCAAGGACATGCGTGCAAACGGCCTCTCGCCGCTGGGCAATTGGCATTCCCATCCGGAATCCCCTTCGCGCCCGTCGGAAGAAGACAAGCGCCTTGCCTACGATAGCAGGGCGAGCTATTTGATCCTTTCTTTACAGGACCGCGAACATCCGGTACTGAATTCTTTCCACATTGAAGGTGATATTGCCACGAACGAAGGTCTCGTAATCGGCTAAAGATCTCCGTACAACGGTGCCTCCGGGGCTTATGTGAAATTCCTGCCCTGGAGGCACTTTTTTTTGATTTTGGCGTAAAATCGCCGAAATTGCGTTGTTTTGGCTAACAACGCCTTTTTCTGCCCGATAGGTGAAATCGGGCCTTCCTTATTTATATTATAGCCGGGTTTGTTATGGATAGGTTAAATCAACTCTTGGGAGAACAAAATGAAAAACCTATCCGTTTTTTCGGTCGTTTTGCTGTGCGCCTCTATGGCCACTGCGGCGGAAAATTCAATTTACACAGGCACATTCTTCGACGATAACGGAGCCTATTTTGGCCCCGACTGCGAAAAGGATGGCTCGCAATCTACGGGCGCCTACTACACGGGCGATTACACGAGCCCGTTCAAGACATTTCTCGGCAAGACCGACAAGGACATACAGGACAAGATTGACGAACTCTGGAACCATTATTTCGGTGGCCAGAACGACAAGACCGTGTATTACGAAGATAACGACGGCGGTTACATTGTCGATATCAACAACAACGACATCCGTTCCGAAGGCATGAGCTACGGCATGATGATTGCCGTGCAGACCAATCACAGGGAACAATTCGACAAACTCTGGAAATGGGCCAAGAAGCACATGTGGAAGGACCCTGCCACGGGCGGCTCCGGCTATTTCGCCTGGCAGGCTAACCGCGACGGTTCCGTGCGCGACTGGGGCAACGCTCCCGATGGCGAAATCTACTTCATGATGTCGCTTTTGTTTGCGGCCCACCGCTGGAACGATGAAGGCTACATGAAGGATGCGCAGAGTATCTTGAAGGCCTGCTGGAAAGGCAATGGCCAGTCCCTGTACAGCGAACAGTCCTTTATCGCGACCTTCCAGCCGTCTGACGGCAATAACACCTGGGGCGACGCCTCTTACAGCCTGCCTGCATTTGTAGACCTGTTCAGCCGCTGGTCGACTACCAACAACGACAAGTGGAAAAAGGCGACGAAGGCTACCCGCGACCATATCTACAATTCCGCAAACCCGCAGTCGGGCCTGTGCAGTGACTACAGCAACTTCGACGGGACTCCGCATTACGCATTCAGCGACAACTCCACCAGGTACGCGTTCGATGCCATCCGCTGCCCCATGAACTACGGCATGGATAGCTACCTGTTTGGCGTGGATATGGAACGCCAGACGAAAATCGCGAAGGTGATTACCGACTTCTTCGAGAAGGACGGCTACAGGCACGGCCACTTCAACTGGGACGGCACCAGCGGATACGGCGATTTCACCATCGGCCAGGCGGGTGCGAATGCGGTTGCTACCTACGCCCTGCTTGAAGAAGAGGGCTACAAGGATTTGGTGAAGAAGGTGCTGCAGAAGGCCTGGGATTCCAAGCCCATTGTGGGTAGCCAGCGTTACTACGACGGCCTGGTGCATTACCTCGCCATGCTCCATCTCACCGGCAACTTCAAGATTTGGAAGAAGAAGCCCGAGATCGAGAAAAAGACGGCAGAGGGTGAATACAACGGCGTAAGTTATGAAAACGACACCACGTTCCACGCGTTTGAATCGTGCAAGCTCTACGAGGTGGCGGTGACTGCGAAGAAGGCTGCTCCGGGTCCGGACACTTCGCTTGTCGACCCGGATGCAATCGCAAATGCACTTAACTTTAATACTGACATAAAGATACGTGCACATGCAAATTCCATCTTTATTGAGAATGCGCCTGCCGGTTCCAGGTTCACGGTTTCCGACCTCAACGGCCGCGTGCTGATGAAGTCGAGGACGCAGTCTGCGATGCACGAGGTGCGTGTTGAAAGCAGGGGAGCACTGCTCGTGATTGTCGGGAACAAGGCATACAAGGTAATGAAATGATTTTCTTGACCATGTAGTTTTGCATCGGGGCGAACGAAATGTTCGTCCCGAAATTTTTTTATTTTTGGGACGTTGAATTTTAATTTTGAATCGGTAGAAAAAGATGTTTAAAGTAGGTTTTGATAACGAAGCGTACCTCAAGACGCAGTCCGAAAAAATTGCCGAGCGCATCGCGAAGTTCGGCGGAAAACTTTACCTGGAATTTGGCGGAAAACTGTTCGATGACCATCACGCATCCCGCGTGCTGCCTGGCTTCGCGCCCGACAGCAAGATCCGCATGCTCGAAAAGCTCAAGGACAAGGCCGAAGTGATTATCGCCATCAATGCGGGCGATATTGAGAAGAACAAGGTCCGCGGCGACCTCGGTATTACCTACGACCAGGACGTGCTTCGCCTGATTGACGCGTTCCGCGGTTATGGCCTCTACGTGAGCTCTGTGGTGCTGACCCGCTGGCAGGAACAGCCGAGTGCCGTTGCCTACCAGAAGAAGCTGGAAGGACTGGGACTCAAGGTTTACCGCCACTACCCGATTGCGGGTTACCCGAGCAATATTCCTTTGGTTGTAAGCGACGACGGCTACGGCAAGAATGAATTTGTTGAAACTACCCGCGAACTCGTGGTGGTGACGGCTCCCGGCCCCGGGAGTGGAAAGATGGCCGTGTGCCTCTCGCAGATTTATCACGAGAACAAGCGCGGCGTGAAGGCCGGTTACGCGAAGTTTGAAACGTTCCCGATTTGGAACATTCCGCTGAAGCACCCGGTGAACCTCGCTTACGAGGCTGCGACCGCCGACCTGAACGACGTGAACATGATCGACCCGTTCCACCTGGAAGCTTACGGACAAACTACGATCAACTACAACCGCGATGTGGAAATTTTCCCGGTGTTGAACGCGCTGTTTACGCGCATCTTGGGTGAATCTCCGTACAAGAGCCCCACGGACATGGGCGTGAACATGGCGGGCAACTGCATTATTGACGATGATGCTGTTTGCGAGGCCGCCAAGCAGGAAATCATCCGCCGCTACTACAACACGCTCTGCGATGTGCGCAAGGGCAATGCGGAAAAGGACCAGATTTACAAGCAGGAACTCATCATGGAGCAGGCGCAGATTAGCACTGCCGACCGTCCCGTGATTGCTGCTGCAGTGGAACGCGCGCAGTTGACCGAAGGTCCTGCGGTTGCCATCGAGCTGAACGACGGTGCCATTATCTCGGCGAAGACCTCTTCGCTGTTGGGTGCATCTTCTGCCATGCTGCTCGATGCGCTCAAGCATCTCGCGAAGATTCCCGACGAAGTGCGCCTGCTTTCGCCGATGGTCATCGAGCCGATTCAGAACCTCAAGACGAAGCAACTCGGCCACAAGAACCCGCGCCTGCACATGGACGAGGCTCTCGTTGCGCTCTCTGTCTGTGCCCTCACGGACTACAACGCGAAAATCGCCCTCGAGAAGTTGCCGGAACTGCGCCACTGCGAAGTGCATTCCAGCGTGATTCTCTCGCAGGTGGATGTGGGCGTGTTCCGCAGGCTGGGAGTAAACCTGACCACAGAGCCGAACTATCAGTCCGGCAACCTCTACCACGGGTAAATTATTCAGTTTTTTAGTAACTAATGTTAGATTTCGGTGAGAGAAAAAGCCCGCGATCAATCGCGGGTTTTCTTATTTAATTGTCTGCAAAAGCGAATCCAGCCGGTGCGTCAGCTGCTTTGCGCCCAGGTAACTCAAATGGTCGGCGTCGTACGCCATTTCGCTGGTGTAGTCGTGTAAACCCCATTTGTTCTCGTCCATCAAGATGACGCCCATTGCGGAAATCCTGTCAAAGATTTTCTTTGCTACGGATTTTGTCGGCCCGTATGGACCACACGTTCCTGTTTCAGCATATCCCGGATTTACGGGGAATACTAGTGCGATAACCTTGACGCCTGCTGCGTTTGCCATTCCTACGACATGTTCGAACACTGAAAAATTGCCTTGCATCAGGTCGTTTTCGTATTGCATCTCGGTGGAATCGTTTATCATGACGGCTTTACCCCATTTTTTGGATGGCATAGTGAAATCCTCGCGGTAGGGGAGGGTATTGGTGTTTGCCAGAGTGGGGGCGTCAATAACGGCGTCAATATATCCATCGGGAATATTGTCTTTCCAGAAATTGTGGCTCTCATCGTAATGGAATCCGGTGTTAGTGCCGTATATGTCAACCCAGTCCTGTGCGGGGTAACGCCAGAACATGTTGGGCGTGGTTTCGATAACGATGTACTTTAGGTTCTTTATGTGGTTTAGGGCGTAGTTGTGGAGCAGGTAATCCGTACCGAAAAAGTCTCCGCCGGAATAGCCGAAATTCAGCATGGTTTCCGATTTCATTTCTGAGGGCATTAGGCCCAGGAGTGTCCTTGAACTCCCGAAGGCGACTACGGTAATGGAATCCTTCTGAGTCCAGAAGAGTTCCATTTTCGTTCGCAGCTCGTAAGCGCTAATTTTCGCATCTTCCCTGTAGTATATTCCCGCGCTATCCAGGTTCAAGATGGATTTGTCCGTTAGGAAGGTCTTGTTCTTTGACCACAGGCAGGGGTGCCATAGTTCTTCGCCGCTTGCCAGTTCCGTAATGGAACTGTCTGCCGTATTGATGTAGACTATGTGGGTGTGCGCTCCATTGTTGTTGGCGAGCGTTGCGATAATTCCGTCTCCGGCCCATTCCGTGTGGTCGAAGGTATACCTGTCTGGGGCGGGGATGCTCTGGACAAGTTTCCCGGTACTGTCTGCGATCAGGAGCGCTTCGTGTGGCCGGTACGATTTGCCGGTGAATTCCTGACCGAGGTTCCCGCCGAAATCAAGAAATGCGGTATGGTTTGTTCCGTCCTTGGAAAGCGATACGTTGCAAACCTGGTCGCCCCCGTACCATACGGTGTCGCGGGCCAGTGTGCTGTTCCCGCTAGTGATGCGGGCTCTAAAGAGCTTGGACCCGGTAACGGAAAGACCACCGTCGTTGCTGATTCCTCCGTGGTATGCTCCGTCGAAAAGTTTTTGCGGTGTACCGAATTTCCCGCCCGTAAAGGGAACCTTCCAGGTGCTGCGCAAAAAGAAATCGCTTTCTTCTTGGTTGTTGCTCGCGTCAGTAACATAGGTTATAGTCGTGTCGCCGTTGCCGAGCACGCGCCAGCGGGGGATGGCTGCGCTTTCTACGTCTAGCCTTATTGCAGGTTCTTCCGGATGGATTATGCTGCGTACGTAAACGGAAGATGTTCCGCTCTGGCCTTCGATTTTCGTGCAGAAGGCTACCCAGTTGCCGTCAGGCGATATGTCCGGATGGTAGGCGTCCAGGGTGTCCTTGATTTCGCGTACCAACGCGGGTGTGCTGGAATAATCGATGATTGCCAGGTTTCCCGTGACGTCGTTGCGGAACAGCAGTTTTGACTTCGACCTCCCGGTAAGGGACTTCAGTGTAGCGGAGTTTGCCAAGATGGTGATGGGGCTTTCGCTCAGTTCTCCTTCACGGTCTATCCAGGATGGGTTGGGGATTGCTCCGTAGGCAAGACGGAATCCGATGTAGTCCGCCTTGTTGGAAGATGTGACCAGGTAGATATCCCCTCTGGAATAGGAATTGATGGAATTGCTTTCGTTTCTGTAACTGCCGCCTTTTACGACGCGTTCCCCGACGCCCCCGCCATCGGGTGCGCCCAGGAAATCGGTTACGGAGGTGTCACGGAAAAGGCCGAGCCAGTCGTTCACCCATTCCTTGACGTTGCCTTCCATGTCGCATATGCCGGCGCTGTTCGCGATGGAGGTGCAGACTTTCTGGATTTTATAATCGGAATTATCGGCGGTCCAGCTATTCGTGGGTTTCCAGCCTTGTAGGGCTGCCAGCATCCATTCTGCTTCGGTGGGTAGGCGGTAGGCTTCCGCTTCCGGGTGAAATGCGAGCCCGTTCAGGTTTATGCAATGGTGGTCCTTGTCGAACGTGGTTTCGTTGTAGGTGTAGGCGGTATCCTTTTTGTCTGCTTTGCTACGGGCATTGGCATAAAGGATTGCATCGTAGTATGTAACGTTTGTTGCGGGGAAATCCCTGTTTTTGCAGTCAATCTGCAAATCCATCAGGCTGTTGAATTCGGAGCAGGTGGTCTCGTGCTTGGCTATAGTGACGTCGTAGTCGAACTTTACCTTCATTTTCGGGCGTTCGTTTGCCTTGGCCTCGTCGCTGTTTGTCCCTACGTAGGCTTCGATGCCCGTTGAATGGAGCGTGACCATGTTTGTGAGGGAGTCTGTTTCGCTACTGATGTCGGCGTAGGCTTCTAATGATACAGAGTTGGAACAACTGCAAAAAAGGAATAATGATAGTATTAAAAAAAGTGCAGTCATTATGAATCTCCAACTATGGATGAAAATAGCAAAAAAGACCGCGATCTGGGTCGCGGTCTTCTTTAATGTTTGGGTCTGGGTAGCTTTGTAGTGTGCTTACTTGACGGAAGCGGTCAAGAGCTTCGTAATCGCGGCGACGTACTCCGCCGGGTTCGGGAGCGGAGAACCTTCGGCAAGCAAAGCCTGACCGTAGAGGGCCTTCGGCCAATCGCCCAGGTCTTCCTTCGCTTCAGCCTTCTTCTTGAGCATTTCGCAAATCGGGTGCGTCGGGTTGATTTCGAGGATGCGCTTGGACTTCGGCAAGTTCTTCTGGCCCATAGCCTTCATCATGCGTTCCATCTGGGCGCTCATCGCATCTTCGCTCGTCACCAGGCAGCAGGGGCTATCCTTGAGGCGGCTGGACACGCGGACTTCCTTGATGTCTTCGTCCAAGACCTTCTGCAGGTTTTCGCAGAGTCCCTTGAAGATGCCCTTGTTAGCTTCTTCGGCCTTCTTTTCGTCTTCGGTCTTTTCGAAGTCCACGTCGCCGCGGGCGATGTCGTGGAACTTCTTGTCTCCGAATTCCTGGAGGCTAGACATCATGAACTCGTCGATGCCGTCGCTCATGAGCAACACTTCGTAGCCCTTGGCCTTGAAGGCTTCGAGCATCGGGTTAGACTTCACGGCATTCTTGTCGCCGATGAGGTAGTAGATTTCCTTCTGGCCTTCCGGCATGCGCTGCACGTATTCGTCGAGGCCCACGAGAGCGTCGCCTTCCGTCTTGGTGCTTTCGAAACGGAGCAACTTCTTGAGTTCGTCAAGATGTTCCCAGTTCATGTAGAAGCCTTCCTTCAGCACCATGCCGAGTTCGCGCCACCAGGCGTTGTACTTGGCGGCATCCTTGTCGGCCATGTTCTGCAGGGAGTCGAGCACCTTCTTGATTACATGCTTACGGATGTTGGTGATAATCTTGTTGTTCTGCAAGATTTCACGGGACACGTTCAGCGGCAAGTCTTCGCTATCGACCACGCCGCGCACAAAGCGCAACCAAGGCGGCAGCAAGTCCTTGCAGTCGTCCATGATAAAGACTTTCTTCACGTAGAGCTTGAGGCCGTGCAATGCGTCGTTATGCCAGATGTTGAACGGGGCCTTGGACGGAATGTACACGAGGCTCCAGAATTCCTGGGAACCTTCGGCGTGGCTGTGGCTCCATGCGGCCGGTTCGTCGGCTTCGTGGCTGATGACGTTGTAGAAATCCTTGTACTGTTCTTCAGTGACTTCCTTTTCGCTCTGGCGCCACAGGGCCTGCTTTTCGTTCAGGCGTTCTTCGGGCTTTTCTTCGAGTTCGCCCTTGTCGTTCTTGGTGGCTTCAGGGTGGAAGTAGATGCCGTAGCTCACGAAGCCGCTGTACTTCTGAACGATGTCCTTGATTTTCCATTCGCTCGCGAAATCTTCGGCGTCTTCGTCATCCTTCAGGTACAACGTAATCTTGGTGCCGACCTTGTCGAGCGGGGCTTCGGAAATCTCGAAATCGCCCGTGCCTTCGGAGGCCCACAGGTAACCCTGCTTTTCGCCGGCCTTGAGCGTCAACACTTCGACCTTCTTTGCGACCATGAACACGGAGTAGAAACCCACACCGAACTGGCCAATCAGATCGACGCTGCCCTTGTCGCCTTCCTTCAAATTCTTGATGAAGTTCTTGGTGCCGCTACGGGCGATGGTGCCGAGGCAGTTGATCAAGTCTTCCTTGTTCATGCCGATACCGTTGTCTTCGACAACGATGCGCTTGCCTTCCTTGTTCACCTAGATGTCGATGCGCAACTGCGTGCCCACCGGGAGCAGGTCGGCATTTGAGAGCGAAAGGAAACGGCGCTTGTCAAGTGCGTCCGCCGCGTTCGAGACGAGCTCGCGGAGGAAGATTTCCTTGTTGCTGTAAAGGGAGTTGATCATCAAGTTCAGCATGTCGCGAACTTCGGTCTGGAATTCCATCTTCTCTGTTGCCATTTTACGTCCTTATGTTAAAAATTTAAGCGGTCACGGCCGTCAAAGTGTTTCAAAATGAAACAAATTGACGGTCCCGCCTTGTTTTCGCTATAGAAGATGCAATAACCGTGCCAAAAACTCAATAACCCGGAGCAAGAAAAAAGGCGCTCCGTCAGGAACGCCTCTTAATGCTTTTTGCCGGTTTTATTTAAGGTATATGCTGTGCCCGTCTTCCAACATCAGGATGACGGGGAGTGCCGGTGCGACAAATACATTGCCCTCGAAAGCGCCACCCTTCAGGAACTGGCCGTTGAGACTGAAAGCCTTGTATTGGGCGTTAGGCTTGGCGCCTGCAATCAGGTAGCGGCTTTGGCCGAGTTTCGCAAAGCCAATTTTCGCTTGCGGGAGTCCTGGGGGTGCGAACGGAATGGCGGTCGTGCTAGAATCCACTGGGAACTTGATGTCCGGGCACGTGTTCAGCGTATCGAGAAGGATGGTGAACTCGCCGGCAACGGCTGCTAGTGCAAGTGGCATGTCGACCATGTCGACGTCCTTCCCGCCGTTTCTTCTTCTCTGCTCGGGCGGGTTGAATACACAGCCGCCGTAACCGTAATCTTTGCTGTAGAATTTCTGGCACAATTCAAATACGTGTGTCACGAGGGAATCGGCCTGTTTCGCCGTGCCCTTGAATACGCCCGCCTTCTGCAGGCGCGGGAACTCGTCCTTGTATACGTCTTTGTGCTTTACGGTGAAAAGTGAATCTATTCGTGAATTCTCGTCATCGGAGTAGGTGACTCGTGCGACCTTGACCACCTTCTCGGTGACGATCACGATCATGGTGGAGTCCAGTTCGGACCTGTAGACCCAAGCAGTATCGGTGCTGGAGGCGTTCTTGACCGCAGGCTCGCGCTGGCTCATCTTGGAGAGGTCCAGGTAGTCGCCTTCGAACAGGTAGAGCGCTGTCGCCGGGTAGCCCATGTAGATGTCGGTGCTGCCGCCCCCGCCCTGATGGTGGGTGACGTTGCATTCCGCCGCCTGTAGGCTTGCGGCTCCGATGCTAGCGGAAAATACGCCGGCAAATAGAAATGTGGTGAATTTCATTTTCTTTTCTCCTTTTTAACCTTCATAAGGAAAATAATAAAAAATTCAGGGAAAAGGAGCGGGGGTAACCGATTTTTGTTGCTATTCGTAATATATTTGTTTATATTTACAAAGACAGATTTAGAGTTCGCTCTTATTCAGACAGCTGGAAAACGACCAAAATTTCATCGTCTAGGAATAAGGCCGATTACTCACACCGTATGGTGTGGGTCGTTTGCGCTTATTAGACGATTGGGTTACTTGGTCGTTACCTCAGCTGTTCAGGGCGCTTGCGATTCCACACTTTTTTTGTGCATCGAAATCGCCCTTGAACGAGACGGACTCCGCAGTTGAAATTTCAACAAACGGAGACGGTATGAAATTTTTCCCGCTGGTCGCGCTATTTGCCATGGCCTCGCTTGCGTTTGCAGACGGCCTCTGCGTACAGCTGTGTGTTGATTGCTCCCAGAATCCAGAAAACGCTACATGCTCGAAGGTAGATCAAGTGTGCGGGAACTGTCCTGCGATTCTGGATAGTCTTAGGCAGGATTTCCTTGCTGCGGCCGCGCGTGCCGATTCAATAGAACAGGAAAGGGTGCGCAAGGATTCGCTGCAGAGCGAAGACATTCGTAAACTGGCTGAGCTTATGCAGAAAAATTGCAAGAGTGACACTTGCGTTTTTGGCGTGACGATAAACGGAGGCCAGTTGGGACATATTCGTTCTAAAAAGAGCAATAAGACCACGGTCAAAACGGCACCTGAATCTACATCGCAGGAATCGCTCTTGCCACCAATGAGTGAAGAATGCCAAAATTTTTGCGGGTTGTGCAAGTCCGAAAACCAGGATGAAACAAGTTCTACATGCGAAAAGGTTGAATCGCAGTGTAAGTGCTCTGCGTATGTTGAACAAGAAAGCATGCTGGCCGAAAAGGCTGTGGCCGATAGCATCGAGCGCGTAAACAAGTTCCTCAACCAGATGCAGGCGGTCCAGGTTTCTGCAAAATCCGTTTTTGAATTCTGCGAAAGGGAAGTGCATGCTGAATCCTGTCTTGTATCGGTAAAAATACTGGGTGAACAGATGTCTGTCATTGAGATTGTCGACATTTCCAAAGAGTCCGAGAAGGAATCCAGAAGCGTTGATGCTGTTGCGGAAAAGAAAGTTGCTCCCGTAGATACGGCTCCTGTAGCGAATGCCCGTCAAGATATCCAAGAGAAAACGCTTGGTCAACACAAAAAAGACTTCTATGTGGGAATCTCTCTTGCTCTAGATATGTTCAACGAGACCGAGGTTGCCAATTATGGGGTCGTAACGGAGAACGCTTTCATCAGCGCAGATGATGGCCTGGCGACAAACCATACTGGAGTAAACTTGGGATTTCTTGTGCGGTGGTATCTTTACCAGTGGTGCGTGTTCCAGACTGGCCTAAACGTAATCTATCATCATGCCGACTATGATATAGATGAAGAAGACTTGTATAGTGATGTCTTAGGGCGCTACGGCTACGGAGAAGGCGCAATCGACTACCATTCGATTATGGTAGAAGTCCCGTTGCAGTTCCGGTTCGGAGTGCCGGTAGATGCGTCCGAGATATTTCGTCCTTTCGTAAGTCTTAGTACGCATGTCCGCAAGCCGATTTATGCATGGATCGATCACTACTTTGCTGATTGGACATGGCGCATAGAAGAGCAGAGTGCTTACTATTTTTCTTCGTATGTTCATGGAACGGATACGAGTTTTGAAACTGATGGCGCATATGCGTCTAGTGATATGGAGTTCATGGAATACCTCGGCTTCGGCATTGAAATCAGTAGGCATTTCTCCATTCAGTGGCAGCTATTGCTCACATCGATACGCACCAATGTTGACGAAGTATTCGCCTACGAAAACGGGATCGACACTTGGCGCCTGAATATCGATTTCGCATGGTAACTGGGAGGGTAATATGAATCTGTTGAAATACATCAGTCTGCTTTCGTTCGTCCTCTTCCTTGCGGCATGTGCTGACGAAAGTCCTTTTGAAATAGTTGAAGAGGATTTGGAATATGCCAAGGATGAGGCTGAATGGAAATACTTGGAAGATATGAGAAGTTCCTCGAGTTACATGAGCGAGGAGGATAAGTGCTATTTCGGATTGAGCGACTATTCCGATTCGTGGTGCTGCAATAATTACGGCTATTGGTGCGACTATGTCTCTTCTAGTTCTGCCTATATGAGCGAAGCGGACTTGTGTTATTATGGAATGAGCGCTTATTCCGATTCGTGGTGCTGCAATAATTATGGCTATAGATGCAGTTATGTGTCAAGCAGTTCCTATAAATCAAGCAGTTCAAGTGCAACTTATTATTTGACATCTGCAAAGACGATGGAACTGACCTTGACCTACTATAAGCAGGTATCTTCCGATTGGGATGGCCTTGACGGTGCTGGTGACCCGGAAGTATCCTTTACTATATATACCTATAGCGACGGTGTCTCCGCACAAACTATATCTACGACAACATTTATCGACCTGTCGGATAAAAGAGTCTGGTCTGGACGCGTTTCGAAGACATACACAATCAACAAGGGAACGGACCAGATAAAGATCTGTCCCAAAGTTATCGATGAGGATCTTTCGGATCATGATGTTTACTCTTCGGGCAAATGTTTTCAGGTTTCAAATATTGGTTACCTGACCTCGAGTGATGTTAAAGAGCAGACGGACTACAATAGTGATTACAATCTTATATGGGAATGGTACCTGTATTAGGAGGCAAAATATGAAAATGTTTACTTGGCCTTGCTTGGCTTGCGCAATATTTCTTCTGAGTTCTTGCGCTACGCTTATACCGCCCCGTCATCCTGACATGTCTCGCGAAGAATTTCAGGGGATGGTTTCTGGCAGTAGTGAAAAGACTGCTTGCTATGAGAGTGGTTTTAGAGGAGGAATGCTGTTCTTGGATTTCGTTTTGGGAGCTCCTTTTCTCTGGATACCTATCATTGTTGACGGTGTAGGGGGTCGGTTTACCGCTTACTACTATGATCATGAGCGCTGTGAAAAGGTTAAGTCGCAAGAACGCGACGCTAGACTTTCTCGTGATTATGGGTCGAATGTCGAGAATGGTGCGACGACGCCACGACCTGAAATAAATTCCCGTAAGAAGGTAAAGAAAACGATTGTCATCGAAACGGAACCCGATGACGATGAATATGAATACGAAGATGTTTACTAGACGAATGAGCTAGTGGCGGTGGAGGGGCGGAGCCAACGAAATTTATGTTTGTCTTTGGAGGGTAGGGCGGGTAAATTGCCCGTAAAATTGTTTTCGATTTTCCCTTGGTGCTTGAAAAGATTTGCTTTTATGCAGTTTATAAGGGCCGGACGGCTTAAACCTTGTTTATGTAGAATAGGGCTTCTTCGGTGGTTTTACACTTAGTGATGATTTCTACATGGTGTCGCCAAGGGACTAGAGCGAATTGTTGGGGAAATTCTCTACCAACTTGGTAGAGTTTTTGGTGAGATTGTATTTCTCTAACGGGTCGTTGGAGTTTTTTACGTGACGACAATTCTGCACCAGCCTGGTGCAGAATTTGAACGTTCTGCGAGTAAAAAGAGGTGCCCGCATGGGGCACCTCTTTTGAATTCTGGATCCTTCGACTTCGCTTGCGCTCCGCTCAGGATGACAATCGCGAACTTACTTCAGTTCCTTCAGCGCCGCCTCATCTTTCGCGATAATATCCTGCTGCGTCGCAAGCTTCGTCCTTTCGGCGTTCACGACGGCTTCGGGAGCGCCGCTGACGAACTTCTGGTTCGAAAGTTTCTTCTCGATGCTGGCGGCGAACGCCTTGGCCTTCTCGATTTCCTTTTCCAGGCGGGCGATTTCTGCAGCCGGGTCGAGGATACCTTCGAGCGGGATGTAGAGTTCTCCACCGGGCACCACGGCGCTGGCACTGAACTTCGGCTTGGCTGCCTTCACGGCGACACTCAGGTCAGAAAGACCCGAAAGCTCGGTGATGATTGCCATGCAGTCTTTCACGCTTGCTTCCGTCGCGGCATCGTCCACACTCACCACGGCGCTGAGCTTGGTGGCGGGGCTCACGTTGTAGCGGCCACGCACGCCACGCACGCTTTCCACCACGGCGAATGCCTGGTCGAATGCGGCTTCGATCTTCGCGTCAATGAGCGATTCGTCGGCCTTGGGCCATGCGCGGCTGATCACCATTTCGCTGCCCTGGAACAGGATGCTGTTGAGTTCTTCGGTAATGAACGGCATCACCGGGTGCAACAGGTCGAGCACGTTCTTCAGCACGTAGCTGAGGATAGCCATGGCGTTCTTCTTTTCGGCGGTGAGCGTTTCGCTGTTGATCACGGCCTTCTTGATTTCAAGGTAGCTGGAGCACACGTCGTCCCACACGAAGCGGTACAGGAACCCGGCGAGTTCGGCGAAGTGGTATTCTTCGAGCATGCGGGTGGCGTCCTTGATGGTCGTCTGCAGGCGG
>CADCGB010000041.1:0-18531 GCA_902800815.1 Fibrobacter succinogenes
GTTCGTAGTCGCTGTACGGGCTCTTGTTGATCACGAGGAGGCTCTTCTTCTTGCCGTTTTCGGTGTAGTAGGTCGTGATGAGCGATTCCTTGTCACCGGTAATCACGGTCTTGAGGAGCTTGCCGCGGAGAGCGTCAGACGCCATCTGGAATGCCCAGTAGCTCGGACGCGGGCAGTTCATGCAGTCTTCTGCAGAACGGGTCAGGTAACCGTAGTCACCGCCTTCCGGAGTGATGTCGTTGTGGATATCCCAGTACTGTGCGTTGTCCACGTTTTCGGTGGCAAGCATAGCGAGGTAGTCAGCAACGAACAGGCCGTTTTCGAGAGCGATGGTCTGCGGACCCGGGTTGAAGTCCACGGAGTTCCATTCGGTGAGCCAGAGTTCGAACTTCTTGTCCTTGTTGAAGTGCTTGGTCCACTTGTCCACGAGCTTGTGCAGGCGGCTGTAGATAGGCACGAGGTCCTGCGGGGCGCTGAGCATGGCGAAGTCGTTTTCTTCACCGAAGTGCTGCGGGTAGTGGTGAACAATGATACCGTCAGCGATGTCACCGGTTTCCTTGAGCACGTTGTCGTTCCACTGGCCGTCGAGAACGCCGAGCACCGCCACCTTGATGGTCGGGTCAACCTTCTTCATGGCTTCGATGAACTTGCGGGCGCGCTTACCATAGATGGTACCGCCGTCCTTACCGTACTTTTCGTAGTACGGGTGCCAGTTACCGTAGACTTCGTTACCGATTTCCCAGTACTTGATGCCGGCCTTCTTGTCGATGTTCGTGTGCTTCACCCAGGCAGCGGCTTCCTGTTCGGTGCCGGAACCGAAGTTGACAGTGAACATGGCGTTGGAGCCGGTCTTCTTGAGCCATTCGAGGAATTCGTCGGTATCGACCATCCAGTCGTGGTTGTCGAGGATTTCCTTCCAGTGGTCGTCATCGGCACGGAGACCACCCGGGTAACGGATGATGCCGTGGTTGATGCGCTTCACGAAGTCGCGGGTCTGGACCTTGAACTTCGGATTGTCAAGCATGTCGCCATCCCAGAGGGCAGCGTTGATACCGAAGAGGCCGCCCGAGATGTTCGGGTTGATCACGTCGCCGGTACCCTTCACGTCGACCTTCACGACAGCCGGACGAGCGGCAGCCTTGACTTCGCGCTGGTTGGTGAGCTTGATGTTGTCGATTTCGAAGCTACCGTTAGAGCCTTCTCCACCCGGTTTGAAGTCGATAGAAACGACGTTCTTGAGGTCGAACACGCCGTTTTCCTTGGCGTTAGGCGGCTGGTAGTACGGGAACTTGCTGAAGGTGCGGAACGGCACGATCACAGTGGTACGGCCACGCGGCACACCGGTGTTGGACACGAAGAGCTCGTTGCCGGCGTCACCGACCTGGACCGTGATGGACTGCCATGCACGTTCAGAGTAGACGTCGAACATAATGCCCCAGTGCTTGGTCCAGTCGCGGAGCTTGGCATCGTGAGCGGCAGTGTTCTTGGTAAAGTCAAGAACGAAGTCCACCCAGTCAGACATTTCGAAGTGCTTGATGAAGAGGGAGTTGCCATCGAGCTTGGAGCTCTTGTACGGCATCTCGATTTCGGCCTTGGACTTCGGGCCGAAAGACGGTTCCCACTTGTCCTTGGCAAACTTGCCTTCGAAGTCAGAAATAATCAGGTCAGCTTCCTTAGACTTCCAGTTGTCCCACTTGATATCCGGGTCAACCCAGTCGATGGTTTCGGTGAAGGTGATCTGGTCCACAAAGATGGTCACAGGAGCCGGCTTGCCCGGTTCGCCCTGGTTTTCACCCTTGCCCACGGAGAAGCGGATTTCCTGAATCTTGTTCCACTGCACGTCCTTGGCGACTTCGGCCTGCTTGTTAGCATCCCAAGCCTTACCCTTGTCGACGAACTTCTTGAGAGGAATCTTCACGAGCTTCCAGTCGGTGCCGACCTTGGCGCCAGCAATCCAGTCGTTCAGGCTGACCTTGGTCTGGCTCTTGATGTCGTTGCCCTGGTTGTCGAGGATACCGACGTACACCTTTTCGCCGCCGAGCTTACCCTTGATCCAGAAGTAGAGACCGCCCTTGTTGCGGACCTTGGAAAGGTCGATGTACTTGCCTTCACCGAGCGAGTAGGTCACGCCGGACCAGTCGTTGTTATCGATGTAGAGGGCGAGCACGTTCTTGTTGCCAGCCGTCTTGGACTGAGCTTCACGCTGGGCAGAAAGGCCACCGTAGCTGTAGCTGAAGCCCTTGAGGCCGTCGGAGTAGAACACGCCGTTAGCCACCGGCTTGACCTTGCCATCGAGCTTTTCGGGGTTCTTCGGGCCGTCGATGACGTCGTTGTTTTCATCCCAGTAGACAATCTGCTTCTTCGGGGCAGCCTTCTTGTTGCCCTTCACGATTTCAATGTTGTCCACCCAGATTTCGAAATCAGATGCGCCGCTCTTGTCGATAGAGAAGCGGATTTCTGCAATCTTGTCCCAGTCGATACGGGCCGGGAATTCAGACTTGCGGGTGTTGTCCCAGTAGAGACCGCGGTCCGGGAAGTCCACGAGAGGAATGGAAACCTTCTTCCAATCCGTCGTCACGGCACCGCCCTCGATGTACTTGTTCATCGGGAGCACGACCTGAGTCTTCTTGCCGTCGGAAACTTCTTCGTCAAGGAGGCCAATCTTCACGGCTTCGCCGCCCTTCTTGCCCTTGATCATGAATTCGACCTTGGAATCAAGCATGTACTTGTTCAGGTCGAAGAACTCGTTGTACAAGCAGATGGATGCACCGGAGTATTCCTTCGGGTCCAGCTTGATGTTCAGGGCGGCCTTGGACTTGTAACCGCCGTCCTTCGTGATGGTCACACCCTTGCTAGTACCACCGTAGGAGTAGTCGAAACCACCCGGACGATACTGCTCGTCGAAGAACTTGTAGACGACCGTCTTCGGCTTCTTCGGCTGAGCCATTGCAGCCACGCTGACACCCAGGAGGATGACGGACGCGACTTTCAATGTTTGCTTAATCATATGTCGTTCCTTGTTGTTGTTTGTTTTGCTTTAAATTTAAACTTTTGGCGTAAAAAAGGGTACACGCCTAGACGTTTAAGCGTGTACACCTGAAAACACTACTTGGCTTCCTTGAGCATCTTCTCCACGAGGTCCGGGCTGAAGCGGTCCTGGCGCTTGCCGTTGATGTAGAAGTTCGGGGTGCCCTGCACGCCGACCTTCACGCCCAGCTGGAAGTCCTTGTCGATGCGGGCTTCCGTGGCGGAGTCGAGAACCATATCCTTCTTGAACTTTTCGATATCGAGGCCAATTTCCGTAGCGACAGCGATATAGATGGAATCGGAGAGTTCGCGGCTATGCGGAGCGAGAGCGTAGCGGTATTCCCAGAACTTGCCCTGCTTCTGAGCGGCAATGGAGGATGCGGCAGCGGCCTTGGCGTTGCTGTGGAAGCTGAGCGGGAAGTGCTTGTACACGAACTTGATCTGGTCCGGATACTTCTTGTTGAGTTCCTGCATCACAGGAGCAATGCGGGAGCAGTACGGGCACTGGAATTCGGTGAATTCAACAATCGTGAGCTTCGGGTTCTTGGTGTTGCCGAAAACCGGGCTATCTTCGTCGGGGATGTCCCAGACCTTGTTGGCCTCTTCCATTTCCTTCTTGGCATCTTCGAGGGTCACGCCGGCGCGCTTCTCGAGGATGTAGGCGACCACTTCCATGTTAGATTCCATCTCGGCAACCTTCTTTTCGAGGGAATCGATGCGGGCCTGCTGGTTGAAAGAACCACCGGCAGAGGCCTGGTTGCAGGCGACGAGACTTGCGGCAAGAGCTGCCATAGCGACGATAGAGATACGTTTCATGTTATTCCTTTTAGTTGAAACAAATAGTCCAGCAGGCGCAGTCCGCCCGCATTTTGAAGGAAATATATAAATAATCGCCCCCAGACAAGTCCGGGAGCGATAAGCATTTTCGTTGCGTGACGCAAAACTGCGTTTACAAGAGTTTACAGAGACTTTGCCATGAAGATGTGGCGCGATTTTGCAGAAATAACGCGAATCTGGAGCACGCCCTTCGCCTTGAGCGAGACACTAGCCGAACCCTGCAGGCCCTTGAACTGTTCCACCATCTTGCCGGTAAGGTCGAACACCTGCACATCGAACGCATGGGAATCCACGCCCGAAAGCGTAATGGTAGAGCCGTTCTGGACAAGGCTAAAGTCCGGAGTCTTCGCCACCACGGGGACAACGTCGATGGTATCCTGTTCTTCTTCCTCTTCCTCGCCCTCCATCGTCACCGGAGCCTTCTTGCTCAAGATATACCCGAGGGCACCCACGAGCGGGGCATTCATGTCGACGCAGACCTCGTTCACCTGCCAGTTGGAAACAGTCCCGCTGTGGCTCCCGCTGTTGAAGTCACCCGCGATAAGGCCACCGAGCAACTTGTTCTTTTCGGGCGGCTGGAGTCCGGAATCCACCTCGCGGCCCGTATCCTCGTTACCGTAGTAACCACGATGGTGCGGGGACTTCGGAGCGCTTGCACCGTTCTTGGAGAAGCCCACCACATAGGACTTCTTGTTGCTGTTGTCGCCAAGCAGGTAGGCTACGTTCTTCTCGATAATGTTATCGTACTTGGTTTCGTTCCAGAATTTGGACATGAGCGCATAGAGGAAAGCGCCACCCGCCGGAGAACGCACGGAGAAGGAGCCACCACCACCGGTTTCGCCCATAAAGATATCGTTCTTCGCATTCTTCTTGTAGATGTTATCGAGGAACTGCTCCGCATCGTAGAAGGAACCCGAGGACGGCGCCCACTGGAACACGGCTTCCGCCATCACCACAGAGAGCGGGACCACATTGGAATAATTGAGACGGGTGTAGCTACCCGTGCCGAAATCGAGGTCAAAATACCACTCGTCCGCTTCGGTCTTGTACTTTTCTTCCTTGGTAGTGCGGTAGAGTTCAAGCGCAGCAAGGAACGGGCCATCTTTCCAACGCCCCTTCCACCAGTCGGATTCATAGAAACCGCCAGAATTGGTGACGCCCTTGTGGGACTTGGCGTAGGAATAGGCAGTCTTTGCAGCCTCGAGATACTTCTTCTTGTTCGCTGAATCAGGGTCGACACGGGCCATCACGGCAAGCATCGCAGATGCAAGTCCCGGAGTAAAGCCATCATTGGCATCGCCCTTGATATAGCGGGGCTCACCGCCCTCACCCTGGCCGAGCGTGCTCATCTTGCCTGCCGTCACCCACTTGGTGTGGTCGGCATTACCATCGCCCTTCACAGTCACAAACGCGGAACTGCTGATAGCGGCCTTAACCCAGAAATCCGCCTCATAGCGGAGTTCCTCGAGCAGGTCACGCACATCGTTAGGCTTGCCACCCTTACGTGTATAGTCCTTGCTTTCCTTGTAGTCGGTGTAGTCACCGGTATAGAGGTCGTAGTAGCCCTTGGTAAATTCTGCATAGCTCAATGCCAGGACATAGGAGGCATAGCCCTGCGACTGGCCGTACATCACGTGGTCGCCACAGTCGAACCAGCCACCAGAAACGTCCTTGCCGTTGTAGCTATCCTTCGTAAAGCTCTTCGTGTAGTTTGTGCCGTCAAGCACCCAGTTAGGGCCTTCGCCAGAACGCTGAGCACCAAAAAATCTGGTAGTCATCCAGGCAGCTTCGACAAAGTCATCGGTACTGAGTGCAGCAAGGCCGGCGGTGGGAACAACGGCCATCAATGAAAGGGCCGAAACAACAATCTTTTTACAATTCATATGTTCTCCGGTAAGGTACACCCACACCCACCGGGCAACAATATAAGATTTTTTAGCGAAAAATCACACGAAAAGATTATTTACACGGCCAATGTCGTGACCAGCGCCTCATGAAGTAGACCATTACTGAAAATGGCCTGTTCGGCATCCACGAATTCAAGAGGCTTTCCATCGATGCGGGTCGATTTCCCGCCCGCTTCCTCGACCATCAGGGCAATCGCCGCGATATCCCACGGGTAACTCATCGTCATCACGAAGCAGTCGATGCGCCCGCAAGCGGTAAAACAGCCCTCGATGACTGCGGAACCCAGGCACTTGACGCGCTCGAAGGCGACGGCCTCGCGGGCAAAGTTGCGGGAATTCTGCTCGTTGATCTTTACAGCATCGCCCACATTGAAATCGCCATTGCTCACGATGGCATGAATGGAATCGGATTCGCGGCTCACGCGGATGGGTTTCCCGTTCATGAAGGCTCCCCCACCCTTCGATGCCGTATAGAGTTCACCCAGCTTAGGCAGGTTAATCGCGGCGACAAGAGGCTTGCCCTCAAAATGGAGCGCGATGGAAATTCCCCAGAGGGGGATTCCCCGGCTAAAGTTCACGGTACCGTCCACCGGGTCGATAATCCAGCGGTAGCGCGGGTCAGAACCCTCGATGACACCCGCCTCCTCGGTACGGATGGAATGCGTCGGGAATGCGGCACGAAGGCCTTCCACAATCAACTTCTCGCTCGCGATATCGGCGCGAGTAACAACATCCTTCTTGGACTTGTAATGGACTTCGCCCAGATCCTGCTGGATTTCAAGGCAGAGGTCGCCGGCACGCTTTGCAAGCGTCTCGGCAACCGATAAAAAATTCTGAATTTCTGACATCTATTATTCCGGATAAGCGCAGCAGCGGAACCCGATGGTCGGGGACTTGTAGAACGCAGCCGCCTGGCGATACCTGACCTTCTCGCCCGTGAGGAACACGACCTTCACCTCGGAAGGTACATACTTCAACCCGTTGCCCAGCGTATCGAGCCACGCATCACCACCCTTCTTGTATTCGGAGTAAAGCGCGTAGTCCGTCCCGATGGTGTTGCCCGAGGAATCCTGCACATCGAAGAACTGCAGGCTATCCTTGAAATCAGCCTGAGTCAAGATCTTGTGGAGCGTGCGCGAGGTATCGGCCACAAATACGGTATCGACCTTCGAGCCTTCGCGGTACAGGTAAACGGAATCGGTCGTATAAGCGGGCCTCGTGAAATACGGGTAAGACCTGTTCGTGCAAAGCGCAAGCGATTCGCGGTCAAGCCCGCTAAAGATCTTGTAACTAGAGCCCTTCGCCACGGCAGCAGTGTCTTCGGACTTGCCGATGACCCATTCCTGATACTGGCCCGGCATATCGCGCACGCCCATCGGGTTTACGCAACGGGGATTGCGCTTGGTGATATCAGCTGCCGAGAGGGAATCCTCCGTACCGACATTGCAGTACTTGAACAGGTACTCCGTGGCATCTACAGAAAGTTCGTTCAGCACGCCATACGAAAGCGAGCCGCCCGAAAGGCAGACCAGTTCCCAGTCGCGTTCCTTGCACAGGCTTACGGTAAACCCGCTTGCAGACATGGCCTCGCACGCGGCGACCGCCTCGGAATGCAACACGTTGTGCACGAACTCACCCGAATCGTTCCGATGCTCGTAACGTTCCATACAGAATATGGAGGTATCGGACGCCTTTACCGGCACGAATCCATCGGGGCATTCCACCTCGCTAGCAAGGGCGCCCGGCGATACGGCAACGGTATCAATAAGCGGCGCCGAGTAGTAGCCCGACTTGTCGCGAGAGCGGATGCGGAATATAATCGTATCGCCCGGGGACACCCAGCGGATAGTATCGGTCACGAAAGTTCCCGTCGCAGACACCGCCATGGTATCGCCCTCGATGGCATACAACTTGTTGTAACGGCCCTCGCCACCCGCGTAATCGTAGGCCACCCACTGCTTGGCAAGCACGTCGTAGCGCTCGACAATATAGGTCTTGACCGTATCGTAGCAAATCGTAAACAGGCACGTATCGGGGATAAGCACGACCGTATCGGATTCAATCGGGTGGTCCACCTTGTACGGGTCCACGCTCTGGCTCCAGAAAATGCGCAGGCGGTTGTTGCTGTCGAGGCGCGCCATTCCCGGGAAAAGCGTATCTTCCATGTAGTAGAGGCGCGTCGGCATCACGGGCGCAACAGAATCGGTCGTATCAAAGCGCTTGTTGTTTTCTACAAGGGAAAGGCCTTCCCTGCTCGAGGAATTACCCACGGAATCCCAGGCGTTAATGCCCACCGTGTAGTACGAGCGAGACTTGAGCCCCTCGACCTGCAGGCGGAAACGGTTGAGCGTGTCGACCTCGAAATCAAATCCCTTACCATCGATAATCGCGATGCGGAGGTAGTTCTTCTCCTTATCGGCATGCGAAACGCTATCGAACCACACGGAATCGTTGTTCGCGCGGACTCTGGAATGGCGCAAGAAATACGTGCCCCCCGTAGAATCTACACCTTCGGGCCCCGTCAGGGTAATCTTCAGGTCGCGAATGTCCTCGTCCTCATCCGGGGACCAGATCACCACATTGTAGCCCACGATCATGCCCGAAAGCTGCGACGGCTTGTAGAAGTTTGTCTGGTCGGTCGGGCGGTACCATTCGATAAGCGCACCCGTAGTCCAGGTTTCGGGCTCGTTCACGTTCACGCGCGAAGGCGGCAGGTTGTCGCGGAAATGCAGGAACACACGCTGTACGGAACCGGGGTCACCATCGGTGTACTCGCAGAACAGGGCCACCTGCAGGCTATCGTAGGTATCGATATAGTCCTTCACCAGGTCGGTCAAATCAAGCGTATCGAACGTCTTGGTCACATTTTCGTTGTACTCGATGGTCTTGGTCGCCTTTTCGATCTGCTTTGAAGAAACAGCCTTCGAGGTATCGTCAACAACCGTCGTGTCGAGCCACACGTGAATGTAGGCAAAGTCTTCCCTATCGATAGGCAGTCGATAAACTACGCGGAAACATGCGGAAGTATCGTTTTCGTCGGCACAGCCCTCTATCACATTCAGTTCCATGATTTCGCGGTCAAAGAGGAACTCGGTCCCTTCGTCATCGTCGGAGCACGACGCCGCAAAAAAGCACAGCGAAATAAGCAGGAGCAGGCTCGAAAAATACTGTTTCATCGCGACCAATTTAGCAAAATGCGCATACAAAGCCCCGCCCATACGCAGGAAAATCGCCCCAAAAACCTTCGCGGGGCCGGATTTTCTGCTTTATGCGTAGCAAAATAGCGCAAATCTATAGAATAAAGTAAAATTTTTAAGGAAAAATGTACACTACGTCACAATAAAATGTAGATTATGGAAAAATGAGGATGTTTATGAAGAAATTTTTGATACCCGCCATCGCCTTAACTGCACTCGCCCTTACCGCCTGCGGTGACAGCAGTTCCACCAAGGCCTGCCAGAAGCCCGCCTACTGCTATAAGACAAACGATGCACCCAACCAAAGGAAGTGCAAAATGAGCGAGGCTGAGGCCGAAAATGATGCAAAGAAAGCCGAAGAAGCAGGCAATCTACATACACCGGTGTACGAGGACTGCTGGGACATGTAGCCCCGCCTTCTTGCGCATTTACGAAAAGCCTGTCCGTGTGGACAGGCTTTTTCATCTGAATTTTACCGCAAGGGCTTACCAACTAACCACCGGGGTGTTCGCAAGGACCTTGCCAATCATGTCGCGCAGGGCATATTCCCAGTCACCCTTCGTAACGGCAAACTGGTACTGCGCCTTGCCTTCGGCATGGCCGTAGCCAAGCAACTTGCCCGACTTGGTGTCATAAAAAGCATACCTGCATTTAGACATGAAGTAATTGGATGTCGAATAACCCGTTCCCATCGGGTCACCCGCCATCGATGCCGCATTTCCCTGTGCAGTCATGTGGGTTTCGCTTTCACGACCGAGCCATATCGCCGTAATCACGAGGTGAATCGTGGCATCCCCTTCCATCGAGTTATAGGCAGGAGCGTCAAAATCCTCGTTACCGAGCTTGACCTTCTTCATCGAAAGTTCCTCGCCCGGAATCAGCTTCATGGAGAACTTCACCTTGTTGCGACCTTCTTCGGTCAGGTACGTCTTTGCCTGCGGGCCAAACCACTTCACGAAGTTGTTCTCGAACTCGGGCAGGTCATCTTTCAGGTCGTCAGGGTTACCGACCACAGGCTTCGTGAATACGACCTTCACAGATTCGGGCTGAGACTGGCCCTTCCATTCCTGGTCCACATAGAAGCGCGGGGCGGCACACGCCGTAAAGAACACTCCCGCGATTATAGACAAAATAACAAGTTTTAAGAACTTCATATAATCTCCTTTTTTGAATAAAACAATAGTTATTTAAAACGGGTTACCGGAGTCGTACCAAGAATTCTCAGCATCAACTGGCGCAGATTATCGTACCAGCCCGTCTCGGCTGCAACATCTTCGTGGTACATGCTGTCTTCCAGGTGACCGTACGCGAGGCGCTTACCCGTCTTCACATCATAAACGACGTAATTGGCATCGATTCTTGTAGATTCTCCCTTGAACGTAGGGCCAATAGCACCCCCCATCGGCATGCCCGTACTCGGGTTATAGGCGGGGCCCATATTCATAGTCGTCACGACCTTCGAGATATGCATCTCGATTTCGTCGAGAATCAGGTAGACATCGAAACTGTCCGACATCGCCTGCACCTTAGGAATCTTGACCTCAACGCCATCCATGTTCTCGGTGTCACGAGAGATATTCTTCTTCGACACACGCTCCACCACGCTCGGGACATTCGAATTGAACTGCATCACGTTATCAATCTTTGCCCTGAACCAGTCCGAGATAACCTCCATCGCCTCGGGTATCTCGGGTTCGTCGCTCTTAAAGAACCACTCTATAATAGCATTCGATGTGGATTCGTAGTCCGGGCTCGTCGACTTGAACTCCGTACCCCCGACTATGACCTTTGGCTTCGTGAATAGGATCTTCATCTTTGCGGGTTTCTGCGTCCAGTCAGCATCCAGGAACTGACGTTCCGACGAGCAGCCAACAAAAAGTAACACTAACAAACAAAGGGCAACCAACTTGGTTTTCATACAAACTCCTTTTTTACTTATAAAATAGCAAAAATCCCCTCGCGGATGCGAAGGGATAAAGTTTTGATGCGGGTTTAGTCGCGCGAACTAGTCGCCAGTGCGATAGTTCGGGGCTTCCTTCGTGATGGTCACATCGTGCGGGTGCGATTCACGCAGGCCTGCACCCGTAATGCGCACGAACGTCGCCTTCTTGTAGAGTTCATCGAGGTTTGCAGCACCTGCATAGCCCATTGCGGAATGGATACCGCCAATCAGCTGGTAAACGGTGTCGCGGAGCGGGCCCTTGTAGGGCACGCGGCCTTCGATGCCTTCGGGGACGAACTTGCGCGGTTCCTGAACGCCACCCTGGAAGTAACGGTCAGCAGAGCCAGCCTTCATTGCACCGAGGGAACCCATACCGCGGTAGCTCTTGTAGCTACGGCCATCGGCGAGAATGACTTCGCCCGGAGCTTCTTCGGTACCTGCAAAGAGCGAGCCCACCATCACGGCATGACCGCCGGCAGCGAGAGCCTTCACGATATCGCCCGAGAACTTGAGGCCACCGTCGGCAATGATCTTCACGCCGACCTTGCGGGCCATCTTGCCGCATTCAACGACTGCGGAGAACTGCGGGTAACCGACACCGGCAACAATACGCGTGGTGCAGATGGAACCCGGGCCGATACCGACCTTCACGATGTTCGCACCGCACTTGGCAAGTTCAGCAACCGCTTCCGGCGTGCAGACGTTACCGGCACAAATCGTGAGCTTCGGGTATTTCTTACGGACGGTCTTCACCATGTTGCGCACACCGATGTGGTGGCCGTGAGCCGTATCGATAATGAGCAGGTCAACGCCGGCGTCCACGAGGGCGGCGACGCGTTCAAGAGTATTGGCAGACGTGCTGACAGCGGCACCCACGAGCAACTGGCCGTTCTTGTCGAGGCTAGCGTTCGGGTTGTTTTCACGCTTCAAAATGTCAGTCATCGTAATGAGGCCCTTCAGGGCACCGGAGGCATCCACCAGCGGGAGCTTCTCGATGCGCTTTTCGGCGAGGATTTCCTTCGCCTTCGCGAGGCTCACCTTCGGGCTAGCCGTCACCGGGTTCTTCGTCATCACGGTGCTAATCTTCACGTTCATGTCGCTCACGGTACGAAGGTCGCGGCTCGTGAGCATACCCACGAGTTTGCCCTTGGAAAGGATGGGGAAACCGCTCACCTTATTGCGGGCACGGAGTTCAAAAGCGGCAGAGACCGGCTGGTCTGCATCGAGCGTCACCGGGTTGGTAACGATACCGGACTGCCAGCGCTTGACCTTGCGGACCTCTTCGGCCTGCTCCTCGACGCTCATGTTCTTGTGGATAATGCCGAGGCCACCCTGCAGGGCGAGGGAAATGGCGAGCGGAGCGGTCGTAA
Organism: Fibrobacter succinogenes; assembly: GCA_902800815.1. Taxonomy (GTDB): domain Bacteria; phylum Fibrobacterota; class Fibrobacteria; order Fibrobacterales; family Fibrobacteraceae; genus Fibrobacter; species Fibrobacter succinogenes_B. Next base: position 12,281 of record CADCGB010000041.1, read on the forward strand.
CCGTATCCATGGCGGCACTGATTATAGGAATGTTGAGCTTGATATTCGGGGCGAGCTGGGTGCTCACGTCGGTCTGGGCCGGCAAAACAGAAGATTCAGCGGGAACAAGCAGGACGTCATCGAACGTCAGGGCTTCTGGCAAAAGTTTCATAATATACCTCTTTTGCGTAGTAAATATAGTAAAAAATCACTTGCCGTTGTAGCGTTCCATGCACTTTTCGATGCCGAACTTGAAGTAGCATTCCACCAGTGCGGGGACTTTCGCGATGGCCTCGTCAAAGGCGGGGCGGTCTTCGGGCGGGAACTTGGCCAGCACCCAGTTGCTGAGGTCGAACTTGGGCGGACACTTGCCTACCCCGAAGCGGATACGCGGGAACTTGTCGCCGATATGCTCGATGATGTTCCTAAGCCCGTTCTGACCGCCGTGACTGCCGTTCGCACGGCAACGGATACGGCCCACATCCAAATTAACGTCGTCGCTAAAGACCAGCAGGTGGTCGGCCTTGACCTTGTACCAGGTCATGAGGGCCTGCACCGATTCGCCAGAAAGGTTCATGAATGTCTGCGGCTTTGCGAGCAGGCACTCCTCGCCCGCGATGTTTACCTTCATGGTGAGCGCCTTGTGCTCGCTCTTCCAGTCCTTGTTCGGGTCGGCAAGCTTTTCGACCGCCATGAAGCCCGCGTTGTGGTGAGTGTTAGAATACTGAGTGCCAGGATTTCCAAGACCTACGATAATGTACATGCGTACAAATCTAGAAATTTAGTCCTTGACGCAGCGGACAGGCAAATAAAACTTCTATAATCTATTTAGGAATGTATACTTCCTTGACACAACGGACGCTGTTTCCATCATGTGCATCGGCGATGTCACGCACCACAGCGCTGTCGGTGTCAAAGCGAAGATCCATATTATACGCAGCAGAACTGTTCTGCACTCTGGAGTTACTCCAGAAATATGCTCCCAAGGTTTTATCGGTAAAATCTTGATAATATCCACGGCGACCGGCAGGGAGTGCAGTAAAGCCATAGTCATCAGTACTGACTGCACCTGCTTCCCAATCCTCCACAGCCTTAAGGCGTGCTCCAGCAACGGCATTCCCACCCGCAAAATCAATCAGCGAATTGAATTCTTCCGGTGACGGCAAACGCCATTCATCGGGACAAGCCTGTTGTGCCCATTCCCACGGATAAAGACGTCCATACCTTTCACAATTTTCATCTTCATAGTCAAAGCAGAAACTGCCTTCCTGATCGTAATTCAGATTCTCCGCCATCCAGATCAGGGTATCGATGGTTATAGTCCTGTAGGTCTGTCCGTCGCGATCGTCAAGGAGGTCTTCACCCGGGTAAAAGACAACAGATGAAGAAGAGGATTCCGCGCTGCTGGAAGAGCTAAAGCCTTCGCCATTCATAATGCAACGGACACTGTTTCCATCGGCAGAATCATAGTCGTATCGTATCAATGCATCGTAATTGTCTGTTATTACCAGATTATATCCAAAAACACTATTTGGCACCATGGAATTGCTCCAGAAGAACGCCTTTGAACCTTCGTCGGAGTAATTTCCGTCATTGCCCCTAAATCCGCCAGGGAGCGCAGAAAAGCCAGAGGAATTATAGTCGGGATGGACATAGCCCCAGCCCTCTTCCATTATCAACGCAGAACCTGCCCACCCCACCGTCGCAAGCAGAGTATCAAACTCTTCTGGCGAAGGCAGGTGCCAGCCATCCGGGCAAGCGTCCTGTGCAGCAGTCCAAACATAAAGACGGCCATATTCGTCACAATAGAGTACTTCATCGTTATAACAATAACTGTCATCCATTTCAAATCTGAGATTCTCGGCCATCCATGTCTGATTGCCGATTTCTATAGTCTTATAGGTCCGGCTATCGCGATCATCAAAGAATTTCCCAAACGAGTATTCGTACGAGCGCTGACTAGAAGAGTTGGGCTCAGCACTGCTTGAAGACCGAATAACTTCTCCGTAAAGACAGCGGATAGAATACCCGTAATTTCTGCTCCCTTGATTCAAGCGAGCCTCTTCATAGTCACTGCGCATGATTAAGTAATTCGCAAGGGTATCGTTATCACCCTCTGTCGAGCTCCAGAACCCCGCGGTAAGACCTTTACCATCATAATACCCTTCATAGCCAAGCATACCCGCAGGCAACGCCGCAAAGCCAACGATATCCGAGCCGTTACCGTTATCATCCCATCCATCGATGGACTTAAGCGCATTTGCAGCCGTAGAATAGCCACCAACATTCTTTATCAGCACCTCGATTTCCTCTGCCGTAGGCAAATGCCAATACGCAGGGCAAGCATTTAGTGCGGCATTATATGTATAGAGGCGGCCATATTCGTAGCAATTCTGGTCGATGTCTCCGTAACAGAAACTTTCCTGGGAGTCATAGTTCAGGTTTTCGGCCATCCAGATCTGCTCACCAATTAAGAAAGTTCTGTACTCATGGCCATCACGTTCGTCTACCATGTAGGCACTCAAAGGATCCTTACCAGAATCCTTGCCTTCTTCTTTTGCAGGGCCATATTCATCTTCTATTTTCTGGGCATAGTCAGTACAGGCACTAAGGAGCGCCGAAAACAGAAAAGCAGAAAGCAGTATAAAGAATTTTAGTTTATGCATCAGAAATCCACAATCAAAAAAGTTGTTGCAAGAACAAAGCCAAAGCCACCGACCGCAGTTATGCCCCACCCAATATTTCGAATAGTCTGGGATGTCTTAGCGGCATCCATCTTTTCCTCATAATTACCGGAATTAGCAGAGTTGTATTGCTCCTCAGCATCAAGTTCGAAAGAAATCCCAATTCCCAGTCCAACACCAGCTATAATAGCCGATAGCGGGAGAAGCCATTCCGCAATATCAGACAAGCTCGTCGAACTTGAGGATGAAGATGACGTAGACACATTTGTCGGAATGCTCGTTCCGCGTTCCGGCGTAGTCGTGGCATTGTTCACGCCAGCATTCGCCCTTCTGCGCTTTGCAGTACTTCCGCCTTGCTGAGGAGGCTCTACATATTCATAGTTCAGGACATCGCCTTGAACAATATTCAATTCTAGAGGCTTAACGCTGGGAGCCTCTCCGATAGCCAGTTGCGCACAGACCGGAACACTACCCACGTACGGCGTTTCGCCAATCTTTTCGTTATTCGCGTAAACGGGCAAAATAATCTCTTCTCCATCCGCAGAACGAGCCTTGAGGTTGAGCCCGCCCACAACAGGCCGCAGCGATTCCTTGAACGTCTCTTCCTTGTTACTGACTACGCCAACCTTGAAGGTTACAGGATTGTAGCAACGGTGAACGATAGAAACTTCGCGAGTTCCCGGATCCATCTGCACCTTGTTCGCGGCAGGCACAAGTTCGCCGTCCACCTTAATCTTGAGTTCCTCGTACGAGCCACCTGTCGGGAAGGCTAGATCCAGATTCAGGGTACCGTAGCGCGGAACTAGGTCAAAGGAAATTTCCTGATTGTTGGCGCTAACCGTAACGAGCCCCTCGGCATCGTCGTGATGGTCAAGCACCGCGACAAAGCGGTGTTCACCCGCATCTACCATAATCTGGCACGGAGTCGACATGCACTGCCTAACCGGACGGCCATCTATACTCAGCGATGCGCCCTGCGGATTGGTCGAAACGTTCACGACAAACGTCTGGTTGCTCGCACCGTCAAAACCCGTTCGCACAATGCCTGAGGCATTACCACGCACTTTGCGGAAGAACTCCGGCGAATTCGCCTTGATGACTTCGATAAGCGCGTTCACATCGGCGCCAAGGCCCGTAAAACTCGCGACCAGTTTGCTACCCGCAGTCTCGTACAGTTCGACGCTGATGGAGATGTTCGCACCCACCTGGCCAATTCGCGCCTGTGCAACGAAATCGGCCTGAATGTTCTTACCCGTCTCGGCAAGGCAACTGCCCTCGCAGTCCTCGATGGCCTTGCCCGGAGGGAGCATCATCTGGATGTTCTCGCGGGTCATGATGACGAACTCACGTTCGGCAGGGAGTTCCTTGACCGCCTGCGTACGCAGCATATCCGTCAAGAAGCGGCGCTCCGATGGCGACATGATATCCTTGCTATCGGCAACGGTCTCTAGGACGGCCACGTGCTGTTTTGCGGCGAACGACGCGCCAGCCAGGAACAGCGTAAACATTAAGATTCTAAACATATGGCTCATACATCTTATAAATAACTTTTTTTTACACTAAAGACAATACCCCCCAATCCTATTCTATTCCAAATCGGACGAAGAAGAACAGCCTAATCCATAAATTTCTATCTTTGAGCCCGTATGAAGAACGTCGATACTATTGCAGTTTTGGACTTTGGCGGGCAGTACGCCCACCTGATCGCGAACCGCGTGCGCCGCTTGGGCGTGTTTACCGAAATCCACTCCCCCGCCGCCCCGGTATCTGAACTCGAAGGCGTGAAGGGCATCATTTACAGTGGCGGTCCCTCCAGCGTGTACGCGGCCGACGCCCCGGAATACAATCCCGAAATTCTGAACCTCCCGGTGCCCAAACTCGGCATCTGCTACGGTCACCAGCTTATCGCCCAGCAATTGGGCGGTCATGTGGAACCGGGCAAGGTGAAGGAATACGGCATCGCCGACCTTATCGTCGGTGATGAAAAGTGCCCGCTCTTGAAGGGACTCCCGAAGGCCTCCCCGATGTGGATGAGCCACGGCGACCAGGTCACCAAGCTCCCCGAGGGTTACAAGATTGTGGCCAGCACCAAGGACTGCGAAATCGCCGCCGTCGCCTTCGATAGCGACAAGTCCGAACGCCAAATTTTCGGCATCCAGTTCCACCCCGAAGTCACGCACAGCAAGTTCGGCATGAAATTGCTCGAAAACTTCATCGACTTCACGGGCGCCAAGAAAACTTGGAACATGAAGAGCTACCTGCCGCTCATCACGCAGCGCATCAAGGACCAGGTCAAGGACCGCAAGGTCTTCTTGCTCGTATCCGGCGGCGTGGACTCCACCGTTGCCTTCGTGCTCCTGAACCGCGTGCTTGGCCCCGAAAAGGTTCTCGGCCTGCACGTGGATAACGGCATGATGCGCCTCGGCGAATCCCAGAAGATTATGGACTTCCTTACGAAGGAAGGCATGAACAACCTGAAGGTGCGTGACGCTAGCGAACACTTCCTCGCGAAACTCAAGGGCGTGACTGCGCCGGAAACCAAGCGCGGCATCATCGGCAAGGAATTCCTGACGGTCAAGGACGAGGAAATGGCGAAGCTCAACCTCGATCCGAACCAGTGGATGATGGCGCAAGGCACCATCTACCCCGACACCATCGAAAGCGGCGGCACCAAGAATGCCGACAAGATTAAGACGCACCACAACCGCGTCCAGGAAGTCTTGGACCTCATGGAAAAGGGCCTCGTGCTCGAACCGCTCGCCGACCTGTACAAGGACGAAGTCCGCGCCCTCGGCGAAGAACTCGGCATTCCGCACAACCTCGTGTGGCGCCACCCGTTCCCAGGTCCGGGCCTCGGCGTGCGCCTGCTCTGCAGCGACGGCGTGCTCGCCAATGACATGGTGAAGTTCGATGATGTTCGCGACACCGCTGGCCAAAGCCTCGCCGACTACCTGAAGGCAAACAACATTGCAGGCCGTCTGCTCCCGATCAAGAGCGTTGGCGTGCAGGGCGATGGCCGTACTTACGCGCAGCCGTTCCTCATCACCACTCCGGGCCTTTCCTGGAAGGATTGCGAAAAGTTCTCGACCGAACTTGCCAACCGCTTCAAGGCCATCAACCGCGTGATTTACCAGATCGGTAGCGTCGCTGATGAAAATCCGAAGCTTGTCGAACAGTTCGCCACCCGCGAAAACTTCGATACACTCCGCAAGTTCGACAACATCTGCACCGAATTCTTGCAGGCAAACGACTTGTACGAAAAGATTTGGCAGATGCCGGTCGTACTCGTTCCGCTCCGTACGGCAAACAAGCCCTGCATCGTGATGCGCCCGGTGAACTCCACCGAAGCCATGACAGCAAACTTCGCCGAAATTGACCAGGGAATGCTCGCCGGTCTCTGGCGCAAGTTCGAAGCCGAAGGCGCCGGCAGCCTGTGGTACGACGTGACGCACAAGCCGCCTGGTACTATTGAGTGGGAATAAACGGTTTTGTAACGTTGCCCTGACCGTTCCACCTTGTGCGGAACACGGTTCCAACCCAAGTTTGCAAACACCGAGAGTAAAATCTCGGTGTTTTTTTGTTTGCAAC
>CADCGB010000041.1:18541-37863 GCA_902800815.1 Fibrobacter succinogenes
GATGTTGAAAACAAAGTTGCAGACGAAGGGTTCAAACCAGGGTGGCAAAAAAGTTGGAACAGGCTATTACACATGTTGGAACAGTGGTTTGCACTCACATAGAGAAAATCTGCTCACCCCATTTTCGGGATTTCGGAAATGGCTTTTTTGAGCAAATTTCAAGGTTTTTCTTCAATGTCAACTTATCGATTCCCGAATTTCGGCCCGAATTCCGCAAAATTTCCCGAATTTCGGGATGTTTTTCGGGAATCGATACAAAGCAAAGGACACAAACAAAAGGATTGGCCATGCAAAGGAAAGACCCTAAGTGCAGATGCGAGAAAAGAGTTGTGGAAAAATCCACAGGGGTATGCAAGCTATACAGTAAGCTGCAATCGGCTTACCTGGATATACTCCAGAACAATGACAGCATAGAAACAATTCAATGCAACGTTCCCTTGGATGGTTTTAGCCAGGGGGACTACACCACAGACTTTCTCTGCAAGTGCAAGGATGGCACATTCATGGTTCGAGAATGTGTAGAGAGGAAGTATCTGACCAAGCCCATGACTATCTCTTTACTGGATGCATCCAGATTATTCTGGGCCAAAAGAGAGATTACAAACTGGGGAATCGTTACGAATACCGAGGGGTCCTATGCCTGATAAGAACACACTCTGGGACAATGGGAAAACTATTTACCGCATCTTAGAATGTACGAATGATGGAGAATTGTTCGTTCTTGACTGTATTCGCAGATGCAATCCTGAATACATAAAGGATTACGACCTGGAAAACGCAAAGAAAATTACAGAGGAACAATTAAGGGAACGTACAGGAATTGTAATCAGGGATGACCTCAGCGAAGAAGAGACACAAGAATGTATTAAACGATACACTCTCATTTGTGATATCATCAACGTCATAGACAATCCCATTCTTAGATGCGAACTCCTTAGGAAAACCGCCAAGGCAAACGGCTATAGCATTAGAGGCGTAAAGAAATGGCTGTACAAGTTCATTGCTTTCCAGGATAAGAGAGTATTTGCCCCAAAGAAGCCAAATACAAAAGAACCTAACGAGGTTCAAAAGAACTTTCGATGGGCCCTCAATAAGTTCTTCTATACAAGGCATGGCAAGACCTTATCAGACACATACATTGCACTAATCAAAGAAAAGTATTGCGATGAATGCGGGAAGGTCAAAGCAGACAGGCCCTCGTTAAATCAATTCCGATACTACTTCAGAAAAAACAGAAAGCTACAAACCGAATTCATAAGTAGAGGCGGGCTAAAAGACTACCAGATGAATCATCGCCCCTTATTGGGTGATGGAGTCCAGCAATTTGCCCCCTGCATCGGAACAGGAATGCTTGATTCTACAATATGTGATATATTCCTCTGCAACAATCAGGGGAATGTTGTAGGAAGACCCGTACTTACCGCATGTATAGACGCATATAGCGGCTTATGTTGCGGGTACTCTCTGGGCTGGGAGGGAGGCATGTATAGTGTTCGAAACCTGATGGTTAATATAATCGCCGACAAGGTTACCCATTGTAAGGCTTTCGGAATAGAAATTACGAGGGACCAATGGCCCTGTAATGAAATTCCAGCAACCCTAGTAACTGACAAAGGCTCAGAATATGCAAGTGCCAATTTCGAGCAACTTTCTGAGATAGGCATCACTATCGTAAACCTGCCAGCATTTCGACCAGAATTGAAGGGACGAGTGGAGAAGCTTTTTGACCTTTTACAGAGTTCCTACAAGCCATGCCTTAAGGGAAAAGGAGTCATCCAGAATGACTTTCAAAAGAGAGGCTGTCATGACTACCGCAAAGATGCATGTCTCACCTTGCATGATTTTGAGGCCATAATCATACACGCCATCATTTACCACAACAACAAACGAATGCTGGAAAATTTCCCTTATACAGATGAAATGCTTCAACTGGAAATTCCACCCTTCCCTGCCAATATCTGGAAATATCAAGTGAATCATAACCAAGGAAACCTAGTATCTGTTTCTGGAGAAATTCTTGTTGCCATAATGTTGCCAAGAACCTACGGCAAATTTACTAGAAGGGGACTCATCGTAAATCGGTTAAGATATACATGTGAAGGCTTTACCGAAGAATACCTTAAAGGCGGGAAAACCAGAGTGGCCTACAATCCAGACGATGTTAGCCATGTTTACCTGGTAGACTATAAGTTCAAGCGCTTCGACCTGATTGAGGTTCGATTTCGGGGCGTGAACCTTGCAAAAGTAGAACAGACGAAGCAAAAACAGCAAGAAATCGCAGATAAGTTTTCCGACGAGGCTTTACAGGGCCGCATCGACCTTGTAGCCCACATTACAACAATTGTAGAACAAGGCGCCATAAAGCCCACAGACAAACTGGCCGCAATACGTGAAACTAGGCGAATTGAACAGGAAGAAACACACATTGATTTAGTCAAGGAGGTCAATGATGGTCGACTTTAGCGCCATGCTCCCAAAACTTTTACTTGGCAATGAGCTAGAAACGGCTCTCACATGCCTCCCCCAATACAACAAAGAAGAGATAAAGGGCTTATCAGCAAGCGAACGCTTACTGAAACTGACAGATATCTACCGAGTTTTCATCCCCACGTCCATGACATACGAGATATATCAAAAATTATACACTATGGTCTCTATGTCGTTACGGCAAAAAGGGACAATAGATTCCATCAAACAGATGAACGCCAACTATAAATGGGCTCATGGAGGGGTATTCCATGGGGTCATAACAGGAGCATCCAGCAGCACCATCATCGGCAACAGCGGCATAGGAAAGAGCTCTGCAATCCAATACGCCATTAACCTTCTAGGCCCTATCCTGGAATCGCAAAAGCCATACCACAAGGTAATCCCTGTGCTAATGGTTTCCTGTCCCTTTGATTCTAACTATAAGGGTCTTCTCTTTCAAATACTCATCAGCATTGATGAGATTTTAGGCACCAATTATTACGAACGAACCGAAAAAAGCCACATGAATGCACAGCAAGTTCTTGGCCTTGTTTGCCAGATTTGCCACCTTTATGTCGGTACTTTGATAATAGACGAGATTCAGTTCATCGTTGAACATCGAGCAGGCAAGCAGCTCTATCTAATGATTCTACAGCTTATAAACACTAGCTGTATTTCCGTCTTATTGGTAGGGACCAACGAATGCCTTGATTTTTTTCGGCAGGCGCCACAAATTGCAAGAAGGTCGGTTGGACTTGAATACGGTCCTATGGCATTTAATGAAGAATTTCGGAAATTATGTGAGACGCTATTCAGCTACCAGTATGTCGCCAAGGATTCTATCCTTACGGAATCTTTGACATACTGGCTATTCGAACACACAGGTGGGATTTCCGCATCTTTGGTTAGCCTAATCCACGATGCCCAGGAAATCGCCATCATGAAAGGCAAAGAAACACTTGGAATCGAAACATTGACAGAAGCATATAGTAGCAGAATGAAAATGCTACATAGTCACTCATGCAATTCAATCACTAAAATCAGGAAATCGACATATAAAGACCGAGTGGAAGCGTCCTTTGGAAACACAACCGAAGTTAAAGTCATTGAAATAGAAAAATCGATTCAAGATATAGTATTCCAAGCCAAAAGGACAAATGCAGACTTGGTAGCAAAGCTCAGGGAATACATCAAAGTTGAGGAAATCCAATGCTAGGATATGTCCCAGAAATATACCCTGACGAACTTATTTATAGCTGGGCAAGCCGCTATTATAGTCATAATGGCTACCCAGGCTATAGACAGGCATTAGACGATTTGTTGGTGGAAAGAAACGGGAAAATACACTTTGAATTCACAGGACACTTCAATTCAGAAGCAATGAAAGCAATCTCATCCATGTATTCGTATCGTGAACTGATTCTTCAACATACGATGTTCCCGTATTATGCAAGATTTGATACTCTGGAACGCAAGCAAAAAGCCTTGGCTTGTTTAATGGCTGGAGATTGTAAAGTAGATTCCTTAATGCAGTTTCCGAACGATAAAAAACATCACCATCTAAAATATTGTCCGTTATGCTCAGGAGAAGACCGTCAAAAATATGGAGAGGCGTATTTCCACAGAAGCCATCAAATTCGAGGTATTGGCTCTTGTGCCAAACACAGATGCAATCTCATCGAAACCCCAGTGAGACTTTATGGTAATGCCTCCCCAAGGCTCCATGTACCCGAAGATATCATCCCCCAAGATGCAGAAACAATTATTTCCAGTGAATTAGAAGCAAAGTTTTCCTCTTACTTAACTGAGCTTTTTAATGCCCCCATAAACTTTGCCAACTCAATCCCCATCGGGGAATACCTAGTATCACGTCTGGAAGGCTCCAAATATCAACCACCTACCAAGTCTTGCGTCTATTGCAAAGCCATGGCTGACGACATTAACCATTTCTATGGTCAAGAATGCGTTCTAAAGCACCAAATCCAAAAAATAATTACTGGTGAACGTATTGATTTTTCACAGATTGCAAGAATCGGGTTCTTTTTAGGTATAGCAACTAATGAAGTTACCAATCCAATAATCATCCACAAAAGCAATCCATACATTCCTAGACCGAGAAAGCCCCAAAATCATAATGTCCGAAGCGGCATGCGAAAGGAAAACTGGGCAGCCATTGACACGGCTTCATTACCGCTTGTAAAAAAGACTATCGAAGACATTAAGCATGGCCATGACCGTCCAGGCCGTATTTCATCCAGAATTATCTGTAAGGCGATGGGCTGGCCAAGCAAGCGCTTAAATTATCTGCCACTATGTAAGGCCGAAGTTATGAGCAACATGGACCCCATTGAGGAATACTGGGCCAAGGAAGTTATTTGGGCATACAAGAAGGCCAAACAAGCCTCTGGTCAGAAAAGAGTGTATTGGAGGGAAATTAGGAATTTAACGAATATACGAAGGGAACAGTTCCTGTCAACATTCCCACTACTGACCAATTTCACCTCCCCCGAAATTGCGGAGGAAATTCAGGGGCTATGATTTCAGGCGCCAAAATGACATCTTTTGACACCTGTCCAAATGTATATTTAACAAAAAAGGATTCATCGATAACATTGTCTTATAGAAGGTCCAAAAACAGGGGTAAAAACCATGACAGAAACAACTCAGCATATCCAGGCCATCAATCCCAACAATCTGCCCATCACCGAGGCAAACGTTGTCGATATCATCAACAACAAACCGACCTTCGACAACCTCCCCGAATCTGACAAGGCAAGCATCCTTAAAATCACAGTTGCAACCGAATACAGCAACGAGCTCCAGCACAAGGCAAAGATTGCTAAGCTGAATTACGCAGACCTCAAAGCCACCTTCCTTGCAAACGCCAAGTCCTCCCACACAAGAGAGGCATACACCCTTGCCCTCTCTCGCCTCGAAATGTATCTAAGCACTCTAGGCAAGTCCTTTGCAGAGTTGACCACCCTCGATGCCGACAAGTTTATCCAAAGCAACTTTCTAGGAAAGCCCCTCACTAAGGGTTTCCTTAATGTAGGCGCCCCCAATAGGGCATCCGCATCCATCAGAAGGGATGCCGCTTGCGTTGGCGCCTTCTATGCTTTTACTCAACGAGTAACAGACAATGAGGTGGTCAATCCCATGCGAGGTACTAGGAGCCTTCCCAAGAAAGAATCCGCCAAGGAAATCGAGGTTCCCACAGAAACGGAGGTCAATGCAATCCTCGCCTCCAAAGACCTCCCCAAGGAATTAAGAGCAGCCATCGCTATCATGGCCCTTAGAGGGTTGCGTATTGGGGGGCTGTCTAGCCTGAGCATCGACTATACCTCACAAGGATTTAGCACGCAATCTAAAGGCAAATTATACAACGGTCACCTGAACGAAACCGAATGTATAGGCGCAACCCCAGTGCTTAAATACTTTTCAATCTTTGAAGGCAAGAAGAGACCCTTCTCCAATTTGGATGCCACCAAACTGAGAATGCAAATAGCATACTGGATGAAGAAGCTGCAGCAACAGGGTTTAATCTCTACGGTCTACTCCGCACATGACTTTCGCCACTACTACAGCAAGGCTTTCTATATCAAGAGTGGCAATGACATTTACAAACTGAAAAAAATGCTCAACCATAGCGGAATCAGCATTACCGAAACATATTTGAAAACACTGAATTTGATTTAGACTTATCAAAAAAGAGCTGGGTTAAAACAACCCAGCCCTTATTTCAATTTCAGCTAAAAACTTATAGTGCATCAAATGCTTCTTTAACCTTCTTAGCCATAAGAACCCTTCTTGCTGCAAGGAACTCAAAATAATCCATGTCCTCAAAGTTCTCTGGCAGAGCATTTTGCTTACTCATTTCAGCAAATTTTTTGGCCCCATAAAGTTCTTTCAGTTCCTTGATGTATATGTTCGGAGCTGTATCGGTGATAGAAATATTTGTTGGATAGTCAACATAAGCAAAATTTGCAATCTGATTTCGGTCTCTGTCATTTTCTATACCAATAGTTGGCAAATAATTCTTCGGGAATAAATGGTGCTTGTCAATGGCTTTCTTTGTTCCACTTGAACCTGGCAAGAGATACTTAGACAAAGGAGTAGTCCCAAACAAAATGGGGGTTCCCAAAATATTCAGCGAGGCTATATAACTAAACCAAGCAGGAGATTGGGTAGAAGATGTAGCCATTTCATTCGGCAACGTTACTTCAAAGAAGTCCTTTGTCAGCCTGTTATTGATTTCCTGTTCAATCAAAGCAACAAATTCTTTTGCATTCTTTATCGAACGCATGTCTGCAAACTGTTTTTCAACAGCCGTTTCTGTGGAGCCAGTGTAGAAACTGGTTGTTGTGGCCATGAATATCCACTTTCGCATCAGTTTAATCAGCTTGTCGGACTTCACCTTATAATCAAACTTGCCAATCAAATAGAGCACATAACAGAATACAACCGCATTTTCCGATGCAATCATATCTCCTGTCAGATACCCTGCTTCACCGAAAATATTGAGGAAGGCATGCCAATTCTGAAGCTTAGTTGCAACATCTAATGCATTTTTAAAGATTTCAAGATTCTTTTCACGTTCTTCAGATTTGATTTCCCTGTTTTCCAGATTCTTTCCACGTAAAAGCTTGTAGGCATATTTCAGCTTCGCTCTTCTAAATCCATAACCGACAGCAATACGAATCAAATGACCTGGGTCAACATCAATAATCAGATTATAGGATGTTCCATCAGCCTTTGTTCTCGAACTAGAACAGAACTTATCTATCTTGTCATGAACATCATTGTCATAAACAGCCAATAAGGTCTCAATGAAGTTCTTTTCGGTTAGATTTTGGCCACCAGAGTTGACTCTTACAAAGATATCAGCAACGTCTTCTTCATTTGCATCAGAACGAATTTTTAATGTCGGCAATGTATAATCGTCAAGAGCAAGTAGGTCGTTGATGTTATCTTCGATGATTACTTCTTCATCATCTGTCAATTCTTCTTTTCCGTCTTTCTTTCTAGACTCGTTTATGGACTTGATGAACGCTTTCCTCAGCTTAGATACAGCCGATTTATCATGTTCGTCTCTCGCCTTGAATACAGAACTTACGACACTAATCCATTCGGGATTACGGTCGTAAGCCTGAGACCACACTGCAAATTCCCTTGTAAGAGGATTGAACGAAATCTTAATATTTCGTTTTTTATATTCTTTGTCTTTTACTTCAATCCCATATAAAGCAGCAAGTAAAGCAGTTAGTCTTTGCTGGCCATCAATTACAAGGTCCTCTGGCTGTTCGTAATCCTTTTTATCAGTTCCTATATGCCCTTTATTGGCATAATCTTCTGGTGAACTCCAAAGCATTACGTATCCAATAGGATATCCCTTCATCATGGAATCAAGAAGGTCACGAACTTTGCTGTCGTTCCATACAAAAGGACGTTGCAAATCTGGCAAACCAATTTTACCAGATTTAACATCTTTCAATAAGTCCTGCACTTTATTTGGAATGTTGCGAAATAATTCCTTAGCCATTTAAAACACCCTTACTAAATATGTTTCTTCCCAGCGTTATATATTGCCTTATTTTCAGCAGCCATCGGCATGCCGCTAAATTCATTCACGCTCGGCTTTCTTAGGCTCTTATAGATTTCACCCATGAAAATGCCAAGGACTTCCTTCTTGATGTCTGCATTATTAAGCAAGAGCGAGAAGAAGGACTCGTTTTGGTCCAGGCCTTCAATCAAGGCATCATCAATATTGTCATAGAACGGGAATGCGAAATCCTTTTCCGTATTGGATGCGGCACTCTTCTTCAGATTTTCGTTCTTCATCATGATGTCACGTATCTGGAGTAATTTCAGACAATCTTTGTTTCTTGTCCTCGGTCAAGCCGAATTTTTCAGCAATAGGCAGCTTCAAGAAAGGCTTGGCAACAAGATTCGGTTTCTCATGCACTTCATCTTTCTTCTGGACAAAATTATCAATCTTAATCTTGTCCTTAAGGGAGAATCCGTTTCCTGGCTGTTTAATATCCAAGTAAGACAACAATGCAACAATGAAATTGTACTTCTTGTGTAGTTCCACATCCTGGAAATTAGTCACTTGAAGCATAAACTCATAGAATCTGACAAAGCTACGGAGCAAGCCTACAAATTCCAGCTGTTCATCCAGTTCATATTTTTCAACGAACTTCTGGGCACGTACAAGCAAGGCGTTGATTTCAGTTTTCTTCTTGTCCATCATGCCCTTGTACATCCATTCATTGTACTTGGCGACATCATCAAAGTCGATAATGCAGTAGGCATCAATCTTCTTTTCCAGTTCGTAAATGCCTCTAGGATTGACGGAATTGGCAAGGAAGGTCGATGTATAGTAAGGTGCAAAAGCGGCCTTCATATCGTCGTATTCGTTCTTAAAATCGAGAATGAAGGTTCTCTTGTTGTAAGGGGTACAAATGCGGTTCAATCTGGACAATGTTTGAACAGCGTTTACGCCACGCAACTTCTTAAGGACATACATGGCACAGAGTTTCTTTTGGTCGAACCCTGTCTGGTACTTATTGGCAACCAAAAGGACCTTGTAATCATCCTTGTCGAACATCTGGGGTAGCTTTTCTTCGGCAAAGCCATTCATCTTTGGCTCGGTAAACTCTTCATCATCCACCTTGACCTTGCCAGAGAATGCCACCAGAGCTTTTATGTCTGTATATCCCTTCTTATTCAGATAGTCTTCCATTGCCTTGCGGTACTTTACCGCCCCCTGACGGGAATCTGTAATGACCATGGCCTTGGCCGTGCCACCCAATTCAGACATGACCGTGGTGCGGAAATGTTCCACAATGACTTCCACACGCTGGGCAATGTTGGTATCATGCAATTCAGCTGTACGGGCTATCTGCTGTTTTGCCTTCTTTGTTTCAAGTTCAGGGTCATCCTGAATTGTCTTGTTTATCTGGAAGAATGTCTTATAAGTGATGTAGTTCTGTAGGACATCAAGAATGAAGCCTTCTTCGATGGCCTGCTTCATGGAATAGGTATGGAAGGCGCCTCCATGACCGTCCTTGTTCAACCTGCCAAACAGCTGCAATGTGGTTGGCTTAGGTGTTGCAGTAAAGGCGAAGAAAGAGACATTATCCTGCTTGCCATTGCGTTTGATTTCATCTACAATGGTGTCTTCCACATCGATTTCTTCATCATCGTCTTTCTTACCCTTGCCTAAAGCCTTGGTAATTGCAGCCATGTTCTTGCCAGCTGTCGATGAATGCGCTTCATCGATAATGACTGCAAAGGTTTTGTCCTTCAGGGAGGCAACCGTATCGACGATATACGGGAACTTCTGAATGGTCGTAGCAATAATCTTGGTATTACCCTCCAATGCCCTACGGAGGTCATCAGAAGTGCAATCATCCTTCATCGGCTTGAACAGGCCTGACTTATGTTCAATGCCGCTGATTGCAGCCTGAAGCTGTCTATCAACCACTACACGGTCGGTAACGACTACAACATTGCTGAAAATCTGCTTGTCATCGGCATCATGCAAAGAGGATAGTCTATGAGCTAGCCATGCAATGGTATTCGTTTTGCCGCTACCAGCACTATGCTGAATCAAATAGTTAAAGGAGGACTTGTTTTCCTTTACATCGGCAAGGCATTTCCTAAGGCAATCCAGCTGATGATATCTCGGAAAAATGATGGTCTCGGTTTTAGTCTTCTTTCCAGTAAGTTCATCAACTTTTTCCTTGGTCTCGATGAAGATATACCTGGAAATAAGGTCAATCAAGGTGTCCTTGGTGAGAATATCTTCCCACATATAATGGACTGGATAATCATCAGCACAGGCAGGATTTCCCTTGCCAGCATCAACTCCATTGCCATCCCCCATATTAAACGGCAAGAAGGATGTCGTCTCCCCTTGCAGACGGGTGGTCATATAGACCTCATTCAGGTCCATGGCAAAGTTTACCAACGTGCCAGACTTGAACTGGAATAGCCTTGTCTTGGGGTTTCTCTGGGTACGATACTGATGGATGGCATCAGAATAGTTCTGCCCCTGGGGATTGGACTTCAATTCAAAGGAAATAATGGCAATGCCGTTAAGGAAAATAACCAGGTCGATGCGTTCGTCATCACTTGCCCAAACTTCTTCAGCCACGGAAAAGATGTTCTTGCCGTAATTTTCAAGCAGTTCCTTATTGAAACTGGTGGCTGGCTTGGTGTACATCAAGTCCAGATGCTGGTTTGCGATGTCAAAGCCATGCTTCAGAGTTGCAATCAAACTACCGTCTTTACGATTGAGTTCCTGATTGAGATAGTTGAACAGGGTCTCCTCAAAGTCACCCTTGTACATCTTTCGAAGCGCCTCAACCTTCTTGGGCTGGGTTGCCGTAAGGAACTCAATCAGCAGCTCACCATCGATGGCGTACCTACGGTCGAAATTGGCATTGGTGCGAACCCTATAGCCATTGCTATCCCTAAGGTAGTTAAGGATGCCTCGCTGGTAATCGTATCTTTCGTTGATGGTAAACTTTGGCATTAGACAACTTCCTTTTTGCCAGTCACATATTCAAAAATGAGGGACTTCTTGTAGTCTTCAAGGGTTTCTAGCTGTTTTTGTTTATCTTCGATGGCGCTGTCAATTTCAGAGCATTTTTCATCAAGACAACTTGCTATCGCCTTTTGTTCTTCAAAGGGAGGGGCAATACAAGCTAATTGCCTAAGCTGTGTTTTATTAAACTTTTGCTGTACCGCATTACCTCCAATTTGACGGAGTTCCTCTGTTGCACTGGGCATTGACAAGAAATAGTACAGATAACGACTTGATTTTTTGCTTATCGCCATTATTGCATTTGGAGCTAGGCTACATTTTTCATATAACGGTTCAAAGTAATACACATCCCCGACAGAACCAATATTTGATAGCAATATTTCACCACCAAACAAATTAGAATTGCTTAAGTATTCATAAGCGTGTTTGTCTATATATATCGGCTGCACTTCTCTTTTCTTTGACAAATCAGCTGTTCTTATTAACATTGCATAATCAGGAGAATCTAAATAAGTAACATTTGCAGCCAAATCAGCAAAACTTCCACTTGCAGTAAAATCTGTTATTTTTGAGCAAGCATATTTCATTTTTGAAACATTCCAATGTTCTGGAATCTTGCCAACCCATTTGATGCCAGAATCCTTCAATTTCACCTTGGGGTCAAGGCCCTTGGTCACTGCTTCGGTAATGACGGATTTCTTGTAATCCGTAAGGATTTCAATCTGCTTTTCAATATCAGCCCTGATTTGGTCAATATCAGTACACTTCCCATCAAGAAAATCCGCAATCTTCTTCTGTTCAGGAAGAGGAGGTAAAAAAACAGGTAGGTTGAGAATAAAATCTGTATTTGCTCTAGGCATTTTTGCACCATAAGTAGATGCATTAACGACTTCTATAAATTTATCACTTAATAGATAATACCAGAGAAATCTCTTTTCTCCATCAAAATGTTTAATGTTGAGTAATTCACCTGTACAGAAACCATCTATCGGTGAAATGATTGCTTTGGCTAGATATGGTCTCAACTTATTAAATAGAATATCACCTTTTTTGCAAATACTATACAACGCTGATTCATATATCGTTTCAGTTTCAATGAGTTTGTTTGAACGAGAAACGATATTTTCTAATCCAATATAAGAATCCTGTTCTGGAGAATACATTCCATTTTCAGAACGAATCTTTGTAACATACTTCAATTTTGTTTGGCGCCAAATATCAGGAATCTTCCCAATCCACTCGATTCCACTATCTTTCATCTTACGCATAGCAGAACCACCTTACCCAAACAGTTTTGCAATACGCTTGTTCACAGACTTGTCAAGGTCCACAAATTCCTTTGCCAGTTCCTTGCTTGCCTTGGGTTGCTGGTACTTGTAGAAATACCTTGTGAACGGAATTTCGGCCCCAGTCTTCACAACAGGCTTCTTGGCGCCTAAATCCTCTTCAAAGAACGCCTCTGCATCAGGAATATGGGGCAAGACTTCCCTTGCCATGTAGTCTTCAATCTTCTCGGAATACTTGACAATCTCGGTGTCCTTGGTGTCACTATCCCACAGGACGTTTCCCTTCTTGTCCTTCTGGATTTCGGCATCCTTATCCATCATGGAAAGGCCATCCACAATCTTACCCTGTAGTTTCTTGTCCAAATTCGGGAACAATTCTTCAATCACGGCTGTAAAGGACTTGGGTTCCATATACTTTTTCTTGCTCTTGTTTGCATTCAGAGTCTCGAAAATGGAATCATAGACAGGTTTGCCAGCCTTCATCTTTTCAAGGGTCTTCTCGTCCTTTGCAGACAGTTCCTCTTCGGAGTTTTCAAGTTCATTGACCTTGGCTTCGTCATAGACGGAACACAAGGCGCCTGATACAACAAGGTTCTCAATGCGTTCATCATTGATTGCGTAACTACGCTGCAAAGGCTGCTTTACGGCATATTCCCTATACATGAACTCTTCATTATCATAAATCTGGCAGAGCTCATTTTCCTCAAAGTTTGCGTACAGTTCCGTAATCTTCTTACGGTCTTCTGGGGTAATCTCATTACGCTTGTTACCAAGGCTCTTACGCAAAGGATGACAAATTCCGCTGGCATCAATCAACTGAATCTTGCCCCAACGCTTCTTGCTCTTGTTCTTGGAAAGAACCCAAATATAGGTGGCGATACCCGTGTTGTAGAACAGGTCAGTGGGCAAAGCAATAATCGCCTCAATAAGGTCCTTTTCAAGCAACCAACGCCTAATCTGGGATTCTCCACTGGATGTTCCTCCCGTAAACAGAGGGGAACCATTCTCGATAATCGCCGCTCGACCACAGGTGTCATCCATCTTGTCCACAGCGGACTGGATAAACAGCAACTGCATATCCCCCGTAGCAGGCAAATAGCCTGAGCCCCAACGACTGTTGGCCCTGTTCTTTTCTTTGTTTACGGCCTCTTCCACACCTTCAGCGGCATCCTTGCCGCCCCATGGCTGGCCAAAGGGAGGATTCTCGACCATGAAACGCATCTTGGTATCAGGAAAGCAGTCTGCCTTCATGGTGTCCTGCAAGCGAATGTTCTCCGCATTCTGTCCCTTGATGAGCATTTCTGCAAGGCAAATAGCGTAAGATTCGGGGTTGACTTCCTGGCCAAAAAGACGAACATTAGCAGACGGGTTGAAGCGCCTGATAAAGTTCTCCGTGGTGGACAACATACCACCAGTACCGCATGCCTGGTCGCAAGCGGTAATGACCTTGCCTTCCTCGAAAATATCGTCACAACCTTCTGCCAAAAGGATGTTCACCATGGTCTTGATGATGTCACGACCCGTGTAGTGGTCACCAGCTTCGGCATTTTCTGAGAATCTACGAATCAGGTCTTCGAAGATGTATCCCATCTTGACATTGTCGATGGTCTTGGGGTTCAAATCCAGCTCGGAGAATTTCTTGACGATTCCAAAGAGACGGTTGTGCTTGTCCATCTTGTCAATCTGCTTCTCGAAGTCAAGGCCAGCAGAATTGCTCATGATGATTTCCTGCACATTCGGGGAAAATGCGTTCAGGTAACTCTTGAAATTGGAGGCAATGTTCTCGGAATCATTCAACAGTTCCGTCAGGTCAAATTCACTGGTGTTGTAGAACTGGAACCCAGAAATCTTGCACATGGCCTTGTAAGGATAGTTCTTATTCTGCTTGAACTGCTTGATAACCTTATCCTTGGTTGCGGCCAAAGCACACTCAAATCTACGGATAATCACCATCGGGATAATCACGTCTTTGTACTTGTCGCTCTGATACGGCCCACGAAGGGTATTTGCGATACTCCAGATGAAATTCACTTCGGTGGAAACATCTACTGGGGAATCGTCATAAGCAGCGTCAATAATCTTATTCTTGGCCATGTAAAAAATCCTTATGTATCGATTAGAAATATAATTAAACGGGCGTTTTTTAACCCCACTTACGACTTAAGTGAACGTCATATTCGCTTACAGGGGCGACTTGGATAGACGGAAGCCCTTATAAGAGCTGATTCTGGCGCCCCCCCTAAATTTTTTTTCAAGTCACCCCTATAGACTTTTTTCAAAAACCCCCTACCCCATCGGTTTGCAACAGTCCAATAGTACCCGAAAAAATCCACATATAATTTTCTGCCCCCAAAAATAGATTTTGAACAAAATAACACATGATGTAAACGGGAATAACTTTTCCATAATGGAAATTCTGCGCTTATCAAATTTCAAATTAGACTAACCTAACATCCTATACGCGCCAAGTCTTAAAACGACCCCTCACTCAGGAACACGACCCCACATTACACCTTGGGAAGCGTCAAAGCGTCTGATATCCCCCCCTATATAAGCCTTTGGAAGCGCCTAGGAAGACGTTTCTGATACCACCCCATATAAGCCTTTGGAAGCGTCAAAGCGTCTGATACCCCCCCATATAAGCCTTTGGAAGCGCCTAGGAAGACGTTTCCGACACCACCCTATATGTCTTGGTATACCGCTGAGATACAGCACAAACAACACTCCAACAAAAAAAGGAAGGCAACATGTCTATGACCAAACAACAACGGATAAAGGCAATCAAAACAGCCCATCAAATGGGACTTTTAAACATATACTCAACCAAAACAACCACAACTAAAAACAAAAAGGGGTAATCATCATGAAAAGCATCTACGAACAGATAACCAACGCTATCATTAACCAGCTTGAACAGGGTCTCATCCCCTGGTGCAAACCATGGGTCTGCAACGGTCAGATTCTCAGCTACACAACAGGCCGACAGTACAGCCTACTTAATAGAATGTTATTGGCTGAGCCTGGAGAGTACGCTAGTTTTTTGGAAGTTCAAAAGGCTGGAGGACACGTCCGTAAAGGCGCCAAGGCGAGCAGAATCTACTTCTGCAAGCCCCTTGTCAAGGAATTGGAGGTGGAGAAAGATGGAGTTATTACGAAAGAGAGAAAAATAAATTTCATTTTCAGGGCCTACTGCGTTTTTCACATAAGCAACTGCACCGATTTGAAGCCCCGTTGGCAAAGGGAACCTAAAGAAGAATCAGATAACAGAATAGACGAGAATGCCGAAAGAATTGTTCAAAATTACATTGAAAGGGAAAAAATCAAGCTCACCCACAAAATGGAAGATATCGCCTTTTTCTCACCCAGCAGAAACATGGTTCAGCTACCGCCCATCAACATGTTCAAGTCTACCAATTCGTATTATGAAACTCTTTTCCATGAACTAGGGCACAGTACGGGGGCTCCAAACAGGCTCAATCGCTTCTCAGATGCACCTGAGCCGTTCGGAAGTGCTTCATACTCGAAAGAAGAGCTTGTAGCGGAAATGTGTAGTTCTTTCGCCCTCGCCCAACTAGGGCTAAGCACGAAAACAACGCATAACAGCAACGCTGCATATATCAAGAATTGGCTTGACCACATAAGGGGAAATGCTCAACTGGTTGTAAGTGCAGCCGCCAAGGCTGAAAAGGCAATCAACTATATATGGGGCGCCGCATTGGAACAGAATCAAGGGTAGGCCTAGGCCTCCCCTTTTTTTATTGTTCTATTTACCTTAGGATTGTCTGAAGACATTTCGACCAGCGCCTTAATGTGGTATGCCTTATAAAGAATGGACCCCCGTTTCCAAATCGCAATTGATTCGTTCCAGCGTCATCATAAGTCGTAAAAACGATTACTGGAGGCAACTGGCCTTTCTGAATGGCTTGGGGCCAAACCATGATGCAAGCAAGTTTCCTGTCCAAATCGCAATAAAGACCTATTTTTTCAAGCTCTTTCGTTAGCTCAACCAACTGTAATCCAACATCCAAAGAAACGCTACTTCTCAACGAATCTGGTATCATTCCAACATCTCTATTCTAGCTCAACTATTGTTTATATATCGAGCATGAAAGGCACTTATCAGGGGCATTGGGGGCATGGCAACTATGACAAAATACAGCTGATTAAATCAAACACCCATCGCTCTCAAATATAGATGATTAAAGGGATTGAGGCCGTTTCGGGTCTAACTAAATTCAGTTGGCGATATAAAATATAGTTGATTAAATATAAATTCACTTTTTTTTAAAACTTATGATAGAATAGCTCCGAAACAACATATTTTAGAGTATCTGTATCGCCGAGTATGAGAGAGAGACCTTATGCTTTGCGTGTTTCCTTTTTTATCGCTCATCTAGGGGTGTGTCTCTCTTTTAACCCCTAGATGAGCTTTTTATATGGAGTCATTATGTATATAATCCCCAAATATGAAACGTCAGAATTCGATGGTGAAGTAATCGACTGCTCTAGAATCTACAAGTCTCTATATGGAAATGAAGAGGATATCTTCGAGGAAGAATTTGTCGTAGACAACATCGCCTGCACGACAAAGCTTAAAACATTGGCCGATTCCAACAAGAGACTGTACAAGTTTCTTGCCAAGGACACCAGGGCCAAGGAAACCTACATCATCCACTTTCGTGGCAAGTGGAAAGAGCTGGCATGGACTATTAAGACAATATGCAATGCTGGATTGACCTTCAACCGAAATGTCGAATTTTACCGCAATAACAAAACTAGGCTCTTGGCAATTGATTTTGACGGAAACGGCGAATACGGTCTGATGAGTCAGTTTGCTACCCTGGTCTATGGATTGAACGACAGGTCTTGGGTGCTGGCCATTCCGAGCGCAAGGTGCAATTACAAGCCAGGCAGCATCGACGAGAAAGCCATAAAGAAGTATCATGTATTCGCCTATACGGAGCCTTATGACTGCATACCGAAGGAAATCGCACGTATAAGCGACGAATTTTCTTGTTCTATAGCCCTAACATGTATTGAGGTTGCGAGGCAGATAGTGCCCTGGGATAAAGCAGCCATGAGTCCGTGGCTTAGATTTTTCTCAAAGTCCGTTATGACCGTCGACGAAATCGAGAAGGACACAACTATAAATGTCAGGTATAGAAACAAGACGGACGTCATATTCGAATACAGAAACTTCGAGCAGATGTTCAAGCAGGATTTCCTCAGACTAGATAAATGCACCAACTACGTCCCAAATAGAGATAGAAAACCATGCAAGAACCCCGTGCCGTATTCCGTCCCGCCATTCGGAGAGAGCCAGGAAATCAAGGAATCCAAGTTCAGGAACTTCTTCAAGGAGCTGAAGGATTTCGCGGGGCTTACCAGTCCAGGCGTCTATCCTGTGCCTCACTATGACATTGGCCGTTTGGATAAAATTGTCGTTGGCGAAAGAAACCGCATGGCAACCAGGATTATATGGGCCATAACATTTAACATATACTCAATAGAGCGATTTTGCGGTAAGGGCTTAGAAAATAAGAAAGCATTTGCCCTGGAATGGTTCAACGCCATATTCAACGCAACAAATGTAGATGATTACGAAGAGTTTATGGGGACATTTAATCCAGAAATTGAATATGACCGAAAAAGGGATGACAGCCACTCGCTAGAACAATACTATGAGAATCCAGATTACATCAACGAAAGGCATTTCCATCGCACTGTCAGAGTTGGATATGGAGGCGCCTATCAGGTGAATACATGTTCTTCTAGAGAAGAGCTAGAAAGCGTAGCCAAGGATATCGGCATGTCGAGAGCAACGATGTATCGCAAGGCTAAGTGGTTGGGCTTGCCTGAAAAACAACACAAACCACACAAATCGAAGCTTGACCAGTATATCAACTTAACTATTGATGAGTTGAACGAGCTGGTCAAATCAGGGAAACTGAATCGAATGGCCAAGCACAGAATTCTTCAAAAAAGAGCAAACGTGTCGTAACACTTTTCGTCTCGAATAGAGCTTTTCTTTTTCCTATTATATATGTTACGAATCAAGTATATTTTGACTCGTAACATCTTCTGTCTCAAATGGAATTTTTTTCCCCCTATTGTATATGTGTTGAAACGAAAATGTTACGAATCAAGTACTTTTTGACTCGTAACATCTTCTGTCTCGAATGGAATTTCCCCTTTCCACTATTGTATATGTGTTAAGACGAAATTCGTTACGAAACGGGATAAATAAAGCAAGGATGACACACACACACTAAGCGGCTGCACAAGTTAATCTACCTACTTTACGAGAGCAGGGAAAAAATAACCCTTCTGGATTTCTCAACACCCCTAAGAACCCATCGCTTTGGGTAATAACCTCCCCCCCCCACCTTGCATTGAGATATTTGGAGGCGCCTAGCTAGCCCCCTTTATTGTTTTCTATCAACCGAAGAATCTGGACTTTACCCTTTGGTTTTCTTTAGCGGTTTCTGAAACTGTTTTGTCCGCTTGATGAAATCCTTTGTCAACTTAATGTAGCCCTTTATATCCTCTATCGAATGGGAGTTTATTGATGATTCGAGAACCTTACTGCTTGCAAAATTATCAAGAAGGTTTGACAGTTCCATGGCAACTTTCGTCAACGGCATTCCCATCTTAGCGTGAGCATAGTCTATGTACCGCCCCTCAGCAACATCATCCAAGCACAATTCTCGCTCCGTTTTCTCTTTCATGATGGAATTGCCTCCCTTAAAATTAGAGATTACAATTTAGTTTCTTTTGGCGCCCTTGCGTGTCAACTATGGTTTGCAAAATCAAGGCAACTTTGTAAAATCTGTTTAACATGAATATGCCTTTTCATTCAAAAGACCTTGTCAATAAGTCGCCAAAAAGGTATATTGAACAACGAAGAAAGCTCTCTATGTAACGTTGCCCTGACCGTTCCACCTTGTGCGGAACACGGTTCCAACCCAAGTTTGCAAACACCGAGAGTAAAATCTCGGTGTTTTTTTGTTTGCAAC
>CADCGB010000041.1:37880-50836 GCA_902800815.1 Fibrobacter succinogenes
GATGTTGAAAACAAAGTTGCAGACGAAGGGTTCAAACCAGGGTGGCAAAAAAGTTGGAACAGGCTATTACACATGTTGGAACAGTGGTTTGCACTCACAGGTTTAAGTCGCTATTCCTAGTTAATTTTTTCTAGAAAAAATCCGAGTGAGAAAAGACTTATTCGGATTTTTATTTTTTTCTATAACGGGTTTTCCGTTTTCAAATTGAATATAAAAATCTGGATTTAACTTTGATAATGTCATACGAACACTGGAATCAAATGATTGGAACATGTCTTCAATTCGAATTCTTGTCGCACACACATCCTCTTTTTTCCAACCAACTGTAGATTCCAATAATGTGAGATGTAAACAAACCTTACATTTAATTTCATGGTACTTTTTTGCATAGGGTTCCATAAAATTCCTATTGAGGTTTTTCGCCAAAGACTTAATTTGTTCATAACTAGGGTTAGGTTGAGCAGTTTCCCATCCAATAAGCATCGTTGTGGATAAATAGTAAAGGAATTCCGCCATGAAAGCAATATTCATATAAGGCATGAACTTTGAGTTATTTAAGGCAGACTCCCAATAACTTGCTTCATTTTTGTCAAACCAATAAAATTTTCCATCCTCTAAAGACACATTAAGTACAAGTCCACGATACGCATCCCGAAGTTCGCCAATCTCCGTGCGTATATGTATTAGTTCGTTAACATTTTCAGGTTTACAGTTCTTAGCCTCATTTAAGCGTTCTAGTTCACTAAAACAAAATGACAATTTACCCCGATCTTTCGCTTCTAGCAAGTTTAGGACCTGATCAATTTTTTGACTAATAGAACTTAATTGCTCCGTTATAACATGCTGATAATATTGTCCCGTAGCAAATGAAGCTATAGCAAACACAGCCAAAGGAGCAACTTCCGCAGCCGAAAGTTCACAGAATTTGGCATGTTCAGCAATTTCTCCATCTTCTAATACAAACCCTCTTAACGCTCCATCTTTTGCTTGCGCCAATTTTGAAATATCGACATTACAACGAAGAGTTCCCGAGAAAGTATTATAAATAAGTCCTGCCTGCACTGCGTTTTGGAACAATTGAGATGCCATACTTTTCATCTCATCGGAATTGATTTTCATCCTTCGATTTTCATCAATCTTGCTATCATTAAATGAAACTACGGAGCCTACAGACAATTCATCACAAGGATTCTTTTCCATCAATTCATTCACAAAAGACACACGATAATCCACATAACCAGCCTTTTTCTTATCAAAGTGCGCTCCATGAACCTTAGGAAAATTACAATCTAGATATGTTTCCCTGTCCCAAAATCTCTTTTCTGAATCTGGGACTGGTCTTGAGCCCTTCACCAATCGAAACATTTGAAGTACAACACTTTGTACACCAGACAATAAAGGAATCATACAAGCTCTCCTTTTTTATTAGAAGCCCCTACCCCTGCATTCCTGCGGGGTCGACAACTTCGTGAATATTCTCAAGATAACGCCTTAGCGGTATCATCTTGTCGTTGAACACTTCCAGACGCTCGTCAAACGGGGCGTCGTTCACGACAGTTTCCGGCCTAATGTCGCCATTTTCGCAAACATACGAAATGATATCGTTCAAGAATTCTTCCTGGTCGGAATTGAGTTCACTCCCCGAAAGGAACGCGTTGAACCTTTCCAGCGCCTGCTTGCGGTCAACACCGATAAACGAACGAATCAATATGGCGACATTCCCGTCACAGGGCCTGCCGTCGGCAAACTTCTCGAAGTCTTCCTTGCTACCCAATTCAGACCACATTATTCGCTGCAGTTCCAGCACGTCGTCATTCGTGAGCGGCTCCAGGTTGTAGATTTTCTGGAGCACGGGATTGTAGTCCTTTTGGGCAAGGTAATCCATCACCTTCTGCCTGTAAGTCACGCGGGTCTCTACGCCGGCGCTTTCGCCGTCATCGGTAACGACATCGTCGATGTCAATCGTGAAAGTCTGGCCGCCATCGCCCACCAGGAACTTCATGAGGTCGCGGAGTTCGGTGCGCACCTTCTCGAGCCACTGCAGGCTCCTGTTTTCCCACGAGGTCTGGTTCAATACTTCCTTGATGGTCCCCATCTTGGCAACCACCTGCGGGATTGTAGCCTTGGAAAGCAGGCGTTCGGCAAGCCCGCATACACTTGCGACAGGCTTGCTCGCATTGTATTCGCTATTCACGAATTCAAGTTCAATCGCCAAGACAAGCACGTCAAACTTCTTGGCATTTTCGTCTTGCGTGTTGTGCGGCAACAGCGGCGCAATATCAAACTTCAAGGTCTGCACATCGCCAGCAGCCAAGCACACCCACGCATCGTCACTCTTGAAATGGCAAACGGCGGCCCAGCGGTTCCGCACCGAAATATGGGCATCCGACAGCGTAGCAACCTGTGCTTTCAAGGCAGCCTTCAAATCGTCGTGAAGGCTTTTCGCAAATTCATCTTCCTGGTATGTCTGGTGCTGCAGGTAGAACGCCACCTCGGCACGCAGGGCAAACAGGCGCTCCGTCAGCGACATGCTCTGCTGCACAATCTTACCGTCCGGATTCTGCTCGAAGTACTCGAAATTCCTGCACCAGTCAAAGATGTAGAAACATTCCTTGTCCTTGCCCGCCCCGTAGATATCTTCAGAAAGGCGCGTGCCGCGACCAATCATCTGCATGAACTTGATTTTCGACTTGACAGGCTTAAAGAACACAAGGTTCAATACATCGGGCACGTCGATACCCGTATCCAGCATATCAACCGATACAGCGACCTGCGGATCCTTATCGCGGACTTCGAATTTTTCTATCAAGCTCTGAGAATACGTCACATAGTTATCAATCAGCGCACAGAATTCGGAGCCGTATTCAGGATAAAGCTTGTGGAACCGCTCCACAATGAGTTCGGCATGCTTGTGGTTGTACGCGAAAATGATACTCTTGCCGATGCGCTCGCCACTCTGGACCTTCAGACCGTTCTTCATCAGGTCTTGCAGCACATTATCGACCGTACCTTCGTTGTAGATGTACTTGAAGATTTCTTCGCTGCCGATATCGCGCCCGCGGCCATTCACGCCCGAGCCAAGTTCCTGCAGTGTCTCTTCGTAATCCCACACCTGCTCCAGCTGTTCCCTTTCCTCTTCCGAAAGGTCGCTGTACTTGATTCCGTCCTTCAGAATCATGGAGCCACGCTTGAACCCGTGATAATTCACCAGGAAGCCATCGGCCACAGCATCGTCGAGTTCGTAGGCGTAATTCGGGCAGCCGTTCTCCATCTCGAAAATATCGTAGGTGCTCTTGTCCACCTCGTCGCGGGGAGTCGCCGTAAGCCCGAACAGCAGGCTATCGAAATAGTTGAAGATAGCGCCGAACTTGCCAAAGATACTGCGGTGCGCCTCGTCAATGATAATCAGGTCGAATCGCCCCACCGAGAAGGGCTTCTTCTCGGTATCGACGCAGTTGATCATCGTCTGGTAGGTACTGAACACGATTCGGGCATTGACCTCGACCACTTCGCCGTTTTTATCACGAATAATGTTTTCATCACTCGAATCGCTCAAAACGGCAACAGGGGTATTCGGCAGTAGCTTCGCAAAATTCTTCTTCGCCTGGCCCACCAGCGACGTACGGTCGGCAAGGAAAAGCACGTTCTTGACCCAGCCGTTCCGCATGAGCACATCTACCGTAGAAATCGCGACACGGGTCTTGCCCGTCCCTGTCGCCATCACCAGGAGACTGCGGCGGTGCTTGCCGTTGAACCATTCGCACACGGACTTGATGGCCATCTTCTGGTAATGGCGGTCGGTAATGAAGCCCTTCACGCTAAAGTCGCTGATATCCTTGCGGCCCCGCTTCTGAATCAGGAGTTCAAGGTCGCCCTCGGTATGGAACGCATAGAGCCTCCTCGGCGGGTAGCCAAGACCGTCGATAATGTTCGTCTCGTAACCGTTGGTGTAATAGATTACGGGGCGGCGGCCATACTGCTTTTCGAGGCAGTCCGCATAAAGTTCCGCCTGGTGCTTGCCCTTTATTGGCGATACAGTCGTCTTTTTCGCCTCGATTACAGCCAGCGGGAGCCCGTCCGCACCGAACAGCACATAGTCGGCAAAACCGACACCCTCCCCGTTCGGCATCCCTTCCACTTCGACTTCGATACACGCCTTCGAAGGCTTCACGACCCCCTTGGCCGTAAGCACAGTCCACCCCGCCTCGCGGAGCATGCGGTCAATCAGGACCCGGCGGGTTTCCGCCTCGGATTCCGGCGTTCCATCGATGTCGTCAAGTTCTGCCATTACACTCCGAGGCTGTTCTCGTCCAGCAAGAAGTCAAAAAGGTTCATAATCACAAAGCCATCTTCATTTTGATGTTTTTTCACAGGGTCTGCCGTAATCAGAAATTTAAGAAAAGAATCGTCGATTGCCTTTAGCGGTCGCAATTCCTGATTCCACTTTTCTTCGTCTGCCAAGTGCAGGGCCGACTGGATGTAAATACGCCTGCTGCCTTGATTGCATACAAAATCGACCTCTAGTTGCCGCCTCACGTTCTGGCCGTTCTCGGTCAAATTCAGCGGAACCACGCCTACATCTACCGACATGCCCCTAATGCAAAGTTCGTTGAAAATAAGATTTTCTACCAGGTGCGTCGATTCATTCTGCCTAAAATTAAGCCGCGCATTCCTGAGGCCCAAATCTTCGAAATAGTACTTGGCCGGGGTGTCAATATAGCGCTTGCCCTTTACATCATAGCGCACGGACTTTTTCAGCAAAAAGACATCCTGTAAAATATCAAGATAATTCTTGATGGTCGGCTGCGAAATCTTCGATTTCTTTATAGAATCAAAGGACTTCGAAATCTTGCTGGGGTTAATCAACCCGCCGATTGACGATGCCACAAAGTCTATCAGTTCCTCAAGGTCCCCGCAGTTCTTTATGTTGTAGCGCTCTTCGATATCCGTCAAGTAAGTCTTTTTGAACAATCCCTGAAGGTAGTCCATCTTGGCTTTTTCATCGGGCAAATCAAAAAGTTTGGGCAAGCCGCCAAACGTGATATACTCGGCAAGGGCCACTTCGCGCGACCCCTGGAACACTTGCATAAATTCCGAGAAACTGAGCGGAGCGATTTTCACCTCGTCACCGCGTCCTCTAAATTCGGTAATAACATCACGCGAAAGGAACCTGGAATTGGAGCCAGTCACATAGACATCGACATTCTTGCGTTTTAGGTAACTGTTGAGAACATCCTCGAATTCATCCACCAGTTGCACTTCGTCCAGCATCACGTAGTACATTGATTCATCCAAAAGCCTAGAATCAATATAGGACAAGAGCGCATCGGGATTCCGGAGTTCCTTGTTCCGGCGGTCTTCCAGATCGACCTTGACGATATGCGAATCATCGACACCGGAGTCTTTTAGATGCTGGTAGAAAAGTTCAAACAGCAAAAAGGACTTGCCACAGCGGCGGACACCGGTAATGACCTTAATCATTCCGTTGTGTTTGCGAGCCACGAGACGGTTCAAGTAAATGTGTCTTTCGATCGTTCTCATACTTTACATTTTTGCGGGTACCCGCACTTTTATAAAATATATACAATAATTCAGCAAAAAGCACAAAAAAAGGCGGCTTTTTGATAAAAAGCCACCAAAATCACTCGTATTTTTGGCAAAAAGCCCGTTTTTTAGCCGAAATATTTGTCCATGGTGTAGTCGAGGAGCTTTTGTGTGTCGGCGATGGAGGCGCGGATGGTTTCTTTTTGCTTTTCGATGGACTGGATTTTTTCGGCAAAGGATTGCTGGAGAGCGAGGGGCGGGACAGCCACTCTAAAGGATTTTAGTTTAGTAAGAGTTAAACGAGTAATAGCCGCGCCACCCATATTTGAACGAGCAGCCTTATAAACGGAATCACTATTTAAAAAACCAGTAATAAAATACGGATTCGCAACAGCCTTATCAAGTTTTAATAACGCTACACTTGACAACAAGGAAAATTCAAAATCAAGCACATTGACTTGTGCTATTCCGGTCGTTATCCCATCCTTTATATACAATACGTCACCATACTCAGGATTACATCTAGAATATATCTCTTGATGGATTTCTTTTGTAACATAAGTTAAATCAGAAAGATCAATTCCATTCTTTCGGATATTTTTAGCTGTGATATACGGATAATCCCCAGATAAAGTATTTATCGGAGAATTGTGAGTTCCATCAGTCAATTTTACACATAAATCACCAAGATTCTTTACTTCCCAGCCTTTGGGGTTTTCGATGGGGTCGCCGAACATGTCGTAGAAGATGGCCTGAGCGAGGTTGTCCAGTTCCTTGAGCTGCGCGTTCTGCTTGTCGATGATACCCGTCAGCAAATCCAGTTCCGCAACAATACGGGATTGCTCTTCAAGCGGCGGAATGGGAATAACAATCTGTTCAACAGTCCGTTTTGATATTTCCTTAAAAGTTGCCCCAACACCCAAAGAGTTCAAATAATCCGTTTTCCCCTTCAACCACCAATACACATACTCATTGAGCAAACATTTGGAGCAAACAATATTTTTAAAGCCCTGATTACAATACATTGGACTTCGAGTGATACAAACCTTTCCAATCGGAGCTCTAGAAGAAAGCAGAACTGTTCCGACTGGTAACAGCGTTAAATTTGTTTTGGCAACAGCTTCGTCAGTAATAGTTCTTTCTGTAGATTCAATATATTTATCACCAGTCAATTCCGCAGGAGTGACCCAATAGTTTCCACCACCCCAATATTCGGGAATATTTGTTTTAGGTGTACTACCACCAACAACAGTACACACATCACCAAGTTTCTTGTATTCCCAATTACGCTTCATAATAAATTCTCTTTGGATTCTATCGCTTCGCTCCAGAATGACATGCTGGTTAGAGATTGCTTCGTCGTTACTCTCCTCGCAATGACAACTTCACTGGATCCTATCCTATCGTTTCACTCCAGGACCCTTCGGCCTCCAGGATGACACTTATAGGTATTTCTCCTTGAATTCGTTCATGGCGGTGTTGATTTCGTCCTGGAGTTTCGTAATGCGCTTGAACACTGTCTTGGGGTTTTCGTACTCGACCTTGACTTTTTCCACTTCCTTGTACTTGTTGATGCTGAGGTCATAATCGTTTGCGACGATTTCTTCTACCGGTACAAAGAACGACTGTTCCTTGCGAGTGCGGCTTTCTTCGGCAGCGAGGTTCTTCCAGCGCGCGACAATGTCGGGAATGTCGTTTTCCTTGCACTCGGTGCGCTTCTGGTCCAGCGTGTAGCCGTCAGCCTTCATGTCGTAGAACCAGACTTTGTCCGTGCCGCCCGCGTTCGTCTTGGTAAACACGAGAATCGCCGTCGAAACGCCGCTATACGGCTGGAACACGCCGCTCGGCATGCTGATAACCGCCTGCAAGCGCTGGTTCTCGATAAGCTCCTTGCGGATAGATTTGTGGCCCGTACTGTTGCCGAACAGCACGCCATCGGGCACAATAGATGCACAACGGCCGCCCGGTCGCAGCATGCGCACGAACAGCGCAAGGAACAACAGTTCCGTCTTCTTGGTCTTGGTAATGGCAAGCACGCTCTTGCTTACCACTTCGTAGTCGAGGCTTCCTGCAAACGGCGGGTTCGCAAGGCAAAGCGTATAAAGGTTTTCGTCGGTGTTTTCGGAACTCAGGCTGTCGCGGTAGGCAATTTCGGGGTTATCGACGCCATGCAGCATCAGGTTCATCGCCCCGATGCGCAACATTGTCTGGTCGGTATCGAACCCATGGAACATCTCACCGCGGTAATGGTCCGAATTTTCCTTCTTGAGGAGTTCCTTCTTGTGGTGCTCCTGCACAAACTTCGCCGCCTCCACGATAAACCCCGCCGAACCCATCGCCGGGTCGCAAACGGTATCCTTCAGGGAGGGCTGCATCATATCTACCATCATGCGGATAATGTGGCGCGGGGTACGGAACTGCCCGTTGGTGCCGCTGGCCGCCATCTTGCCCAAGATGTATTCATAGACATCGCCCATGGTATCGCGGTTGTTCATGTCGAGCCCGTCGATACCTTCCACGATTTTCGTGAGCGTACGCGCACCCTGGATCATGAACGTCGCATTGCTCATAAAGCGGCTGTATGCGCTCTCCTTGCCGTCATTCAGTGTCTTGATGAACACGAACACGTCACGGGAAACCGTCGCATACATCGCCTCGGATTCCATATTCTTGAACACGCTCCAGCGCAGGCTACTGTAAGGGACATCGCGGTTAAAATCGGGATTGTGCCACTTGCCCGCCTTAAAGACTGGGTCCTTGACCTTCACGCCCATGGCGTTCGCCGCCGCTTCTTTCTTTTTCTGGGCGTCGTCGAGCATCTTCATAAAGAAGAGGTATGTCATCTGCTCCAAGATGGTGATGGAGTTGGTGATGCCACCCGTCCAAAAAGTGTCCCAGATAGAATCGATGCGGTTCTTGATTTCGCCAGTAATCATGTGAATGTCCAGTGATAGTGTTTGCCAAGGAATATAGTAAAAAACTAATTTTTACGCAGAGTGGACCCTATCGCTCCATTGCATTCCGCTCCAGGGTGACAATGCAAGGTGGATTCTATCGCGCTACGCGCTCCAGAATGACAATGAGGTTTTAAGATGGCTGGCATTACATACGAAATAGATGACAAGAATATTGTCGAACAGATTCGTAACGACGCGATAAACGCCGCTAAGGAACTTGTAGAAAAGGCACGACTTTCCGCCGGGAACATCGTGGTTATCGGCTGCAGCACGAGTTCTACGCTCGGGAACGATATCGGGAGCCATTCCGTGCCCGAAGTCGGCAAAGCAATTTTCGAAGGCCTGCAGTCCGTTTTCAAGCCGCTCGGCATCAACATCGCGGCGCAGTGCTGCGAGCACCTGAACCGCGCCATCATCGTCGAGCACAAGGCCGTACCGAATGCAGAAATCGTGAACGTTGTCCCGCAGCCCAAGGCGGGCGGGTCTTTTGCAACGGCCTGCTACGGTGCATTTGCACAGCCCGTTGCCATCGAGCATATCAAGGCAGACGCTGGGCTAGATATCGGTGGAACGCTCATCGGTATGCACCTGAAAGAAGTCGCGGTCCCTGTACATATGCAACAGACGCATATCGGCAAGGCAATCCTGATTGCGGCACGCACGCGCCCGAAGTTTATCGGCGGGGAACGCGCGCATTACGATGAAAGCTTGAAAGACGGATATCCTAAATTTTAGTCGTCGGAGACGCAGCGGACATTGAGTTCGCTTGCCTTGTAGTCTTCGTGATACACGAATCCATCGTTAGACTGGTCTTCTAGCACCCAGCTAACAGCATCAGTCGCACCGACATCTGCCGTAGACCAGAAGCGAGCGTTCTTACCAAGGCCCATGAAGTTGCCACTTTGGAATCTATAACCGGCAGGGATGGTATTAAACTTAGATTCGTTCGTACCGTTCTGCTTTTTCCAACCAAAATCGGACTTGAGGACCAGCGTAGCGTTGCTGCCCGCCTTGCCCCTCACGTACTTGGCAAGGTTCTGCCACTCGATAATCGAGGGAATGTGCCAGCCGACCGGGCAAACGCCCCTCGTCTTTACGCTCTTCTTGACCGAGCAAACCTTGGAGTTGCAGTTAGCGTCTAAGGCCATCGCCTGAGACCACGTGTAATAGCGGCCATACATCCTGCAGTTGCTATCATCGTTATTGTAGCACTCGCTTGCACCCTCGTTGTAGCGGAGGTTTTCTGCCATCCAGGCCTTCTTGCCAATGACAACTACCTTGTACGTATTCCCGTCGCGGCTATCGCGGAAGAACTTCTTGACAACAGGTTCTGCGGGTTTCTGCGGTTCCACCGTGCCGTTCTTTAGCGGAGAGGCTTCCCAACCCGACTGCGGTTGCTGCGATTGAGCCGGCGCAGCCTGCAACTGCACGGCCTCCTGCACCTTGGCGAACATCGTCTTGGAATCCGCCTTGATGCTGTTCCACAAATCTACGGCAGTATTCTGCATGGCGGTAAAACTACCGATAAGGTTGCCCGTACCCGTAGCATAGAGTTCCACCGTAAGCGTGAGGCGGTCCTCAAACCTGCCCACGCGAGCCTGTGCCACATAGTCGGCAGCGATATTGCGCCCCGTCTCGGCAATGCAACTCCCCTCGCAATCCTCGATGGACTTGCCCGGGGGCAACATCACATTGATGTTCTCGCGCGTCATGATGGTATAGTTCATGTACGCCGGCAGGGCTGCACCCGCCTGAGCGCGAAGCTCATCGGTCAAGAACCGGCATTCCGCGGGAGTCAACGCCTTATCGATAGATACCGTCTCGAGAACGGCGATAAACGTCGCAAACGAAGGAATGCACAAGGCCAGGACAAATAAGACAATCGCTCTCATAACGTCACAAATATAAGCACAAATTATCCGAAAAGGGCGCTTTGGGACAAATTAGCCGACAAAAATGCGTCCATTGCGGAAGAGTTGCATCCACGGGCCGTCTTCGCCCCATTCCGCCGGGTGCCAGGAGTACTGGCAGGTACGGAACACGCGTTCGGGGTGCGGCATCATCACGAGGGCACGACCGTCTTCGGAGCAGAGGCCGTTGATGCCGAACGGAGAGCCGTTCGGGTTCAGCGGGTAGCGTTCGGTGTATTCGTGCTTGCCGTCCACATAGCGCAGCGCCACGAGACCGGTCTTGAGGCAGGCTTCGGCGGCTTCGCGGCTAGCGAATTCCGCGCGGCCTTCGCCGTGGGCGACCGCAATCGGGAGCACGGAGCCTGCCATGCCCTTGAGGAGCACGGCCGGAGTGTCTTCGACCTTGAGCGTGCAGAAGCGTGCCTCGAAGCGTTCGGAGAGGTTCTGCACAAAGCGCGGCCAGTGCTTGGCACCCGGAATCAAGTCCTTGAGGTTAGAAACCAT
Organism: Fibrobacter succinogenes; assembly: GCA_902800815.1. Taxonomy (GTDB): domain Bacteria; phylum Fibrobacterota; class Fibrobacteria; order Fibrobacterales; family Fibrobacteraceae; genus Fibrobacter; species Fibrobacter succinogenes_B. The sequence goes on from CADCGB010000041.1 coordinate 48,796, forward strand.
CTGGCAGCCGTTGCAGACGCCGAGCGTGAAGGTATCCTTGCGGTTGAAGTAAGCCTCGAATTCGGCGCGAGCCTTCGGGTTGAAGAGGATGCTCTTGGCCCAGCCTTCACCGGCACCAAGAACGTCACCGTAGCTGAAGCCACCGCAAGCCACGAGACCGTTGAAGTCCTTGAGGCTTACGCGGCCTTCGAGAATGTCGGTCATGTGGACGTCGATGGACTCGAAGCCCGCCTTCTGGAAGGCGGCAGCCATTTCAAGCTCGCCGTTGACGCCCTGTTCGCGGAGGATAGCCATCTTCGGGCGGCTTGCGTAGTCCTTCACGACCTTTGCACCCGCCGCCACGTCGAAGGTAACCTTCGGCGTGATACCCGGATTGTCCTGTTCCAGTTTGAGCGTGTATTCACTTTCGGCACAATCCGGGTTATCGCGGAGAGCCGCGATGCGGCGGGTCGTGTCGCTCCAGATGGCGCGGAGATCCGAGAGGCCTTCAGTGTAGTCACCGATGACCAGGTTGTAAGTATCGTTGAGCGTTGCGATTTCAGAAACCGTATCGCCGAGACCAGCGGCTTCGAAAGCGGCCTTAACGGCAGCGAGGTCGGCGTTCTTCACCTGGAGCACGGCACCCAGTTCCTCGTTGAAGAGGGCGTCGATGAGGTTACCCTTGAGGGCTGCTGCATTGAGCGTCACACCCACGTGGCCAGCGAAAGCCATTTCGGCAACCGTCGTGTAGAGGCCGCCATCGCTCTTGTCGTGGTAGGCCATAATCTTGCCGTCGGCATTGAGCAGTTCCTTAGCGGAATCAACGTCCGGAGCCTTGTCGCCGAGGTTGTTGTAGACCTGAGCAGCGATGGATGCACCCATGCGGTTCTTGCCGCGGGCCAAGTCAACAAGCACGAGAGCGGAATCCTTTTCCTGCAACAGCTGCGGGGTAAGCGTCTTGCGCACATCGGCACAAGGAGCAAAGGCGCTGATGACGAGCGAAATCGGGGCCGTCACACGGTGGCTACCCTTGTCGTCCTGCCACACGGTGCTCATGCTCATGGAGTCCTTACCCACCGGAATCGTAATGCCGAGATCCGGGCAGAGTTCCATACCGATAGACTTCACGGCTTCGTAAAGGTCGGCACCGTCGCCTTCGTAGTTCGGCGTGGCCATCCAGTTTGCGGACAAGTTCACGCGGCCCATATCAGGCACACAGGCGGCAGCCATGTTCGTGAGGGATTCAGCCACCGTCATGCGGGCAGCGGCTGCCGGAGAAATCAAGGCAATCGGAGCGCGTTCGCCCATGCTCATGACTTCACCTTCGTAAGTATCAAGCGTTGCGCTAGTCACGGCGCAGTCAGCGACCGGCACCTGCCACGGGCCAACCATCTGGTCGCGGCAAATCATACCCGTCACGCTACGGTCACCGATAGAAATGAGGAACGTCTTGTCGGCGACGGTCGGGTTTGCGAGCACGCGGTGAGCCACATCCTTGATGGAAGCATCGGCCGGAACCACCGTGGAAGAAAGCGGGCGCTTCTGGCTCTTTTCGTTACGGATCATGCGGGGCGGCTTGCCGAGGAGCACGCCAAGCGGCATGTCAATCGGAGTCGTGCCGAAGTGCTTGTCGGTGAGCGTCAGGTGCTTTTCAGGTATAGCCTCACCCACCACGGCGTACGGACAACGTTCACGCTTACAGATAGCGTCGAACACGTCGAGTTTATCACCTGCAATAGCGATAACGTAACGTTCCTGGGATTCGTTACTCCAGATTTCGAACGGGCTCATGCCCGGTTCATCGTTCGGCACGTTGCGGAGTTCAAACTTACCGCCGAGACCGCCATCGTTCACGAGTTCCGGGAAGGCGTTCGAAAGTCCACCGGCACCCACGTCGTGAATAAACGTAATCGGGTTTTCTTCGTCCATCGCCCAGCAGCGGTCGATGACTTCCTGGCAGCGACGTTCCATTTCGGGGTTTTCGCGCTGCACGGAGGCAAAGTCGAGAGATTCATTACCGGCACCGTTCTGCACGGAGCTGGCAGCACCGCCACCGAGACCG
>CADCGB010000042.1 GCA_902800815.1 Fibrobacter succinogenes
CGGCAACGACATCGACACTGACCGTATCATCCCGGCACGCTTCCTCAAGTGCGTCACGTTCGAAGGCCTCGGCGACAACGCCTTTGCCGACGATATCGCAGGCCTCGCCGCTCAGGGCAAGGTTCACCCCTTCCGCGATCCGGCCTACAAGAATGGCTCCATCCTCGTTTCGAACCAGAACTTCGGTTGCGGTTCCAGCCGCGAACACGCTCCGCAGGCTCTGAAGCGCTGGGGCATCCGCGCCATCATCGCCGAAAGCTACTCCGAAATCTTCTTCGGTAACTGCGTGGCTATCGGCGTGCCCTGCTACAAGGTGAGCCACGAAGTGGCCGACAAGATCCTCGCCTGGATCGAAGCCCACCCGAGCGAAGAACTCGTCACCAGCACCGAAAGCCGTACGCTCAAGATGGGTGACGAAACCATCGAGCTGATACTTGCCGACGGCCCCCGCGGTCAGTTCCTCGACGGCTCCTGGCACGCACGTTCCGCCCTCATGGCCAACGCCGACAAGGTGCAGGAACTTGCAAGCAAGCTGCCGTACATGCAGTTCCTCAAGTAATCGCGAAATGTCATCCTGGAGCCGCCTAGCGGCGATAGGATCCACAAGCAATTCAAAAACGTCCAGGTTAAAGCCTGGACGTTTTTTTGTATCATATTGTTGGCAAAAAATGTATATTCATAAAAAATGTTTAGAGATATTCTTTTACAAGGAAGGATCTATGCAAAACAGTGAAGACAAAAAGAGTTTTTTCAAGCATAAACTCATTGAATGTGCAAGGGCAATATTGGCTATTTGCATTCTACTTTTTTTTGTTATTGGAATAGTCTTCGAATCTAAAATAAAAGAATACCGAGCGGACAAAGAATACAATGAAATAAAAGAAGAGGTCCAACAAACTATTCTGGACCTATCAACAATTAAATTAAAACTACCTGTTGATATCGGATGGTCTAATGGTTCGAACTCCGATTCAAGTTGTTTTGCGCCGGATGAATCTCTCCATCAAATCAGCATAGAAGATATAATGTTCGATGCAAGAGCTTGTATCGAATATTCTAACAATGATTCGCTAAAAAATAAAGCCTCTAATGTAATTGCATATGGGAAAAAATTGGAACAAAGAGTATTCAAGTTTCGTTACGAAACGGAAGCCTGTTTTAATGCAACAAAAAAAGAGTATGAAGAAACATGCATGCCGATTTTAAACGGCATGAAAAAATCTATTGATTCCGCTGCAATCGTATTTTCAAAAAAGGCGGAAGAATATTTTGCCAATCGAGACGAAAACCGAGAAAGAGCAGATTTGTTTAAGGCTTACAAAGAAGACAACATGAATCCGTATAACACCTGCTATATTCCATATAAACAAATCGAGAGATTTATACCAACCCAAGCCTCGTATTTTAAAGGTAAACATCCGGATTTATATAAAAAATATTGGAAATACTAGGATTATTTGATATTCAACAAGGCATACAAAAAAAATGTTAAAGGATCTCCTAGCATTCTAATGGTATGATATGACTACATGGTTTTTAATCACAACAATTATGACCATTGCGAATGTCATCCTCGCCTTTACAAAGACTGCCCAAAAAATTGTCGAAGCCATAAATAAAATTTGCTTAATCTTCGCTAAGAGGGAACAATCAAAATATGAGAAAGACAAAGCTATAATTCAAAAAGCCATGAACGACTGTGGGTTTCAACCATTAAATTTAGTACATGGCGGTCCAGGCTGTTACTCTTTAATATCGAAAATAGAAAAGATTCGTAATTATCTATTAGGAAACGCCTCTTTTGAATCATTACATACACATTTAAGTCTTTATCATTTTGACACAAGCATGATGAAATTTGACTTTGAATATTTTTGGAATGCAGGAAATCATTTTGCAAAAAGAAAAAATCTGTCAAAAAGATTGAAAAAATTGAACAATCTTTTATCAACTACATTTCAAGATACAGAAATAACCATCAAAGAATCTAATAAAAACAAAATTTTGAAATTAACTCGATTAATCTTAGATGAGTTACAAAGATATCAAACCTTCTACGAGCTTGATACACACAATTTATTGAGCAGTAAATAGCAAAAAAAAGCTAACATCTCGGCTTGCGGAGGGAACGCAGTGACTGAAGCAAGTCCTGCGTCTCTTTTATCATATTTCGAGGGGAGCGGGCACAGGCGCTAAGAAAAAAATCCGGAGGGTAGCGCAAACGCAGTGAAGTCGCGACCGACGGTCCTTTTTTTTCGTGCGAGCTGCGACCGCGGACCTCGCATTATTATACGGGGCGTTGCGGGGTGTCCCCGCAGAAGAGGTAGCGGAAGACTTGCCCTGGACCCTATCGCTTCGCTCCAGGGTGACAGAAGGGCAAGGCTACAGCGAGGGGAAGGCTTTCCCCTCCTCTATTCAAAAAAAACTATATTCGTTCACAAAGAATTTCTGCGGAAACAAGATGACAATCAATCGAATACTCCTTCTACTTTTACTAACATTTCTTTTGTTCTCTTGCTCATCGGAAAAGGAATCCCCCAAAGCCATGTTCTCCTCACCTATCGACAACATCCTCGTAGAAAAGGCTAAGCGCCAAATGCACTTGCGCAACGGCGAGAATATCGTCAAGACGTACAGGATTTCGCTTGGCAAGAATCCGGTGGGCGCAAAGGTCAAATCCGGCGACAACAAGACACCCGAGGGCAATTACACCATCGAAAAGCACAATCCCAAAAGCATTTTTCATCTATCGCTGAGGATTTCGTACCCGAATGCGGAGCAAATCAATGCTGCAAAAGAAGGCAACTACGAGCCAGGCGGCGACATCATGATCCACGGCTATCCGAACAAGGTTCCCGCATTCCTCTTTAAATTCTGGCACAGGTGGAAAGATTGGACCGCAGGCTGCATCGCTGTCACCAACGACGAAATTGAAGAAATCTACGACGCCGTCAAGGATGGAACTCCGATAAACATTCTGCCATAGCGTCCGGACATTTCTTTTTTATATTATAACCATGCTAAGACTTGCGCACATAATCCTTGCCCTCGGCCTTTTGATGATTCCCGCAAATGCGTTTGCGTCGGACTTCTTTGTGTATCCCCATGGCATTTCCGGTGGAGTCGGTTCGGACATGCTATCCGTAGCATTCGACTGGACAACCTCATATTCCCGAATCATCAAACGCACCAATGACGAGTTGATAACACACGATTTTTGGTGGGCAGTCAGGACACGCTACTTTTACGATTCTGATGAAGAACAATCGTGTATTTTCCTGCAGCCAAACGTGCACTACTTATTAAAAATCTTCATCCTCGATTTGGCGTTAGGGCCAGAAATAGGATGGAAGGAAGATACCGGTTTTGACTACGGAGGGTCAGCCCGAATAGGATTTTTGAGTATCGCCTATATTGAATTCGGATATTTGTTCAATTCAGACAAGACATACGCCCAGTTCCTACTCAATGTGCCATTAGGCCCCCTCTTTAGCTTATTTATGCCGTAATAAAAGGAATCGGAACTATGAACAAATTCTTTCTTGCCATGCTATCTGCAGCAGCCTTCTCGTTCTACGGATGCGGAGATGATTCCTCAAGTGTAGAAACTCCGCCAGAATCCTCATCCAGCGCAGAAGCCATCAAGACAGGCCCCACCATCAAGGACAGGGGAAACTTAAAGTCTATAAAGAACTACCCCGTCGCCCAATACAAGGATATCCAGGAAAGCGGTGCCGAGGGCTTTGCCGCCGCTTACTGGGATGCCTGCCTCCCCAACTGTTCGGACCCTGAACTATTCAAGAAATTCGGTACAGACCCGTATAAGGACCGCTATGGCGCATCCAGGAGTTGCAGCGTACATAGCTATGAGATTCCGGCATTCACGCTGGCAAAGGGAAGCACCTCCGGGACATACTCCGCCGTGCCCAACGCTTGCGGTTACAAGACTCCTTCCCAGGGGGCATTCACGTGTACCGACATGGCTCCCGTAGCCGTAAACGACACGCTCGCCTACGGTTTTGCCGCCGGCTACTCCGAAAAGGAACTCCTGTGCGGGAAGTGCTTCCATATACAGTTTACCGGAGAATCGTATTATACGGAAACATCAACATCCAAAAGCATCAAGGGCAAGCACATGATTGTCATGGTCCTGGCACAAGGTTCCGACGGCCAAAGCACGCAGGTTGACCTCATGATTCCGGGCAGCGGCAACGGAGTATACGATGTTCTCCCACAGATGGTTCCGAACGACAACACCGAATGGGGAGAACCATACGGAGGATTCGCGACGGAATGCTATAACATGCTCGGTTACGAAAGCAGCAAACCTGAAGACATACAGGAATGCATTCGCGAAAAATGCAAGGTCGCTTTCGACGGAGAAGACAACCTGCTCGAAGGCTGCCTGTGGTCCGCCGACTGGTTCTACGGAGTGAGCGTGCCCAAGCACAAGATAGAAGAAGTCGAATGTCCGCAGTACTTGGTAGATAAGTACAAGTCAACAATCAACACAGAAGCCGACAACAACTTCAAGTACCAAAACGACTGGTCAATCTATAATCCGGGTGATTTCGTAGAAACTGTCGAGTAATTACCCTACCCCATATACTTTGACTTATACCCGTGGTTTTCCTTGGGGCGGAGGTCGTTGGGGTACATCACGTCGGTGTAGATGTCCTCTTGCAGTTGCTTCACGAGCTTGTACACCTCTGCATAATCGGCGACGCTGTCAATGGAAATGCCCGCGTTGGTAGATGTCCTACGCCCATTCATCGTTGCGGGATTGGCCTGCGCAGAGGTCGTAATGATGTCGCCCACGCCAAACCACTGGTCAAAAATGCCGCGGTGCAAATCAACATGCGAAAGTTCCGCGAACGGCTTTGACTTGTATGTCCTGGCGAAAATGCCGCCGGAGGCATAGATGGCCTTGTCCGTGACGATGTAGGCCGTATTGCGGTACCGCCTGAACGAAAGCAAGGCCCCGCCCAGATAGAGCCAGACCGGCATCAGGTGGAGCAACATAAAGGGCACCATGAAAAAGGCCATGTTTTCAGACTTGTCAGCCGTAAACGCAGCCCCAATAACGCCAAAATCGATAGCAGCCCAAATCGCAGCAAACGGGAGCAGCGGATTGAAGACGCATTCAAAGATGAAGCACGTCTTGTCCGGCTTGCCGACATAAAGGATCTTTTCGTCCTTCCCTATCAAAAGCGTCAGTTCGTTGTCCATAAACCGCTCCCTGCGAGAAATATAATGACCTTCTATTAATATAAACAAAGGCCGCCCAAATAGGCGACCTTTTGTCATAAAAAAATGATTTATTAGCCGAGGCGCTTGTTGACTTCGTCCCAGTTGACGATGCTCCAGAGTGCCTTGAGGTAGTCCGGACGGCGGTTGCGGTAGTCGATGTAGTAGGCATGTTCCCACACGTCGAACGTGAGGAGCGGCTTGAGACCCTTGGTGAGCGGGTTCTGGGCGTTGCCTTCCTGCGTAATCACGAGCTTGCCGCTTGCATCGGCGGAGAGCCAGACCCAGCCGGAACCGAAGAGACCCGCACCCTTCGCCTGGAATTCTTCCTGGAACTTTTCAAAGGAGCCGAAGTCACGAACGATGGCTTCCGCAATTTTGCCCGTCGGGGCATTGTTCGCTGCCGGAGCCTTGAACTGCAAGAAATACATAGAGTGGTTCAGGAACTGACCCGCGTTGTTGAAAACGCCGCCTTCGGAGGCCTTCACGATGTCTTCGAGGGACTTGCCTTCGAAGGCGCTGCCCGGAAGCGCCGCGTTCAGGTTGTTCAGGTAGGTCTGCAGGTGCTTGCCGTAATGGAACTCGATGGTTTCGGCGCTGAGGGCCGGGGCCAGGTCCGCCGCCGCATACGGGAGGGCGGGCATTTCAAATTTTCCGTTTTTCTGTTCAGTCATTGTGTCTCCTTGGTTAAATACTACTCTCTATGAATTCCTTGCGGAAAGTGCCGTTGCCGAGCAAGATGTCGATGGGCAGCTTCTTGAATTCGTATTCGTAGGGCGGCTGCTTCCAGGCGAAATCGTTCGGGTACTCGTTGAAGATGTACTGCAAGAGCTTTACCGCCATGTCGAAACTGCGGAATTTGTCGCGGTCGAGCACGTGAATCTGCGCGCCCCCGCAAATCTGCCCCGCACCCTTGTGGAACGTGGGCTGGAAGTAGTTCTCACGGAAGTACACACCGGGCAATTTCAATCCGTTCATGTACTTGCAGAGCTTGACGGCATCGATAAACGGAGCACCGAAAATTTCGAACGGGCGCGTGGTACCGCGGCCTTCGCTCACGTTGGTCGCCTCGAACAGGCACATGCCCGGATAAACGATGGCGGTATCGAGGGTCGGCATATTGGGGCTCGGCAGAATCCACGGGAGTCCCGTCTGGTCGTACCACATCTTCTTATCGTAGCCTTCCATCTCAAGCACGTAGAGTTCGCACTTGGGGAAGCGTTCTTCCTTGAACTGCACCGCAAGTTCGCCGATGGTCTTCGCATGGCGCGTGCGAATGCTGTGCAGGCCCACAAAACTCGTGTAGTTCAGGTCCAGCACCGGGCCTTCCTCGTCCACGCAGTTGATGGGGTTCGGACGGTCCACCACGATAACGGGGATACCGGCCTTCTCGCAGGCTTTCATACAAAGGAACAATGTCCAGATGAACGTGTAGTAGCGTGCGCCAACATCCTGCAGGTCCACGAGCATCATGTCCACGTGGCTGAGCATCTCGGGCGTGGGTTCACGGTGTTCGCCGTACAGGCTATAGACGGGAATGCCCAGTTCGGGGTCGGTGTAGCCCTCCCATTCAATCATGTTGTCCTGGGTATGCCCCTTGATGCCATGCTGCGGGCCAAAAAGTGCCGAGAGCTTGAAGAGTTTGCCGTCGTATTCCTTGAGGAGGTCGAGGGTGTAGTGCAGGTCCGGGAGGACCGATGCCGGGTGAAGGACCGCGCCAAGGCGCTTGCCCTTGAGATTTGCCGGGAAAGCCTTTTCAAAACGTGTAAGAGCGAGAGAAACCATAGTCATTAGTTGTTGGTCAATATTTGTTAGTTATTAACGAAAATATAAATATTTTGCCAAACATTATTCCAAAACGAAAAAATTTTCCAAAAATGGCACAAACTGACAAAATGAATTTTTTATTTTTGGGGATAGAAACAAAAAAAACAAATAGGATGTATTATGGCATATCTGAACAAAGTGATGCTTATCGGAAATATCGGCAAGGACCCTGAAATTCGTATGGGGCAGAACGGCGGACGCAAGCGCGTCTCGTTCTCGCTCGCCACCAGCCGCCGCTACCGCGACAACAACGGTGAACAGAAGGAACAGACGGACTGGCACAACATTGTGGGCTGGGGCAAGATCGCCGACATCGTCGAACAGCTTGGCATCCACAAGGGTATGAGCCTCTACGTGGAAGGTACCCTCACCAACCGCAGCTGGACCGACCAGAACGGCCAGAAGCGCTACGTGACCGAAGTGAACATGGACACCTTCCAGCTCCTCGGCCCCCGCGGCCAGGGCGGTGCACCCGGTTCCTCCTCCACCAGTTCCTACAACCAGCAGAACAGCTACTCCCCTGCCCAGAGTTCGGGTTCCGCATACGATGCGCCGATGCCCGAAGGCGACGACGACCTGCCGTTCTAGTCGCGCAAGCCTATGAACCAGGACGTAGCCAATATTGCATTGATGTTCGTGCTCCCGCTCGGAGTGACGTTTATAACCATACTCCAGTCAGCGGCTGCCGAACGCAACACGCACAAGATTGCAGGCGCAATCCTCTCGCTGTTCATCATCGTGATGGATTGCCTGTTCTATTTCGCGAAGAACTCCTTCATCAGCTACAATGCCGATGGCGGTCTTCTTCTCGCGTTTGCAAGCCTCACGCTCTTCGGCATCCTGTACGTCATCCGTAGCGAGGACATGCCCGCAAAGGTCGCGAACATTCTCTTTACGGTGTTCATGATTGCGGCTTTCGTAGGTATCGCCTACTGGGAACGCCCGACGCTCCTGGTCGCAAGCGAGTACACTCCGGCCGAAATCGCGGCCCAGAATGCGAAGTACCAAGATTACATCGCCTCGTTCCAGAACGGAGAAGGCGGCAAGTGGCAAGAGGCCCCGAAGGTCCCTGCAGCAAGGAACGGAGCAGCCAACGCACAGGCTAACGCTCTGGCGCAAAAATCGCCCATGTCCGAGGCTTCGCTCTCCAGGCTCGAGAAGTACATCTCGGAATGCACGAAGGTCATCGACCGCATGAACGCCATCATGGCGAGCATCGAGAACTTCGGCACGCTCCCCGCCAACGTGAGCGAATCCGAGCGAGAAAAGAAGAGCCAGCAGGCGCTTGCCATCAACAACAACGCGACCGCGCTCAACAAGAAGACGCTCGGGCTATTCCACCCGCACGAATCGAGCGAGGCCCATTCCGAAATTATCCAGGCAAGCGAAAGCATTCGCCTTGCCGCCTATTCGCTGTACACCTACGCCCTGCAAGAGAACGCAGAGGAGCAGGCCAACCAGTATAGGCAGTGCCGCAACCAGATTGCGCAGGCCAGGAACTACCTGGAACGCTTCTGGAAGGACATCGAGAACTTAAAATCAAACTACCAACCTCAACAAGAAGAATAATTAAAGGTTAACTATGATTCGCAACGTTGCCATCATGGGCGCAACCGGCGCCGTAGGCCAAGAAATCCTCTCCATCCTCGAGGAACGCAACTTCCCGCTGCAGAGCCTGAAGCTCCTCGCCTCCGAACGTAGCGCAGGCAAGGAATTCAAGTTCAAGGGCGAGACGCTCAAGTGCGAAGTCCTGAACAAGGATTCCTTCAAGGGTATCGACCTGGTGCTCAGCTCCGCCGGTGCCGCGATTTCCCAGGAATTCGCCCCCATCGCCGTCGAGAACGGCGCCGTGGTCGTCGACAACACGAGCTTCTTCCGCATGGACCCGAAGGTTCCGCTGGTCGTGCCCGAAGTGAACCCCGAAGACATCAAGCTCTACAAGGCTGAAAACGGCGGCAAGGGCATTATCGCCAACCCGAACTGCACGACCATCATGATGGTTGTGGTGCTCAACCCGATCGAGAAGATTTCTCACATCAAGAAGATTCACATTTCCTCTTACCAGAGCGCGAGCGGCGCAGGTGCCATCGCCATGGAAGAACTCAAGCAGCAGTACAAGGACATCATCGAGACGGGCACCACCACGCACATTGCGAAGTTCCCGTTCCAGCTCGCGTACAACGTGATTCCGCAGATCGACAAGATGACGGAAAACGACTACACGAAGGAAGAAATGAAGATGTTCAACGAGACTCGCAAGATCATGCACTCCGACGTTCGTACGAGCGCCACCTGCGTGCGCGTGAGCTCTCTCCGCTCTCACTCCGAATCCGTGTGGTTCGAGACCGAGCGCCCGGTTTCCGTCGAAGAAATCCGCAACGCTTTGAAGAACGCCCCGGGCGTGACCCTCAAGGACGATCCGCAGAACTACGTCTACCCCATGCCGCTCGAAAGCGCCGGCAAGGACAACGTGTTCGTTGGCCGTATCCGCAAGGACCTCGCCGACGAGAACAGCAACACGCTGTGGCTCACCGGTGACCAAATCCGCAAGGGCGCTGCTCTCAACGCCGTGCAGATCGGTGAGATGCTCTAAAGGCGAGCGCAGCGGGAATGCTTGCATTCCCATTGCCGAGCCGCCGAGCATCGGACTCCGAAGGAGTCCAAATCTCGCCAAGGGTGTGTAATCCCGAGTGTCATCCCCGCGAAGGTGGGGATCTTCTATTACAAGCATCAAGAAGCCGTCCCGCAAGGACGGCTATTTTTTTTACTCGAAAATCCCTTTCTAACAAAAGCTATCGAAGTAATGATCTCGACAGGACTTTCCCGTTCTGTTCCAGAACAAGTACAGCAACGCCACGAGCATCAACAGTGCCATTCAAATTCACATGATGGACGCCTTCGCCAAGCATGCCCAAAGACACAGTCTTCTGCAGGAGTCCTTTCAGGTTGAACACCTTGATACGTGTCTCCCCCGAACGGGAAAGCGTTACCATTGCCTGCAGGTTCTGGCGGTTCCCATACAGTTTCAAGCCGTTCGCACCCATCGCTACAACCATATCGGGTTTCACCACCTTTACAGGAGGTTCATCATCAATAGAAATTTCGGGAAGAACATCAGCGTTAAACACAGGTTGCGGATAAGACATCGTGTCGTTCAAGACCCAATACTTGTCAAAATCAGTCCAGTCCTTGTATAAAGATTCATTCTTCATTTCGGCAAAAGCAGCGCCATCTACCGTAGAATCCGCTCCAAAGCCGCAACCATCCTTATTGTAAAGGGCATTCTTGACAGAACCGTCATTTCCAGCAACAAAGCAGCCGGCACCATAAAGTTCATCCTCGCTTGCAACAGTCTTCCCTGCAAAGAAAACATTCTCAATTTGCTTTCTATTCGAAGAGACAAAGCCAGCGGGTTCGACCTTACCAGAAACGCTACCCGTAGCATAGGCATTCAAAATGATTCCGTCATTACTCGAGACGAATCCGCCAGCCGTGTATTCGCTGGTTACATTTCCCGTAGCGTATGCGTTAATAATTTGCCCCTCATTGGCACCGACAAAGCCGCCAGCCGTATACGACACGTCGTAACCCGTGATTTTATCAAGATTTCCCGTTGCATAGCAATAGAAGATATCGCCCTTGTTCAAGCCGACAAAGCCTCCGAAGACGGAATACGAATGCACATCGCCCGTAGCATAGCAATTGAGAATCTTTCCATTGTTGATTCCCACAAAGCCACCGGCACGCATGCCCCCTACGACTTCCCCACTTGCGTAACTATTCGAAATTACCCCGGTAGAGTCGTTTTGACCAACAAAGCCTCCATAAATCTCGCCGGAACCCTTGTTACCGTTATTCACGTGACCAGTAGCATAGCAGCTATCGATTTTCCCACTATTCCGAAATACAAATCCCGCCAAATTGTTGAACGCATCGACATCTGCCTTCGAATACGAGTTCAATATGGTTCCGGTGTTGTTCAAAGCGAAACCGGAAAGAAGCCTCCCTGGGAACGAATCGGCAGAGACAGTTCCTTCCATGCGGGAATCCTTGATGATACCCGCATTGTGGACAACGAAGCCGCCTGAACTATCGGAATAGACATTCGTCTTGGCATAGCCGTTTTCAATAACTCCTGTAGTATCGTTTGTCCCAACAAAGCCAGCCGCACCACGGGCATCAGCGAAAACCGTATCGGCATCAACACTGGAATTCTTGATGGTCCCGCTATTATACCCGACCAAGCCAGCAGAATTATCACTCATCGAATAAATTGAACCATGAGAGACACACGAATCAATAGTCCCCGAGTTATATCCTGTCACACCGCCCAGATAACGGTTTCCATGTTCAAGAATACCATCGATCTCTGCAGAAACAATCAGACCTTCATTGGAACCGGCAACCAGCCCGAGGTATTTTCCATAATAACTAGAATGCATGTCGGCATTCACTTTCACATTGCGAATAACCGACTCCGTTCCGACATTGGCACCCACTATACCGCCGATATAATCGCGGTCGTTAATGCCGAGAACAACGCCATCGAAACTGACATCTCGAATGGTTCCATTTTCATTTATGCCGACGACGCCACCTGTATTGCTCGGAGCAGTAACCGTATCGCGTTTGATCTCGATATTTTCAATCAAACCATAATTCATTACGGCCACAGATGCTGCGGCCCAGACGAACCTTACCGAAATAAGGCAATCGGACATTTTCAGGTTCTTGACAACGCCCTTTTCGCCAACGCCCATAAACAAGGCCGTTGAACGGGAATCCTTCGACATCGAATATAGATTCGATATGGTATGGTTCGCGCCATCAAATACACCATTAAAAATTGACTCCGCCGTGCCGTAATACGCCACACCAATCGGTTGGAAACCAGCAGTAGAGTCTGCCGTATTCTTTTCATTCCGCGAAGCAGACGCATCGATATCGGCCGACAACACATAGTGACCGTCCATGCTATAGTCACCAATACCCACGGACTTCAGGTCTTCGTAATCGGCAACCTGCCAGGGACTTTCTGCGGTTCCAGCACCAGCCATAGTGCCATTTACAGCAAGACATGGAATTGAGAGTAACGCAGCAATAAATAATGTCTTTTGAATCATTTTTCTCCTCCTATATGAAATTTATTTTCCGAGCTGGTCCGGATTCAGGCACTTGAGTTCGTCAATCACGAACAGGCCGTCCTTGCGGATGAGCTTGTCGTCGAACCAGATTTCGCCGCCACCGTATTCCGGGCGCATGATGAGCACCAGGTCCCAGTGGATAGCGGAATTGTTGCCGTTCGGGGCTTCCTCGTAGCACATGCCCGGCGTAAAGTGGATGCTGCCCGCAATCTTCTCGTCGAAGAGGATGTCGCACATCGGCGCGTTCACGAACGGGTTGAAACCGATGGCGAACTCGCCCACGTAGCGCGCGCCCTCGTCGGTATCGAGGATGGCGTTGAGTTGCGCGTTGTCGCCCGTTTCGCAGGTGGCGTCTACAATCTTCCCGTCCTTGAATTCCAGGCGGATGTTGCTGAACTGCTTGCCCTCGTAGAGCGTGGGCGTATTGTAGTGGATTACGCCGTTGATGCTGTTGCGCACCGGTGCCGTATAGACTTCGCCATCCGGGATATTCATGTTGCCGCAGCACGGAATCGCGGGGATATCCTTGATGCTGAACGTGATGTCGGTGCCGTTTGCCACGAGGCGCACCTTGTCCGTCTTGTTCATGAGGTTCACGAGGTTTTCCGCGGCGCGGCCCATGCGCGGGTAGTCCGCGAGGCATGCTTGGAAGTAGAAGTCCTCGAACGCCTCGGTACTCATCTTCGCGCCCTGTGCCATGGAGGCGTTCGGCCAGCGGAGTACGCACCAGCGCGTCTTGTTCACGCGGTAGTCGAGCGTTTCCTTAGTCATCTTGCGGTACATGAGCATCTTCTCGTCGCTCACGTCGCAGTTTTCCATGAAGTTGTCGGCCCCGCGGATGGCGATGTAGGCCTGCATCTTCTTCATCTCGGCGAGGGCAAGTTCGGCCTCGACCTTCATCTGGGCTTCGCTTGCAGAAAGGAGCATCTGGCGACGCACACGGCTCTTGGAATTGCGCACAAAGGCGTTGCCACCCACCTTCTCGACAGCCTTGATGAGCTCGGTAGAAACTTCGTCGGGCGTGTCGGTGGTTTCGATAAGGATATTCTCGCCCGCCTTGAGGGCAAGCGCGTTGTTAATCAGGTTTTCAGCAAGTTTTGTAATACGCGGATCAGTCATTTTAAATTCTCCAATTTGTTTCGGGAATGAATATAGAAAATATGGCGTTTACAATCAAATAAAAGGAATTCCGGCAGCCGTATGGCCACCGGAATCATATATTGCAGGATTGTACTTTATTATTCGCTAAACGTGAACGGAATGGTTACGGTAGTGTTTCCGGACTTGACCTTGCTGAATGTCCAGCGACCGACAGCATTCTTGATTTCGCCATCGAATTCGCCGTGACCCGTAGTGGAAGAGACGACAGCAATGCTGATCACCTCGCCGCCCGGGGCAATCGTGAACTTGAGCGTCACCTTGCCTTCCAAGCCCGGTTTTTTCTTCAGGTACTTATTGTAGATATGGCGTAGCCCGGGTGTACGTGTACGCACGACTTTCATGATATCGGAAGCAGAACGCGAGGAATTTCCTGCTCCCAAGTCGATATCGCGCACGGAAGGGGTCTTCATATTTCCCTTCAGGGACTTCGTATTGAGTCCACCACCCGGACCGCCGAACAGGTTGCCGAAAGCCCCTTCGATTCCGCCGCCACCCCCAGAGGCGACTCCCTCGTTAAAGCCTCCATTAACCTTGCCGGCCCTCTCGCCAATATGCGTCTTGCCCGTAGTCTGCAGACCGTTCGTGTTCTTGAGGATTTTATCTATGTCTCTCGCGAACTTCTGGTCGTTCATGAGGTTATATGCCGAAGCTGACGCGTTCTTGGTCATTGACGCGAGTTCCTTGAGGACGCCCCTAGTCTGGGGCGCGTTCGGCTTGCCCTGGCCCCTGGTTTTACTGCCACCGGGCCTCTTGTTCTGCTTTGCGATGTTTTTAGGCTTTTTATCCTGCTTCTTTTCCTGCTTTTTCTCTTCCTTCTTGTCGGCGATTTCAATCTTCGTCTCGATTTCCATGCTGGAAGTCTTCTCGAAAATCATGTCGTCGATAAGAACGTCGTATGTCGTGGCCCAGAAACTCAGCGCCAGCGCCACAAGAAGCGAGACGCCGGAGATGCGCCCGAGCCTCTTGTCAGAATCCGGCAAGAGCGAAGCCACGAATTCTTCCGTGGTCTGTTTTATCGGTTTCATGGTTTTATCCTCCCCCTCTTGCGAGGGAATTGATGGTTTATGGTTTGTTTTGGGGGTGATTTTCTGGGGGTAATTTTTCAAGGTAAAAAGGGGCCTATCGCCTTGTAGCCAAGGCATTTATTTTGCAAAAAAGCAATTTTCGTGAACAGGGCTTAACGGTCAAGCCTTGCACACAACGTAACGATGTACGGGGGATTTAGACGACAATCATTGAAGGAATTACTTTATCCACAACACCAGTCCCAAGCCCGTTCCTTCACTCAGGTTTAAGACAAATTGTTCTCTCTGTTTTTAAACTATAAAGAAAAATCGGAACGGATTCACCCGAACGGGTAAACAAATTTTCAACATTTGAATTGTAAATTCCGACAAAAAGTGGCAGTACCAATAAGTACAAGGGCTGCGCGCGTTTTTGCTGATACGGCGAAGTCCTGCAACTTTACAAAAAGTTATTGCAAACAGATTTATTCCATGTTGTAGGCACATTTTGTTTACTTTTGCGCTTATAGCAGGCCGTAAACAGCGCCGTTTGTTATATTTTAAGCACTATGAAGCTTTTACCGACTCCTCCCGACTTGAACAAGATCGCACGCCCGAACTGGATTGAAATCAACCTGGACGCCCTCTGCAACAATATTCAATTTATCCGCAGCCAGATTCCGGCAAACACGAAGATTCTGTTGCCCGTGAAAGCCGACTCCTACGGGCACGGGAGCCTCGCCTGCTCGTTTGCCGCGAAGTTCGGCGGTGCGGACTACCTGGGCGTCGCCCACATCAGCGAAGGCATGCTGCTTCGCCAGTACGGCATGGACCTGCCGATTCTCGTACTTGGCCCATGCACTCCGGCGGACTTCGCCTACTTCGTGGAATTCCAGCTTACTGCAGCCATCACGGACATCCGTACCGCAATGGCATTCGACCAGTACCTCAAGGAAACGGGGACGACCTGCAAGGCGCACCTCGCGATTGATACCGGCATGAACCGCTACGGCTTTGACGCCGAGGACTTCAACAACATCCGCGCGGCACTCTCCCTCAAGTACCTGCATTTTGAAGGCATGTTCACGCACCTTGCGACAGCCGACATGCCGGGAAACCCGAAGACGGATATCCAGATTCAGCGTTTCACGCGCCTTGTGGACGTGCTGGAGGCCGAAGGACTCCGTCCCGAAATCTGCCACTGCAGCAGTTCCGCAGGCACCCTCACGCGCCCCGAGAGCCACTTCGACATGGTCCGCCCGGGCCTCGCGCTCTACGGCTACAACTGCATGGGTGCAGCACCTTCCCCGTGGCCCATCAAGCCCGTCATGAAAATCAAGAGCACCATCCGCCACATTCACGACGTGAAGCCCGGCGAGACGGTGAGCTACGGCGGTTACTGGATGGCACAGCAGCCCACGCGCATCGCAACCATCGCCATCGGTTACGGCGACGGTTACCTGCGTGGCGAGTACAACAAGGGATTCGTGTTTATCCGCGGGCAGCTCTGCCCGATTCTCGGCCGCGTGTGCATGGATGCAACAATGGTCGACGTGAGCCATATCCCCGACGTTCAGGTCGGCGAGACGGTCGACGTGGTGAACGGAGAACTTGACTTCCGTATTTCGATGGAGAGTGTCGCCGACGACCACCACACGATTCCGTACGAACTAACAAGCCGCGTGGCGCGCCGCCTGTATCGCAAGTACTTCTGGAAGAACCGCCTGGTGCGCTGGGATTACCTGAAGCAGGAATTCGGCGTGCAGGATTATAGAGAATACCCTTTACGATAGCCGCTCGTTCGTCGTCTAGGGTATTGAAACCTCCGGTTCCTCACTCGCTCCCACCTAAAGGTGGCCATGTACACTAAGGCAACAAGTTGCCAAGTGTCCAAAGGTCGCAACCGCCCCAGTTTAATAACTGGGGCTTTGTTGCTCACAGAGGTAGCCGTTCGCACTAAGGACGCGTTTATCGCATATAAAAAAGGCTCCCGGAGGAGCCTTTTAATTTATACGTACCTGGATTCTATCGCGCTTGCGAGATGTGCGAGACCTTAAAGGCGCTTGAGAACAGCGGCGGCGTGATGGATAAAGCCCTCTTCGGTCGCGACGGCGGCAATGGCCTTCGCGTTCTTCTTGATAGCCTTCTCGCTGTAGCGGATGATGCTCATGCGCTTCAGGAAGTCGTACACACCGAGCGGGCTGAAGAAGCGGCCCGTGCCGTTGGTAGGCAGCACGTGGTTCGGGCCCGCGAAGTAGTCGCCCACCGGCTCGCTGGACCACGGGCCGATAAACACCGCACCCGCGTTCTCGATCTGCGCCGCCATGGATTCGGCTTCGCTGGTCATCACTTCCAAGTGTTCCGGAGCGATGCGGTTCGCGATTTCCACACCGTCGAACCAGTCCTTCACCACGAGGATACGCCCGAAGTTTCCGAGCACCTTCTCGAGGAGTTCGCGCTTCGGGGAATTTTCCACCTGGATATCCACGCAGGCGCTAATCATCTGGGCGGTTTCCATGTTGTCGGTAATGCAGATGGCCGCCTCGAAGCCGGAACCGTGTTCCGCCTGGCTAAGCAAGTCCGCAGCCACGAAGTCCGGATCGCAGGTGTTGTCCGCCATCACGAGCACTTCGCTGGGGCCTGCCACCATGTCGATATCCACGACGCCAAAAACTTCCTTCTTGGCGATGGCCGCAAACACGTTGCCCGGGCCCACAATCTTGTCGACGCGTTCCACGACAGTCTTGCCCTTCGCATCCTTCGCGCCGTAGGCAAGCAGGCCAATCGCCTGAGCGCCACCGATGTGGTAGACTTCGGTAATGCCGAGTTCCTGCAGCACGAATGCGACAGCACGGTTGATTTCGCCCTTGATGGGGGTCACGACCACGATGTCTTCCACGCCGGCAACGAGAGCCGGGACCGCGTTCATGATAACGGTGCTCGGGTAGATGCCCGCACCGCCCGGCACGTAGAGGCCCACGCGCTTCATCGGGCGGATACGCTGGCCGAGCACGACGCCGTCCTTCCCTTCCATGAGCCAGGATTCTTCCATCTGGTTCTGGTGGAAATCGCGCACGTTCTTGATGGCCTGCTTCAGGGCCTTCTGCAGTTCCTTCGGGCACTTGGCGGCAGACTTCGCGATGGCCGATACCGGCACGCGGATGTTCTTGCCCTTCAGGCCATCGAACTTCTGGGCGTATTCCGTCGCCTTCGCGATGCCACCCTTCTTGATGTCGGCAAGGATCTGCATCACCTTGTCGTGAATTTCCTTGCTCGGGGCGACTTCGCGCCCGCAAATGCGTTCAATTTCAGCAGATTTCGGAGTTTTCCTGCAGTGTCATTCTGAGCGGAGAACCAAAGGTTCGTAGTCGAAGAATCTAAAAAGCATTGAAAAACAGATCCTTCGACTCGTTACACTCGCTCAGGATGACACATCCTTTCATCTTTTACGTCTCGTGATGTCGGCAAGGTTCCTCACCTTGCGGGCACTCAACTTCTTGGCCTTCTCGGGAGCGGGTTCTTCTTCCTTCACGGCGCTTGCCTGCCCCGCAGCCGCAACCGACTTCACGTCGATATGCTTGTACGCACTCTCGATGACCTTCTCGTCCACGAGAATCTTGTACGTGAGCCCGTCCACGAACGCCATCCAGCTCGCCTCGATGATATTGCTCGAGACGCCGACCACGTTCCAGTAGCCCTTCTCGTCGCCAAACGTCGTCCACACGCGCACAGTCGCATCGGATGCCACCTTGGAACCGAGCACGCGCACCTTGTAGTCGTCGAGCTTGACCTTCGCCATGTTCGGGAAGAACGGGAGCAAAGCCTTGCGCAGCGCCGCATCGAGTGCGTTCACCGGGCCGTCGCCCTCGCTCACCTGATGGCTTATCTTGTCGCCAATCTGGAGCTTGACAGTCGCCTGTGAAACGGATACACCCTGAGTCGTCTTGTCTTCAATCACGCGGTAGCCCAGCACCTTGAACGGTTCCTGCACCATGCCCAAGTGGCGGTACACGAGCAGCTTAAAACTCGCCTCGGCGCTGTCGAAATGCCAGCCCGCGTTCTCGCGTTCCTTGATGAGCGTGAGGAGTTTGCCCACCACCGGGTCCTTCTTGTCGATGCCCGGCTTTATAGCCCTGAGCTTTTCCACAACGAGGGAACCGCCCGCCTGGTCGCTGGTGACGAACACGCGGTCGTTGCCGACTTCGTGCGGGTCGATATGCTCGAAACTACGGCTGACCTTCATCACGCCGTCGATATGGGCACCGCCCTTGTGCGCAAACGCCGCATCGCCCACGTACGGGGCATGCACGTCGCTCGGCAGGTTCACAATCTGGTCCACGTTGCTGCTCAGCTGGCGCAGCCTCGCAATCTTTTTCGCGGCAAAGAACTTCGCGCCCATCTTGAAATGCAGGTCTGCAGCGATGGTCGTGAGGTTCGCGTTTCCGCAACGCTCGCCGTAACCGTTCACCACGCCCTGCACCATGGTAGCGCCGCTCTTCACGGCAAACAGGCTGTTGCACACGCCCAGGCCCGCGTCGTTATGCACGTGGATGCCGATAGGCGTCGAAACGACCTTCTTCACGTCCTTCACAATCTTCTCGAGTTCCCACGGCATCGTGCCGCCGTTCGTATCGCAAAGCACGATAAAGTCCGCGCAGCCGCGTTCAGCAGCCTTCAGCGTCTCGAGAGCGTATTCCGGGTTCGCCTTGTAGCCGTCAAAGAAATGTTCCGCATCGTAAATCACCTCTTCGGAATGGTCCTTGAGGTAGTCGATGGAGGACTCGATCATGTCGAGGTTCTCTTCGAGCGTCGTACGGATGACGTCCGTGACGTGCAAATCCCAGCTCTTTCCAAAAATCGTCTTGACCGGAGCGCCCGACTTCACGAGCGCCTGCAGCAGCGGGTCCTTCTCGGGCAGCACCTTCGGGCGGCGCGTGGAACCGAATGCGGCAATCTTCGCGTGCTTCAGCTTGACTTCCTTGATCTTCTGGAAGAATTCCTCGTCGGTCGGGTTGCTCGGATTGGGCCAGCCCCCTTCGATGTAGTCAAAACCGAAATGGTCAAGAATTCGCGCAATCTGCAACTTGTCGGCGAGAGAAAGGCTTATCTTGCGGTCTTGGTTACCGTCGCGGAGGGTGGTGTCGTATAAAAAAACTTTCATGGGCACAAAGATAGAAAAATAAAAGCCCGACCCGCAGGGGGCCGGGACATTATTGCAATTCCAGTTGAAGAATTATTGGCGCTACTTCGTAGCGCTAGCCAAACGGCTCGGTCATGCCGGCAAATAAATTTGCCGTCGCGACACTCGCCTTACTTGGCTTTCTTGCAAGCCTTTTTGCAGGCGGCCTTCTTGGCAGCGGGCTTCTTTGCAGAAGCCTTGCAGAACTTCACGTAGGCAGCGAGGGTGTCGCAGAACACTTCGTCCGGGGTGTTGTCGCCGTTGATGCGGCTGATGATGGACTTGCTGTACTTGCCGAGCACCTTGGCGGTGGATTCCTTGTACACCTTGAGGCGGTTCTTGATAACAGCTTCGTCGGCGTCGTCCTTGCGGCCTTCGATCTTGGCGCGGTTCAGGAGGCGGGCCACGATGGTCTTCTCGTCCTTGATGTCGAGCACGAAGATGTGCTTCACGTCGACGACGGATTCGATGAGTTTGACCTGTGCGACCGTGCGGGGAATACCGTCGAGGAGGAGGGTGTCCTTATCCGGGTTTACCTTGTTCGTATTGATGAGGCCTTCGATGAAGCGGCCGAAAATTTCGACAGTGGCTTCGTCCGGAACCAAGAGGCCCTTGCTGGAGTAAGAAGCGAGGAGCTTGCCGGATTCGCTGGAAGGAGCAATGCCACGGAAGATGTCGCCCGTGGAAATGTGCTTGAGGGAAGTGGTAGCAGCGAGCTTCGCGCCGACGGTACCCTTGCCGGAACCCGGTGCGCCGAAGATAAGAACTGCAGGAATTTTAGCCATTGTTAACCTCTTGGGTTTGATTGTTGAAATTTTTCGCGGTCAAAGATAGCATTTTTACGACTGTATCTTCTCGCACTTGAAACTGAGCTTGCCGTTTTCGACACCGATGCTTATCGTGGAGAAGTCCGTGAGGGTACCGAGCAGGAGCCCTTCGGCAATCGCGTCTTCCACGAGGTTCTGGATGGAACGGCGGATGGGTCGCGCCCCCAGGGTGGAATCGTAATTGTTGTTCACGATAAATTCCTTCGCCTCCTGGCTGATTTCCAGCAGGATTCCGCGGTCGGAAATGTTCTTCTGGAGGAACCCCATCTGGATGTCCACGACGGATACGAGGTCTTTCTTGCTGAGCGCGCGGAACACGATCTGCTCGTCGATGCGGTTCAGGAATTCCGGAGAGAACACGCGCTTGACCTCTTCGCGGATGGCGTTTTCCATGCGCTCGTAGTCGTCTGTTTCCCCTTCCTTGGTGAACCCCATGCCGCCGCTGTGGCGCACTTCGCGGGCGCCGGCATTACTCGTCATGATGATGATGGTGTTCTTAAAGTTAATCTTGCGGCCGTAACTATCGGTAAGGATGCCATCGTCAAGAATCTGGAGCAAGATATTGTAGATGTCCGGATGAGCCTTCTCGATTTCGTCGAGGAGCACCACAGAATACGGATGCTTGCGCACCTTCTCAGTGAGCTGTCCGCCACCTTCCTCAAAACCGACGTATCCCGGAGGAGCACCGATAAGGCGCGAAACGCTGTGCTTTTCCATGTATTCGCTCATGTCGATGCGAATCATGGATTCCTCGCTCCCGAACAGCGAGAGGCTCAGCACCTTCGCAAGTTCCGTCTTGCCCACGCCGGTAGGCCCGAGGAAGAGGAAACTGCCCATCGGGCGCTTGCTGCTGCGGATGCCCGCACGCGTACGGCGGATGGACTTGACAATCGCATCGACTGCGGCGTCCTGCCCGATAATACGCTGCTTGATTTCTTCGCCGAGGTGCAGGAGTTTCTGCGTCTCTTCGCCGCCGAGGCGGCTCACGGGAATGCCCGTCATCTTGCTGATGCAGTCGCGAATATCGCTCTCGTCCACAACAGGAATCGTTTCGCCTTCGCCCTGCAACTGCTTCTTGCGTTCGGCAATGGCGGTCTGGAGTTCTTCCTCGCGGGCGCGGTACTTGGCCGCATTCTCGTAATCCTGGTTCGCGACAGCGTCCTGCTTTTTCTGGAGCACGTCGGGCAGTTCCGCTTCCATGTCGAGCAGGTCCTGCGGGACCTTGATGGAATTGAGTTTCACGCGGGCACCCGTCTCGTCGAGCACGTCGATGGCCTTGTCCGGTAAGAAACGTTCGCTGATATAGCGTTCGGCAAGTGTCACCGCGGCGCGAATGGCATCGGGCGTGTAGTGCACCTTGTGGTGCTGTTCGTACTTCGGGCGCAGCCCCTCGAGAATCTGGATGGAATCTTCCGAGTTGGGCGGGTTCACGAGAATCGTCTGGAAGCGGCGTTCAAGAGCCGCATCCTTCTCGATGTACTTGCGGTATTCGTCAATCGTCGTCGCACCGATGCACTGCAGTTCGCCACGTGCAAGGGCCGGCTTGAAAATGTTGCTCGCATCGAGGCTGCCTTCCGCACCGCCTGCACCCACGATGGTGTGGAGTTCGTCGATGAAGAGGATCACGGAGTTGCTCACGCGCTGGAGTTCCATGATGAGGCCCTTCATGCGTTCCTCAAACTGGCCGCGGTACTTGGTACCCGCAACCATCGCCGCCACGTCGAGCGTCACGACGCGCTTGTTCACAAGCAAGTCGGGAATCTTCTTCTGCACGATCTTCTGTGCAAGGCCCTCAATAATGGCAGTCTTGCCCACACCCGGTTCGCCGATGAGCGCCGGGTTGTTCTTCTTGCGGCGGCAAAGAATCTGGATAAGGCGTTCGATTTCGGATTCGCGCCCGATAATCGGGTCAAGCTTGCCCGCACGCGCCATCGCGGTGAGGTCACGACCGAAGTGGTCGAGAATCGGGGTCTTGGACTTGGAGCCGCTGCGCATCTCGCGCTGGCCCTGGGCAGGGCGCTGCGGCTCACCGGGAATATCCTGCGGGGCATTCGCATCGCCATCGTGCTTGAGCTGGTCAAGCATCTGCTCGAAGTTCTCGTACGTGATGTTGTACGTGGAAAGGATTCCGACCGCCGGAGAATCGACCTGCTGCAAGATAGCAAGCATCAAGTGTTCAGGGCCGATATACTGGTCGCCTTCTTCCTTCGCAATCTTTGCGGCATTGAAAAGCACCGCCTTCGCGCGGACCGTAAACTGCAACAGGCCGTCGCGCGGGTTACCGCCAATGGTCATGAGCCCACCGTTCGAAGAGAGCGAACGCTGGATATCTTCGCTCAGGTCCACAAGGTTTATCTTGAGCGCCTTGAGGGTTTCAACGGCAAAGCCAGAATCCTCGCGGACAAGCCCCAGGAGTAGGTGCTCCGTAGAGACGCAGTCGCTGCCAAGATTGCGGGCCGCCATGCGGGCCGCCTGGAGCACGGCCTTCGCCTTTGCAGAGAAAATACCGTTGTTGTCAGCCATACAAGACCTCCTATCCGATATCCTGAATCAAGCCGTTGTGCATTACCACGCGGCGTTTTGCAAAACTAGCCAATTTTTCGTCGTGCGTGACAATCAGGAAAGCCTGGTTGAACTTTTCATTCAGTTCGCCAAAGAGTTCGTTCAGTCGCGCCGAATTCGCCTCGTCGAGGTTACCGCTCGGTTCGTCGGCAAGCACTAGGTCCGGGTGGTTCATGAGCGCACGCGCAATCGCGATGCGCTGGCGTTCACCGCCACTGAGTTCACGCGGCAAGTGCTTGAGGCGGTCCTTGAGGCCCACCGTTTCCAACAACATCTCACCACGTTCGCGGCATTCCTTCTCGGACTGGCCCACAATGCGGCCCGGAACGCACACGTTCTCGATGGCGGTAAACTCACTGAGCAAGTGATGGAACTGGAACACGAACCCCACCTTGAAGCGGTGGTACGCGTCGCGCTCGTCGCTGTTGAACTTGCTGAGCGGCTTGCCCTTGAAAAGTATCTCGCCCGATGTCGGCGTGTCGAGCATGCCCACGAGGTTCAGGAACGTCGACTTGCCCGAGCCGGAAGAGCCCGTGAGCGCCACGAGTTCGCCCTCTTCCATCGAGAAGTTCACGCCCTTCAAAATCTCGAGCTGCTCACCCGTCTCGGAGAATACGCGACGGAGGTCGACTGTCTGCAATAAACTACTCATGCCTAATCGCTCCTACGGGGTCAAGCCTGCTCGCCTTCCAGGCCGGCAACAGCGTCGCCAGCACGCAAAGTGCAATGCCAATAACGAAAATAAGAACGACATCGATCAGGTGCACAGAAATCGGGAAGTACGGAATCACGTAGACATCGCCCGGAAGCGTGATGAAGTGGTAGGCCTCCTGCAACTTGCAGAGCACAAGCCCGACAGTACCGCCGGCAATCGTGCCGCCCACGCCAATAAAGCTACCCATGAGCATAAACACGCGCATGATGCCCGCCTTGCTGAAGCCCATGCTGCGCAGGATGCCAATTTCCTTCGTCTTGTCGATGACGACCATGATAAGGGAACTGATAATATTGAACGCCGCCACGAGAATGATGAGGCAGATAACCGCCGCCACAATGAACTTCTCGTAGTTCATCCACTTGAGGAGCGTGATGTTCTTCGCCTTCCAGTCCATCGAGTAGTACGGGTACGTAAGCCACTGACTCATGTCGTAGGCAGCCTCGCCCGCCTTCCAGTGATCCTTGATGCGGAACTGGATACCCATAACCGCGTCACCCAAGCCGAGCAACTTCTGCATTTCCTTAAGCCCGATGTAGGCCAGGTTGCCGTCGTACTCGTAGGTACCCGTCTCAAAGATGCCGCTTACCACGCACATCATCATCTTGGGGCCCGAGCCGAGCGCCTCGTCCGGGCTCTGGAACAGCTGGAGCACGAGCTTGTCGCCCACCACCACGCGGAGGCGGTTCGCGAGCCCCGAGCCGAGGATAATTCCCGGACGGACCTTGCCCGTCAAGTCTTCGAGGCTATCGACAGAATACTCGCCCCACTTGATGTACTTGTGGATGTCGGTCACGCCCTTCGCGCTTTCGGCGTCAATGCCGTAAATCACGATACCGTCGTTCACCTTCTTGGAACTGATGCCTACCTTGTAGATGATGAACGGGGACGAGGCCACGATGTTTGAATCGCGGGACTTGGCCTCGCGGGTAAGACTGTCGTAACTTGCGATAGGCTCGCCGTTGTACGACATGATCTCGAGGTGGGCATCCTTCCCTATCATCTGGGCGGTAACCTCTTCCTCGAAACCGTTCACCGCAGCAAGCGCCACCACCAGCGCGAACACGCCGATGCTCACGCCGAGCATACTGAAGATGCCGATAAGCGAGACGAAGAGACTCTTGCGCTGAGCACCCAGGTAACGCCAGGCTATTAGCCATTCCAGCTTGTTCATCAGTTAGCAGGTCTCCGGTTTCATGAGCGGGAACAGCTGCACATCGCGGATGGTCTGCTGGTTCGTGAGGAGCATGACCATGCGGTCGATGCCGAAGCCCACGCCACCCGTAGGCGGCAGGCCGGATTCGATTGCGTGCATGAAGTTCTCGTCCATCGGGTGCGTTTCACCTTCACCACCGCGGCCGCGGCGCACCTGGTCTTCCAGGAGCTCACGCTGACGGATGGGGTCGTTAAGTTCGGTATAGGCGTTGCCGAGCTCGAACAGTTCAAGAATCCCGCGGCCGCGGCTGAATTCTCCGTCGAGGTGTCCACCGAGTTCTTCCATCTTGTTCTTGATGTCGTCATCGCTCATCTCGTTCACCTTCAAGCCGCCGAACTTCTCGATAGCCTCGATCATGCTGTAACGAGGCCACGGGGCCTTGAAGTCGATTTCCTTGCCCTGGTAGTCAATCTTGGTGGTGCCGTTCGCCGCAATGCAGGCGCGTTCGTAGATGTTCTCGAAGTGCACCATCATGTCGTTGTAGTCGGCGTAGGCTTCGTAGAACTCGAGGCCGGTGAATTCCGGGCTGTGGGTGCGGTCCATGCCTTCGTTACGGAAATTCTTGCTGAACTCGAACACCTTTTCCATGCCGCCCACGATGCAGCGCTTGAGGTAGAGTTCCGGAGCCACGCGCAGGTAGAGCGTCATGTCGCAGGCGTTGTGGTGCGTGGTGAACGGGCGGGCGTTCGCGCCACCGTAAATCGGCTGG
>CADCGB010000043.1 GCA_902800815.1 Fibrobacter succinogenes
TACTGATGAAAAAGGCCCGGAGGCTTTTGCCTTCGGGCTTCCAATGGAGTACTTTCTGAAAATTTTTCGGGGCTGGGTTGATAGTCCGCTGCTCTAACCGATTGAGCTAAAGCCCCAGTTCGCCCAATATTAGCAAATATTTTGAAATTGTGCGTGCCCACTCGTAGTGGAAACCGCTGTAGGCGTTCACCACAGCCTTGTCCCAGTCGGCGACTTCGTTCTTGTACACGTGGAACGCGTCCTTGAGCCTGCGCAGCATCTGGTGCGGAGCGTTCGCGTCTTCGACGAGGAATGCGTTTGCACGTCCGGCAGTTTCGGGAGTGTAGTCGTCGAGCATTGTGGCGACGCCGACATTGAAACCGGTGAGCGGGAGTGTTCCGCAGGCGAGTGCCTTGAGGATAATCGACGTGGATGGTTCACGCAGGTTTGCGGCAAACAGGATGTCGGAACCGGCGAGCACGTCCTTGAGGATACGCACGTTCTCGGAATCCCTGTCGATGGGGAGCACGTGCATGATGTCGGGGTACTGCTTCGACACGTCCTGGTAGAAGTTCCATTCCGGGTCTTCGGGCGAAATGCCCACCACGATAAACACGTCCTGCTTGGTAATGTCGGCGAGGATCGTCGCGAGAGTTTCGGAGGTGTTGCCCGCTTCTTCGTCGAGGTGCACGTAGAGGACCAACTTGGACCCGAAGTCCACGTGCAGTTGTTCCTGCAGGGCGAGCCTTGCCCTGTGCTTGGCCTCCTTGATGGGGAGGTGTTCTTCGCGGTTGAAGTCCCAGACCTTGTAACTTACGCCGAACTGCACGCCGATAAGCTTGTCGGCGTTGTGGTTTAAAAATCCGCTGAGGCCGCCGGGCAGGTTCGTGTTGAGCATCGCGTCGCGGTAGCCGGGCGAGGGGAACAGCACCTTCTCGGCAAAGCAGATGCCCGCCTTGAGGAGGCTCACCTTGCCCCAGAACTCGTAGCCGTCCATATTGTACCTTTCGCGCGGGAGACCGATCTTCTCGATTTCTTCGGACCTCACGTGGAAGTCGTAGGTGATGTTGTGGACGGTAAAGAAGAACGGCACGTCGCCGAATTCTTCCCTGTAGGTGTTGTGCGCGAGGGCTCCGGCGAGGGCGCCACCCCATTCGTGGCCGAGAATTGCCTGGAATTCCGTCTTGGACTCGATGGCATAGCTCAGGCAGGCCGAGGCGAGGAAGGCGAACCGGAGGTGGTTGTCGCCGTAGGGGATGTCCTTGGGCGGGCCGTAGACGTAGGGCCTGCCGAAGTAGTCCTCGCTATATATATATGTATGTAGCGGGTCGGTCTCGGATTTCCAGATTTCGTAAACCTTGCCCTGGAGGCGCTCCGTCCCGCGGAAAATGCACTTGTAGTTTTCCGGATTTTGTAAATGATTCTTGTAGAACGGGGAACAGGTGACCACATTCACCCCGGCCTGGGCGAACGCGTCGGCGAGTCGATTGACTGCCGTGGTGAGCGGACTGGGCACTTGCCAGTTACCCGCTTCTGGACTGACGACCAGAATTCTCATTCCCTATACACACTCCAAAGAAAAATTTACGAATACGAGTGATATAAGACAAATTTATTTAATTAAATTATCTTATGGTAAACCTAAAACGCGCTTTTGGCTCGATTTGGGGCTTATTTTGAACTTTATCCTTGAGGATTAAATCAATGAAGAAAATTTTTCTTGCCACTTTAGCCGTGTCGGTCGCTTTTGTGTTTACCGGCTGCAAGGGCGCCAACGAAAAGCGTGGCGACGAACATCTGGAAAACCAGCGCTACAGGAACGCTATCGCCCAGTACGTGGATGCCCAAAAGAAGGGTAAAGTCTCGGACGAGTTCTACGACAACTTCACTCTCGCCCTCGTGCGCGGTGCAAACGTCGAAGCGAAGAGCAACCTCAACAGCGACCTCATCAGCGGTTACTTCGATAAGGCCACTTCGAACATCATGAAGGTGCAGAAGCCCGAAGTTGTTGAAGAGTTCGTGACCAGCTACGCTACCATCGGTAAGCAGCAGGCCGCACAGCAGGGCATGGACTACGGTTCTATCCTCCAGGCCTTCGCCAAGATCGACTCTGCTCTCTCCATCGCGAAGAAACTGAACATCGGCGAAGCTGCCGTGAAGACCATCCGTACCGAAGCAGAAAACCTCTACGTTCCGCCTGCACTCGCCGAAGCGAACGACGAAACGGATCCGGTGGTTTGCGAATACAACCTCCTCCGCATTGCTGAAATCGCTCCGGAAAATGCCGAAGTGAAGGCTGCGCTCAACAAGAGCCGCAAGGGCACTCGTGGCTACTTCCTCATCTTCGGTGAAAACATTCCTGACCCGTCCGGCAAGAACCGCGTGGACAAGTGGGGCTACGTGATGGCCCTCCCGACCATCAAGATTACCCCGACCTCCCTGAGTGGCGAACTGCAGTTCTGGGCATCGACCGGCAACAACACCGTGCTCGACCCGGAAAACATCGAACTCTTCTCCACCGAAGGCAAGTCCGTGAAGCCGAAGGCTGGCACCGGCTGGTGCGAAGCCGAAGTGCTCGTGGGCAAGAAGGGTGACGAAAAGATCGAGAAGAAGCGCCAGAACCTCAAGGTTGGCGAAAAGGGCAAGCTGATGAACGAATTCCAGTGCGGCCTGAACGTCACGTTCAGCTTCGAGAAGGGCTTCGTTCCGGACTACATCCAGTACAAGGATGAATTCGGCATCGGCAAGAAGTTCCTCGGTCAGTAGTTGTATTTGCTACAGAGAATGTAAAAAGGTCCCGGCTTCGCCGGGGCCTTGTTTTATATAGTTGGCTACAGACATGCTTCACACACTCACACGATCACTTCGTTCAAGTGTTCGCTTAGTGAAGCATGTTCCTCCGCCAAGGATAGGCGGGGGCTCCGGTAGAAATCTGTTTATTGCCCTGTCGCAAATAGGGGATGTGTGTTCCAGGAGGAAAACCTTGTGACTGTTAGTCCCTGCGGTTTTCCTTTAAACGGCTTTTCTCGCCATCACGACTCGTTAACACGAGGCGCTTGTGGCTCACGGGTTTTCCTTTAAACTGCATTTCTCGCCGCACCGTGAGGGGCGTCCTCCCTTGTCTCATTTAACCCGCGGTTCGCGGGCCTTCGCGAGGGCCCAGAGCAAGACGCAGGCTACGATTGGGACAAGTACGTTCCACGGCCCGTGATAACGTACGGCTCCGGGTGTCGCCATCCAGAGGTAGATGAGCACGATGTGCGCGGTATAGACATCCAGGCTGTGCCGGCCCATCACGTTGGTCGCCCTGAAGTCCAGTAGGGCGGGCCAGCGGCGCACGGTTGCACATATCAAAAGCATGAAGGTAAAGAAGTTCGCGAAGCGGAGCGGGCCGACGTGCACCTTGCTGGTCCAGAAGTCGGCCGGCTGCGCGAGGGCGATAAACTGGTGCGACCAGAGAAAGCAGAAAACGAGAAGTACGATGATTGCGGGGGTGAGCCTCTTGACGGAGCGGACGGCGAGCGCGTCGCCGGCGGCTTCGCTCTTGCGGGCGATGCGCCACCAGGCAGAAGTCGCCGCGCCCGAGAAGTACACGAACTGCCAGCCGAAGGGGTCGAAGTCCCCGTGGTATATCCACTGCGGGAAGATACTGTTACACGCGTCGCGGAGCCCGAACTGCGCTGCAATCCAGAGCGCGAGGGAGGGGAGCCAGAGGCTCAGCACGTTCCGCTTGCGCGTCGCCTTCGTGAACAGCGGGAAGACGAGGGAGGCGATGAGCAGGAATATCACGTACAGCGGGAGCACGTCGAGCCATTCGGGCGTGTTCACGAGAACGGCACTCCAGAGGCTCCCCTGTAGCGGGTGCTGGTACAGCCCCTTGAAGAACATCGCCACCTGCGGGAACAAAAAGTAGGCCGCAATCGCGAGTGCTGCAAGCGTCACCATGTGGTAGCGCCATGTCTTGAACGCACGGGCGCGCATCCAGGACTGCTTTGGGTCCTTCACGCCCTTGCTCGTGGCGGCGAGCATCCCGACGAACCCGGACAGGAAAAAAAAGCCTTCGGCTGCACTGAAGAAGCCGAAGCACTGGTATAGGTAGTACGATATGGGCCTTCCGAAATGGTCGAGGGTCATCTGCAGCAGCAAAAGCCCCCGTATGGAATCTAGAGCCCTGATTCTCACGGCGTTCCCGTGGAGAGGTCGCTAGGCTAGAAACTAGCCTTTGCGCTGATACCCATTGCGAAATCGGTGTCGATCTGGTCGTTGAAGTTGTAGCCGAACCAGAACACGAGTTCGGTCTTCAGCGTCGGGTATAGGTAGAAGTTCATGCCGAGGTAGTGGTAGGAATCGTCGAAGTTTTCGGACTTGTTGCTTTCCTTGTTCGTGTCGTGGTCGTGGTATTCGTAGCTCACGCCCATGGAGAACTTCTTGTGGAGGTTGAAACTCGGCTCGACGGCGAACATCATCTGGTCTTCGGTCAAAATCTGCGGTTCTGCGTCATACTCGTCGTCGGTAATGGCGTAGAAGAAGTTCATGTTCAGGTTGAAGAAGTCGTAGTTGAAGCTCGGTTCCAGGAGGAAGGAGTGGACGCCCTTGCCCTTGTACGGGTGGATGCCCCAGACGGCGTAGATGCCGTAGTTCATCTTCTCGAAACTCTTGGTGTAGTCAACCTCGAGGCCGAACGTGTAGGTGTAGCTACGGCTGATTTCGTCACCGAACAGCCAGTCCACGCTCGGGGTAAGCACGAGGTGCTCGTCCACGTGGTTCAGGATGGGGTAGGAGTATGTGCCGAAGAGGGCCATGGAGTGTTCGTTGTTCTCGGAGGCACCCATGTAGACCTTACCGCTGCCGTACTTCTCGTTGCCGACTTCGATACCGGCACCGCGCATGTACTGTTCACGGACAATCACGGCGTAGCGGGCCGGGTCGCGCCAGTAGTAGTAGTTGAATGCGCCTGCGCTGTAGGAAAGGTCGCCGAACACGAGGCTAATGTCGTGGGTCACGTCCCAGCGGAGTTCCACACCGTCGAAGTTGAACTCGGTGTACTTGCCGCCGTCGTTGATGGCGGTGGAGTGGGCAAAGTAGTGACGGCGGGTCTCGGAAGCCTTCGTAAGGCCGTCGGAACTGTCCACGTAGGTGCTGTGGGTGTTCGCCTTCACCGTGACGGACACGTTCTCGTCGAGATTTGCCTTTGCGGCAAGGTCAATATCCTGGTTGGCGGCGTTAGTCGGGTCGAAATCGCTGTCAAAATAGCTGCCGTAGTCAAAGTTTACGTTACCGTGCAGTTCGACATCCAAGGCGAGGGCAAAAGATGCGGACGCGAGGGCGATGGGCAAAATGAGTTTGCGCATAAAATCCTTCCAAAAAAGTTCTTGGACAAAAGATAGAAATATATCTTTCAAAAACCCAACGTCGCGGGCGTTCACGTTTTGTATTTTTGTGCATATACAGGAGATTTATGAAAATTCGTAGTCTGGTTATTGCTTTGTGCGCAATGTGCCTCTTGGCCCTCGATTCCTTCGCGGTTACCGCCGAAGAGGCCCTCAAGGGCTCCAAGGAGTGGTTCAAGTCGGGCAAGGCCTGGAATCTCGAGTTCCAGGTGCAGGTGTTCTATGCGGAGTCGCCCGATATCGTGAGCCAGAAGGGTACGCTCCTGGTGGCCGATGCCGACAGGTTCCGCCTGAAGGTTGCGGGTATCGAGTTCGTGAGCGACGGCGAGAGCCTCTGGCAGTACAACCCCGAGCAGAACCAGGTGCTCATCAAGGCTATCGAGGACCTGTCTTCGGCGTTCCACCCCTCCGAGATGTTGTTCAAGTACCTCGAGTGCAAGGCGAAGGAACTGAAGGAGGCGGAATTCAACAAGCAGAAGCTGTGGGTGCTCAAGTTGGATGCTTCCAAGTATGCGGGTCAGTTCGACCAGATGGAAGTCTGGCTTTCGAAGAAGGACTTTTCGCCGGTACGCCTGTTCACGGTTGACCCCGCGGGGAACTCCTCGTGGTACAACATCCTGAAACTGAATGTGGTGAAGAAGGTTTCGGCGGACGATTTCAAGTTTAAACCGGGCAAGGATGTCGACGAGATCGACATGAGGTAGCGATGAAGTTTTTTATTGATGCGGGAGCCCTGAGGCGGACTGCGGGGATTGTCGCCGCGACTTGTGCGGTGGCATCGTCGCTTGCCCTTGCGGCCACCGAGACGCTGTTCAGCAACTGGGCGTTCACCGTCGCTCCGGGTGCCGGCTATGGCGACTTGTGGGTGTTTTCGCGCGGCGACATGAATAGCGGTGTGACGCTCCTGAACCTCAAGGTGTCCGGCTCCGGCCAGGTGCAGGTGCACGACCCGAAGCAGGAATCCGTTTCCGATTCCATGACCGCCGTGCAGGATGGCATTTTTACTGACGTGAACGCAGAGCACCGCCGCATTCCGGTGGTAAGTGCGGGCAGGCTCGGGATGGTTTTCCCGATGTACGGCCTCAACGACGCCGGCAACTTCCTCCAGCCCGAGGGAATTATCTCGGTGCGCGGAACCGACCGGATAGAAAATATTTTCGAGACACCACTTGAACTCCCGAGTGCGGCGGAAGACCTTGATTCTGCGATGACGTATGCGGTGAGCGGCTTTGCCTACGATTCCACGAAGAAGACGCTCTGGATTGCGCGGGGCATGCTCGGCCTTACGGGCTACGACATCTCGCGTGGGGCGAACGACCCGAAGGAATACCGGCTTATTTTTGACCGCGATAACAAGGCGCTCGATACGCTCAAGCTGAACGCCTCGAAGAACCTCAAGAAGTATACCGCAGTTTTCGACGTGGCCTACGATGGCGAGTCGGGCAAACTGTGGATTGCGACGGCGAAGGGCCTCTGGACGCTCGATGCGGATGGCAAGCTCGCAAGCGCATCGAAGGCGCTCGATACCATGCGCGTTACAGGCGTGTGGATGGGCGGCAACCCGCAGGTGGTAATTGCGGAAACTCAGGCGCAGGGCAAGGATTCCATGAAGGGTGGCCTCTGGCGCAAGTACCTGGGGCGTTCGGACGATTTCGCGAAGGTGCCGTTTGTTGACGTGAAGGGAAAAGCCCAGAAGAAGGATGTTTACGACAATGCTGACTATACGGTGAGCAATGTGGCCTTTGTCGGGAAGGAATCGTTTGTCGCAGTGCGTGCCGTGGGCGGCTCTGTGACCGGGTTCCTGCGGGTTGATTCCCTCGGGGTGCGTGCCTACGAGAGCGATGACGAGGAAAGCCAGTGGCTTTACGGCTTTGATATGGGCGTGACCGACCGCGACGCGATGATATGCGACATTACCGCATTCCCGCTCGACAAGAACACGATGGGGCTTGCGGTTGCGACCTACGGTAACGGCATCTCGGTTTCGGCAGATACGGGGCACACCTGGACTCCGATATTGAACCGCGCAAAACTGGGTGGCGACCTGGGAACGGTACGCATGGTGCCCTCCGTGATTTCTGCTGGTGGCGGGAATATCGCGAACGAATCGCTTGTTTCGTACAAGGTAAGCAAGGATTCGAAGATTACCATCGAGGTATTCAGCTACGACATGAAGAAGGTCCGCAAGATTGTGAAGTCCGCTCCGCGCTTTGCGGATGCCTCGCGCTCCACGAACGCGAAGGAAGACGTTTGGGACGGGCTTGACGATTACGGCAACCCCTGTGCGATGGGCGTGTACTATGTGCGTGTGAAGGATAACCATGGTCACGTGGGCTGGGGCAAGGTCATGACGATGGGGGGTACGCGATGAAAAGATTGCTAGTGACCCTCCTGCTCCTGGCCGGCATTGCAACGGCGGGTGTTGTCGACAAGAAGGCTGCCCTCGGTGGCTTTGACGGCTTTGTGGAACGCATGGGTGCCGGCACCCGCGAACTCGGGCGCGGCAACACGGGTTCCGCGGATACCGCCTCGATGCCCGGCGCCTACTGGAACCCCGCCATTCTCGGGTTCCGCCAGAACTTTAACTACACACTCAATGCCGAACGCCGGAGCCTCGACCGCATGGGTGGATCGCTCGGGCTCGAGACTCCCGTAGGCAACCGCATGGGCGTGGGCTTCGCGATGCTTTACCGCGGCGATATCGACTTCGACGTGATTGACGAGGATGACCAGACACTCGGAACGGCAGCCCCGTTCTTCTCGATGATGTACCTCGGGTTCTCTTACCGCGCGACCCGCCGCGACGCCTTCGGCATATCGCTTTCGCTGGGCTACGACAACATGGATGTCGCGGAATACTACGATGGCATGGAAGTGGTGGACGGCTTTACGAGTCCGGTGGCGATAAACCTGGGCTGGCTCAGGCAGTGGAACGAGAAGTGGTCTTCGTCGGTGGTTATCAGGAATATCAGCTTTGGCAGGAATCTTTCTGCACGCTGGTCGCGCAGCCCGAGTACGGATAACACCATCGCCTCGACGGAAGGCGTACGCCCGAAGGTATTGCAGGTGGGGCTCGGCTACCGCTTGAAAGTATTGGGCAAGCCGGTCTATGCCTGGATGGAAGCGCTCGACTACCAGGTGGCAGATACCTTGCTCGTATTTGACCCGCAACATCACGTATGGACGGGCCGTGTAGGCTTCGAGTGTGAGGTAATTCCCGATGGCACAGTCCGTATAGGTATGGATGACCTGGATGCGATGATTGGCCTGGGATACAAGTTCAACGTACGCATAGGCAAGAAACGTTACCTGTTCGACGTGAACTACGCCCTGACGTATGAATCCAGTGCGGGGCTGTGGAACCCGCTGAGCCTTGGCGTGAGGGGCTTTATCCCGTGATAGGTTCCCTGTCGCTTGCGCATGTCCGCAGTCTTGACGGGCGGGAGTTCCGCTTTGTACCCGGTATCAACGTGATTCACGGTAAGAACGGGTGTGGCAAGACTACGGTGCTGGAGGCGGTTCACCTGCTGGCGCAGGGGTTCTCGTTCCGGGCGCACGACCTGAAGGAGGTCATTGCCTGGAACCAGAACGAGATGATTCTGCGTGGTTCGTTTGAGTACGACGGGCGTGAACTTGCGCGTGCGGTGCAGGTTGGACGCTATAAGAACATCGTGAAGGAGAACGGCGCGCCATTGCGTGCGGTTTCGCAGTTTTTCGGGAAGGCGCCTGCGGTCATTATGCAGCCCTCCGATATAGAACTGCTACGCGGTGCACCCGAAATCCGCCGTCGCTGGCTCGACGAGATTCTGTGTTTTAGGTCGGCGGCGAACGCGAAGGTGTTGCGGGACTACAAGCGCGTATTGCAGCAGCGGAACGCCTGGCTCAAGCAGTACAAGAAGGAAGGCTCGGCTCCCGGTGGGCAGGAAATTTTCGAGGTCCTCACGCACCAGCTGGTAGAACTTGGCGCGAAACTCTGGGCTGTACGCCTGACCCTCTCGAACGAGATTTCCCCGATTATCACGGGATACTACAGGCGGCTCTCGGGCGGCGTGGATACCATTACCTGCAATTACAAGAGTTCAATCCTGAAGGATTTGGACGCGCTGGATGCAGCAGTATTTATGGACGAGGACGAACTGGAAGCGGTTGCTGCCGAAGGGAGCCCGCAGTATGCTCCGGAAGGTGGCGATGCGTGTGAAAACGGCGCGGGTAGCAGCAACACGAACGATGCTCCCGTGAGCGAGGAAATGCTCCGGAACGCCTTCGCGGAAAAACTTGCAGGTCTCGAGTTTATCGAAAAGTTGCAGGGAATTACGATGGCTGGCCCGCACAAGGATGATCTTGCGCTCTGTGCTTCGGGCTACGAGATGCGTTCCGTGGGCTCGCAGGGGCAGTGCCGTTCCGCGGCGATCGCCATGCGCTTTGCTGCGGTGGATGTGGCTGCCAGGTACCTCACGAAACCGGTGCTCCTGCTCGACGATATATTCGCCGAACTTGACGTGGATCGCCGCGGTGCAGTCGCATCGCTTATCCGCGAGAAGGACTGTCAGGTGCTGATTGCGACCCCGCAGGTCGAGGAACTGCCGTTTAAGGCGGACTCAGAAATAAATTTGATCGTATAAAAAAATAAAGACCGCCGGGGCGGTCTTTACTCTGAAATTTTTTAGCCTTACTTCTTCAGCAGGTCGCGGATTTCGGTGAGGAGCTTTTCTTCGGCGCTCGGCTCAGGAGGAGCCGGAGGAGCGGCCGGGGCTTCTTCCTTCTTGCGCATGTTCTGCATGAATCCGAGGAACTTCTTCATCACGATGAACACCACGATGGCAACGATGAGGAAGTCGATGATGCCGCCGATGAAGTTGCCGTACGGGATGACCACGCCGTTGGCCGTGGTGTAGGCGAGAGCCTTGAGGCCTTCGCCGGCATCCTTGCCGCCGCCCATAGCGATGATGGCCGTGACGCTCGGCATCACGATGTCGTTCACGAAGGAGGTGACGATTTTACCGAATGCGCCGCCGATGATAACACCGATGGCCATGTCGACGATGTTGCCCTTGAACGCGAAGGCCTTGAACTCTTCGAGAAGGGACGATGCTTTACCTTTGATACCCATGTGGGCTCCTTTGTTGATTGTTGTTTTTGAAAAAAATAGTATTGTCGTGCAGTTTGGCAAGCCATTTTCTAAATTGTGTGCGCTATGTCATGGTTACTGTTGGCTTTTGCGTCTGCCGTGTTTCTTGGTTTTTACGATTTGGCCAAGAAAAAGTCGGTGCAGGATAATGCTGTACGTCCGGTCCTTTGCCTGTGCAGCGCCTTCTATGCCCTCTTTATGCTCCCGGTTCTGTTCCTGGGGCACTGTGAACCCTTGTCGTTCCACGACCACCTGTTGCTGATGGCGAAGGCTGTCATCGTGGGGCTCAGCTGGCTGTTTACCTACAACGCCATCGCGCACATGCCGCTCAGTATATCGACCACGATACGCGCATTGGCCCCGCTCTTTACCATCATGATTGCGGTGGGGTTCATGGGGGAACGCCCCTTCCCGCTCCAGTGGGTGGGGATTGCCGTCTGCGTGTGCTCGTACATCGGGCTGAGTCTCGCGGGCAGGAAGGAGATGGGGCACTTTTTCAGCAATGGCTGGGTAATCTCGATGCTTATAGGCACGATTCTTGCTAGCTGCAGCGGCATTTATGACAAATTCATATTGCAGCGCATGAACTTTGAGCCCATGACGGTGCAGGTGTGGTTCAGCATCTACATGCTCGCGGTGCAGTTTATTACGACGGCTTTCACGTGGTACCCGACGCGCAAGAAGACGACTCCGTTCAAGTTCCGCTGGAGTTTCCTGGCGGTTGCCGCCCTGCTCATCATTGCGGACCGTTGCTATTTCCTTGCCGTCGGGCATCCGGATGCGCTGATTTCCATCATTACGGTGCTCCGCAGGTCCAGCGTGTTCATCAGTTTCGTTGCGGGTATCCTGATTTTCCGCGAACGCAAGAGCAAGCTCAAGTTCCTGGCCCTGCTCGGGATAGTCGCTGGCCTGTGCCTTATATCGCTTGGCAAGGGCTAGGGGCGCTCCCGCGCGGCCTTGCCGGAATTTTTTACTATAATGCAGGGTATGAAGAAGATCGGCATCACGGGTTCTATCGGTTCGGGCAAGTCCTTTGTGGGCTCGCTCCTGCGGAACCGTGGGCACATGGTGCTCGATGCCGACCGGCAGGTACATGAACTGTACCGCGTTAGCGAACCCCTGCGGGCCTCCATTGCGCAGGCGTTTGGCGCAGAGAGCCTTACCGAAGACGGGGTTGACCGCAAGTACCTTGCCCGCCTGATATTTAACGACGATAGCGCTCGCGAGCGGCTCGAGAACCTGGTTTACCCTTACCTGACCAAGTCCGTGGCGGATTTCCTGATGAGCGATTTGCCCGGATTCCCGAATGTCAAGTTCGTGGAGGCAGCCCTCTTTTCGCGTACGCCCGAGATAGTCGCAATGCTCGATGAAATCTGGATCGTGAAGGCGCCTGAGGATGTGCGCCTGTGCAGGCTTATCGCCCGCGGGTTGAGCGAGGAGGATGCGCGACTCCGCATACAGAATCAGCGGGGAGTATGCGACGAATCGCTTTTCCCGGGCAAGTGCGTGCGCGTGCTAGAAAATGCGGAAGGCAAGCCCGCCATCGAAAAACAGCTGGATAATTATTTGTTATGAGACAAGCCTCGTTGCGTGGGCACCTTCGGTGCTATAAACGAAAAAAAAGCGGTCCTTGCAGGCCGCTTTTTTTGTGTGTGGATGTTATGAAACTTACTTGAGGTTCCTGCCGCGCAGGTTGAAGTAGCGGATGCTGCCGTCGCGGAGGGTCTTTTCGACCTGGACTACGCCGTTCTTGAACACGAGACGGCTACCTTCGGCCTGCTTCTTGAAATTCGTTTTTGCCAGGGGGATTCTGTCGATATCGTAGGCTTGGGGAGTATCCGACCCGACTTCATACACCTTACCCGTAGCGGTGATTGCCTGGAGCGAACCGACAAGGTAGGCAAAAGGTGCGTTCCAGTTGATGGCAACCTCGTTCGTGGCGTAGCTGCAGGAGTTGTCGTAGTAGGACTTTGCCGGAGCGTCGGCATCGATAAACTCCTTGGCGCAGTCATCGGCGGAGGAGTTCGGGCCACCGACGAGCATTCCCGGCACGGGAGCCACGACGGTATCGCCTTCGCTCGGGCGGTGGTGCGGGTTCATGACCTGGTTCACGCCCCAGCCGGTGAGGTAGGAAAGGTCTAGTGGGTTACGACCAAGGAGGTAGTCAAGGATACCCTGTGCCGCATCGAGATACTTCTTTTCCTTGGTGAGGATGTAGGCGTGGATAAGGACCATGCCCTTGTTCGCGACAACGCTGTTGGATCCCCAGTAGAAGTCGTCGTTGTTGATGGCGAGACCATAGCCATTGTTCACCTGGTCAATATAACTGTCGGCGAGGGTGAAGATAAGAGCCTTTGCGGAGTCAATGTCTTCTTCTTCAAAGATTTTCGGGTTTGTTGCAATGGTGAATGCGGCGAGGGCATATACAGTCTGCCAACCCTGCAACTTTTGGCGATTCTTGTAGAGCTTGTACTTGTGCATGTCCTCGAGGATTTCCTTGTTTCCCGTGATGCGGTAGAGTTCTGCGTTACCCCACAGTTTTTCGTCAACGGCGTTACCATCGGTGTAGCTTCCTGTACCCACATCGGATGGCTGGGAGAAATATGCGTACGGATTGTTTACGCCCCACCAGCGTGCCTTGCCTGCGGCCTTTGCGCATTTTTCTGCAAATTCGGCGTCAAACGGCTTGTAAATATCGGCTGCGAGTGCGGTCACACCAATAAAATCCCAGGTGGCAGTGATGCTCTTGCCGATGGCGTAGCGCTGCTTGTTCGCTTTTTCGGGGAGTACCATGCCGGCGAACTTCTTGGTGGTGAGTTTGTGGAACACTCCACCGTCATCGTCCTGCATGGTGAGCATCCATTCGATGTTCCAGCGGATTTCGTCAAGCAGGTCGGGCACGTTGTTCTTGCTTTCGGGAATGTTCAGGTTAAGCGTGTCGAAGTAAGCCTTGTTCTGCTGGTAAAGCTGCAGCAGGGTGTAGGTGGAAATGCCGGAATTGACAATGTACTTGCCGTAGTCGCCGGCGTCGTACCAGCCCTTTGCGCCGTTGAATGTGGCGGTGAGGTCTTCCTTGCCGGTAGAGGCGTGGTACATGACTGCCGTATCCGGGTGGCCCATGGCGCGGGCGTACTTGCCTGCGTATTCCTCTTCGAGTGCGGTGGAGGAACGCTGGAAGTAGAAGAACTTGATGGAACCCTTCGTCACGCTTTCGAGAGCGTTGTCCGCAATGATGATGGGGTGGCCCACGGCCTCGTCACCCACGTATGCCTGGTAGGTGCCGGGAGTCTTGAGCTCGGAAAAGTCCACGAGAGAAGCTTTCTCGTTGGCGGGCTGCCACATGGATGCCTCCGGGGCCGTCACGGTGAGGGCCGCCTGGCCATCCTTATCCTTGAATACGACATCCTTGCCTGCGGCATCGATA
This sequence comes from Fibrobacter succinogenes, assembly GCA_902800815.1. Classification (GTDB taxonomy): domain Bacteria; phylum Fibrobacterota; class Fibrobacteria; order Fibrobacterales; family Fibrobacteraceae; genus Fibrobacter; species Fibrobacter succinogenes_B. Next base: position 13,922 of record CADCGB010000043.1, read on the forward strand.
ACGGCAATCTGCTTGAGACCATTGGTCATGAAGCCGACCTGGTTCTGGTAAGCCGTTGCGGCAAAAATCGCAGGTGCCGCGACAGCCGAGATGAGGAGAATCTTTTTCATGTTCATAGGAACCTTTCCTTTGTTTTGCTATCAAATCTAAATCGCAAAACGCCTGTGGGGTATATGTGGCGGATACAAAAGTGTTTTCTCTTGAAAACAAGGCCCTTTTTTGTTTACGGGTGTGTCCGATAAAGCCCAAAAATTACAAAGGTTTACCGAAAAAGCCCTTATTTTGCCTGCAAAAGATGTATATTGTCCCATAGGCAAAAGGTGCGGAATATTTAGGACCGCCAAATAGGAATGCTAAAATAGAAAGGAAAGCGAAAATGGCTGCAGAAAACAAGATTCTTGAACGTGCCGAAATGTACTTGCGTAAGCTCTCGTGCGGGGTGAACCCCCTGACCGAGGAAACCCTGCCCGAAGGCGATACTTGCCGGCAGGAACGTATCAGTAAGTGCCTCCTGTACGTTGCCGATTACCTGCAGCAGATAGTTTGTCCTAAACCGAAGGCCGCGAAGGCCGAAAAACAGGAAAAGCCCAAGCGTAAGCGTGAATTTCCGAACCAGGAACTAGCCCTATCGGAAGAGGCTATTGCGAAGTTTGAATTCTCCGAGGAACCGCTCTCGCTCTCGGCCATCGTGCGCCGGGTGAACGCGCTCATTCCCGAGGGTAGCGGCATGATCCCCCTCATGTATGCCGATGTAGCCGAGGTGCTTACCCAGGAAGGCTACCTCCAGAAGCAGGAGGGCGCTGCCGGGAAGGAAACCAACTTGCCGACCCCGCAGGGCGAGGAGAAGGGCTTCTCGCGCGTGGAAGAAGACATCCGCGGGCATTTCTCGATTTTCACCAAGTGCAATACGGATGCACAGAAGTTCGTGATTGAAAACATCCAGAAAGCGGTGGCGCAGGCGAATGCACGCCTGGCTAGGCGCAATGCGGAGCGTGCTGCCCGCGAATCATCGGGTTCCGCGAATGCCGCTGATGCTTCGGGAAATGCTGTGCGCGTGGGTAAGGAAAAGTTCCACCTCACGGAGGCTCAAATCGGGAGTTTCGCCGTCGACGAGTCGCCCCTGCCGGTCAGCGAGATTGCGCGTCGCCTGAATGCGTTGCTCCCCGAGGGGGCGAACATCGAGCAACTGTACTTCAAGAAGATCCGCGACTGGTTCGTTGCTCAGGGCCTGCTCGAGGAACGCAAGAGCGTCGTGGGGAAGGTCTCGTTCTCGCCCACGGAAGAGGGTATCGCCGCCGGGATTCTCGTGGACAAGCGCATTGGCAAGAACGGCGAGGAATACGAGGCCGTGCTCTATAATGCGGCCGCCCAGAAACTCGTGCTTGACCACGTGAACGAACTGGCATAATTTTCTTTCACAGTGAAAAACGCATGAACATTCTCAAGAAGTCCTTAATCGCGATTGCCCTTTGCGGTGCTGCTCTGTGCAGCTTTGCTGCCGATGTCAAACCTTATGTGGATGCGGATGCGCTCCCGAATGCGCTGAACTATTATCCAGCACCCCCTGACACCTCATCGCCGCAGTTCATGTACGACATTTCTCAGTACGAGTGGGGCAAGAATATGCGCCAGGATTCTGCGCGTGCGGCACAGGCTGTGGCCCAGGCGGCGGAAAGTATCGAGGAAATGGCCGCAATGTTCAGCGAGCCCTTCGGCATGGAAATCTCTGCGCAGAAGACTCCTGCCATCATGAACTTGCTCAAACGCGGAGTCCAGACCCTTAGAAAAACGGGAAGCAAGGCCAAAAGGTATTACAATAGACGTCGCCCTTACGACCGTTTTAATGAACCGACGCTTATCCCTGCCGACGAAGAAAGGCTGAAAACGAATGGCTCTTTCCCGTCGGGACATACCTTACGCGCCTGGTCGATGGCTTTACTGCTGATTGAAGTGAACCCGTCTGCACAGGATGCCCTGCTGAAATACGCCTACGAATGGGGCCAAAGCCGCGTAATTGCTGGGTATCATTGGCAAAGCGACGTGGATGCATCGAAGGTAATTGCTTCAAGCGCCTATCCGAGCCTGCATACGAATGAGGCCTTCATGGCTGACATGCGCAAGGCCCAGGCGGAATTCAAGAAACTAAAGGCTGCTGCAGGGAAGACCACTGCAACAAAGGCCGGGAAGAAGTAAGTCGCCGCGAGTTCGGCAAGAATTTATGAAAAAACGCAGGCTCAATCGAGTCTGCGTTTTTTGTTTCCTATGATTGCTTCAGGGCTACTCGCCCTTCGCAATGACAATAAGCGGGCTACTCGCCCCTTGCAATGACAAGGGTTCGGCGATTAGCGCACAACCTTGCGGTCGTCAGCAGTCATGTCGAGGAACGCCTGGACGGTCATGCTGCCCTTGTCCCCTTCTTTACGACGGCGCACGGACACGACTCCGTCTGCAACTTCTTTCTCGCCGACGATGAGGAGGTACGGCACCTTCTGCAGTTCGCACTGGCGGATCTTGTAGCCGAGCTTCTCGTTGCTTTCGTCGACTTCCACACGGACGCCGGCGTTCACGAGTTCCTTCTCGACCTGCTTGGCGTAGTCGACGAACTTCTCGGAAATCGGGAGCACGCGGGCCTGCACCGGAGCGAGCCACAGCGGGAAATCGCCCATGAATTCTTCAATCAAAATGCCGAGGAAGCGTTCGATGGAACCCACGGCAGCGCGGTGCAGCATCACCGGAATATGCTTCTGGTTATCCTTACCGACATATTCAGCACCCAGGCGCTGCGGCAAGTTGAAGTCCACCTGGATGGTACCGCACTGCCAGTCACGACCGAGGCTGTCCTTCAGCGTGAATTCAAGCTTCGGGCCGTAGAAGGCACCTTCGCCCGGGTTCAGGATGTAGTCGAGGCCAGCGAGCTTGGTAGCTTCGGCGAGGGCGGCTTCAGCCTTGTCCCAAATTTCGTCGGAACCCACGCGCTTTTCCGGACGGGTGGAGAACTTCACCACGATATCGTCGAAACCGAAGTCGTGGTAGATTTCCTTCACGAGGGCGCAGAAGTCGGCCACTTCACTTGCGATCTGGTCTTCGGTACAGAAAATGTGGGCGTCGTCCTGCACGAAGCCGCGCACGCGCATCAGGCCGTGCATCGTACCGGCAGGTTCGTAACGGTGGCACTTACCGAATTCGGCAAGGCGCATCGGAAGGTCACGCCAGCTG
>CADCGB010000044.1 GCA_902800815.1 Fibrobacter succinogenes
CTGGAGGGCTTCCATGGTGGTGCGGATGTTCGGGAGGCCGCGCTTGGCTGCTTCTTCGACCCATTCGTCGGTGTAGCCGTTGCCGTTGAAGATAACCTTCTTGTGTTCCTTCACGATCTTCTGCAACAGGTTCTGCAGTTCTTCGTGGAACTTGTCGGCCGGAACGTTCTGCATCTTGTCGGCGATGAGGTCGAAGGCTTCGGCCACAATCGTGTTGAGAATGACGTTCGGTTCGGAGCAGCTCTGGCTGGAACCCGGAGCGCGGAATTCGAACTTGTTGCCGGTGAAGGCGAACGGAGAAGTACGGTTACGGTCGGTAGCGTCGCGCGGGAGCGGCGGCAGCGTGTCGGAACCGAGTTTGAGAGCACCAGCCTGCTTGCTGGACTTCGGATCGCCCTTCTCGAGCTGGTCGATGACGTCGGCAAGCTGGTCGCCGAGGTACATGGAGATGATTGCCGGAGGAGCTTCGTTGGCACCGAGACGGTGGTCGTTACCAGCACTTGCGACAGCCATACGGAGCAGGTCGGCATGGGTGTCGACAGCGTAGATCACAGCGCAGAGCGCGGTGAGGAAGATGGCGTTCTGGTGCGGGTCCTTGCCCGGGTTCAAGAGGTTGGTCTTGCCGTAGTTCACGGACCAGTTGTTGTGCTTACCGGAACCGTTGATGCCGGCAAACGGCTTTTCGTGCAGCAGGCACACAAGACCATGGCGGTCGGCAACCTGGCGGAGCACTTCCATAATCTGCATGTTGTGGTCGCAGGCGAGGTTCACTTCTTCGAACATCGGAGCAAGTTCGAACTGGGCCGGAGCGACTTCGTTGTGGCGGGTCTTGGCCGGAATGCCAAGTTTCCAGAGTTCCTTTTCCACATCGTTCATGAAGTTCAGGATGCGTGCCGGAATGCTACCGAAATAGTGGTCTTCCATCTGCTGGTGCTTGGCAGGAGCGGCACCGAACAGCGTGCGGCCGGCCTGGTAGAGGTCGGGGCGCTGCAGGTAGAAGCGCTTGTCGATGAGGAAGTATTCCTGTTCGGCACCGAGAGTGACGGTGACCTTCTGTGCGGCGACGCCGAAGAGGCCCATAAGGCGGTCGGCGGACTTCTGCAGGGCCTGAATGGAGCGGAGCAGCGGAGTCTTCTTGTCGAGGGCTTCGCCGGTGTAACTACAGAATGCAGTCGGAATGCAGAGCGTTGCACCGTTGCCGTGACGCTTGATGAAGGCCGGAGAGGTCGGATCCCAGGCAGTGTAGCCGCGGGCTTCGAAAGTGGAACGCAGGCCTCCGCTCGGGAAGGAGGATGCGTCCGGTTCGCCGACGATCAGGTTCTTGCCGCTGAAGGCCATGATTGCCTTCCCGTTCTCGGGTTCAAGGAAGGAATCGTGCTTTTCGGCGGTGGAGCCGGTGAGCGGCTGGAACCAGTGAGTGAAGTGGGTGGCGCCCCGGTCGATTGCCCACTTCTTCATGGCGTGTGCGACTTCGTTCGCGATGCTTGCGTCGAGCGGTGCGCCTTCGTCGATGGTGGCGAACAACTTCTTGCAGATGTCCTTGGGCAGGTAGGCGCGCATGGCCTCTGCGTTAAAGACGTCCTCGCCGTAAAAGTCGAGACTTGCGGGTGCGGCAGGCATGTTTTCGCCTGCGGCTTCGCTCGCGATTTCCTTGATGGCTTTAAGCCTGTATTCGTTGCTCATGGCAAACTCCTTTCGTGTTTTGTTTTTCGCTGCCATGTATGCAAAAAATGTGCCAAGATATGTAAAACTGTGGATTTCCGCCTAAAAAGCGGAAAAATGCCAGAGAAACAGGTCGGTTACAGAAAATGATTGTTTTTCGTTAATTGAAAAAATTGGAAAAAGATTACAGGAAACGTAAAATAATTTGCCGGCTGATTGATTCGTTCGAGGATACTAAATAAGAGGGTCTGAAAAATGGATGGGGAAATGTTTCGCTATTCTCGAGTATTACGAAATGTGTAATTCTTTCTATTTCTTTTACAAAAATTGAAATTTAAAATCTGCCTGAATTTCGCGATTATGCCGCTGTTTTACATTTTCTTTCCGCTTTTTCAATAATTGGCGGGTATTTTCAGAAATTGGCACGGATTTTGCAAATAAAGAGCGCAAAAAGCTAGAAAAGGACTTTTATGAACGCTCAAGCTCTTTACGACCCGATGAATGAACACGATGCCTGTGGTGTCGGTCTGGTCGCTAATATTAATAATGTTGCCTCGCACCAGATTGTGCTGCAGGGCATTACTGTTTTGAAGAGGCTCATGCACCGCGGTGCAGCAGGTGGAGACCCGGAAACCGGTGATGGTGCGGGTCTTTTGCTTTCTATGCCGCACAAGTTCTTCCGCAAGGTGAACCCGGAACTCCCGGCCCGCTATGGCGTGGCGATGTTCTTTGTGGACAACACGCTCGAAGCCACCGCCTTTGACGCGAAGATCAAGGAGATTGCCGCTGCCGAGGGCATGCCGGTGCTGAACTTCCGCGAGGTTCCGGTGAATGCCGACAAGATCGGCCGTACTGCCCGCGAGACCTTGCCGCATATCCGCCAGGCGTTCTTCGATGGTTCCGCTTTCGAATCCGACAGCGCGTTCGATATCAAACTCTATGTGGCTCGCCGCCTGATGGAAAAGGCCTGCAAGGGTCTCTACATCTGCAGTTGCAGCCGCCGTAGCATCGTGTACAAGGGCCTGCTTTTGGCAAGCCAGATCGAGGGCTTCTACAAGGACCTGAACGATCTCGATTTCGAGACCCCGATTGCACTTGTTCACCAGCGTTACTCCACGAACACGTTCCCGACTTGGCCGCTCGCGCACCCGTTCCGCTATCTCGCTCACAACGGCGAAATCAATACGCTGCGCGGTAACCTCAACAGTCTGCGTGCCCGCGAGCCGCACATGAAGAGCGATATCATCGGCGATGATTTGCAGAAGCTTTTCCCGCTCGTTCCGACGGGCCAGAGCGACTCGGCCAGCCTTGACAACATGTTTGAGCTTCTCGTCGCAGCGGGTCGTAGCCTCCCGCATGCGATGATGATGCTCATGCCTCAGGCCTGGGGCAAGAAGCATTACCTGGGCCGCGACGTGCGTGGCTTCTTCGAATACGAATCCATGCTTATGGAACCGTGGGATGGCCCGGCTGCCGTCGCTTTCTCGGACGGTGTGAATGCCGGTGCAATCCTTGACCGCAACGGCCTTCGTCCGGCACGTTACACTTTATGTAAAGACGGCCTCTTCGTGATGGCTTCCGAGACGGGCGTGCTCGACCTCCGCGATGACGAAGTTGAAGAAAAGGGCCGTCTGAAACCCGGTGAGATTATCTACCTCGACCTCGAAAACCACCGTATACTGAAGAACGCCGAAATGAAGGCGCAGGTGGCTCGTAGCAAGCCTTACCGCCGCTGGGTTGCCGAGAACAAGATGAGCGTCCGCGGGCTCTTCAGCGAGATCAACCCGTCCGACGTTCCCGAAGATATCCTGGTGCAGCAGAAGCGCTTTGGCTATTCTGCCGAAGACCTCTCCATCATCTTGCAGCCGATGGCCAAGAACGGTGCCGAGCCGATTGGCTCCATGGGTAATGATGCCGCACTTGCCGTGCTTTCGGACAAGCCGCAGCCGCTGTTCAACTACTTCAAGCAGTTGTTCGCTCAGGTGACGAACCCGCCGATTGACCCGATCCGCGAAGAATTGGTGATGAGCCTTACGACTTACATCGGAAACCACGGCAACATTCTGGAAGAAACTCCGGAGCAGGCGCACCTTATCAAGATTCCGCGCCCGATTGTGACCGAAGATGAGATCCGCCGCTTTGAAAACATTGGGGATAAGGCCTTCAAGGCAAAAGTGCTCAAGATGCAGTTCCCGCTGGGCGGTGACGGTTCCGTGCTGGAAGCTGCCCTCCAGAACCTTGCCGGCGATGCCGTCCGTGCGGTGAATGACCATTACGATATCATCGTGCTTTCGGATAAGAACATTGACTGGGGCTATGTGCCTATACCTTCGCTCCTTGCGACGGCTTGCGTGAACCGCGCCCTGGTGGAAGCGGGCGTGCGCCCCGAAATCGGCTTGATTGTTCAGTCCGGTGAAGTGCGCGAAGTGATGCACTTTGCGCTGCTGCTCGGTTACGGTGCGACGGTCATCAACCCGTATCTCGCATTCGAGAGCCTCACCAACATGTGCCACAACGGCGACCTGGATGTTGACCCGGTGACGGCTGCCGCGAACTACGTGAAGGCGGTGGACAAGGGCCTGCTCAAGATTATGAGCAAGATGGGTATCTCCACGCTTCGCAGCTACCGCAGTGCACAGATTTTCGAAGCCGTGGGCCTGAACCACGAACTCATCGAGAAGTTCCTGCCGGGTACGGCAAGCCGTATCGAAGGTATCGGCCTCGAAGAGATTGCCCGCGAAGTGGGCGAGCGCCAGAAGATTGCGTTTGCCGATGCAAGCAAGGTGCTGCAGTCGGGTGGCCAGTATGCGTTCCGTAAGGAAGGCGAAAAGCACCTGTGGACTCCGCAGTCGCTTGCCGCGTTCCGCCAGGCAGTGCAGGGTGGCGACTACGAGAAGTTCAAGGTCTACAGCAAGTTGATTAACGACCAGTCTGAACGTCAGGCGACTTTGCGCGGTCTCTTCAAGTTCAAGAAGGCGACCCCGATTGATATTAGTGAAGTTGAGTCTCGCGAATCCATTATCCATCACTTTGTGGCAGGCGCCATGAGCCTTGGATCTTTGAGCCCGGAAGCCCACGAGACGATTGCCATTGCGATGAACCGCATCGGCGCCATGAGCAACTGCGGTGAAGGTGGCGAAGACCCCGACCGCGATACTCCGGCTGCCAACGGCGATATCCGCAGTTCTGCCATCCGTCAGGTTGCCTCGGGCCGCTTTGGCGTGACGATTGACTACCTGCGCCATGCGAAGGATTTGCAGATCAAGATGGCCCAGGGCGCAAAGCCCGGTGAAGGTGGCCAGCTGCCGGCACACAAGGTGAACGAGTTTGTGGCGCGTATCCGTCACTCCATTCCGAACGTGTCGCTGATTTCTCCGCCGCCGCATCACGACATTTACTCCATCGAGGACTTGGCACAGCTCATTTATGACCTGCGCAATGCCAATCCGAAGGCCCGTGTTTCCGTGAAGCTCGTGTCCGAAGTGGGTGTGGGTACGATTGCTGCGGGTGTCGCGAAGGCCCATGCCGACGTGGTGTTGATTTCCGGTCACGATGGCGGTACGGGTGCATCTCCGCTCACCTCCATCAAGCATGCCGGTCTCCCGTGGGAACTCGGTATTGCCGAAGCGGAACAGACGCTCGTGCTTAACGACTTGCGCGGCCGCATCAAACTCCAGGTCGATGGCCAGCTCAAGACGGGCCGTGACGTGGTGGTGGCCGCCCTCCTCGGTGCCGAAGAATTCGGATTTGCAACGAACCTTCTCGTAAGCCTTGGCTGCGTGATGGACCGCAAGTGCCATACGAACAAGTGCCCGATGGGTATCGCTACGCAGGATCCGGACTACCGCAAGCGCTTTGCGGGCAAGCCCGAATACGTGGAAAACTTCCTCTTCTTCATCGCCGACGAAGTCCGCGAGATTCTCGCAAGCCTTGGCCTCAGGAGCCTCTCCGAAGCCTGCGGCCGTAGCGACCTTTTGGAACGCGACGAGGCGATTGCCTTCTACAAGGCTCACAACCTCGACTTCAGCAAGATTTTCCAGACTGTCGATGGCGGCATCAAGTCCTTCGACAAGAACTTCGTGAAGGAACCGCTTGAAAACTTCGACCGTCGTGAACTGTTACCGTTTGTGGCCGACACGCTCAAGAGCGGCAAGGCCGTGGAACTCTGCACGGTGGTACACAACGTCGACCGTACGGTGGGTACGGAACTTTCCGGCGAGGTGGATGAACACTTCGGCGTGAAGGGCCTCCCCGAAGATACCATCAAGATTCACCTGCAGGGTGTCGCGGGCCAAAGCTTCGGCGCCTTCCTCGCTCCGGGTATTACGCTCGACCTCGAAGGCGAAGCGAACGACTTTATGGGCAAGGGCCTCTCGGGTGGTAAGATTATCGTGCGCCCGCCGAGCAATGCAAGCTTCAAGGCTGAAGACAACGTGATTGCGGGTAACGTCATCGGTTACGGTGGTACCTCGGGTAAGATTTTTATCAACGGTCTTGCTGGTGAACGCTTCGGTATCCGTAACTCGGGCATGCTCCTGGTTTCGGAAGGCGTGGGCGACCACGGCTGTGAATACATGACTGGCGGTCGCGTTGTAGTGCTTGGCCGCGTGGGCGTGAACTTCGCCGCAGGTATGACGGGTGGCTTTGCCTACGTGTACGACGAGACGGGTCACTTTGACCTGAGCTGCAACGTGGATTCTGCCGACCTCGAAAGCGTGCTCCCCGGTACCGAGAGCGAAAGCGAATTGCTCGATATCATCAACCAGCACGTTCAGGCGACGGGTAGCGAGAAGGGCAAGCGCATTCTCGAGAACTGGAATAGCGAACGTCCGAAGTTTGTGAAGATATTCCCGGTGGATTACAGGAACGCTCTTTTGAAGGCCCAAAAGGCATAGGGATTTGAGGTTAATATGCAGGAAATCAACCGAATTGCAGACATCTACCGCCCTGTCGAAGAGCGTGTCAAGGACAACAACGAAGTCGAGCGCAAGCTCACCTCGATCGAGGTCATCAATCAGGCGGGCCGCTGTCATACATGCGGAATCCCGTTCTGCCATGGTGCGGGTTGCCCCCTCGGTAACCTCGTCCCTGAATTCAATGCGGCTGTTGCCGTGGGGAATGCGGAACGCGCTTACGATATCATCAGCAAGACGGCGTTCTTCCCGGAGTTTACGGGCCGCGTTTGCCCGGCGCTCTGCGAATCCGCCTGTACCGGCAATGTGCATAACGACCCGGTGATGGTGCGCCAGATCGAAAAGTTCATCATCGAGACCGCCTTCGAGGAAGGTCGCGTGGTGTTGCCGACGGCTGAACCCAACGGCAAGTCTGCCGCTGTCATCGGTTCCGGTCCTTCGGGCCTGTTCGCAGCCGAGGCATTGCGCCGCAAGGGCTATGCCGTCACGGTCTTCGAAAAGCAACCGAAGGCGGGTGGCCTGCTGCGCTACGGTATCCCGAACTGGAAACTTGACAAGTCCATTATCGACCGCCGCATCGCCTTGCTCGAAGCTGCCGGCATCAAGTTTGTCTACAATACCGAAATCGGCAAGGACGTTGCCGCGGAATACATCCATAAGAATTTTGACGAAGTGTTCCTCGCCATCGGTACGCCGAACGCACGTGACCTGAAAATCCCGGGCCGCGAAGCCGAAGGAATCTTCCTTGCCCTCGACTTCTTGCACGGCGCCGAAAAGCCGGGCGAAGCAAATCCTGAAAAGTTCAGCGCGAAGGGCCGCAAGGTTTTGGTAATTGGCGGTGGCGATACAGGTAACGACTGTGTGGGCAAGGCCATCCGTGAAGGATGCGAAAGCGTGCTCCAGGTGGAATTCATGCCCAAGCCCCCCGAGGAACGTTCCCCGTCTACGCCGTGGCCCGATTGGCCGTACATGCTGCGCACCAGCTACGCCCAGCACGAGGGCGGCGAACGTCGCTGGAATGTTTCTTCCAAGCAGTTCATTGTGAAGGACGGTCGTGTGGCCGGCGTGGAAACGGTTCGCGTGGAATGGGAAATGTCCCCGCAGGGTCGCCCGCTCAAGCCGAACGAAGTCCCGAATTCTACCGAGGTCATCGATACCGACCTGGTGGTGCTCGCCATGGGATTCACTGGCGTGCCTGCCGAAGGCATCGTGAACGACCTAGGCCTGCAACTCACTCCGCGTACGGCGATTATCGCAGATCCTGCCCGACACATCCATGCGGTGGGCGACTGTGCGAACGGCGCCTCCCTCGTGGTGCGTGCTATGGCCGACGCGAAGGCGAAAGTCGCGGCACTCAAGTAACGGTTTACTGTTTGTTGTGATATAGACTGCGCGCGGAATTATGTTCGGATTTTACCGTTTCGCATGCGTTTCTCCGGTGTTGAAGGTGGCCGATACCGCCTACAATACCGAAGAGATTATCAGGAGCGCGAAAATTGCTACCTCTAACGGGGCGGCTTTTGTCGTTTTCCCGGAACTCTGCATTACGGGTTATACCTGCAGCGACTTATTTCACCAGGAACTGCTTTTGCAGAATAGTTCCCGCAGTTTGCTGAAAATAGCGGAAGCCTTAAAGGATAGCGATGCCGTGATTGCGGTGGGCTTGCCTCTTCGGATTTACGGTCGTCTCTACAATTGCGCCGCTTTTTTGCAACGTGGTCGCGTTGTTGCTGTTACGCCGAAAATTCACTTGCCGAACCAGCGCGAATTCTACGAGAAACGGCATTTTTCCAGCGGGCGCGATTTACTGCGTGGAGATGCGGGTAATGGCTATGCGCCTCTCCGCTGTTTTATTGACGGTGCGGGCGAGGTGCCTATCACGAATTTTATTACTGTGAAGGGCTGCGCATCTTGTAATTCGGGTTCCGAAGTCCGCGTGGGCGTGGAACTTTGCGAAGACTTGTGGACACCGGCGCCACCCAGCGGGGAACTTGCTCTTGCGGGTGCGAACGTCATTGTGAATCTCTCTGCAAGCGATGCGCTTGTAGGCAAGCGTGATTACCGCAGGAATTTGGTGATGAACCAGTCGGCGCGTTGCATGGCGGCCTACGTGTACGCCTCCGCCGGAGTGCACGAATCTACGACGGATATGGTCTTCAGTGGCCACCTGATGATTGCGGAAAACGGGAGCATGCTCACTGAAAGCAGGCCGTTCTCGCGGGAAACCGAAATCGTCTATGCCGACGTGGACGTGGAACGGTTGAATATGCAGCGCCTGAGCGAAGGCTCGTTCCAGGATTTTGATAGCCGTGCCATCATCGCGCGGGCGGCAACACTTGATGGCCTGCGTGCTTGTGATGCGCTACAGTACCATTATGTGTCGCCGACGCCCTTTGTACCGGGGAGCATTGAAACCCGCGATATAAATTGCACGGAGATTTTCAATATACAGTGCGCGGGACTTGCCAAGCGCCTCGAGGCAACACGCAGCAAGCGTGCAGTGATTGGCCTGAGCGGCGGGCTCGATTCTACGCTCGCTCTTCTTGTGGTTGCGGAAACGTTCAAGTTGCTGAACCATCCGGCTTCTGAAATTCTCGCGCTCACGATGCCTGGATTCGGCACTACCAATCGCACCAAGAACAATGCGGTTGAACTAGCGGAACTCCTGGGCGTGGAACTGCGCACTGTCGATATCCAGAAGGCATGCCTCCAGCACTTTGCCGACATCGGGCACGACCCGCAGAAACTAGATGTTACCTACGAGAACGTGCAGGCCCGCGAGCGTACGCAGATTCTGATGGACATCGCGAACAGCGAAGGCGGAATCGTCATCGGCACCGGCGATTTATCTGAAATCGCGCTCGGCTGGAGCACCTACAACGCCGATCACATGTCCATGTATGCGGTGAATTGTGATATTCCCAAGACCCTCGTGCGGCACATCGTGAGTTGGTATGCTGACAGGTCTGCGGCCCTTGCCGCCGTTCTCAAAGACATCCTCGACACGCCCGTCTCGCCGGAACTTTTGCCCGCTGATTCAAGCGGCCAGATTGCACAAAAGACAGAAAGCATTCTCGGCGCCTACGAGATACACGACTTTTTCCTGTATCATTTCGCGAAATACGGTGCCACTCCCGAAAAGCTTCGCTTCCTCGCGAAATACGCCTTCAAGAACCAGCACTCTGACGATGAAATCGACAAGGCTCTCGCCGTCTTTATCCGGCGATTCTTTACGCAGCAATTCAAGCGCAGTTGCATTCCCGACGGCCCGAAGGTCGGAACCATCTCGTTATCGCCCCGTGCCGACTGGCGCATGCCCAGCGACGCATCGGCATCTGACTGGATGAACTAGGCGTGCTTGCCTTCGACAAGTTCGGTGGCGAGTTTCTTCATGCCTGGGAAATCCCACTTGCCGCTACCCAGTTTCGGGATGCTTTCGACGCTGAATACGCTCCCGGGCTGCATCAGGGGCGGCATGCCGGACTTGCGCAACTTGCGGGCAATATCTTCCGGGTCTTCCGCTTCCTTCACGAGCAAAACAATGCGTTCGCCCTTCGAGGAATCGGGCACTGCCGTGACGGCGAATTCCTTGCCATCAAGAATCTTCGTTTCGCCAATGCGGAGTTCAACTGCGGTAAGCGAAATCATTTCTCCTCCGAGTTTCGCGAAGCGGCTATATCGCCCGAGAATCTTCACGAATCCTTCTTCGGTAATGATGCACTTGTCGCCGGTCTTGTACCAACGCCTTCCTTCGGTATTAAAGACAACGTTGTTTGTCTTTTCCTCATCCTTCAGGTAACCCTTCATCACCTGCGGGCCGGTGACGGCGAGCATGCCTTCGGCGCCTTGCGGCAGGAACTCGTTTGTCTCGGGGTCAATGATGGCGGCAACAGTACCGGGAGGCGGCATGCCGATGGTATCGGGGTCGCTGCACTTTTCCATGGTGAGGAAGTCATCTAAGAGCACGTTGGGCGCGTTTATCGTTGCGAGCGGGGTGAGTTCCGTGCAGCCGTAACCTTCGTAGATGTCCTTGCCGAACTTGAGTTTGAACGCCTCGCGCATTTCGGGACGCAACTTTTCGGCACCCGCGATAATGTAGCGGAGCGTATCAAGGCACATCGGGTGAACCCAGCGGTTTATCGCAATCGCGCGCAGGAACGTGGGGGTGCCCATGAGAATGGTCGTCTTGTACTGGGCGCACACGCGGGCGAGCGTCTTGATGTCGGTCGGGTCAGGGCAGAGCACCATGGGCACGCCATCAAGGAGGGGCAGGATAAACGTGAGCGTGAACCCGAACGAATGGAATAGCGGGAGCAGAGCCGTCATCACGTCGGTACGGCGCAGCTTGATGACGTTATCGCTTTGGAGTGCGTTCGAGATTACGTTCTTGTGCGTGAGTTCTACGCCCTTGGGCGTGCCTTCCGAGCCCGAACTGAAGAGGATTACGGCATCGTCATTCAACTTTGCAGATGTGAACCAGAGTGGTCTTAAAATGCTCTTGGGGCATGTACGGATAATGAATGCCGAGACGAACCTTCCGAGCGTGGAGAGTTTCTTTTCTTCGTCATCGAGGTAGACAATCTTGTATTTTTCTGCAATGTGGGCGAAGTCTGCATTCCTACCGCATAGTTTATCTAAAAATGCGTGCGTCGTGACGACGGTGGAAACTTCGGCCTTCTCGATACAGCCGAGGATGGTGTCCACGGGGGAGGAATAGTTCAGGTTGACGCTCGTCTTGCCGGTGCCGAGAATCGAGATAATCCCGAGTGCGGCGTCGCGGCTCGTCGGGAGCATGAACCCGACATTTCTTTCGTTCTTCGCGACAGACTTGATGGACTTGCCAAAGTGATGGCAGAGGCGTATCATGTCGTAGCCGTTCACGTGGTTGCCCGCGGGGTCGATGAGTATGGGGCGGCTGCGGCGCTTGCGCATCGCCTTGAACCAGAGTGGAATGATGGATTCGGAACGATCCATCGCAAGATCCCATATATCGCTGCCGAGGAACTGCAGGTCCTTGCGGATTTCCTTTTCGGATGCATTTGTGGGGAGCGGCTTGGAGAACCCGACGCTTATCACGCGGTTGAACGCCTGCGGGCGCATCACGCATTCGGATGCCTGGCTGTAGCGGCTGCCCCAGAGCCCCTGGATGTAGAACGGGATTATCTGCGCGCCGGTGTTTTCGATTGCCTTGCTGTAGTCGAGCGAGAACTTCGAGACAAACGGGGTCTTGGAAACTTCGCCTTCGGGGAAGATGACCACGGCTTCGCCGTTCAGGAGCGCCTTGCGGATTTGCTCCATGGCGGGTGCGGGGTCGCGGCGGTTGATGTCGATGACGAATTTCCCGTGCAAGAACCAGCGCTGGTACCAGTCGGCAAACGTGTTGCGGTTGCTTGCGATGCGGAGCGGTCGTGGCGAAGACATCTGGAGCACGGCCCAGTCAATGAAGCTGAAGTGCGGGCCAACCAAAAGGATGGGGCCCGTTTCGGGAATGTTCTCGACGCCCTTCACGATAAAGCGGTAGCGGAAAACGAAGGCGAACGCGAAGCGGAGTGATGCGCGCAGGAGTGTCATGGGAGTCTGCTTCAGGTTCATGATAAAGCAGAGCGCGAGGATTACCGCGAGAATCATGAAGCAGTAGTCCATCGTGATGGGCGTGAAAATCAGGAGCAACGTCTGCCCGCCCATGATAAGCACGAGAAATGCCATCTGGATCATGTTCGCGACAGCGTGTATGCGGCCTGCGGTATCGGGGCGTGTGTAACTCTGCAGTACGGTGCGCAAGATGACAAATCCGGCGCCGGTACTGAACCCGATGATGCCGTAGAGTGCTGCCTGCAGCCAGTCGTTATGCACGAATGGGATGGCGAACATCGTGATGGCGGAAGCGGCCGCGGCAAACGGGATGAGTCCGGTTTCGACGAAGCCCTTGGAAGCCCAGCTGGCAGAAAGTGCACCGACGAAGTAACCCGCGGCAACGATGAACATCGATATGGGAATGACCGCCGTGTTGAGCATGTCGTTCATGTTCTGGATAAGGATGAGGAATATTTGCGTTACGCCCCAGAAGGCGCTGAGCCCGAGGATGGAAAGGCGCACGATAGGGTGGCTCCAGGTGGCGGCGAAGTTCCGCATGGGGGAGCGCATCTTGAGTTCGGTGTGCGTCTCGCCGACCCGAATGAAGAATGCGGCAAGCGTAGAGACTGCGCTCAGGCCTAGATAAATCCAGAGCGTAAGGTCGATACTTACGGGGGAATCCGGGCGGCCCGAGAGGCCCATCGCGAAGAACGCGGCCGCTGCGGTTCCAAGGACAGAGAGTGCCATGTACCACGAGTTTATCTTCACGAGGTCTTCGTTCTTGACGATTTCCTTCATTATCCCGAGTTTTGCCGGAGTGAGGACCGCGAGGAACACGCCGTATAGGCCCAGCAGGCCGTAGGCCACCCATTCGGCACCCGCGACGTAGCAAACGACAATCGCAATGACGGAGGCAAGCATACCCACGGACGACCATGCCATCACGCGACCCTTGTGGAAGTGCCCCGCAAAGTAACTTGCGGCGGGCATCATGAAGATGCTCGGGGCAAAGATGGCAACCTGCAGGAGCATGCTGCGCCACCAGAAGGCGGAACCTTCGAACGAGAACGAAAGCCAACGCTGGAAGTGGACGAAAAGGCCCATCTGCACGAAGATGCTACAAAAGACGAATAGCAGGAACAGCAGGGCGCTCGGGTACTTGCTCAGTTTCATAAAACCTCAAAAGATATTCAAAGTTAGTATTATGGCTTTTTTTATCCACTAGGGGTAAAGTTTGTAAATAACTTACTTTTTACTCACGCGACGGTTGGCGCGTTTATTGTACCCAAGTGTTTCCATATAAACGCAAAATTTTATAAATTTTATTACTCGAAACGCGGATTAAAAGGAAACCGATGAGCGAAGACATTCTGGCAAGAATCGTGCGCATGCGCCGTGAAGATATCGAGCGACTGGGCTTGAATTTCGGAATCGAGATTCCGGAAAAGCGCCGTCGCGGGCACATCGAGTTCCTTGGAACTCCGGGTGCCATTCTCGAAGTCAAGCGTGCATCGCCCTCGAAGGGCGACATCGCTCCGGACCTTGACCCGGTAGGGCTTGCTGGCACGTATGCGGATGCTCATGCGCAGGCGGTCTCGGTGCTTACCGAAGGCAACTTTTTCAAGGGCTCGCTCCGCGACCTGATTGCCGTTGCCGATTCCATGGAAGAACGCGTAAAGAAGGGCCTGCATGCCTGTGCCGTTCTCCGCAAGGATTTCCTCCTGTTCGAAGATGAAATTGATATCGCGTACCGTTGCGGTGCCGATGCGGTGCTCCTGATTGCACGTATCCTTGAAGACGAACAACTTATTAGGATGGCGAAGCGTGCGGAGCATTTTGACATGCAGGCGTTTGTCGAAGTCCGCGAGGCCGATGACTTGCGCAAGTTGAAGGTCGTGACGGACGCTCTCGGGGCTGCTGCCGCAAAGACGATTGTCGCTGGCGTGAACTCGCGCGACCTTGCCACGTTCCATACGGACCCGCTCGTTCCGGCGACTGTCCGCAACAGGTTGCCTGCGAAGGCGGTGTTTGAGTCGGGTATCCATAGCGCGGCCGATGCCGCGTATGCAAGGAGCCTCGGGTTTACGGGAATCCTCGTGGGTGAGGCGGTCGCGAAGAAACCTCCGCTCGCGAAGGAAGTTGTGGGATCGTTTGAGGCGGGTTGCGAAAATGCGCGCGGCAAGTTCTGGAAAAAATTTGCGGAACGTCGCGATGCCAGGCGCGAAGCCTGCGCAACTGCAGGCCCGAGTAATGCGCGCTGCCCGCTGGTAAAGATTTGTGGCATTACCCGCGAAGAAGACGGCATGCTCGCTGCCGAACTCGGGGCCGATATGCTCGGGTTTGTTTTTAGTACCACCAAGCGCCTTACGACGGAAGAATTCGTGCGCAGTTTCGCTGCGAAAATTCGCGCAGCCTGCACGCCCGAGAAAGCGCCGCTTCTCGTGGGTGTCATCACCGATCCCGAATCCGTTGAAGGCAAGACCGCCATCAGGCTAGCACAGGAAGGCGTCCTGGATGCGGTTCAGTTCCATGGTGTCGCGACACCGGATGCATGCCAGTGCGCGAAGGCGTTGAACGGCGCGAAAGAAACGACAAGCGACTTCGCGTGTTACGCAGCTGCCCGTGTGGGCGAACCCTCTGATTTCGATTACGTTGCCGCTCTCCGCAGGAACGGCGAACCCCGCATCTTGCTGGATGCGAAGGTGGAAGGTATTCCCGGCGGAACCGGCAAGACTATTCCCGAATCGCTGCTCTTGGAGAAGGCGGGCGACCTGCCGCTCTGGCTTGCGGGCGGTATAAATCCCGAAAATGTCTTTACAATTTGTGAAAAATTCCACCCCGAACTGATCGATGTTTCCAGCGGCGTGGAAGACGCTCCGGGCATTAAAAATCCCGAAAAAATGCACAAACTGTTCAAAATTTTGCAAAAATAGGCGTTTTTGACCAAATTTAAATTTACAAAAATTTGCTTGTAACCTATTGACAGACAAAGAATTAGTATATATATTGAATTTCATAAGGATGAAACGGGCAATCCGCTCTGGCCGCTAGCGGCAGGGTTCTCGGGAAAAGGGATTCAGGACTTGCCTTTTCATCTAGTGTTTCAGAAGGCTCCTCCGGGGGCCTTCAATTTTTTTTCAAAAATTTTGGGGCGACCCCTTGCCACCAAAAAGATACATTCCTAATTTTGGCAACATGAAGATGAATTCTGCAATCCGTTTCAACCGTTGGTGGTGGGGCTCTAGAACATAGAGTCCGGTTTTGCTGATTTCATCAAGTGCTTAAAATCAAGAATTGAAAAAGGCTTTCGGACTCACCGAAGGCCTTTAATTTTTACTCCGAGAACCTTTAACCCTTAACGACTAACGACCATGATCACTTCTAATAACGGTTTCTTTGATAAGTTCGGCGGCAAGTACGTTGCCGAAATCATCCGCCGCCCGCTCGACGACTTGGAAGCGGCATTCAACAAGTACATTCACGATCCGGAATTTCTCGAGGAACTGCGCATTATCCAGCGCGACTATATTGGCCGCGAGACTCCGCTGTACTTTGCCCCGACGGCGACCGAACTCCTGGGCGGTGCGCAGATTTACATCAAGTTGGAAGGCCTTGCCAACACGGGCGCACACAAGATTAATAACGCTATCGGTCAGTGCCTCCTTGCAAAGAAGATGGGCAAGACCCGCATTATTGCGGAAACGGGTGCCGGCCAGCACGGGCTCGCTACCGCAGCCGCTTGCGCGAAACTTGGCCTTGAATGTGTCGTGTACATGGGCGAGGTTGACGTGCGCCGTCAGCAGCCGAACGTGGCGACCATGGAAATGTACGGTGCGAAGGTCGTGCCGGTCACGAGCGGTAGCCGCACCTTGAAGGATGCCGTGAACGAGGCGATGCGCGACTGGGCCACGAATTTCAAGAACACGCATTACGTGCTGGGTTCCGCTCTCGGTCCCGCACCGTTCCCGGATATTGTCCGTACGTTCCAGTCCATCATCGGCGAAGAAGTCAAGCGCCAGGCTGCCGAACGTAATATCGACATCGCCGCGGTGGTCGCTTGCGTAGGTGGCGGTAGCAACTCCATTGGCGTGTTCACCCCGTTTATCGAAGACGAGAACGTGCGCCTGATTGGTGCAGAAGCCGGTGGCATTGGCCCGAACGTGGGCGAGAATGCATCCCGCATGACGGGTAACGCTAGCCGCGAAGGCATTGTGCAGGGTTACAAGAGCCGCTTCCTCATCGATGAGGATGGCCAGTCCATGCCGACGCGCTCCATTTCTGCGGGCCTTGACTACATGGGTATCGGGCCGCAGCTTGCCGCTCTTGGTGAATCGGGCCGCGTGGAATTCACGAGCATCCTCGACAAGGAAGCGCTTGAAGCGGTGAAGTTCTTCGCACGCAACGAAGGCATCCTCTTCGCGCTCGAAAGTGCGCACGCCGGTGCCGTCGCCATGAAGATTGCGAAGGAACTCCCGAAGGACAAGGCGCTTGTCATCAACATGAGTGGCCGCGGTGACAAGGACATCTTTATCACGAGCCCGGTGTTCCGCCCCGAAAAGTGGAAGGAATTCCTGAAGGCGGAACTCAAGAACTCAAGCGCCTCGAAAACAACGAAGACATCCACGACGCAGAGATAATGAATAAGTAAAGGGTAGAAAGATTATGATCAAGTTAATGTCTCATCTCATTGCCGGATTCCCGGACGCAGAAACTTCTATCGCCATCGCCGATGCCCTCGTGAAGGGTGGCGCCAACATCCTTGAAATCCAGCTCGCGTTCAGTGACCCGAGCGCCGACGGTCCCGCAATTCAGACGGCCTCTACGGTCGCTCTCGAGAAGGGTTTCTCCACCAAGCAGGGTCTCGAAGTCGTGAAGAAGATTCACGAACGCCACCCCGAGACGCCCATCTACATCATGACCTACGGCTCACTTGCCTTTACGCCGGGTATAGACAACTTTGTACATATGTGCAAGGACGCGGGTGTTTCCGCCTGCATCATTCCGGACCTGCCGTTCGATTGCGACGAGGGCCTCACCGAAGCCTGCAAGAAGTACGGCCTTGAGAACATCCCGGTGGCAGCACCCAGCATGACGAAGGAACGCCTGGAAACGATGGCTGCGCAGGGCTTCACGTACATCTATGCCGCTCTCCGCGCAGGCACTACCGGCAGCGAGACCACGATTGACCAGGCGACGCTCGACTTTATCGATACGGTCGGTAAGGGCGGCGCAAAGGTGCTCGGCGGTTTCGGTATCCGCAACGGCGAACAGTCCAAGGTTTTGAGCAAGCACGTGTACGCCGTAGTCGCGGGTTCCGTTTTCGTGAACATCGTGCTGAATAATGCAGACTCTGCCGAAGGCCGCAAGAAGGCGATTGCCGAAATCGAGGTGAAGGCCAAGGAACTTACCCAATTCTAGGGAATCAGGAATTTTAAAACAAGAGGATCATATGACCAACAAGATCAAGCACATTACAGAACAACCGACCTACGAGCCGCGTACAGACAGCATCTACGTGGCGCTCCCGGGCGAACGTTACACCCCGTTTTCGCTCGGCAAAAAGCTCGGTGCGAAGGCCATTTTTGAATCGGCAAGTTTCTCGCATGGCCGTAGCCGCTACTCTACCTTGATGGTGGATGAGGGCTTCCGTCTGCGCCAGAACGAGAAGGACGTGAGCATCATCATTGACGGCAAGGAAAGCACCTTCCTCAAGGAAGGCGAGGGCGATATTCTCGATGCCCTCACGCTGATTTCTGCCGAAAATACGGTGCCGCCCAACCAGATTCCTATTCCTTCTTCGGGCGTGGGTTACCTCGGTTACGAATTCTGTGCCCGTTGCGATACCATCCGCCTTGCTCCGCAGGTCGACGAACTCAACATCCCCGAAGCCGAATTCCTAGTGGGTCACATCTACATCGTGTTTGACCACTTTACCGAAAAGCTTCACTTGTTCGCCCTGAACTATGAAGAACACCAGATTGACCTGAAGGCAGCCATCGAACGCGTGAAGGCCCGCCTCGCTGACCTCGACTTCAGCTACCTCGCCCCGGAACAGCAGTACGGCAAGGGCATCACGATGACCGACCTGGAACAGTCCCGCAAGGAATACGTGGAAAAGGTCGAGGCTTTGCAGAAGCACATCATCGCCGGCAACATCGTGCAGGCAGTGCCTTCTCGCCGCATCCAGTTTGCAAGCGACATCGCAGCGCTGGATATTTACCGCAGGCTCCGCACGGTGAACCCGTCTCCGTACATGTTCTTCCTCGATTACGGTACGCACCAGTTTATCGGTGCATCGCCGGAGAGCTTAGTGCGCGTGCGTGACGGCATTGCGACCATCCACCCGATTGCAGGTACCCGTCGCCGCGGCAAGGATGATGCCGAAGATGAAGCCCTGATGAAGAACCTGAAGGGCGACCCGAAGGAACGCGCCGAACACTTGATGCTCGTGGACCTGGCCCGTAACGATCTCGGCCGCGTCTGCGAAGCCGGTACGGTGGAAACCACCAAGTACATGGAATGCGAAAAGTTCAGCCACGTGATTCACCTGGTCTCTGACGTGCAGGGCAAGGTTTCCAAGACCAAGAAGGCGATTGAAGTGCTTCGCTCCAGTTTCCCGGCAGGTACGGTGAGCGGCGCCCCGAAAATCAGCGCGATTGAAATTCTTTCTAGCCTCGAGAAGGTCAAGCGTCGCTTCTATGCGGGTGCGGTAGGCTACATGGAATCCGACGGTGACTTGGATTTCTGTATCGCTATCCGTTGCTGCTTGAAGCAGGGCAAGACCATCAGCCTGCAGGCCGGTGGTGGCATTGTCGCGGCCAGCAACGCCGACCGCGAATTTGAAGAAACGAACGAAAAATTGGGTGCCATCCGCGCCGTGCTCGAAGGAGAAAACTAAAATGATCGTCATTATCGATAACTACGACTCTTTTACTTACAACGTCTACCAGGCGCTTGCCAAGATCACTAACGAAGAAATCCGCGTGCTCCGTAGCCGCGAATGCACCGTCGCCGACATCGAAAAGCTGAACCCGAGCCGCCTCATTGTGAGCCCGGGCCCGGGCCGCCCCGAAGATGCAGGCATCTCCGTGGAAGCCATCAAACACTTTGCGGGCAAGCTCCCGATTCTCGGCGTTTGCCTCGGCCACCAGGCCATCGGTTACGCCTTCGGCGCAAAGATTGTGCAGGCCAAGTTCATCAAGCACGGCATCGCCGAAGAAATTGACCTCGACGGCAAGGGACTCTTCCGCACCATCGGCAAGAAGAACATCTTCACGCGTTACCACAGCCTCGTCATTGACGAAGCGTCGCTCTCTCCGGACTTCGAAGTGACCGCCCGCGCTACCGACGGCGACATCATGGGCATTCGTCACAAGACGCTCCCGATTGAAGGCGTGCAGTTCCACCCGGAATCCATCGCCAGCGGCCGCGCCGACGAATTCTTCAAGGCGTTCCTCAACTACCGTCGCGAACCGCTTGACGTGCGTGGAATCTTGAACACGCTTACCGAAGGCAAGGACTTGAGCCGCGAAACCGCCGAGATGTTCATGGAAGACTTGACCGACGGCATCATGGACGAACGCCAGATGGCCGCAATCCTGACAGCACTTTCCAGCAAGGGCCCTGTTGCCGATGAAATTGCAGGCTGCGCGAAGGTACTCAGCAGCAAGAAGCGCAAGTTCCCCTACAGCGGCGACGAACTCACCGACATTGTGGGTACCGGTGGCGACGGCAAGGGCAGCTTCAACGTGAGCTCGCTCTCCGGCCTGATTGCTGCAAGCTGTGGCGCAAAGATTGCAAAGCACGGTAACCGCGCGGTTTCCAGTAAGTCCGGCGCCGCCGACTTCTACACGGCCGCAGGCTTCAAACTCGACATGACTCCGGACAAGGCTGCGAGCGTCATCAACAAGACGAACTTTGTGTTCCTGATGGCGCCTGTCTACCACAGCGCCATGCGCTTTGCCGGCCCGGTTCGCGGCGTTCTCGGCGTGAAGACCATCATGAACCTGCTCGGCCCCCTCACGAACCCGGCCGAAGCCAAGTACCTGATGCTCGGCGTCTACAGCACGACCGTGCTGGAACCGTTCACCAAGGCGGCGAAGGCCCTCGGTGCCAAGCGCGTGATGGTCGCTATCTCCGATGACGGCTATGACGAAATTTCGCCCTGCGTGCCGACGACCATCGCCGAAATCCTGGAAGATGGCGAGTACAAGACTTACCGCATCGACCCCAAGGACTTCGGCATCCCCTCCGTGGATCCCGAAGACCTCGCCGGCGGTACGGGCGTCGACAACTTCAACCTCGCTCTCGACGTGCTGAACGGCAAGGGCCGCCTCTACATCAGCAAGAAGGCCGCCAGCATCAAGGAAGGCTTCGACAAGGCCATGAAGGCGATGGAAGACGGCTCCGTGCTGAAGAAAATCGAGGAAGTCAAGGTGGCGACGAACTCGTAAAGGGAATAGGTTATAGAAAAAAACTATAACCTACGCCATATAAAAAGTATTGGACGCCCGGAAACGGGTGTTCTATATTTGCGACCGAAAAATCATTTGGCAAGGCAGGTGTAGAATGGAAAAACGTACAGGCTTGTTTACGAATGCAATAATCTGGTTCGGCGTCGCGGTTTCCGTTTCCGAAATCGAGGCGGGTATAGAAATCGGTGCCGAGGCTGCTCCGGGTTCCCTGTGGTTGCCTCTGGTTCTCGGGCATATCGTCGGCGGAATATTCCTGTTCTTCGTGGGGCTTATCGGTGCCCGCATCCGGGTGAACGCGATGGAAACAACAGCCTCTGTCTACGGGACATACGGCTCCAAGTTCTTTGCGTCGCTGAACCTTTTCCAGCTGGTGGCATGGATTGCGGTCTTGAACGCGCAGGGCGCCTCCGTGCTCGCGGGGCTGGACCTTCCGATTTCGTTCCCGTTGACCTGCGTGCTGCTTGCGGTGCTTATCGCGCTCTGGGTGTTCGTGGGTCTGCGCCGTTTCGCGAAGGTTACTACCGTCGTGATGGCGGTGCTCGCCGTCTTGCTTGCCGCCTTGACGGTTAAGTTGTTCGGAACGGGCTCAATTTTTGCCGGGGCATCCTCTTCGGGTGCGGATTCCGCGGGCCACACCCTCGGTTTCTGGAACATCTTTGAAATATCTATGGCGCTGCCTCTCTCGTGGTTGCCCGTGATTTCGGACTACACGAAGGATGTGGAAAAGCCGGTGCGCGCTACGGCGGTTTCTGCAATCGCCTACTCCCTCGCCAGTTTCTGGATGTATTTCATCGGGCTTGAAATCGCAAGCGCCGGTGTGGGCAACGACATTGCGAAGGCCATCCTCCTTGCGGGTCTCGGCATCCCGGGCATCATTATCGTAGTGCTCTCTACCGTCACGACGAACTTCCTTGCGGCAAATTCCGCGGGCGAATCGGCGAAGGCGATTGTGCGCAGGCTGAACCCGAAAATCACGGGCGTCGTGGTGAGCGCCATCAGTGCACTCCTCGCGATTTCGGGAATCATGGACCACTACATCAGTTTCCTCTACCTCATCGCTTCGGTCTTTGCACCGATGGCCGCCGTTCTTCTGGTGTCGTTCTACTTCGGGAAGACCGGCGCAGTTCATACCGGCGAAGAAACTGCTCGCGAAGAAACTGCCCGCGTATCCGGCAAGGCGTTCTGGATATGGAATCTTTTCGCATGGCTCGTGGGCTTTGCCGTGTACCAGGTCGCGGTGCATCTTGACTCCGTGTTCCTTGGGCCTACGCTCCTCTCGGTTATCGTGTCCGCCGTAATTTCCTATATTTGGATTCTGAAAAATAAGTTCAAGTCTACATAGTCATGCCACAGAAAAAGATTGCGTTAATCAATGACATCACTGGTTTCGGTCGCTGTTCTGTTGCCGTCATGGCGCCAGTTGTTTCGGCCATGAAAATTCAGGCCGTTGCCGTGCCGACTGCAATCCTTTCGACGCATACGCAGTTCCCCAAGTATTTTTTCGACGATTACACTTCCAAGATGCGCGACTATATCCAGACCTACAAGGACCTGGACATGAGTTTCGACGCCATCGCGACGGGTTTCCTCGGCTCCGAAGAACAGGTCGATATCGTTGTCGATTTTATAAAGACCTTCAAGAAGCAGGGCGTGTTTACGCTCGTCGACCCGGTGATGGGCGATTACGGCAGGCTTTACACCACGTACACTCCGGAACTTTGCGAAAAGATGCGCGCGCTCGTGCATTACGCCGACATCCTCACGCCGAACCTCACGGAACTTTGCTCCCTGATGGGCGTTGATTATCGCGATGGAAAATTCAGCGCCGATGAACTGGAAGGTTTGTGCCGGAAGTTGAGCGAGCGTGGCCCCGAACACATTGTGGTGACGGGAATCCATTACAGTGATAAGCAGATCATGAACTACGTGTACAGCCGCGGCAGTGCGCCCCGCACGATCATGGTGGACCGCATCGGCCGTGACCGGAGCGGGACCGGCGACGTGATAAGCGCCGTGATTGCGGGTATGTACCTGAATGGGCATGGATTCTATGAATCGGTACTGCGCGCTACGGAATTTGCGTCCAAGTGCATCGAGTATTGCGAACAAAATAACGTTCCCGATCACTGGGGCCTGAGCGTCGAGATGTATCTCCGTGACTTGATGGAGGACTGATGGTTATTTATACGGTTACAGGAAAAGTCGGCCAGGCCGGCTATTTGGATATCGCGAACAGCGGCGACATTGCGGGCAAGAACATCTATGTGAACATGACGAACCGCTGCCCGTGCAGTTGCGTGTTTTGCCTGCGCCAGACCAAGAAGATGATGGAAGGCAATTCGCTCTGGCTCAAGGAAGGTGAACCGAGTGTAGATAAAGTAATGGACCTGTTCGCGCCCTACGACCTGAACGCAATCAACGACCTGGTTTTCTGCGGTTTTGGCGAACCGCTCGAGCGCCTTGATGACGTGTGCGAGGTCATTGACCAACTGAAGGCGAAGTACCCGAAGCTCAAGGTACGCGTAAACACGAACGGGCTTGCGAACCTGATTCACAATAGGGACATAACGCCCGAACTCGAAGGCCGCTTCGACACGGTATCCATTTCGCTGAACGCCCCCAATGCTGAGGAATTCCTGGCCTTGACGCGTTCCAAGTTCGGAATCCAGTCGTTTGATGCCATCAAGGAATTTGCAGTGCTTGCAAAGCGCTACGTGCCGAACGTGGTGATGACGGTAGTGGAGAAGGTTATGCCCGAAGAGAAGATTGAGGCCTGCCGCAAGATATGCGAAGAACTGGGTGTCACGCTGCGTGTAAGGCCCTTCGAGGAATAATCTATGCTTAAGATCAATGGTGAAAATGTAGACGCAGCCGGGAAAACGATCGCCCAGTACCTTGCCGAGGCGGGTTACAACCAGGTGCGTATCGCTGTCGAGCGGAACGGGGAAATCGTTCCCAAGGCCAAGTACGGCGAGACGGTGCTTGCGGAAGGCGACTGCGTCGAGGTCGTGAATTTTGTAGGTGGCGGGTAACATGGACTGCCGTCCGGTTCCATCGCGCGAAGAAATCCTTGCCGCCCTCGAGAAGAAGCAGGGGGGCGTTGCTACTGCAAAACTGCAGGCGGCGACGGTCGCTGTCTGCGGGCTTGGCGGGCTTGGCTCGAACATTGCCATCTCGCTTGCGCGTTCCGGAATCGGGAAACTGATTTTGATTGATTTCGATACGGTCGATATCACGAATCTGCACCGCCAGCAGTACAAGGTGACCCAGGTTGGGCTCCCGAAGGCGGAGGCGCTGCTTGAAAACCTGAAGGAAGTCGCGCCCTATGTCCGGTACGAGGTTCACAACGAGAAGGTGACTGCCGAAAATGCGGTGCGCCTGCTTGCCGATGCCGACATCGTGTGTGAGGCGTTCGACAGGGCCGACGCGAAGTCGATGCTTGTGGATGTTGTCCTGGAACGGTTCCCGCAAAAAACGCTTGTCGCCGCGAGCGGCATGGCGGGTTTTGAAAGCGGGAACGCGATTCGCACCCGTAAGTTGACCGAGCGCTTCTACCTCTGTGGCGATGGCAAGAGCGACGTGGACCAGGATATCGGACTCACCGCCCCCCGCGTGATGCTCTGCGCCGCACACCAGGCCCTGACCGTCATTCGCCTGATTCTTGGCGAAAAAGACGTTTAAATAACAAAATTAAAAGTTATAACCCCTTGTCAAAGTGATAGGTTTATTCTATATTTATTCCTATCGTTTTAATAGGGAATGAAAACATAAGCAAGCGAGGTCCATTTTTATGACGCTACAACAACTTCGTTACGCCATCGGCATCGCAGAAACCGGCTCCTTCAACAAGGCTGCCGAAAAACTCTACATTTCGCAGCCCTCGCTCACTGCCGCCATCCGCGACCTTGAAGATGAACTGAATATCCTCATATTCAACCGCACGAGCCGCGGCGTGAAACTCACGAGCGAAGGCGAGGAATTCATCGCATACGCGCGCGAACTCTATCATCACTACGAAACCGTGCTCGACAAGTACGGCAAGATTGGCAAGCGCAAGAAGAAGTTCGGCGTCTCCACGCAGCACTACTCCTTCGCGGTCAAGAGCTTTGTCGAGACTGTTAAGTTGTTCGATACCGAGAAGTACGAGTTCGCCATCCGCGAGACGCGCACCAAGGAAGTCATCGAGGACGTGGCCTCGTTCAAGAGCGACATCGGCATCCTCTACCTGAGCGACTTTAACCGCAAGATCATCACGAACCTGCTGAACGCCCGCGACCTCGCTTTCCATAAACTCATCGACTGCAAGGCGTACGTTTACCTGTGGAAGGGCCACCCGCTTGCAAAGAACAAGTTCATCACGCTCGAGGAACTGGACGAGTACCCCTGCCTCTCGTTTGAGCAGGGCGATAACGGCTCGTTCTACTTTGCCGAAGAAATCCTGAGCACCAACGAGTACAAGCGTACCATCAAGGCGAACGATCGCGCCACCATGCTGAACCTGATGATTGGCCTCAACGGGTACACGCTCTGCTCCGGTATCATCTGCGAAGAACTGAACGGTTCCGACTACCTGGCGGTGCCCTTCAAGGACAAGAGCGAGGAATCCCGCCGCGTCATGGAGATTGGCTACATCGCGAAGCGAAACATGCTGCTTGGCCTGGTGGGCGAGCGTTACGTCGAGGAATTGCAGCGCTACCTCGCGACCTGCTCGTCGTAAGCGACTAACAAAAACCTGTTTAAAAGAAAGCCCCGCTCAAAAGAGCGGGGTTTTCAAGAGGCAACGATCAGACTCGAACTGATGAATAAGGCTTTTGCAGAGCCGCCCCTTACCAACTTGGGTACGTCGCCGATGTGAGCGCTAATATAGATAATGATTGCGCTTTTGCCAAGAGGAAAAGGGCAAAAAAACTAAATTTCGGGCATGTTCGGTGCGTTTGGCGTTAATTTTGCGGCATTTGTGTGCAGGCTCTGGATAAATAGCCTGCGGGTCCGCATCGCTGCGCCAAGTGATTACGGCCCGGGTATTCTCGGGGTCTGGCATCGCGACCTGCTTGCCTGCGGTGCGGCGTTCAAGGGGATGGGGGTACACGCGCTTGTCTCTGAATCGCACGACGGGGAATTCCTTGCCCGCACGCTTACGCGCCTCGGGTACACCGTCACCCGCGGGTCCGATACGCGCGGGTCGCTGAACGTGCGCCACCTGCTAAAGACGCTCCAGTCGGGCGGGTTTGTGGGCATGGCGCTCGACGGCCCCCGCGGTCCTGCACTCGAAGTCAAGCCCGGCTCCCCGTGGCTTGCGAAGGCGTCGGGGCGGCCCCTCTGGCAGGTCAACGCCCGCTACGGGGCGCATTTTACGCTCCATACCTGGGATAATTTTGTAGTTCCGCTCCCGATGTCATCTATTGACATCGAAATTAAGTATTTTTGCATTGAAAATTCAGAAAATAGAAAGGAGGTTCAGCCGTGATTACATTGCCGCCAAAATTTGTCGCATTTGACCTTGAAACGACTGGATTGGTAAATACTAAGGACGAAATCATCGAAATCGGTGCGGTCAAGTTCACCGTAGCCGTCGAAGGAAACAAGGTAGTGCCGAAGCTGCTCTCGGAATTCAACATGCTCGTGAATCCCAACATGCTGATTCCCGAGGAGGCCTCCAAGGTGAACCACATTACCGACGACATGGTAAGGGACGCTCCTCCTGTCGGCGAGTGCCTCAAGAAGTTTACCGCCTTCTGCGGCCAGGGCACAATCCTGCTGGCCCACAACGCGAACTTCGACGCGAGTTTCTTGCGCGTGGCGTATGCCAAGAACCCGCAACTTGTGCCCGTGAACCCCGTGATCGATAGCCTCGTGATGGCGCGTACCATCTTGCCCGAACTCAGCAACCACAAGTTGGGCTTTATGGCGGGCCTGTTCATGAAGCGCGGGGAGTTCACCATGAAGATCGACCCCGCCAAGATGCATCGTGCCGTCTACGACTGCGAGATGCTCATGGAAGTGTTTGTCGCCCTGCTCCGCCGTCGCTTCAAGGAGAAGGACTGGGAAATGGCGAACATCATGGCTAGCCTCGCCAAGTACAAGGGCGTGCCGCAGTTCATCAACAAGTAGTCGTTTTTCACAAATCAAAAGAACAGGCGCCGCAAGGCGCCTGACTTTTAACTAACGACTAGATACACAAAACACCGCCAAAGGGTCACCTTGGCGGTTAAATTTTGCTTTAGAAACGGGAATTAGATTCCGAGTTCCTGGGCGACGGCCTGAATGCCGACCTTATTGATGGTGCGGAGACCAGCGGCGCTCACGCGGAGGGTCACCCAGCGGTCTTCTTCAGGAATGTAGAAGCGCTTCTTCTGGAGGTTGGGAAGCTGCTTCATCAACTTCTTGCGGTTGGAGTGGGAAACCATGTTGCCCACGAGGCCGGCCTTACCGGTAACTTCACAAATGCGGCTCATAATAAACTCCGTTGTTTTTTACGGACTGCAATTTTAGATAAAAATTGGCAAATTGTCAAGGCTTAAAGTTAGTCCTGGAGTTCTTTGGGCAGGTTAAACTTGGTCGATTCCAGCAATTTTATGAAATTTTCGGTATTTAGGGGGCTAAAACGGGCCTTTAGCCAGTCCACCACCTCCTGGACCAGGATCTCGGGTGCGCTTGCCCCGCTCGAAATGCCCACGGACTCGATGCCTTCGAACCAGGTGGGGTCCAGGTCGTTTACGCCGGCGATGAGGTGGCTCTTGATGCCCTGTTCCAGGCCCAGTTCCATGAGTCGGGTGGAATTCGAGGAGTTCTTCGCCCCCACCACGAGGAGCATGTCGACCTGCTTGCAGAGGTCGAGGACCGCCGCCTGCCGGTTGCCTGTCGCGTAGCACAGGTCGCCCGCGTTCGGGCCGACGATATTCGGGAATTTCGCCTTGAGGGCGTCGATAATCTTGCGGGTCTCGGCCACGGAGAGCGTCGTCTGGGTAATGTAGGCGAGTTCCTTGCCCTCGGGGACGGTCACCTTCTCGACGTCCGCCTCGTTCTGGATAAGCGTGATGGCGCCCTTGGGGAGTTGCCCCAGCGTGCCTTCCACCTCGGCGTGCCCCGCATGTCCGATAAGGATGATGTGGCGGCCCGCGTTGTAGTGCCTCTTGGCGCTGTAGTGCACCTTGAGCACCAGCGGGCAACTTGCGTCGAGCACCTTGAGCCCGCGTTTTTCGGCATCGGCATAGATGTGTTCTGCGACTCCGTGGGCAGAGAATATCACGACCGAGCCTTCCGGTACCTCGTCGACCTCGTCGACGAACACGACTCCCTTCTCCTTGAGGGTGTCTACCACGAACTTGTTGTGCACGATCTCGTGGCGCACGTAGATGGGGGTTCCGAACTTTTCGATGGCCTTCTCGACCACGTGGATGGCACGGTCGACGCCGGCACAGAACCCACGCGGGGTGGCAAGTACGAGTCTCTTCATTTTATACCGCTCCTTGCGGGATAATGCTGCGGATGTAATCGACGAACTGGCGGTAGGAGTCCTGTATTTTCGCCTTCTCGTGGGTGAGGAACGTGCTCACCAGTTTCGGGTCGGGGATGTTCCTCTTGGAGTAGCCCGCGGTAGACATAAGCTGCGTCAGCACGCCTTCGCGAACGAGCGCGGCGACGTTCTCCTTTTGCCCGGTTGCGAACGGCCCGATGCAGGTGGCAACGCCCATCTGCAGGGGTTCCCAGAAGTCGTGCACGCCAATCCCGCGGCTGAACGAACCGCCCACGATTGCGGTGCGGGCCTTGCTGAACACGTCCTTCGTAAGCCCGAAGTGCGTCACGATGGAGACTGCGCCCTTCTGCACCAGCGGCCAGTCCACCACCACGAGTTCCTGCTCGCGGAGCGCCTTGCGGAACGCCTCGACCTCGGTGAGCCTGCGCGGGATAACCACCACGGATTCCTGGCGCTTGATGGACGAGACCACCATGCGGCAGAGGCTAGCCCATTCCGCCATGTGCATCGAGACGAACACCGTGTCGATAGTCGGGTTCTCGTTCGCGACCACGTCCTTACCCGCCCTGACCCAGGGGAGGATCTTCCAGTCGCCGCCAATCACCATGTTCTCGATGTTTGCCTTGGAGGCGACGTTCATGAATCGCGAGAGGTCGCCGCCGGTCTGCATGCTTGCAAACCCGACGGGCGAAAAGTCTATGCCCGGGAGCGAACTGCGGTAGCGGCCCGATACGATTGCCACAGAGGGCTTTATACCGAGCGTGCGCATCGTGGAAATGTAGCCCGGCCAGAGTTCGTTCTCGGCGAGCACGAGCGCGACGGGCTTGACCTGCTTGGCAAATGCCTTCATGGTCGCCTGCGTGTCGGCGGGGGCGATTGCGGATTCAACATGCGAGCCCGATTCCTGCAAGAACTTGAGCACCTCCACCTTTTGCGTGGTGATAAGAATCCTGGGCAGGCCCGCGATATCCTCTTGCAAGAACTTCGCGAGGTTCAGGAGCATCCGGCATTCCCCGAG
Source organism: Fibrobacter succinogenes (assembly GCA_902800815.1). Lineage (GTDB taxonomy): Bacteria > Fibrobacterota > Fibrobacteria > Fibrobacterales > Fibrobacteraceae > Fibrobacter > Fibrobacter succinogenes_B. Next base: position 29,119 of record CADCGB010000044.1, read on the forward strand.
GCTTGCCCCGTGCATCCACAGGAAGGGGCCTTCGGGCCAGGGGCCGTTCAGGCGGTCGCCGATATGGAACCGTGTATTTACGGCAGGGACCTTAGCGACTGCCTTGGCGGCAGTGCCAATGGCGAATCGTGCAAAATCAATCGCGTTAAACATGTTTATCTCAGGCCGTGTAGTTTAAGTAGAACGATAATCAAATTAAAAAATACGAACCAGAACCACGTCGATGCATCGGCCTTGAAAGCCTGTAAAAAGGTACGCCTGGGTACAGAACCGCTTTTGGAGGTGAATATCGCCACTCTGCTGGGGACCATCGGCGTCCTTAACGCCCAGGCGCGCCAGGTGTCGCCGAACTTTTCTTCGAGGAATCGGTCTTCGGCGCGTGCGAGCGCGAATTCAAAGAGCAGGAGCGCGGGGGCGAAAAGTACAAACAGTTGGCTTGTGCCGAGGTGGAAGGATGCTGCCCCTAGGGCGATGAACAGGTTCGACGTGTAGAGCGGATGGCGGCACTGCGCGTATGGCCCGTCGGTAACGAGTTCGTCGGCTGTATGCGTGCTGCCGCGGGTGTGCTGGCCGATGTACTGGCGTGCCCTTACCCGGAGGGCAATTCCGCCGGCGTACAGGAAGAGTGCTGCGATGTACGGGACGAATTCGGATATGCTTTTGCCCTGCGGGAACGGTGCTGCGGGGCAGGCGATGAGCGCTACGGCGAACAGCGCGAGGATATAGCCCCGGAAGCGGTAGAGGATTGCGCTAGCCTTTCGCATGTTCCAGTTCCACTACGTTGAAACGGGCCTGGGCGGCCTCGCTGAAGGGGTCGTGGCTCGCCATGATGACCCACTTGCCGAGGGCGGCTGCGGTATCGAGGAATGCGAGGAGGATCCTTTCGCGGTCATCGAGCGCGATGGCCGCCATCGGTTCGTCGAGGAGAACCGTGGGGGAGTCGCTGGCGAGTGCCCACAGGAGGGCGATGCGGGAACGTTCCCCGCCCGAAAGGCCCTGCTTTTCGAGCAGGCGGTCGGTACCGGCGGTGCGGGCGAATTCCGCGAGAAGTTCCGCCTTCGGGGTGCTCGCGGAGTTAGGGCTGTTTTCGGGTGTTGAACTGCCCGCGGATTTCACACTGTTAAGTTGTTCTAGAAGCAGGCGGCGTGGCGGAAGTTCAAGGTCCTGCGGGATAAAGAACACGTTTTCGGGTACCGCGGCGTCCCACTCCTCGAGGCCTGCGAGCAGGCGCAATAGGGTCGATTTCCCGATGCCGTTCCTACCGCGCAGCAGAACGGGCTTCTCTCTAGACAAAGTAATGCCGAAATCGCGATAGACCGGCGTGTCACTCCCCTCGTAGGTGAAGTTCCCGTGGGTGATTTCAAGCCCGGCGGCATTTTGTGTACGAGATGCGCCGGCATCTTGGGCGGCGCCGTTTAAATCCTGATTAGAACCGTGCGCATCTTGTTCACCTGCGCCATTTATTTCAGGCATGGAACGGCCCGCGGCTCGCTTCGGCAAACCCTCGAATTCCACAAGCACCTTGCAGGCGCTCGCCGCGGCCCGGAACTGCGGCACCGCGCGGGCGCATTCCTTCACCGGCTTGTAGCAGAGCAACAGCGCCGAGCAGAACAGCACGAGCCCCGTCCCGTCCATCCACCCGCGGGCGATAAGCATCGCGCAGAAGGCGAGAACCGCGACCATTGCCACCACCGAGAGCGTTTCCATCGCGATGGCGAGCCCGTTCTTGCGGATGCTCGCGTCTAGCCCCTTGCGGTTGAGCGTGCCAGCCTCTTCCGAAACCTCGCGGGCGAGGTGTCTGATTTCGGCTTTGCCGCTCCAGTTGCGGTATAGCCTGCGGGCGGTATTCAGCGAAAGCCTAAAGTTCGACCGCGCGTACAGGAGTGATTCTTCCTGGGGTCCGAGCGCGTGGAGCCTGCGCTGCATCCAGGCGACAAACGGCACCACCGCCGCAAACAGGAATAGCGTGAGCGGCCACGAAATGTATATAAGCACCGGCAAGAAGATGGCAAGTTGCAGCAGCGCCTGCACCAGCTGGAAATATGCCCCGCCGTTATTCTGCAGCGAGAGCGTTGCCTCGTAGGCGGCCTCGACCTTCGAATCGCCCGAACCATCGTGGAAAAGCCTGGGCGAAAGCCCCCGCAGGGTCCCGAGGAACCATTCCGTCACGCGCTTGCCGGTATTGAACAGGAACGTCTCGGAATTGCGGACCTTCGCGAACATGAACACGAGCCGGAGCGCGGCCAGGAGCCCCATCAGGGCGGCCCATTCCCAGAGGCTGAATGGCGACTGTCCCGAGAGCAGCCCCATGAACGAGCGGATGCCCCACAGGAGCCCCGCGTCGGCGAGGCTTGCCATGAGAGCAAGCGGCAAAAACCGCAAAATCCCGCGAAACAGGGATTTTTTTAGCCTTTTTTCAATGTTCACCCCCAAAAAATACAAAAAAAGTCATTTGGCCCCCTTTACAAAAATCCACGAATAACTATATTTGGCCCTACATAAGACGCCCCTATCGTCTAGTGGCCCAGGACTCGGGATTTTCATTCCCGCAACAGCGGTTCGAAACCGCTTGGGGGTATAAAAGAACCATTCGAAAGAATGGTTCTTTTATTTTGTGGTTGGCCTTGGCGCGAAGCGGCGAGGCCCAACCCAAACAGGTACAAAAAGGACTCGCATTTTGCGGGTCCTTTTTCTTGTTTTTGCACCCATTTGACCTCATCTTTGCCCAATCAGTCACCCTTTTCGCGGAATAAGTTATATTTACAGGTAGCCGCAATCTTTGTAATTAAGATGTTCCTGCATATGTTGATGCTGGATTTTGTGAATTAAATATTGCAGAATGGGTGGTTATCGGAATTACTCCAGATGTTGATCAAATGGCTGAGGGTTTTGGACAGATTATAGATGTTATGGCTGAATGTGGTCCTGTTAAACCTTTTACAAACTTCATAACAAGGCCTTTGTCTAGAGGAATAAGAGAACTTAATTCAATGTATAATAA
>CADCGB010000045.1 GCA_902800815.1 Fibrobacter succinogenes
GAGGACCTTGTCGCCCGGTTTGAGGACGGCGAAGTACACGGCAGCGTTGGCCGGAGAACCGGACAGCGGCTGGATGTTCACGTGGTCGCAACCAAAGAGCTTCTTGCAACGTTCGATGGCCAAAGCTTCCATCTTGTCGATCACTTCGTTACCACCGTAGTAGCGCTTGCCCACGTAGCCTTCGCTGTACTTGTTGGTCAGCACGGAGCCCATGGCTTCCATGACGGCCTTGGAGGTGTAGTTTTCGGAAGCGATGAGTTCGATGCCATATTCCTGGCGTTCGGCTTCTTCCTGGATGATGTTGTAGATTTCCGGATCGGTCTGTTGCAGTGTAGATTTGAGCATTTAGCTACTCCTTGATTTGTACGCGGGCAAATATAGCAATTTTTCGGGCCAGAACTACTCGAGCATCTCGTTTTCATCCTCGGCAGTGGCGCTGTCGTCCTCGTAATCCTCGATGGTCTTGTCGCCCGGCACGATAATCAGGCCAAGCGTCACAGGTTCGCCCTTCAGGTTGATATAGGCTTCCAGGTAGAGCTTGGTCGAAAGGCGGATCAGGCGTAGGTCGAGCATGGTGCCGCCCTTGTGGATGCTCTTGGGGTTACGGTTGAAGAACAGGAACTTCTTGTTGATGTACTCGAAGCGGTCCTTCTCGTAGTTGATGCTCCACTCGGAATTACCGTCGTTCTCCTGGCGGTACAGGCAGCGGTCATGGTCGATATCGCACTCGAAACTCGCACTTTCCTGGTAGCGCTTGTTCCACTCGCGGCTAAAGGCACAGCTCTGCACGCGGCCGGCACCGTTGCGTTGCTTGTTCAACTGGTCATTTATGACAACATAATCCATCTTCTTGTCCTTGACCTGGTTGTACACGTTCATCAATATGATGTAGGCCTCGATATTCTTGGGGCACTTGCCCTCGAGTTCCACTTCCTCGTGCGCCTTCAGGAGCGTCTGCTGCAGGTCCAGATCAATCGCATCGGGGATTTCGCTTTCACGCAACTTGTCCAGGACCTTCTTCGGCGGGACAACCACAATCTTGTCGCCCTGCTTGATGGCATAGCCCAACTGGTCACGCACGTAGTCCAGGCACTGCTGCACGTGGATATGCACCGTGTTGGAACCGCCCGAAACGAAGTCCACGCCTATACGCACGTTCCATGTGGAAGCGTCGCTCTTGGAGCCCTTCACCAGTTCGCAGAAAGGATCCTCGCGGATACCGTCGATAAACACGATTTGCGCATTGAGCTTGGTAACGAGCGAGCCTTCCTTGTCCATCGCGCTCCCGAGACTCCAGAAGTTCGGGTTCAGGCGGAGCACCTCGGCAAAGGCCTTGTCGCCATCGAGGGCGGGCAAAAGGGAATCGTTACGGGCATTCTTCTCCTTCAAAAGTTCGGAATACTCCGTCGTCACGTTCATGTTGCTGAAGCCATTACGCGCCTGCGGAGCCGGGAACGACCACGCCAGGGAGGCAAAAAGGAGAGCGAGCGTTACAAAAAGTGCAGAATATACGGTTCGTTTCATACGGGTATAAAATACAAAAAGTTAAACAGAAACATCCAAGTCGCGCAGGTTCATCAGATGCGGGATATGATAATCCACCCAAGCCGGCGCTTCCACGTTCGGGTTAACGAGCACGGTGGTCCAGCCGCGGGCGTGCGCAGGTTCCAGGTTCCTGAGGGAATCCTCCAGCAGCACGATTTCGCGCTTGTCCGCAGGCATCGAGAGGCCCCGCTCCGGCAACACGCGCTCAAGCCAGCGTTCCATCTTCAAGTACGCGCTCTCATGCGGCTTGCCTTCCCAGCCAAGCAACTTCAGGTCAAACACGCCGTCTATCGCGGGCTCAATTCCCATGTGGGCCATACCCGCCTCGCTCCAGTCGTGCCGCCCGTTGGTAAAAACATAGCGGGGGCCCTGCAGGCCCTGCAACAGCGCGAGTTTCTCGGGAGCACGCTTCGGGTACGTCAGGTATTCCGGCTCGTGAATAAAGTCGAAGAATTCGTCCGGGTCGGTACCGTTCATCGCCATGAGGCCCGCAAGCGTCGTGCCGAACTTTTCCAGGTAATCCGTGCGAATCTTGTGCGCCGATTCAAAATCGCCGCCGACGGTCTTCTGCACAAAAAGCGAAATGCGGTGGTCCAGCGAATCGAGAACATAGCGTTCTTCCGCCCCATACAAGGTAAGGTCGTAATCGAAAAGCCAGACCTTCAAGGTTCCACCTATACGCCCATCGCAAGGCCGCCAATCTGGCGCGCCAGGTAGGTCGCGTAGTTGTCCGTCATGCCCGTCACAAAGTCAAGAACCTGGTGGTAAGCCTCGGCGGCGGTCACGCTCTGCCCGATTTTCGCCTGCCCGATAAGCCGTACGATGCGGTCGGCACGGTAAGAATTCCTGCCGTTCTGCCTGTAATCGTAAACGCCATTGATGAAGGCGTCGAGCACGGTGGCAAGCGTCGTGTAACTACCGACTTCAAGTTCCGTCTTGCGGCGGTCCGGGTAAATGCGTTCCACGCCCAGGCGCTTCGCTATGCGGATACCCCACATGGCATCGGATTTCGTGATGTCAATCAGGTGGCTATTGAGTTTGCCTTCCATGATTTCATCATAGTGCTTCACGAAGGTCACTGCAACGTCGTCGATAATGTTCTGGAAGGCCTTGCCGCGGATACTGCTGAGGAAGTCGCGGAAGTTGCGTCCGTTCTCCTCGTATTCCTTGTCGATATTTATTTCGGGGCCGCAGAGGTAGCTGAACATATCGCGCACATCGCCGAACGAAAGTATTCCCAACTCAATGGCATCTTCCACATCAAGGATGGAGTAGCAGATATCGTCGGCAGCCTCCATCAGGTATACAAGCGGATGGCGGACCCACTTGCCGTTGTCAATCTGCGGGAGTCCGAGCGTTTCAGCGGTTATCCCGTAGAGGTCTGCTTCCGTCGAGAACAAACTTGTGGGGCAACCGTACTTCGCCAATTGCGGGTACTTGATCATCGCGCCGATGGTCGCGTACGTGAGGCGCATTCCACCATCGAGGAAGTGGTATTCCAGCTTGCTCAAGATGCGGTGGCCCTGCGCATTGCCGTCAAAGTTCTCGAAGTCCGCCATTTCCTTGTCATTCAAGTCCTTCAGCGGAGCACTCATGCGATTCTTGCGGAACCACTCGCGGATTGCCGCCTCGCCCGCATGCCCAAACGGCGGATTACCGATATCGTGCGCCAGGCAGGCCGACTGCACAATGGTCCCGAACTGGTATTCGTTGATATACTTGGGCAAATACTTCTTAATCAGGTGATAAACGGTAATCGCGAGGCTACGACCCACGCTCGAAACCTCGATACTATGCGTCAGGCGGCTATGCACGTGGTCGTTCACCGAGAACGGGTGAACCTGCGTCTTGCGGCCAAGCCTGCGGAAAGCCGTTGAAAAAACAATGCGGTCGTAATCCCTGTGATAATCGGAGCGGTTCGGGTCCTGATCGGCAGGATGCCCGTAACGCGTAGCGGATAAAAGTGTTTCCCATCTGAGCATGGCGCAAATATATTAATTTCTATTATAATAATTTCTATCTTTTACCACATGATTACGCGTATCATCGACCGCAACTTCGCCAACATGCGCCTTGACCGTTTTTTGCGCAAGGCATTCCCCGACGAATCCCTATCGGTTTTCTTCGCTGTCATCCGCAAGAAGAAGGTACGCGTGAACGGCGTTATCGGCAAGGCGAACCAGATGCTGCAGGAAGGCGACACTGTCTGCATCTACGAGAATTTCAAAAGCGTGGAAGGGGAAAGCCTTCCCCTCGCTCCTGCCTCAGCATCCGCTACCCCTTCTAGCGGGCGGACCCCGCAACGCCCCGAAGCCAGCGGGACACAGACAAAGTCTGGTTTTGCGAAGAACAAGTCCACCTGGGGCAAGGTTCTCTCCCCTGCAGAAAAGCAGGCCGGCTGGGGCGCGAAGGATCTAGACATTGTCATTCAGACAGAAGACTACGTCATCGTGAACAAGCCCTCGGGTTTGGCGAGCCAGCCCGGTTCCGGAACGCGACCCGGCGAGAGCCTCGTGGAATACCTATGGGAATGGGGCCGCCGGGAAGGTCTCGACTTCAAGCCCACCATCGCGCACCGTCTGGACCAGGAGACATCGGGCATGCTGATTGCGGCCCTCCACGGCGACACGCTGCGCGACTTTACCCGCATGATCCGCGAACACGAGGTGGAAAAATTCTACTTCGCGCTCGTCAAGGGTAACTTGAAAAAGGAAAAGGGAACGATTTCGGAATCGCTCACCCGCACCGATGCGGCCAAGGGCAGCAAGATGAAGGTCGGCGAAGCCAGCAAGGACGCAAAAGAAGCCGTAACGCACTACCGCGTCAAGCAGCACTACGAAGGCTACGACCTCGTTAAAATCAAGCTCGAGACCGGGCGCATGCACCAGATCCGTGCACACTTCGCAAGCATCGGGCACCCGCTCCTGGGCGATTCCCGCTACGGCGACTTCGCGCTCAACCGCGAAGTGAAAAAGACCCTCGGGCTCCATAGGCTATTCCTGCACAGCTGCAGGCTCGAATTCGTATGGCAGGGCGAACGCAAGGTATTTGATTGCCCGCTTCCGAAGGAACTCCAGAGCGTTATAGACAAACTAAAACCCGTACATTTCAGGCACGATATTGCCGACCCGCGCGGGGCAAGGAAATAAGGTAGCTCAGGAAACAAGATGCGCGCACTTATCCTTTCTGACATTCATGGTTCTGCAATCGCCGCAAGGCAGGCGCTTGCTTTTTTCGAGAAATTCAACTGCGACAAGATTTTTTTGCTGGGCGATACGCTCTATCACGGACCGCGCAACCCGCTTCCGGCGGGTCACGGCCCCATGGGGGTCGTCGATGCGCTCGCCCCGTACAAGGAGCGCATCGTCGCGGTCCGCGGGAACTGCGATGCGGATGTAGACCTGATGATGCTAGACATGCCCATCGAGGATGAATACGCCGTCGTGAAGGATGCTAGTCCGAACGGCGCACCCGAAAAGACGCTTTTCCTGAGCCACGGGCACATCTTTATGCCGGAATGCTTCCCGGCCGATGCGCTCCGCACGCTTGCCCCGAGCGACCTGGAACTGAGTGCATTGAACGTCGATGCGTATATTTACGGGCATACGCACATCTGGAAACTCGAGAAGAACTTCAAGGGCGTGCTTCTCGTGAATCCGGGTTCCACGAGCCTCCCCAAGGGCGGGAACCCGCCGACCTTCGCCCTCTACGAGAGCGCGACCGGCTCCTCCCCCGCCAAGTTCAGCATCCACAGGCTTGACGATGGCAGCGAACTCGCTACGGCAGAAATTTAGGTTCGAGATGGCCGCACCCTTACGGGCTCGCCATGACATTTTCTTACACATTCCTATATTTAGGCCATGGTCTTAAACGTTATTTGGCTTATCTTCTTCTTTGGCGCGTTTGTCGCGTGCATGGTACAGTGGATCGCCTTCGGCGACACCGGAATCTTCAACAAGGCAATCCTCGGCGCGTTCGACATGTCGAAAACCGCGTTCGAAATCGCCCTCGGCCTAACAGGCATACTCTCCCTCTGGCTCGGCATCATGAAGATTGGCGAAAAGGCGGGTGCCGTCCAGATTCTCGCAAAAATCGTCTCCCCGCTGTTCAGCCGCCTGTTCCCTGAAATCCCGAAGAACCACCCGGTCGTTGGCACGATGCTCATGAACATCAGCGCGAACATGCTCGGGCTCGATAACGCCGCCACCCCGATGGGCCTGCAGGCGATGAAGCAGTTGCAGGACTTGAACCCGAACGAAGACAAGACCGTCGCAAGCAACTCGCAGATCATGTTCCTCGTGCTGAACGCGAGCGGACTTACGCTCATCCCGGTCAGCATCATGACTTACCGCGCCCAGTTGGGGGCCGCAAACCCGAGCGACATTTTCTTGCCCATTCTCCTTTCCACGTTCTTCAGCACCATGGCGGGCATCTTCGCGCTCAGTTTTTTCCAGAAGGTCAAACTCAAGGACCCGGTAACAGTCGCATGGCTCGGCGGGCTTTCCGCCTGCGTCATCGCCATCATGTTCTACTTTAGCCACCTTACCGCCGAAGCCATCGGCACCACAAGCCTCTTCATCAGCGGCATCGTGCTGTTCGGTATCATCGTCGCGTTCCTCGGGCTCGCAGTGTACAAGAAGGTGCAGGCCTACGAGGCGTTTGTCGAAGGCGCTAAGGACGGTTTCCATACCGCAGTGATGATTATCCCGAACCTGGTCGCCATCCTCGTGGGTGTCGCCGTATTCCGTGCGAGCGGCGCAATGGACTTGCTCATGAACGGCATCTCGTGGGTTCTCGGGCTGTTCGGCATCGGGAACGACATCGTGCCCGCACTCCCCACCGCATTCATGAAGCCCCTTAGCGGGAGCGGTGCCCGCGGCATGATGATCGACGCCATGAAGGCACTCGGCCCCGACAGTTTTGCTGGCCGCCTCAGCTGCATGTTCCAGGGAGCCGCCGACACCACGTTCTACATCATCGCGGTGTACTTCGGTTCTGTTGGTGTTAAGAAGACACGCCACGCCGTCACCTGCGCCCTCATCGCCGACGCCGTGGGCGTGCTTGCCGCTATCGCAATCGCGTACCTGTTCTTCCCGCCGATCTAATAATTAACGACATGAGGCGTCACTAGCTTCTTCGGGAACAGCATTATTGAAAGTTTTGCGGCAATCGAATCGCTCGCAATTTCGTGCGCATTCCCATTCCAGTGGGAATCCGTCTTCCAGAAAATATCCTTGCCGGCCTTACGCGCCTTGAAGAACGGAACCGTCAGGTCCACGTTCTCGATGCCCGCCGAATCGAGCATGTCGTAGAAATCGAAATAGTGCCTTGCATCGGGAGATGCCTGCGGCAAGCCCGCAAGCAACAACCATTCATTCACATCGTTGCGCCAGAAAAGATTCCTGTTCGGAGGCATCACGAAGAGGAGACGCGCACCGAAGGTTTTTGCCAAGGAATCCAGCCCCTTCAGGTGTTCCACCACAGCCTTGTATTCTTCAGAATTCTTGTTGTAAATGAGCACTCCGGCAGTATCCTCCGCAAAAGCAAGGAACGGTTTTGCATCGTGATAAACACCAACCCCAGCCCAGCCCTCATCCGCACCCGGATGCGTATCCTTGTAGAGCGAGTAGCGCCACGTATCCGTGAGTTCCCGCAGGGCGGCCGTCGGCGGGAAGCGGCGCAACTTAAAGTCGACCGTTCCCGGAGCCTCGAGGAAGGCACGACGGCGAATGCGCTTGACTTTTGAGCCTAGGCCCTTGCCCTCATTCCAGGGCGCCACGTCACCGTAATCAAATACCGCATTCGCACCGAAGTTCGCATATACATTGCGTTCGACACATTCCACTACGATAACTTTCGGAACGAACTTGCCTTCCTTCGCGCGGGCAGCGGCAAGCGCAAACAGCGACTTCGGGGAACCCTGCAGGTCGATGTAATCCACCGCAGCAACCTTCCCGATTCTCCCCGCAGATAGTTTATCCAAAACCTCTTCCGGCAAGGGCTTGTGCCCGAACTGCACGCGGCTAAAACTGTCACCCAGCCACCAAACGATTCCCGAATCAAGCGGCGCCGTATGCACGCTTTCGTCGGGATGGTACGGTTTGTCGACATCTTCCTTGAACGGCTTTGCAGAGGTAAGCCGGAACAAGTCTCCCCTGCCGGTAAACCACTGCGGGAAAGCCCCGCTAAAGAACAGTGCCAGCATCAGGAGCGAAACGAGCCCGAGCCCGCGTACACACCAGAGAGCGATTTTAGTCTTTGTATCCATCGTCGCTCCTAGAACTGGAAGTAAATGAATCCCTGTCCGCTAAAGCGGCCCAGAAGAATGATTGCCAACAGGTAGACAAGGCACCATGTCCAACGCCATACACCCGGTTCATCGCCCACCACGCAACCGCGCGTACCACCGCGAGTCACAAGCGAGCGGATGCCCCATATCAAAAGGCCCACCAGCACACCAAGGGCTGCAGGAATATGCACAGCATCGTTATCGACACAGAAAAGCGAATGCACACATGCTCCACCGCACAACGTAAGAGGACCATTCAAGTACGCATCGCCGTGAGGAAGAATGTACGCCTGCGTCAGGCTTGCGAACGGCCCGAAATTAAATACGCCAACAATGTAGTCGAGCCACGTGCCGAAATCCGGTGCGCGGAACAGCGTGAAGAACAGCACGACAAGTGCAAACGTCTTGATTCTCCCGAGCCACGGGTGCTTTACCGGTAATTTTCGCCACGGCCGTTCCAACACGTACGCCACCCCATGGCACACGCCCCACGCCACGAACGTCCATGCCGCACCATGCCAGAGCCCGCTCAAGAAGAACACGATAAGCACGTTCACTATCGCAAGCGGGCGTCCCTTGCGGGAACCACCAAGACTAAAGTACACATATTCGCGGAACCAACTCGTAAGTGAGATATGCCAGCGTTTCCAGAAGTCGTAGATGCTAGTTGCAAGCAGGGGCGCGTTGAAGTTTTCCATCAAGCGCACGCCAAAAATCCGCGCGATACCGATAGCGATATCCGAATAACCCGAGAAGTCGAAGTAAATCTGGAAGGTAAAGAAAATGCCCGCAAGAATCAGTTCTACAGGAGACAGTTCCGACACGTGGCCCGCCGCAACACCATTGAACACGCCATCTACGAATACGCCCAGGTGGTCCGCCAGCACCGCCTTCTTGAAGAACCCCTGCATTATGCGGAACATGCCCGCCTGCAGGTCAGCAACATCAAAGCGATGCTCAAGGGCAAGTTGCGGCATTAGGTGCGGAGCGCGCTCGATAGGCCCCGCCACCAGTTGCGGGAAGAACGTCACGTACAGCGCGTAGTTTGCAATGCTCCTGCATGCAGGGATCTTCCCGCGATAAACGTCAATCACGTAACTCAGGCTCTGGAACGTGTAGAACGATATACCCATCGGGAGCAGCAACTTGGGCAGGTTCAACGGCTTGCCCATCCACGGGGCAACAAGCGTGTTCCACGTTTCCTCAAAGAATCCCAGGTACTTGAACGCAAACAGGAGCCCGAGGTCAAAGCACAGCGAAACTACAAGCGCGATGTTCCGTTTAATATTCGCGACAGGCACGCCATCAACTGCACCATCTGCACTCCGGCCAAACCTATCAATAAGGCGCGCCATCGTGTAATCCACGCCGATAGTCGCAAGGATAAGCGCAAGGTACTCGGGGCGCCACACCGCATAAAAGTAGAGGCTCGCAACGAGAATCAATATACGGCGGAACTTACCGCCCCAGGCATTCTCCCTGCCCACGGGAACCGCGTAGTAGAGCCCTACGACAGCAACCGCAAACAGGATGAAAAACCAGGAATGGAAAAGCACGCTACTTCAAGACTCCAGTCGCCTGTGCAATCAGTACACCGATATAGCCTACGTAGGCTGCGAGAAATACGGTGCCTTCGATACGGTTGATGCGGCCAATGCGCTTGCCATCCGCACCGACTCTGCTCTTGCGGACAGGGAGCCCGAACAACAGCAGGAGGACCGTCAGCATAACCATGACCGGCAGGTCGCGGCTCAGTATAGAAGCACTGAAGGAATGCATCGGCGCAATCGTCGCAGCGATACCTACCACCAGGAGCGTATTGAACAGGTTCGACCCGATAATGTTGCCAATGGCAAGGTCATTCTCGCCTTTGCGGGCAGCCGCGATGGAACTTGCAAGTTCCGGGAGCGAGGTTCCCACGGCAACGATGGTAAGGCCAATCAGCAAGTCGCTCACGCCGAGCGCACGTGCAATTTCTACCGCACCCCACACAAGCGCACGAGAACTTGCTACCAACAGGGCAAGCCCGAGCACGAGCCACAGGATAGACTTTCCGAGAGAAAGTTTTTCGCCCTCGTCCGATTCCGCCGCAGCCGGTTCTTCCGCAGCGGCACCCTTCTTCTGGCGAAGTTCACTCACGATGTTGAACGTCATCACACCCGCAAAAACGAGCAGCACGACAATGCCGTCGAGCCTGCTAATGGAGCCGTCCATCGCCTGGAATATGGCAACAGCCGTAACGGCAATTAACACGGGCAGGTCACGCACGAGAGCCTTCCGCACCACGATAACCGGCGAAATAATCGCTGTCACGCCGAGAATGAGGGCAATGTTTGCGATGTTGCTCCCGTAAGCGTTACCCAGTGCAAGTTCAGGTGCATTCTGCATGGCAGAAATCGCCGAGACGACCATCTCCGGAGCGGAGGTGCCGAACCCGACAATAACCATACCGATAAGGAGCGTAGACATGCCGCAAAACTTGGCGACACCTACTGCGCCATCAACAAACTTATCTGCGCTCCATACCAGGACACCCAATCCCAGGACTACAGCGACAATCGGAAGAATCATAAACTAGATGACGTAGAAGGAAATACCGAAGAGGAAGGAGTTCGTGGTAAGTTCGTTGATACGCCAGCCAGGCACGCCCTCGTAGATGTTGGAAATGCCGCATTCGTAACGGATATCGAACGAAAGGTAGTTGTTCGCCTTAATCGAGAGACCGAGCAGGAGCGCGAAGTCCATGGAATTGCGGTAATCCAGGTCAATCATGTCGGCATTGCCATTAACCGGATCCCCGTTGCTCTTCTCGTAGGAGTACTTGAAGGTATCCTGGACCGGCACAGAAACCTGCATACCGAAATCAAACGAGAAACTCGAGTACATGGACTTGAGCATGAACAGGAGCGGAATGGAGACCCTGTCCATCTTGAACTTGACGTTCGCTTCCTTGGAATAGTTGCTACCGTAGGAGTAGGTGGCGCTAGCATCGCTGTGGTCATAGAGGACGCCAATCCTGAAGCCCATCGTGTATTCGTTCAGCGGAATCACAGCAAACAAGCCAGCCTTCCAGGCGACACCGTCATAGGATTCATCGAAATCCCAGTTGTTGTCCAGAAGCGAGTTCATGCCAGCAAAGGCCTGGGCACCGAAAGTGAACTTCATCGGGATCGGTTCGGCCTTGAGCCTATACACGCGCGTTTCGCGAACAGTCGTCTCGACCGGAGCGGTAGTCTGAGCGCCATAGACAGGCTGAGATTCGGCATCTACGCCGCGCACGGCCATCGGGGCCGGCATGTCGCCTTCGTCGGCAACAGGAGCGGGCTGAGGTGCAGGCTGCGGAGCTGGTTCCGAAGCCGGTGCAGCAGTCTCTACAGGGGCCGGAGCGGCTTCCTGTGCAGGGGCCGGTTCAGCGGGTGCTGCTTCCTGGGCAGTAGCCTGGGGTTCAGCAGCAGATTCCTGTGCCGGAGCGGCTTCAGGGGCCGCGGCAGGTGCCGCTTCCTGAACGGCAGCAGTTTCCGGTGCAGGTGCCGCAGCGTCTGCTGCGGGAGCCGCTTCTTGAGCCATGGCAAAAGCGGTCAGAGCCAGAACAAAACCGAATGATTTCATTTTCGTGTTCATAATTACTCCATTTTGCATAATTTACTTTCTTTGTATCAAAATACAAAAGTTTTTCTATCTTTCCAAACATGAAGTTCAATATCATTGCCAATGAATCGCTCAAAGCGAACGCTTACGCCCTCTTTTTCGTGAAAAAATCAGTCCAGTTTTCCAGTATCCTGTCGGAAAACGGTGAAAAACAGGTCGAATCCGTACTGAACGGCATGAAGGACGGCCCTTTCGAGGACCTCGAATTCCTGGAAATTGACGGCAAGCCGACGTTCTTTGTCGATGCGGCAAAGGAACGCGGGATTTCTGCCCTCGACCACCTGCGCATGGCCGCCTACCGCCTGGCAGAACGCGCCCAGAAGAAGCAGGTCCCCACGGTGAGCATTTTCCTCGCCGATGCGGCCGACGAGCAGTTCAAGGCAATACTTCACGGGCTTTTCTATGCCGACTACAGGTTCGACGCCTACAAGAGCAAGCAGGAACCGAAATTCCAGGTGACTTTCGAAATTGTCGCGGGCGAGCACGTCAAGGACTTCAAGAAGATTGCAGAAGATGTCGCTATCGAACAGAAGGCGGTGACGCTCGCGAGGAACCTCATCAACACCTGTGCCAGCGACCTCTACCCCGCCGAATTTGTCGAGAACGCAAAGACGATTGCAAAATACACGCCGGGCCTCTCCATCAAAGTGCGCGACATGAAGCAGCTCCAGAAGGAAGGTTTCATGGGCCACGTGACCGTCGGCAAGGGCAGCTCGCACGAACCCTACATGATTACGCTGTCCTACGACGGAACGAAGGGCGCCAAGCGCACCTCGAAGGACCACCTCGTAATCGTTGGCAAGGGGCTCACGTTCGATACCGGCGGACTCTGCCTCAAGCCGCCCAAATCCATGCCCGAGATGATCAGCGACATGAGCGGTGCGGCAACAGCGCTCGCCGCCATCCAGGCAATCGCAACACTTAAACTCCCGATTCGCGTAAGTGCAGTCTGCTGCCTCGCCGAAAACGCAATCGGCAACAAGTCCGTACTGCCGGGCGATATTTTCAAGGCCAAGAACGGCAAGACCGTCATGGTCGACAACACGGATGCCGAAGGCCGCCTGGTGCTTAGCGACGGGCTTGCAGAAGCAGGCGAAATCGGGGCAACGCACATCGTAGATCTCGCCACCCTCACCGGCGCGATGGTCCGCGCTCTCGGGTATGCCGTCGCGGGGTTCTTCAGCAACGACGACGATCTCGGCCTGAAGGTTATCAACTGCGGCGAAGCATGCTGCGAAAAGTTCTGGAGCATGCCGCTCGAAGAAGAATACGCCGACGCGCTCAAGGACAAGTTTGCCGACCTGAAGAATACAGGGACCGATGCAGGCGCAATTTCTGCCGCACTATTCCTGCAGGAATTCGTTCCCGAAAATACCGCGTGGGCGCATTGCGACATCGCGGGTACAGCATTCGTCACCAAGAAGTGGAAGTACACCGAATACGGCGCCACCGGTTTCGGCGTGCAGACGCTTATCGAACTGGCCCGCGAAATGGCAAACCCAACCGAGAAGGCATAAAATGGCCTGCGCAAACTGCAAAATCCGTGCCCAGTACGACAAGAACCCCAAATCGCTCATCGGGCGGTTCTGGCGATTCCACATCAACTTCTGCCCCGGCTGGAAGGCTTACCTGAAAAGCCTTTCCGAAGAAGAGCGCATTGCAATCAAAGAAAAATACAGCCTGAAATAAGGCCCCTAAAAATTACTTTGGAATTCTACCGTGCAGACCAAACCGTCTGCACGTTTTTATTTGGCCTGCAAGGAGAAGCAGTGAGCAAAATGAGACTCGCCCACTTTCGGCGGGATTTCCTGTGAACGGCACTTGGCCTGCAGTTCGGCGGAAAGGCTCGCACACTTTTCGCAGCGGTCCGCAAATCGGCAGCCCTTCACAAAGTCGCGCGCATGCGGCACTGATCCCGGGATAGACCGCAGGTTGCGCATGTCACTGTGGTTTTCGGGGATGGCGGCCAATAGCCCCTGCGTGTACGGGTGCATCGGGTTATCAATCACGTCGCGCACGGGGCCGCATTCTACGATGCGGCCGGCGTACATTACCGCCACGCGGTCCGCGTACTGCGAGACAATCCCCATATTGTGGGTAATCAGCAGGACCGCGGTTCCCGTGCGGTTCGCCATGTCTTTCAAAACCGCAAGGACCTGTGCCTGTACCGTCACGTCGAGAGCCGTAGTCGGTTCATCGGCAATAATGAGCTTGGGTTTCGGGAGCAGCGCCATCACGATGCACACGCGCTGGAGCATGCCGCCCGAAAGTTCATGCGGGTAGGCGTTCAGCACGCGGTCGGGGTCGCTAAAGCCCGCCTGCAAAAGCATCTCGCGGATTGCTGCCAGCGGGTCGGCAGCACCATCCTTACCCGCAGCCTTCGCGCCGTTTAAAGCCCCGTTT
Source organism: Fibrobacter succinogenes (assembly GCA_902800815.1). Lineage (GTDB taxonomy): Bacteria > Fibrobacterota > Fibrobacteria > Fibrobacterales > Fibrobacteraceae > Fibrobacter > Fibrobacter succinogenes_B. The sequence continues at coordinate 13,886 of CADCGB010000045.1, forward strand.
AAAACTGCGCCGGATTTCGCGCCGAACTTGAAGACCTCAAGCAACTGCTTCTTGATAGTCACGACCGGGTTCAGGGCCTGCATCGGTTCCTGGAATATGCACGCTATTTCGGACCCGCGCACCTTCTGCAGTTCGGCCAGCGGAAGTTTCGCCAGATCAACCAGTGCGCCTTCCTTGCCCGCGACGCAGTCATTACCTGCGGAGCCATCCTTACCCGCATCCGCAGCATCAGTACCTGTGCGGAACATGACCGAGCCTTCCACAATCCTTGCGCTCGGCTGCGGCAACAACCGCAAAATGCTCATAGAAGTCACGCTCTTGCCGCAACCCGACTCGCCCACCAGCGCAAAGAACTCGCCCGCATTGATTTCGAACGAGACGCGGTCCGTCACCTGCACCGGCTTGACGCCATCGCGCGGGTTGCCGTTCTTGTCGAACCCGAAAGCCACCGAGAGGTCGCGCACCAGCAAAACCGGAGAAGTATTAGACATACCTGTCTCCCGATTTTGGATCCATGGCATCACGCACCCCCTCGCCCACGAACGTGGTCAGGAGCAGCGTCACGAAGAGTGCGGCGACCGTACTTACCGAAATCCACGGCGCATAAAGGTTGTTGAGCCCCTGACTCATGAGTTCGCCCCAGCTGGGCGTAGGCGGCTGCAGGCCAAATCCCAAAAAATCGAGCGAGGTAAGGCTCCCGATACCGCCAATCAGCGTGAACGGGAATAGCGTCACCACGGGCGTCATCGCATTCGGCAAAATTTCCTTGAAAAAGATATGCCTGTGCCCCATGCCCAGAACCTTCGCCGACTGCACGTACGTCATGCCGCGAAGCTTGAGGAACTCCGCACGCATATAGTAGCTGAGCGAAATCCAGTTGAACGCCGCCATAATCAGAATCAAGAGCCAGAAACTGCGCCCGTAAATGCTCCCGATCAAGATCACCACGTAGAGCATGGGGAGCGACGACCAGATTTCAATCATGCGCTGCATGCCGATATCCCAGAACTTGCCGAGGTAGCCCTGGATACCGCCGATAACAATCCCGAGGAATGTCCCGAGCAATGTCAACAGCAAACTAAAACTGATGCAAATCCTGAACCCGTGAATCAAGCGGGCAAGCACATCACGACCATTGCTATCTGTGCCGAGCCAATGCCTTGCGCTCGGGGCAAACGGGGGCGCTCCGTCCTCACTCAGGTCCGCCTTCAGCGGGTCATGTGCAATCGGGGGCATAATCGCCCACGTTTCGGGGCAACCGCCCGCGCGGGTAAATCCCTCGGCAGCATCTTCCTCGCACTCGCGCACCGCCGCAAAAAGTTTCGCGTAATCGGCTTCCGTCTGGTATTCCCCGCCAAAATCCGCATCGCTGTACCGCACGAACGCCGGGAAATACGTCTTGCCCTCGTAACGCAGCACCAGCGGCTCGTCGTTCACCGTCCACGGGCTCGTGAGCGAAAGCAGGTACGCCACCACAAGCACCACCAGCGACCAGAACGCCCGCTTGTTCTTGCGGAAGCGCTTCAGCCGGTTCAAGGTCTCTGTGGATACGCGGAATTTCATTAATGCGGAATATAGAAAAAACTCCCTGCAACAGGAAAATTTATTAGTTTAGTTCCATGCGCAAAGGAATAAACACCTTAAAATGCCTGGTCATGGCAACCTTCGTCGCCCTATGCGGGTGCAGCGACCCCAACGAGCTGAAAACAGCCAGCAGGGACTTTACCGACTCCATCAAGCTGCGCCTGGAAGACTATATCGACGCCGCGGATTCCATGGCCTTTTTTACATGCACCGAAAGCACTCCCCTGCTCGAAGAGCAGGCATCCTCGCCCCTTCCCTTCGCTGTGTACCAGACCCGGCTAAAGAGGGACTTCGACGACTTGACGAAAGCCTTAGAATACAAGGACCGTAAAAAAAGGAGCGGCATACACTTCGACAAACAATGGAGCGCCTACTATGTAGAACTCTATAGGCAAGGCAAGCCCATCGATTCCACCAAAATCTATGCAACCCATAAAACACAGGGATTCACAAAAAACGGGTATGTCTACTATTTCGCCGACAATGACAAGGTTGCAGAATTCTTCGAGTCCCGCAATATCAAGAAAATGCCCTGGGGGTGCTGGCCCGACAAGCGAGGCCCCCAGCCAAAGGCTTTTAAGCCCGCAAAACGCAAAGAACGCATTTCAGAACCACAACCGATGGTTTTTAAACCCGGGTACCGCAACCGTAAACGTTAAAATTTATTTACACGCTTCCGCCGACAATTTTTCATCCCCTCACACTCCCCTTTAAAGAGAATTTTTCAAAAAAGTCCCGTTCTTTCGGGCTCAATCTTTATATTTTTCTCTACGGATTTTTGCGCCACGGGTGTGCGCCACATGCCCGAGGTGTATATGATCAGATTTTTTCGAAAAAACCTAAAAATTGGAGACACACATGGCAAAAAAGATGATTGCGTGTGATGGTAACGAGGCCACCGCTAGCGTAGCGTTTGCTGTTAGCGAAGTTGCGGCTATCTACCCGATTACACCGTCTAGTCCTATGGCTGAGCACGCCGACAACTGGAGTGCT
>CADCGB010000046.1 GCA_902800815.1 Fibrobacter succinogenes
GCTGATGTTCTTCTGGGCGCCGCCGTACACAACGCCGAAGTCAGACACGTTGATCTTACGGGCGAGGAAGTCGGAGCTCACGTCAGCCATGAGGAAGCCAGACTTCGGCTTCGGGAAGTTGTGCCATTCGGTACCGTAGATGGTGTTGTTGGCGGTCACGTGGAGGTAGCTGGCATTGTCGGATAGCTTCAGGTTCTTGTCGATGCGGCTGTAAGTTTCAGACTTGGTGTCGCAAGCGGCGAGAGCGTTACCGAACTGCTTAGCTTCCTTGTAAGCCTTGTTTGCCCACACACCGGTCAGAGCGTAGTCGGCCGTAGCATCCTGGTCCAAGAAGTTCATCGGGAGCATGCAGAACAAAAGGGAGCAGCCACCACCGAGGAAAACGATGTCGTAGTCTTCAGGGATGCCCATCAATTCACGAAGGTACTGTTCCGTCTGGGCGAACATGTTTTCGATCGGCTTTGAACGGTGACTCATGGAGAGAATGCTGATGCCGCTGTTTTCGAAGTCGATGCATGCAGCAGATGCTTCCTTGAGTGCCGGTTCCGGCAGGACGGACGGTCCTGCGCTAAAGTTGTAGACCTTATTTGCCATGGTTATGTTCCTTTTGGTTTTGCCTTTTTAGGGGCCAATAATTACGGGCGTAAAAATAGCAAAATGCGCCCTACTCGGCAATGGTCCGCTAGCGGTCCCTACGGCCGCTTTTCCCCTTTTAGTTCTATCTGCGAAATGGTCGCGGCAACGGCCGAAACACCTCCGATAAAGGCCGCGATAAACGTGCCGCAGAACAGGTATAGCGGCAGTGAATAAATGGCTCCGTTGGCAATAGCCAGGTACTTTAGCTCGCTCGTGCCCTTGTGGCTTTCCTTGACGGAGTACCGCCAGCGCTCGAACGTGTAGTCCATGAATCCGCTGCCGAAGTAGTAGGCGTTGATAACGAAGATCAGGCTGATCGAGACGATGCTCCCGACGACGGGAATCAGGTTCAGGAGCAGGCAGAGTGCGGTCAGCAGCAACTGTTTTGCCGTGTTCCGGAGGGCGATGCGGAGTGCCCTCCAGATATCCTTTAGGGTCTGTTTCGCATCGAAGGGGAATTCCTTCCCGGTGAGGATTGTCTCCGTCTTTTCCGAAAGCATCGTGTATATCGGCGACATCAGGACGTTTACGATGGTCCCGCCGATGAAAATGAAGATGATGAAGAAGACTATGGGGAGTACGATCTTGATGGCGACCATGGCCGCGTGGATCCAGCCGGTCATGTTCTCGGTGTGCCGCTCTATGATGCCGTTGATCCAGTCCCCGATGCCGAGGCCGGAAAAGATAAGGGCGATGACCACGATGATGTTGAAGATGACGGGCAGTACCAGGTACTTGCCGAGCTTGTTTTTCCATATCAGGCGGAGCGCCTTGGGGTAGGAGATGAGGCCGCTTACAACTTGTTCCTTTATTCGTATCATCCTTTGATTTCCCTTATAAAAAATGCCCCGCAATGCGGGGCGAAAAATGCGCCTTTGGGGCAGTACTACACGCCGAGTGCCTCGATGGCAGCCTTGTACTTCTTGAGGCGGAACTTCGTCTTGAGCTCGCGGCGTTCCTGCCTGTGGATGTACTTGTCTTCCATGAGCACGTTCAAGATGGCGCTCTTGGCCTTCGCTGCCATCGGGTTGTCCTTGAGGGTTTCCACGAAGCGCACAAAGTCCTTTTCGCGAGCGTCATAGGTCGCATCCTCTGCGGGTACGCCCTTTTCCATGAGCCTGCAGCTGTACTCGTCGATCCAGCCCTGGTTCTTGTGGTAGGTCATCTTCTGGATAAGTTCAACCATGTCTGCCGGAACGCCCATCGCGATGACTTCTTCCGGGGTCTTCTTGGTGGCGCCCGTAATCAGGTCCTGCAGAATAGCAAGAACCTGCACGTCTTCGGATTCGCCCTTGTTCTTGAGGTAATCCGCCACGTTCTGGAGAAAGTCAATGTAGGGGCCGCCGGCCTTGTCCTTCTGGTCTTTGTGGACTTCGGCGGCAATTTTGTAGGCATCTGCGTAAGAGAGCATGTTTGTTCCTTGTGATTAAAAACTTGTTGGCCCGGTGGGCTCTAACACAATATATATAAAATACACGTGAGAGTTTGCCGGACTATCTTCCAATATGGAATGTTTGTCAGATTTCGTCCACCTTGAGCGGTTTTCCCGAGAAAGTCTTGATGTAGATCTCGTTCGTGACGCTGTCCTTCCAGTTTTCGGGAGTCTTGCCGCTGTCAAGGAACTTGCCGATATCCTCGATGGCGCCGGCGAGGCCGCCTTCCTCTTGCAGGGGGACGTTCTCGGTGGAGCGGGTCTTGCAGAGCCCGAGCGCCGTGGCTAGGAGCGACACGTCCTTGAACTTGTTGAGTGCCTCGACCTGGGCCGAGAGTGAGGCGTTCAGGTTCTGAATGGCTTCGGTCTGGGCCTTGATTGCTTCCATGAAGATGTTGAACTGTTCGTCGGTCATTAGAAGAATCCTTTTGGGTTGTTTACTTCATTTAATATAGCATAAAAAGAAAGTTAGTGTACAAATTTGGTGAATTTTTCTATATTGCAGCCCGACTTGCTCGCGTAGCTCAGTTGGATAGAGCAGCTGCCTTCTAAGCAGCGGGTCGTGGGTTCGACTCCCGCCGTGAGTATAAAAAGAGGTCCCCGTCGGGGGCCTCTTTTCATACTCATGGTGCAACAGGAGAAGCCATGTTCGACTACGGCAGAAGGCGAGTGTCGCGGGCAAGCTCGCTTGCACATGACCGAGCCCAAGCAATAACTGCTCGGCTTTGCCGAGCAGCCTCCCGCCGTGATTTAAAAGCAGATTTATTTCTTTAGTTTGTTAAGAACGGTCCGCAGGTGGTTGATGTGCTGCTCGTCCATACTCTCGTAGCGGTAGAACGTTCCGTCGGGCATCACGAGGTAGAGTACCGGCACGTAGCCGTTGCCGTAGGCGGGCCCGAACTTCTGGGAGCCGTCCTGGAATACCGGAATGACCACCTTGAACTGGTCTATAAACATGCGGATATCGTTCTTCTTGATGTTGCCACCGATAGCGATGGCGATGCCTGCGACTCCAGCCGACTCATATTCCTTCATGATGGCCTGCACTTCGGGCATGTGCTTCTGGCAGTGCGGGCACTTGGGGCTGAAGTAGTAGATCATCAGCGGGCGCTTGGCAAAGTGGCTAAACAGGATTCCCGGGTCACTCACGCCGGAGAGTGGGAGGCTAAAGTCCATCTTGATTGCGGTTCCGGCGGAATCCTTCATGAGCGGGATGTCCGCCATCTGCGGTTCCGGTGCAAGTTGGGCCAGCGATATGGAGGCGGCTAAAGTCAAAAAAGTCAAAACGCGTTTTGCGAATCGCATAGATACTCCTGAAAATCGGTAGACCGGTATGAACGGCCTTCCACGGAGTGTAAAATACCAAAAAATAGCGGAAAAAGTGTCACGAAAACGCAAAAATGCGCTTTTTTTGCCAAAATCGGGATTTTAATCACGCTTTTTCGGGGGAAAGGGGTGGAAAAATATATAATTGAACAGAGGTAAAGGATTTTGCTATGAAGAATAGGCTTCTTTTCATCTTGGTAGCACTTTTGGCGGTCTCTGGTTTTGCGGAGACGCAAGGAACCTTGGTCGATAAACGTGACGGGAAAAAATATAAGACCGTGAAGATTGGCGACCAGACCTGGATGGCGGAGAACCTGAACTACGAGATGCAGGATAGCTATTGCTATAATGACGATGGATCAAATTGCAAAAAGTATGGCCGTTTGTACTCTTGGAAGGCTGCACTATATGCTTGCCCTGTAGGTTGGCACTTGCCGGGCAATATTGATTTTAAAACATTGTACGAATCTGTCGGCGGTAAACAGGTCGCAGGCAAAAAATTAAAGAACAAGGAAGGCTGGAACAATAACGGCAACGGCACGGATGATTTCGGGTTCTCGGCGCTCTCTGCTGGCGCAAAGGACAACAATGGGCGTTACATCGTTGAGGGCTACCTCACGCTCTTCTGGGGTTCTATGGAGAAAGATTGCGACAAAGCGTTCGGCTTGCTGTTGAACTTTGGCGCCGACAGTGTGAACCTGGAATCCGGCAGTAAGGACTTCAGGTGGTCGGTCCGTTGTATAAAGGACGAAACTGTTGTTCCTGCAACCGAAGTGACCGTGGACTCGGTGACTGATTCTCGCGATGGACAAACCTACAAGACTCTTAAAATCGGTACGCAGACTTGGATGGCGAAGAACCTGAACTACAAAGCGGACTCTAGCTTCTGCTACGACAATGAGGAAAGCAACTGTGCCAAGTACGGTCGCTTTTATAAATGGGATGATGCGTTAAGGGCTTGTCCGAGCGGTTGGCACTTGCCGAGTAAGGCGGAATTTGAAACATTGATCGGATCTGTTGGCGATAAACAGTTCGCAGGCAGATATTTAAAGTCCAAGGAAGGCTGGAGCTATAGCGGCAACGGCACGGATGCTTTCGGGTTCTCGGTACTCCCTGCCGGCATCAGGGGCCACAGCGGGAATTACGGCTACGAGAGCTCTAGCGCGTTCTTCTGGAGTTCGGCCGAGAACAATGGCAGCAACGCGTACTACATGAGCTTTAGCTGCTTCGGCCTCAATGCGTCCCTAAGCGCCGACGGCAGTAAGAACATCGCGTTCTCGGTGCGCTGTGTGAAGGACTAGTTTTATCGGAATAGCGTCCGCCATTCTTATCAGGATAGCGAGATAAGACAAAAGTTTCACGGTGTTCAACTTTTGCCCTGCGGGTTACGCCTTGCGGCGTAATCTCTAAATCGCCTAAATTCACTGCGTTCAAATGGCGATTTAGTCGAACTCACTTCGTGAGTTCTCATCTCGCTTGTTATCCCGGATAAAAAACGAAAAGGACCCCTTGGTGGGGTCCTTTTTCGTTTTATCGGAATAGCGAGATTCGAACTCACGACCTCTTGCTCCCGAAGCAAGCGCTCTACCAGGCTGAGCTATATTCCGGTTTTGTGGGCACAATTATAGATAAAAATTCGGGGTTTTCAAAGGGGTCGGGGGCGAAAAAATTGAAAAATTGCCCATTTTTTACTTTTTGCGGGCGGTTTTCGAGGGCTTTTTGGGGGAGGGACGTGCAGGTGCGTCGCTGTTGGCGGGTTTCCCGATGATTAGGATGCTTGAACCGGCGTTGTCGGGTTCGACCTTGTACAGGCGGATGCGGTTGCTCCATTCGGACCTGACCTTGCGGTCGATGATGCGTTTCACGTTCCCGTAGCTTGGGTTTCCGCCGCCGTGGATGACCCTCAGCACCTTGAGGCCGGCGATGGTAAGGTCATCGATGCGCCGCTCGACGGCTTCTGCTGCTTCGTCGGCGGTCATGCCGTGCAGATCAATCTCGTCTTCGGGCATGGGGAGGTCCCAGGCGGCGGGGTTGCGGCGCATCTTGCGCCCGCGCGCCAAGCGCACGGGCCTCGCGGCGGCGTCTGCTTCCGCCTGCTTCTGCATCTGCTCGTCCTTGTCTTCCATGCGGTGGTTCATTATCCACTGCATCTGGAATTCTTCTTCAGCATTCAGGGGCATCTAAAAACCTCAGCCCAAATATAGGCATTTATAGCCATCGATAAACAGATTTAATTTAGAATATAAACTTTTGATAATTGTAATAAGCGGCTATTACCAGGGAGGCGTCGGCCAAGGATGGGGAGGGTGCAGGGAGGGGCCCGTGCGGCCTTCGCAACTCCGAGCTGGGGCCCCGCCCGCAAGAATTTTATACCTTCCCGTTAGGGATGGGTAATAAAATTCCCATGGTAGTTCCAGCTCCACTGGTCGGGGTGGTCGGCTATCCAGTGCTCGGTTTCGTGGGCGATGTCGCTTACGAGTTCGCGCCCCTGCGTGTCGTATTTCGGCGGGTAGAACGTCTCGAAGTGGATGACGATGCGGCGTTCGGGCGTGTTTTCGGTCCAGGTGCGGAAGGTGACGATGCCCGCTCCCATCTGGTTGATTTTCTCGATGAGCCGCAGGTAGAGCGTGGTCTGCCGGCCGAAAAGCTCGACGGTGTTTCCCTTCGTGTTCTTGCCTTGGTCAAAGACCATCGCGAGGATTCCCTTGGTGCGGAAGAGTTCGCGGATGAGTCGGCCTGTCTCTTCGGGGTGGTATTCGGTGAGGTGCGGGTCGCTGCGGAGTTCCCGGAGAACTTCGCGGAAGGCAACGTCCCCGACGGAATCGGTGATGAGGTGGACGTGCTCGCTGTAGCGGCAGAGAATACGGTGCATCAGTTCAAAGGACCCCTGGTGGATGCTGATGCCTGCGATGGGCATCCCGATTTTTGCGCATTCGGCGACGGCATTCTTGATGATGTCCTCGTTCTCGAACACAATGCGGCGTTCGACGCTCCTGAAGCGGGTGAGGCCGCGGTACGAATCCAGCGCGTTCCAGTAGATTCCCTTGAACACGTCGCGCGCAGTCACGTCCTGTTTAAAATATCCCCTTGCCGCCTCGAGATGCTTCACGACACGCCCGTAGGCGCGCTCGGTGTGGAGCGCCTTGTATATGGGGAATGCGATGGTGAAAAGGAACGAGTAGAAAAAGTCCGGCAGCCGCAGCAGGATGTTGAGTAGTAATTTATATGTAATTACCTTGAGCTTGTACATGGGGCTGCGGCGCCTGCCAACCGGAAACTATTCCTCGTCGAACTCCAGGATGTTCTTGCCGAGTTCGCGCTCGAATAGCCTGCGCGAGAGGTTCTCGCCGGCGTAGCTGATGGTGGGCGAGACTTCGTAGAGCTTGCCGGGTTTCACCTCGATATGTGCCTTCATGAGCCATTCGCGGTGGAGCTTGCCGATCATCGTGCGGGCCGTTTTCGGGCTGTCCGTGCCCTCCGCGTTCTTGACGGGGGAGAATTCTTCCTCGCGGATGACGCCGAAGGGGAGCATGGTGCCGAGTTGCGGGAAAGCGTCGAAAAGGAACTGTTCGAACTTGAAGCAGTTCTCGATGCCACAGACGGTCTTGCGGGCGGTATGCCACGGGAGCTTGCTGGTCTGCAACTTGCGCAGTCCGCTTACCCGGAACAGGTGAATCGCGAGGTTGCCGCCGTCAAAGACGAGGCTTCCGTCCGGGTTTGTCTTGTCGCGGTATTCCTCGGGCAAGTCGCTATACTCGACCACGCCGGGCTTGTTGTTCTGGAAGGCGAAAATACCCACGCGTTCCTGCGCGTTGGCCTTGTGCACCACCTTCGATGCGCTGGCCATCATGCCGTTGTCGGCGAGCGCCCCGATGAAGGCGGGGTCGCAGATGCGGCAGAGCGCGTTGTCGACGCTGTAGAGGAACACGTATTCCACGCCTTTTTCTACAAGCCATGCGAGCGAGCCGCTCAGGGCGAGTGCGCGGAAGCAGCCGCCGTTGCCATCGGGGACGAGTGCGAGTCTGTCGCCATCAAGCACGGCCTTGCCATCGGCAGTGAGTGCGCAGATGGTGCCCTGCTCGAAGAAGCGGATGTTGTCGCGGTCCATCCCGAAAAAGTTGTGTTCGGTAAAGAAGTTGACGGTCGCTTCGTGGTTCAGGGGGCTTGTCATGATGCACCAGGGAATCGGGTGGCCGACCTGTGCGGAAAGGTTCTGCAGGCGTTCTGCCTGAAGCTGGAAGATGCTCTTGTGGCTCGGAAGCCCGATGTCGAACATACCCTTGGGGCCGTCGAAGCCGAGGCGCGAACCCTGGCCGCCTGCGACGAGGAACGCCGCCACTTTGCCCTTCCCGAGCAGCATCTCGCCGATTTCCTTCCAGTAGTTGTACTTGAGGTCATCCTCGGCAATGCGGAATGGCATCGGCTTCAGGTCGGCGGAAACGTTGTCCGCTTTGCTCGCAGTCGATTTTTCGGCGTAGAGCGCCTTCAGTTCTTCCCAGTCCTGGCTTGCGATGTCGCGTTCGAGGAGCTTGCGGGCATCCCCGGAGAGTTTTTCAAGGTGTGCCGCTAGTTCTTGCTGGCCGGCATTGTTCAAAGTTTCAATAATGTCCATGCGGTTTAATATAGAAATATCGCTTCTGCCCGTTTATTTTCTATCTTGGGCGTGAAGAAAATATAGGAGGAAATGTGAAACGAGTATTTTGCGCCTTGTTGGTGTGTGCGACCATGTTTGTCGCCTGCGGTGACAGCGATAGCGAATTCATCTCGCGCCCGGACGGAAAGATCTCGTCTTCAAGTGTCTTGCCGGAATCGAGCAGTAGAGAATTTGGACCTTGCAAGACGGAGACCGAAGACAATTGCGAATATGGAACGGTGACGGATCGTGGTGGCAAAATTTACAAGACCGTAAAAATAGGCAATCTGTGGTGGATGGCCGAAAATCTCAGCAATGATGTGGGCCTCTGTTTTAACGATTCCGCAGAATATTGTGCCAAGTATGGAGCTCTTTACACTTGGGCTAGTGCAAAGTTTGACTGCCCTACGGATTGGCGTTTGCCGACAAAATCTGAATTTGAAAATCTTATTGAAATGGTTGGTGGCGATTCCGTTGCTATTACGGTGCTTAGGTCTAGTACCGGCTGGAAAGATGGTGAAAACGGCACTGATGCTTATGGTTTTTCTGCTCTTCCTGCAGGAAAGAGAAACGTAAAAAGGTACCACAACGTTGATACTGAGTACTTTAGCGATAATCTTACCTGTTTTTGGAGTTCTACAGAGTTTGATGATTATTACCAGAACCAGGCGTACTTTTTTTACCTAGATAAAGGCCATGCTTTTGTGAGTGAGGAATACAAACCTTTCTACTTATCCGTCCGCTGTGTCAATGACAAAATTTGAGAGGAGATTTATGAAACATTCGGCTTTTTTTTACGTTTTGTTCGCATTGTCGCTTGCATTCCTTTTCGCCTGCAGTGACGACGACTCGGACACCTTCCTTGTAAGGGGGGATGACAGGTCTTATACGGACGACGAAGACGATTTTTCCTCCAGTTCCGCGCGTTCCTCGTCTAGCAGCGAACGGCGCAGTTCGTCCAGTTCCATGCGCTCCTCAAGTTCAGTGAATTCGTCGAGTTCCTCGAAGCGTAATGTCGCCGTGGTTAAGCCGCTCAGACAAAATCCCGACGAGGACTGCGATTACGGTTCCTTGATCGACAAGCGTGACGGTCAAGTGTATAAGACTGTTGTTATTGGCGAGCAGACGTGGATGGCGGAGAATCTGAACTATGCATACCTGCAGCCAGATTCGCTGGAGCAGTTTGACTCAGCAAGCGCGTGCTACAATGATTCGCTGGAATATTGCGATAAGTACGGGCGTCTGTATTCATTTGATGTGATTGAGAAAGTTTGTCCGGACGGATGGCATTTGCCGAGTATGGACGAGTGGATGGTCTTGTTCGATGCGGTCGGAGGCATAAATGTCGCGAGCGAGAAACTTATTTCGTCGTATGGCTGGAAAAACCAGAGTGACGTCGATGACGGATATTGCTTTAGTGTCTTGCCCGGAGGATATCGCCCGTCGGTGTTCAATGATTTGGGGGTGGGTGAGGGCCTTTGGACTTCTACGTGGTATGATTCGGATGCTATAAAGAATGTCTATTTTTACAATAATTACTCATATGCGTACGAGGGATACACCCCATTTGAGAAGATGCTTTACATCCGTTGCGTTAAGGATTAGTTTTTATGAAAATTCCATACATTTCTTTGTTGGCTGCCTCACTCATCATTGCCTGCAGTGACGACGACTCGGACACCTTCCTTGTAAGGGGGGATGACAGGTCTTATACGGACGACGAAGACGATGTTTCGTCTAGTTCAGTGCGTTCCTCTTCCAGCAGCGAACGGCGCGGCTCGTCTAGTTCCGAAGAATCTTCTAGTTCGGTGCAATCTTCGAGTTCCTTCAGCTCGTCAAGTTCAATCGCCCGTTCATCAAGTTCTAGCAATTGGCTTGATACCATTCCGTATATTGCCCCGTGCCGTGATGACTACGAAGATAACTGCAAGTACGGCACCTTGGTGGATGAACGCGACGGCCAAGAATATAAGACGGTTTATATCGGCGAGCAAATTTGGATGGCGGAAAACTTAAAGTATGTTTCAGAAAATAGTGAATGCTACGACGATAGTCTAAAAAATTGCGACGTGTATGGTCGCCTTTATCCGTGGGCGGACGCTATTGAAGTCTGTCCTTCTGGCTGGCATTTGCCGAGCCTGGATGAATGGAAAATCCTGTTTACCTATGCGGGAGGGGTTGACGTTTCTGCATCAAAACTTAGATCGTCTTATGATTGGGAGTGCTATAATTGCGAAGGAACCGATGACTATGGCTTTTCCGTCTTGCCCGCCGGAGGCTATAGGACTATGTATAATGGATTCAGATACCTACATTACGATGGGTATTTCTGGACATCGACCGAATTCGGCTATAATGATGAGCAGGTGTACAATATGTGCTTTGATGATCGTGAAATGCTTATTGATGGCAGTGGCCTGAAGTTCGATAACACGTTCTCTGTCCGCTGCCTCAAGAATTAGTGAGCCTGCCGTGAGGCTGACTGCATTACCTTAAGCCGAAGAATATCACCATGCTTACGATGAGCGCGAAGATGCTTATCAGGTGCATGCGCCACACGATCTTCGAGTTCATCAGGGGCTTACTCGGGAAGCGGCCTTCCCACTTTTTCTGGTAGTGGTGGTGGAGCGGTGCGCACAGGAATATGCGCTTGCCGGTTCCGGTAGTCTTCTTGGTAAACTTGAACCAGAGAATCTGGAGGAGCACGGAGCAGGCTTCGGCGATGATGATGATGCACACGATGGGGAGGAATAGCCCCGCCTGCACCAGGATGAACATGATGCCGATGGTGGCGCCAAAGCCCACGGAGCCCGCGTCGCCCATGTAGATTTCGGCCGGAGGGCTGTTGAACCACAGGTAGGCGAGCAACGCACCCGCGATGGAGAGCGCTATCGGGAAGAGTTCGTCGCAGCCGGGCAGGTACGGCACGTGCAGGTACGTACTGAAGATGAAGTTGCCGCTCACGTAGGCGACAAGACCCACGAAAATCATGCTGGTAAGGATAGGCACCGAGACAAGGCTATCGAGGCCGTCGGTAAAGTTCGTTCCGTTCGCGCTAGCCGCGATGACAAACGTCATGAAGGCGACAAAGATCCAGTTGGGGAGGTGTATCTGGAATACGTCGATGGGGCAGAAGGGAATGGTGAGGTCGCCCTTGAGTTCGGGGATGAACTTGTAGCAGAAAACAGCGACGATGAGGCTGAACAGGAAGTAGAGGAACAGACGCAGGCTGCTGGAAATGCCGTCGGCCTTGTCCATGTAGTCGGCGGCCTTGAGCTTGCCGAGCTTGATAAGGCGCTTGGCGCGGACTTTCGCGATGTCATCGATGGCGCCCACGGCGGAGAATGCCGCGAGAATCACGAGGGTCGATATGGTGTAGCCGTTCATCTTGCAGACGAGGAGCGAAACGACCTCGACGACCACCACCAGGAGGAGTCCGCCCATGATCGGGGGAGACTTGGTCTTGCCGTCCTTGTCGAAGTCGCTGGTGGCATCGAGCCCCTGCAAAAGGCGGATGTACTTGGGCATGAAGAACAGCACGAGGATGATGGAGAGCATGGCGGCCGCGCCTGCGCGGAAAAGACGGCCATCGAAAAGGTCCATGCTAGTAACGTGGTAAAGCCAATGACAGAGCATAGTTATAAAATCTTAGATTCCCGTATTGTTTAAAGTTTCGGGTCCCATACACCGCAAAAATAAAATTTTGTGCGCTAATTGGCATTGGACGGCCCGAAATTTCTACATTATGGGGCATGAGTGAATTGCGTATCGACTGCCCCCATTGCGGATCCACCTTCAACGTCATGCTGGACGGGGAACCCTCGTCCATGATGGTCTTTGCCTGTGCCAAGTGCAAGACCCCGCTGATGTATTGCAATGGGGTGACCTCGGAACTCGACCGCGATGAATTTCAGAAGCTGCGCGAACGCCTGGTGCGCGTGCTGAACGGCGTGATGAACCGCGAGGGGACCATGAGCGATGTGGCCGCCTCCCTCAAGCACCTGGTCGAGGACTCCAATGCCCTGGCCGAAAGCCGTCATGAATCCGAAAAGCAGGTGATTTCGGACGATGCGCTCGAAAGTTTGCAGAAGGGCCTCGCCGAACTCGACGTGGACAGTTTCTTGGAGAAACTGTAAAAATTCAGTACTTGTCATCCTGGGCGCGAAGCGACCGGGATCCATACAGTTCGGCACCTGCACTTGTATTGAGGACGAAGGATCTATTTGAATGCTTAATTTTTTCATAGCAGCCCTCGTGGTGGCGCTTGCCCCCGGCCCCGATAACTTGTTCGTGCTTGCCCAGAGCGCGACGCACGGTGCCAAGGCGGGTTTTAGCGTGATTTGCGGGCTGTGCACGGGCATCTGCGTGCAGACGGCACTCTTGATAGTGGGCGTGTCCGCACTTATTGCGGCAAGCCCGGTTGCGTTCTTCGTGCTGCAGTGCTGCGGGGCGGCATACCTGCTCTACCTTGCATACAAGAGTTTTCAGGTTCGCGCCGGCGTCGTGAAACTTGACGCGGGCGCAGATGCCGGTAGTGAGATGCGCGCGGACAATGCGGGTGGGGAAGGCGCGGGCCTTTCGTTCCGCAGGCTCTACCTGCGCGGCATCATCATGAACCTCACGAACCCGAAGGCGGTGCTTTTCGCGCTCTCGTTTATCCCGCCGGCGGTCGACATGAGCCGTGACATGAGCCCGTCACTCCAGATGGTTGTTCTTGGTGCGGAATTCGTGACGGCGACCTTTATCGTGTTCGGCTCCATCGCGCTACTTGCGGGTGCCGTGAAGAAGTTCATGCTCAATAGCCCGAAGGCGAACCGCAACCTCAACTGGTTCAGCGGCTGCGTGTTTGTCGCCCTCGCCATCGCGCTGTTCGTGCTATAGCTGCTTTTCAATCAGCTTCAGAATCTTTTCAATCGTCACTTCGGGCGCATCGCTGGTATCGCCGCCGGCGGCACGGGTGTGGCCGCCACCGCCGAACTCCTTTGCGATAGCGTTTACGTCTACGATGTAGTTGCTGCGCAGGCTAATCTTGTACTTGCCATTCACCGGATACAGGAACAGGGCCACTTCGGTGCCGCCGACTTCTCGCACGGTGTCGATGACGTTGCTGAGTTCCACGGGCGTGACGCCGAAACGGTCCATGTCTTCGGGGGTGATGTGGGCGTAGACCACTTTACCCCCGAGCCCGAGCTTGCAGTTCTGCATCACGAACCCGGTTACGAGCGTCTGCTTGTAGGTGCGCGTGTAGTAAGTCTCGTTTACGATTTTCGCGAAGTCGATTCCCTTCTCGATGAGGTCGCCGACCACTTGCATGGTGCGCTTGCCGGTGCTGCTAAACTTGAATGCTCCCGTGTCGTGCACGATTCCTAGGTACAGACTGTTCGCGGTCTCGCGGCTCACCTTCGCCTTGTCGAGATTCACATACACCACCTCGCATGCAGAACTCGCCTCGGGTTCCACGAGGTTCATCGTGCAGAGGTTCAGCGGGTTGGAGATGTGGTGGTCAATGTTTATCGTCTTTTTCGCCGCACGGATGCATTCCGCACCGTTTGCCCCCACGCGTTCGAAACTCGGCGTGTCCATCAGGAAAGCAAGGTCGTAGGGTTGCTCGCCGTTGCAATCCGCGGTGTAGGCCTCGCGCGCATCGCTTGCCCCGCGCAGAATCTTGTAGCTCTCGGGGAACTTTTCGAGGAACAGGTCCGCGCGGATTCCTGGGAAGTTGTCGCAGATGTAGTTGTAGATTGCCGTGGTGCTGCCTACGCAGTCGCCGTCCGGCCTCACGTGCCCAAAAATCGCCACCGTTTTCGCTTCGCCCAAGAATTCGTCAATCGTCATGTTCAATCCTTTTTTGCGGGGAATATAATAAAAAGCGCTAGGCGCTTTCGGGCGCGAACCCGTAGGTGCCTTTTTTTCGAAAATTTCACGAATAATGCCCCAAAATTCCCTCCTTTTAGCGCGGTTCCCGCTTCTAAAACCCCATTGCCAGCCAGCCAAATTACTATAATTACCCCCAAATTGCATTTTTGACTGGGTCCTGTGACCAGATTCGCCAATTCCACTGGTGCAAAAGCAGGGAAACTCGGACAAAAACTTGTAATGAAACAACAATCAAAAAAAAGGAATGGCTATAATGGCTACTATCACTAAGGAAAAAGCTGCAGAACTCACCGCCAAGTTTGGTGCAAACGAAAAGGACACCGGTAACGTCCGCGTCCAGATCGCTATCCTCACGGAAAAGATCAAGAATCTGACGGAACACATCAAGAGCCACAAGAAGGATTTCCACTCCCTCCGTGGTCTGTCTGCCATGGTTGCCAAGCGCCGCAACCTCCTCAAGTACTACGGTGAGCAGGACATTCTCGCTCAGCGTGCTCTCATCAAGGAACTCGGTCTCCGCGGCTAATCTGCGGACTGGAGATAATCTATGTCTATTGACGCATACCATCAAAAATACGGCAAGATGCTCGACCCGAAGGAAGTGTCCGTTACGCTTCCCGATGGCCGTGTCATCACGTTTGAAACGGGCCGTATTGCCAAGCAGGCACGCGGTGCTGCAGTCGCCAAGATGGGCGATGCATTCGTGCTTTCCACTGTCTGCTACGGCGAAGAGAAGGAAGGTGACTTCTTCCCGCTGACTGTCGAATACCGCGAAAAGGCCTACGCTGCCGGTCGCCTCCCGGGTGGCTACAACAAGCGTGAAGCCGGTCGCCCCTCCGACGAAGAAACCCTTTCTGCCCGTATCATCGACCGCCCGATTCGCCCGATGTTCCCCGAGAACTTCACGCGCGAAGTCCAGGTGATTGTGCAGGTTCTTTCTGCTGACCGCAAGTTCGCACCGGATGTGCTCGGCGTGTCCGCAGCATCCCTCTCTATCGGTCTTTCCGAACTGCCCTTCGAACAGCAGGTTGCCGCCGTACGCGTGGCCGTGGTCGATGGACAGAACATCGTGATGCCCACCTACGAACAGATGGCCTGCGCCGATCTGGACCTGGTGGTCGCCGGTACCGAAGATTCCGTCTGCATGGTGGAAGGCGGT
>CADCGB010000047.1 GCA_902800815.1 Fibrobacter succinogenes
CAAGTCTTATGGACAAAGTGTCCGTTGCGTCAAAGGGGATCCTTCGACTGCACCGGTAAGACCTTCTTCAAGTTCTAGTGTTGACGAAACGAAGTCCAGCAGTTCTGTTGTTTCGTCAAGCAGCAGCGTCGTGGCTATGGCGAAGCCATGCAAGACGGAGACAGAGGATAATTGCGAATATGGTACGTTGACTGATGACCGCGATGGTCAAACTTACAAGACGGTGAAAATCGGCGATCAGGTGTGGATGGCGGAAAATCTGAACTATGCATACACTGGCATACCCTATATAGTTGGTGAACTTACCTCCGATTCTACTAGCTGGTGCTATGACAATGATCCTGCCAACTGCACCAAGTATGGCCGCCTTTATACCTGGGCTGCAGCGATTGACTCTGTTGCCTTGGCGAACGATGCAAAGGCGCCGCTGGATTGCGGTTATGGCAAGTCGTGTACCCTGCCTGCGAAAGTGCAGGGTGTTTGCCCCGATGGTTGGCATTTGCCGAACTATGATGAATGGGTAGCTATGCTTACGTCTGTGGGTTGGCAGTCAAATGAGAATAAGGTTCTCAAATCCCAGAGCGGTTGGTCCGGAAATGGAAATGGCTCTGACTCTTCCGGTTTTTCTGCGTTGCCTGCTGGTTACTATAATGGCAGTTTCAATCACGCTGGCGACGAAGCAGACTTCTGGAGTTCCTTTGATCACTATAGTGACTACGCCTACAAAATGACACTGGATAATAACATGAAATGTGATAGAGGGTGCATAAATGACGAACGGAAAAACGTCGGGAATTCTGTCCGCTGCGTCAAGGACTAGGAAAATTTTGTTAGGAAGAGCAAAAAAGACCCCGCTTGATGCGGGGCCTTCTGCTTAAAGCGATTCCATCCATCGGGACATGAATACGTTATAAACGCTGTAAGTTTTCCCACTTAAATCGCTTTGCTCTAGCAGCAGTTCCTTTTCGACAAGGGCGGTGAGGATTTTCTTTGCTGTGGCTGCGTTTCCGATTTGGTATTTCATCAAGAAATCCGCTGCGGTCGGTTTTCTGACTTCGCCTTCTTTGGCGACTGCGACGAGGTATTTCCACTGTTTCTCGGTAATCAGGTTGCGTCGCTCTATGAAGTTTGTTGTTTCGAACCGAAGAATTTTGGATGCGACGTTTTTTACATCTTCTAACGTAATCCTTTGGGATGAATCCGCAAAAACCTGGTTGCAGACGAATTGAGTGTAATAAGTGTGCCGTTTTGTCCAACCCAAGATAAAATCGACGGCGTCGTCGTCAATGGATTTGCCGGCCTTTTTGAAGAGACCTGTAATAAATGCCTTGTATTTATCTGCATCTATACGGGAGATATAGATTGTTCTGGAACTTTCGTAAAATGGTTTCTTTGCATTGGTAAACATATCTGCCATCAAATGCTTTTTGCTGCCACAAAAAATGAATTTTACATGGTGCAATTGTTGTATGTAAGTACGCAGTAAGGCTTCGGTATTTGTTTCTTTGAATTCTCGGATTTGCTGAAATTCGTCAATCGCGAAAATGATTTGTGTTTCTTGCTTTTCTAGAAAATCAAAAATGGATTTTAGAGTTGGTGGTTTTTGTGAGTCCATCAGGAACGAAAGCGATACCTGTGGACTGCCGGAAACAGGATCGTAGCTGAGTGTGGGTCTCGCGTTTTTAAGAGCGTTGAAGAATTTTTTTATTATGGATTCGCTTGTTACTGCGCTAACGATTGCTTCGGAAAGAATTTTGAGAAAGTCGTCTAGATTTTGAGCTGAGAAAATGTCGGCGTATATGCAGGTGCATTTTTTTTCGCGGAGATCATCAAAAGCCCTGAAAATCAGACCTGTTTTCCCGTAACGTCTAGGCGAAATGAGTGTCACGTTGGAACCATTCGTTAATAGAGAGACAATTTCTTTGAGTTCCAGTTCGCGGTCGCAGAACAGTTCCTTTGATGTGTATGGTTCTAGCAAAAAGGGGTTTATCATGACAACCTCACTATACTTTTGGTAATATACTTTAAGTAATATACTAAAAGTATAGTGAAATGTCAATAGGGAGGGCGGAGCCTTCCCTTGTCTTTTTTGTTGTATTCCAGGAATACATGTTTTGTATTCTAAATTGCTTAAATTTGTGAATTTTCTACAAAAATGGTAAAAATTGCACAAAAACGGCTATTTTGTGTTCTGAAATTACAAAATTATCTATATTTGTGCACATGAAGGAGATCATTGAATACACAGACTACCGCAAGTTCATCCAGGACTACTACGATGAACGCAAGCGCAGTTCGGCATTCACGTGGCGAGACTTTGCGCGCGATGCCGGGTTCTCGTCTGCTGTTTACCTGAAGTACGTTTGCGAAGGCAAGAAGAACCTGAGTGTTGGGGCTGCGGGTTCTGTCGCAAGCGCCATGGGGCTCGCCGGTTACGAACAGGCATACTTTGTGCTGATGGTTTCGTACGCCCATGCAAAGGGGGATGAGGCGAAGCGTGCCGCGTTCGAGGAACGCTGTGCACTGGCGAGGGCCCACAAGGTGCGCGTACTCGGGAAAGAGGAGTTCGACTACTTTAAGTCGTGGAAGAATCCGGTGCTGCGCGAACTTGCCCCGCACATGCCGGGTGCAAAGCCGCTCGAGATTGCGCGTGCCTGCAAGCAAAAGATTTCCGCTGCCGAAGTGAGCGAGACGCTTGACTTTCTGGTGCGTGCGAAACTCCTGAAGAAGGACAGGAGCGGGAACTACCGCCAGACGGACAAGTCCATCTCGATGGGCTCGGTAGATGCGGTCCCCGTGGCGGCCCGCGACATGCAGCGACAAATGGGGGAGTTTGCGGTAAAGGCCCTGGACCTGCCGCTTTCTGAACGCGACATGTCGGGGCTGACCCTCGGGCTTACGCGCCGTGCGTATGAACGGATCAAGAAAGAACTGGCGGATTGCCGCCGGCGCATCGTGGCGATTGCCGCGGAAGATGACGAGACGGAGCAGGTGTATCGCCTGAACCTCCAGCTGTTCCCGATGAGCGAAAGGCTGGACAAGGAAAAGAAATGTGGTAAGGAGGAAAAGTAAAAATGAACTTGTATGAAAAATTAAGGATTGGTTTGGGATTTGTTTTGGCGCCGGCCTGTGTATTCCTGTTTGACGCGTGTTCCGATGGTAGGGATGTCGCGGGCGGTACCTCGGAAGATGCCGGCATTGTCGCCCTCGCGGGCAAAAAGCTTTCGGGCGCGGTGCAGAAGGGCCCGTTTGTGGAGGGCTCTAGCGTCGTGCTCCGGGAAACATCTGCAGAAGGGAACCTGGAACCCACGGGCAAGGAATTCAATACCACGGTCACTAACGACAAGGGTGACTTCGAATTCGATAGTCTTGATTTGGAAAGCCCGTATGCGCTTCTTTCCGCCGAAGGCCACTATATTCATGATGTCAGTGGCGAACGTTCTGTGTGTGTCTTGCACCTTAATGCCATTACCAACATGGAAAAACGTATTACCGCAAATATCAACTTGCTGACGCATTTTGAATACAAGCGTGTATTGAAGTTGGTCAAGGATGGCGTGCCCTTTGCCCAGGCCAAGAAACAGGCTGCTGCGGAAGTACTCGCCGCATTCGGTGTCTTCATTCCCGTAAATTCCGCGGAAGACCTGAACATCTTCAGTACATCCGCTGCGGACATGGCTCTTTATCATATCAGTATTTTTGTGGATACTCGAGACTTCATTATTCCTTGGAATGGCGAAGGAAACGAGTGGGAATATAGGATGGACCCGGCCAATACGGACTGTGGCATGTTACAGGATTATGTGGATGGATACGCCGATGACCTGGAAGAAGACGGAACCCTCAGCGATTCCTTGATTGCGCCTCTTGCTTACACTGCCTATTTATACAATTCCTTGGGCAATGTGATGCATTCTGGCGAAACCGGCTTGATTGGTAGGGATGAGTACGACCTTATGGCGGAGAGGCGTTATTTCCACCATTTGGTACTAGATCATTATCTTGGCTTTGAAACCTGCGATGAAGACCATTGGGGGGAATCAAGAAGACTTGACAAACCGTTCGTAGATGACAATGATGATTGGATGACGTATGTGAACCCCGCCTACTTCCTTTGCGATGGACATAGCTGGAAGTTCACGACTAAGGGACATCTCGATTCCCTCAAGATGCCGATACCTCACGGGTCGGGGACCATGAAGGACCCGCGCGACGGCCGGGAATACAAGACGGTAAGTTTCGAGTTCAACGGGAAGACATATGAATGGATGGCCGAGGACCTGATGTACAGTGGTGAAACTACGGTCAAGCATTCCAGGAGGGGTGGCGTAGATGTGACTCCGACCGGAATCTATAATTGGACGACTGCCATGGGGTTGAGCGAAAGCTATATGTCGAGGCCTATCAAGGATGGCTTGATAGATTCGCTGCATCAGGGAATTTGCCCGGCCGGCTGGCATATATCCAATAGCCTGGACTGGGAAGCCTTGATTACCTATGTCGGGGGAGTCAACAATCTACTCAATGAATCCTGGAGGACAGACTCCGAAACCGCATCTGATAAAGACCTGGTGGGCGTATTCTATAACAGGTTCGACTTCAACCTTTACCCGATGGACAGCAAGTACCTGGACCTATACTACCACACGTATACGCACAAGTCGTTTGTCGGAGATATAGAAAAAGAGCGTTCAGAGTGGTGGGATTACTACGAGGAGCATAAGGACACCGAGGACGTTGAATGGATCCTTGAATATGCGAATTCGTACGCAAACTACAGGATTTATGATAATTACGCTTTCGAAATTTCGATTGATTACGGCGTGATGACCGACAATCGACGGAAGGCAGGGCGTGTCCGCTGCGTAAGGAACTGAAACAGTCTGTAAGGAGGAGGCTGTTAGGAGGAGAAGGCTAGGAGGAGAACGAAGAAGGCCCCGCAAATTGCGGGGCCTTTTTTCGGGTGGATGACCGGACTCGAACCGGCAACATCCAGAATCACAATCTGGGACTCTAACCAATTGAGCTACATCCACCATGTAGCGTGCCCAACTTTTTTTGTTAAAAAAGGGTGAAATTGGGGGCTATGTGCCGTTTTACCCGTTTTTCTTCTGCATGACGCGGATGAAGTTTTCGCGCTTGAAGTCGTTCCTGTGCTCGAGGCAGAACCTCGGGTACACGGTCTGCTTGGGGTAGACCTTGATGGTGAACAGTTCGTCGCAGCCTTCGAGACAGCACTTGAAGGTGAGGTCCATGGCTTCCGTGTAGTTGTGGCGGAAGATGATGTTCTTGGACTCGATGCTTTCCACGTTTTTCTTCTGCTTCTGGCGCAACTTGATGTCGCGGTGCAGTTCGCAGTACTTGGCGATCGGGTGTCCCCAGAATTCGCGGCCGCAGCCGGGTTCCTGGCAAATCTTCAACTTGATGCGTTTCTTTTTCTTGTATTTAGGTAACTGCATGCTGTAAAGATAAAAAAAAACAGGCGTTTTGGCTCATTTTGGGGGGTGAATCCGTTTATATAGGTATGAGATACTTCTTTTTGTATGCAAAAGTGCTGGCCTTCGCGGCCATTTTCGCCCTGGGGGCATCGTGTACCTGCGTGTTTGGCGATGTTCCCGAAGATCCGGAACCGCTTCGCGTGACGTTTATCGACGTGGGGCAGGGGCTGGCGGTGCTGCTCGATTACGGAGGGCGGTACGCGATGTACGACATGGGGCCCGATTCTGTGGGGGTGATGGATACGCTTGTCGCCCGCGGGGTCGATACGCTCGAGTGGGTGTTGCTGAGCCACAACCATAGGGACCATGCGGGCGGGTTTATGGAAATTGCTGGTTCCGTTCGGGCCGGGGATGGTTTATCTCAAGTTGGAGATAGTTTATTTCGGGTTGGAGATGCGTCGCTGGAAGTGGGTTCTTTTCAGGTTGGAGAAGCGCCGCGGGTGTACGTGCGCCGCCTGTATGTCGGGCCCGATACCTCGGGCGGGTTTATTCGGGATAGCGTGCTCACGTTGGCCCGCGGGTACGGCATCCCGGTGGATACGTTCGTGCGTGGGGATGCTTTCGGGCTAGTCGCGGGTGGTGACTGCGCGGACGACGGGGAAGATCGCGGGCAGTTTTCGGGTTCCGGGGATGCCCCGCGGTTCGACGTGCTCTGGCCCCCGGATTACGTGCGGGAGGGCGGGAACCCTGCGAGTGTAGTAGTGCGGGTGGAACTCGGGATCGCCTCCATGCTGTTGACGGGCGACCTGGACACTGCGGGCGAGCGCCGCCTGCTGGAACTTTCCCCCACGCTCTCTGCAGACTTATTGCAGGTGCCGCACCACGGGTCTGCGGGCAGCAGTTCGTTGCGCTTCATTGCGCAGGTCGCACCCGGATATGCGGTAGCGAGCGTGGGTGCGGGCAATACCTACGGGCACCCCCGTGAAGATGTCGTGCGCAAGTATGGGTATGTACTCGGGGATACGGCGCGGTTCTTCCGCACCGACCTGCAGGGGAATGTCGTGTTTGAAATGTGGCCCGATATCGGGGTGGTTCGACCATAGAGGGCTGATGTCGTATGTTTTTCGCTCTTTTGGTGCAAGTCAATGCTCTTATGGCAGACCAAACTCCGGCGAAATATGTGGTTGGTCTGCCGGTTTGCCGCTTTTGATCCGAGTCTGGATGGCGGTTTTACTGTTTCGACGGACCAAAATGCGTACGAGGTGGAAAATGGTCTGCCGAAAAAGGTAGAAATCGGAGGAAAAATGCTTGCGGAGGTGCTTTGCGGCAGACTAAATGCTAGATAGGCTGGCTTTTTGTCTGCTCACTGGGTGAAAAGTATGGCGTTTCTTTGAATACAAACTAATAAACGGCAGACCGAATCCATAACAAGTGGGCTTTTGGTCTGCTGGAGAGGCGAAAAATGTTCAACATTAAAAAGTATGTCTAATTCAAAACAAATAAAACTCAAAACAAAGGATGGCGAGAATGCAAAATGAAGAACGGTTGCAAAGCGAAGAACAAATATGGGCTGATGATGTGTTGCCGCTTTTGCAGGCAAAAGCGATGAAGCTAGCCGAATTGATTTCTGCGAAAGAGCGCTTCTTGAAGAAGGCTCCCGCGGGTCGCTTGCGGATTTCGAAGCGTGGTGATCACGAACAGTGGTTTCATGTTTCTAACAATACACCGCAATGTGGGAAGTATATCCCCATGGAAAACCAACGTTTGGCGCGAAATCTAGCTCAAAAGGATTATGACAGGAAAATTTTGCCGGAATTGAAGAAGATGTTATCGCTGCTTGATGGCTTCATCCAAAATTTTCAGAGGGGAGATCTCAATGAAAAATTTGGAAAAATGCATTCTGGTCGCCGAAAACTAATAACTCCGGTTTGCTTGCCGAACGATGAGTTTGTAAAAAACTGGCAGTCGATACCGTATGCCGGAAAGGAATTTGAAGAAGATACTCCGGAAATTATAACCGCCCGCGGGGAGCGCGTTCGTTCCAAATCTGAGGCGATTATTGCAGATACGCTCTACAGGTTATCAATTCCCTATAAATATGAATGCCCGAGGCAACTTAATGATTTCAGAATGAAAAGCGGCAAAAGGACTTTCATGATTTTTCCTGATTTTACCTGCTTGAATGTTCGGTTGCGTCGCGAATTCGTGTGGGAACATTTCGGGATGATGGACAATGCGGATTACTCTGCGCAGGTTGCATGGAAAATTGCATGCTATGAGGCAAACGGGTATTTCTTGGGTCGGAATGTAATCGCTTCTCTGGAGTCCAATGAGGTTCCGCTGGATGCAAAAAAGGTGGAGCGGATTGCAAGATATTTTCTGCTTTAGTCTGTTTTGCGGTTTTGACAGACCAAAATGCGTGCGCGGTTCAAAATGGTCTGCTGGAAAAGGTAGAAACCGGAGGATAAATGCTGGCGGAGGTGCTTTGCGGCAGACTAAATTCGAGATTAGCGGACGCTTGGTCTGTCAGAGGTGCGAAAAATAAGGCTTTTTGTTAAATACAAACTAATAAACGGCAGACTAAATCCTAATTAGACGAACTTTTGGTCTGCTGGCACGGGAAAAAATGCCCGCGAGTATTCAAATTTGGCTGATTTTTAGTCCGCGAACCCGATGCGCGCCTGGAAGTGGCATTGCGCATTCAGCGGGTCACGCATCATGTCGCCTTCGTTCATCCCGAATACGTAGGCGTGGTGGTTCGTGTTCTTGAACCGCACGATGCTCACCTTGCCCCCGAGCGGGACCTGCGAGATAAAATTCATTTGTATGGAACGGATGCGGCGGCTCTTGACCTCGTCGGCATCCAGCGAGTCCATGACCCAGTCCACATAGCGGCAGTGGTTCACGTGGTTGTTCATGTCGAGGTCGCTGTAATGTGCCTGCTCGGTGCGCAGTACCCGCGGCTCGATTTCCGGGTTCAGGATGTCCATCATCTCGGGGAGCGCATTCTTGCCCACGAATAGCGGGATGGGGTAGGGGCTGTTCGCCGGGTTTTCCGACTTGCCCGTCTGCATGTTCACGAGTAGCCAACTGGATGTCGCCTGGGCTATAGAATGCCCCTGCGAATCCACAATGGAGTAGTCCTTCAGGACAACCTTGTCCTTATAGAAGTCCTTTGCCCAGGTGGATATCGAGATCTTCTCGCCCCACACGGGCTGGTGCAGTATGCGTATCTTGATGCGCGTGATGACGGTGGTGTAGCCCGCCTTCATCATCTTCCAGAGCCCGAACCCGTTAGCCTCGGCGTCGGCAATGGCGGTCTCTTCCATGAACAGGAACAGGTTTGAAAGTTTCAGGCGGCTGTGGTGGTCGCAGTCCGAGAAGCGAACCTCGAAATCCTTGGTCGTGATACCTTGTTCCATTTTTTACCTGCACGTTGTGTGATTGTGTTGTCGGTAGTCCTATAAAAATGTATAATTTTGAAATATGGATGAGTTTCAGTTCCGCCCCTCTTTTATACAGTTACCGGCATTTAGCACTTTTAGCGGTGAAGTTCGCCTCCCGGGCTCCAAGAGCATTACCAACAGGGCTTTTTTGATCGCGGCTCTCGCTCGCGGTACGACCCGGCTCCATAACCTGCTGAAGAGTGACGATACCCGCTACATGGGCGAGGCACTCCAGAAACTCGGCGTGAAGATTGACTTTTCGGATGACTATTCCGAGGCGGTGGTGACTGGGAACGCGGGCCCGATTTCGGTCGAGGGAGCAGTGGAACTGTACCTCGGCAATGCGGGTACGGCGATGCGCTCGCTTACGGCGGCACTCACGCTTGGCCGCGGGGAATACTCCCTCGGGGGCGAGGAACGCATGAGCGAACGCCCGATACGCGACCTGGTGGATGCTCTCCGTTCGCTTGGGGCAAGCATCGAGTACCGCGAAACGGAAGGCTACCCGCCGGTGCATATCAAGGCCTCGGGTCTCGAGGGCGGCTATGTGGAAGTGAACGGCAACATTTCGAGCCAGTACCTGACGGCGCTCCTCATTTGCGCCCCGTACTGCAAGGCGCCGCTCCACATTCACGTGAAGGATGAACTTATTTCTGCCCCGTATATCGAACTGACGATGGATGTCATGCGCAGTTTCGGTATCGAGGTCAGGCACGAAAACCTGCGCGACTTCTACGTGCCGCAGGGTGTGTACGTTGCCCCCGCCGATTACGACGTGGAAGGCGATGCGAGTTCGGCGAGTTACCCGCTGGCTGCTGCTGCCATTGCTCGCAGCAAGGTGCGCGTGCTTGGCGTGGGTCACCAGAGTGCACAGGGCGATGTGGCGTTCGTGCTTGTTCTCCGCCAGATGGGCATCAAGGTGGAAATCGGTCCGGACTGGATTGAGTGCGACGGTACGGGCTGTAGCATTCACGGCGTGAACTTAAACCTGAACGACATTCCCGATGCGGCGATGACCGTGTCGGTGCTGGCCCTCTTTGCCGACGGGCCTTCTACGATTAGCGGAATTGCAAGCTGGCGCGTGAAGGAGACCGACCGCATTGCGGCGATTTCTGCGGAACTTCAGAAGTTCGGTGCGCGAGTGACGACCGACATGGATAGCATCACGATCGTGCCGCCCAAGGAACTCGTGCCTGCGACGGTCGAAACGTACAACGACCACCGCATGGCGATGTGCTTCAGCCTGGTCTCGCTCGGGGGCGTCCCGGTGAAAATCATGGACCCCGCCTGCGTGAACAAGACTTACCCCCACTTCTTCGAAGACTTTACCCGACTCGCCAAATGATCCGTTTTTCCCGACATATCGTGCGTGCAGCAGTTGCGGTTGCCCTGGTGGCGACGGCGTCGTTTGCGGTGCCCGAACTGAGCCGCGCCGATGTCGATACGCTGCACCTGTGGATGATGGACAACGGGCTTGGCTCGCAGAAGGCGGTCAAGAAGTTGGTGAAAAAATATCACCGCGATACGGGTGTCCCCGTAGAGGTGCGCGTGCTCAACTGGGGCGAGGCGTACGGTGAAATTACGAAGGCGTTTGCGCATCCGGATTCCGTTCCGGATTTCCCGGATATCATCCAGCTGGGTTCCACGTGGGTTCCGCACTTTGCCTCGGTCGGCGACCTTCGTCCTCTCGATTCCCTTATTGCCCAGGTCGATTCGTCCCGCTTCTATGCGGAGGCGTTCCGTGCGAGCCATGTCGGTTCCGGTACTGCGGTCTATTCGTTCCCGTGGTTCCTTGACGTGCGTGCGCTTTTCGCGAACGAGTGGCTGTGGCATACGCTCGGTATCGAGGAAGAGGACATCAATTCCTATTCCAAGTTTATGGGGGCGCTTCGTGCCATCAACCGCGGGGAACTCAAGAATTCCGAGATGAAGCGTGTGGCGGCGTTCGCGCTCCCTGGCCACGAGGACTGGACTGGCCCGCAACAGATGGCCCCGTTCATCTGGAATTTCGGTGGCGATTTCCTGGACTGCAAGCAGGGTGCGTGCCAGAGTTCGCTGCTTGATACAAAGACTCTTGACGGTCTTGCCGTATATGCGGCGATTCTTGGCGACGAGGAACTTGCTCCCAACAGCCTGCACGAGAATTCCCAGCAGAACGTGGTGCGGTTCATCAATTCCGAACTGCTTATCCATTACGGTACGTCCGAACTTATCCGTCAGTTAGAATATCCCGAGGAAGCGGGAGGCCTGCGTTCCAGCGCGATTGCGGACGATGGCATTATTATTCTCCCCTTTGCGTCTTCGTCGTTTAGGTCCACGTTTGTAGGCGGGAGCCATCTTGCCTTGACTGCGGGTGGCGATTCTGTGAAGTTTGCCGCGGCGCAGTCCCTGCTGGCGTTCCTGCTCCGTACCGACAACCTGGATGCATACTGCCGTGCGGTCGGGTTCTTGCCGGCGGACCGCGGGCTTATCAGCATCTGGAACCAGGATCGCCGTTATTCGCAGTTGGTGCAGAGCCTCGAGAACGGTAAGAGCTTCCCGAACATTCCCGAGTGGGGCGCCATCGAGGGAGTGCTTATCAAGCTTGCAAACGACATGGGTGCCATGTTCGCGGTGACCGAAGACAAGGCTGCCCGCAATCATGAACTGGCGAAACTTCTGGTGCAGGCGCACCTGAAGGTTGCCGAGATTCTGGGCCAGAAGGAAACGGAAAAAGAGAGTGACCTGGTTGCCCGTGCCGAGAAGGCATTTGCGACGGAAATTCAGGAAATTGAGCCAGAAGACCTGCGGTTTGAACCGCTCCCGACTCCGCAGCCGGCATGGCGTATGGTGTTCTTTGCCTGCATCGCTGCGGGTCTTGTGTTTATTGCCCTTTGCACGCGGTTGGTTATTTACCTTGTTTGTGACCGCAAGAAGAAAGGGACGAAGTCCTGATGAAATTTTTCTTGAGGCTGGTTTCCCTTGCCCTTTGGGCGGTACTGCCTGCATTTGCGGCAGGCCTTGACGTTGCCGAATACCAGGCCTATGTGGATTCCTTGTTGCCCGAGGTGAGCTTCGGGCTCTCCGTGCGCTCCGTGAATTCGGGCAAGGAACTGGCGAACATAAACGGGAACGAATTGTTTACGCCCGCGAGTACCATGAAGACGCTCTCCACGGCGACGGCGCTTCACTTTTTACCGCTCGATTATGCCCCCGAGACAAAGTTCTCGCTTATGGGTGCACAGGAAGGGAACGTTTTTAGGGGCTCGCTGAACATTCGCGGTGAAGGCGACCCGAACATTTCGGCACGTTACTACACGGACCCTCTGATGTGGCTTTACGGCATCGCCGATTCCATCAAGGCGCTCGGTGTCGATACCCTCAAGGGAAGCCTCGTTCTCGATACGTCGTACTACATGCCGCCCTGGAAACCGGAACACTGGCGCACAGACTTTTATGACTTCTGGTACGGGGCCGAGGTGACTCCGCTTCAGTTTAATGACAACAGTGCGGTAGTGCGCATAAGGCCCGGTGCAAATGAGGGCGATACGGTGCGCGTGTCCGTGCTGCCCGACGTAGGCTACGTGCGGGTTGTGAACAAGTTAATTACGACGAAGGCGCCTTTGAACAAGCGCGGTCGCAAGATGAAACTCAAGTGGCTGCGTGCCCTTGACCCCGTGGAACCGGTGGTTACCGTGGAAGGCGAGTTCGATATCGATACGGATTCCTCGCAGTTCGTGATTCCCGTGCGTGGCGGTATCGGGTATTTCCGTGCGGCGATGCTTACCGCGCTTCGTGACCGCGGGATTACCTTCCGTGAAGATTCTACGGCGTCGGCGGGCCCGCTCGTGAAGCAGTATTCGTTCTCGGCGGCGCCCTTGCTCAGCATGCTCGACGAGATTAACCAGAGAAGTCAGAACCTGCACGCCGAAACGCTTTTCCGCAACGCCGCCGCCCGCGAGTTCGGGGTGGGGAGCGTCGAGACGGGCAAGATGCTCGAACGCAGGTTCCTTGCCGCCATCGGGGTGGATTCCAGCGGGTTCGAAGTATATGACGGTTGCGGGCTTGCCCCGAAGAACAAGTTGAAACCTTCTGCCGAATCGCAGATGCTTGCCGCCATGGCGCGCCATCCCCGGCACGAATACTACATCAATTCCTTTGCAAGCCCCAAGATTGGTTCCGGCAGCAAGCGCATGTACACGCTCCAGTACCCGTGGGCGACGCGCTTCAAGACGGGCTACATTGCCGAGGTGCATGGCCTTGCGGGTTACATCTTCGCTCAGGGCGATACGCTTGCCGTGGCGATGTACCTGAACAAGACGGGCAAGAACAAGGACAATGACTGCAAGGACGTGATGGATACCCTGTGGGTCAAACTTATCGAGTGGGCGAATGAAGGCTACCCGTCGCTTGTCCGCATGAAGGACATGTGGATTGCGGGCCAGAACGTGAAGGGCCTCGATGCCCGCCTGGAATATTTCTCCAGGAAGTTGCAGGGAATCCCGTATAGGCTCGGGCCGATGGGCGAGGGGACGATTGACCCGGTAGAGCCCAAGCCGCTTGTTTATCTTGATTCTGTGGACTGCGTGACCTTCCTGGAGCACACGCTGGCATTGGCGCTGGCCCCGAGCGAGGATTTGTTGTTTAACGTGCTGCAAAAACTCCGCTATATTGACGGCAAGATTAGTTACCGCGCCCGCAAGCACTACCTGCTTGCCGACTGGGTGGGCGAGGGCAAGTTTGCCCGCGTGCTCCCCGTGGATGGCGATACGGTTATGACGCGCACGATCCCGAAGAAGGACTTCTTCAAGGCGAAGCGCATGAAGTACCTGGTCGATGGCAAGGAGGCCGATGACCCGCAGGTGGAAATCCGCTACCTGCCCTACGACAAGGCGCTCGAATGGGCGAAGGTCCCGCATTCCGATAGCCTGAAGGTGATGGGCGTTGCCTTTATCGGAAAGTCCGAGAAGATCGATGCGACCCACACCGGGTTTGTCGTGCTAAAGCCGGGAGAGGCGCCCAGGCTGCGCCATGCATCGTCCCAGAAGAAGCGCGTCGTGGACCAGCCCTTCTCCGAATACCTCGTAAGCCGCAAGGGGAAACTCCCCGGCATCACGTTATTTGAATTTATCCCGCAGTAGGGCGCGCGGTTTAATGCCCGCGGGCAGTTTAAATCCTTAATCTCCGTAATCGAAAGCCAAAAGCGCTACGAGTTGGTGCGCGCCCGCTCCTTGCGCGTCGTCCGCATTTTCAAACGCTGTCCATGCATCGGGCATCCAGCCGTAGGCGTTTGTCGTCAGTTCCTTCCCGAGGGCGATTTCTGCCGACTCGATATCTTCCCACTTGATATTCTTGCCGGGAGATATGTAGTAGCGCAGCATCCCGAGCGCCTCCATCGATTCGGGATGTTCGTCGACCAGCTGGTACACGCATTCCTTGTAACTATTGCCCGAAAATCTCAGGATGCGGTATAGGCGCTTGCGCCCCAGGAACTTTGAGAGGTCGCCCTGGTGCGTTGCAATCTTTGCCCCGGGTCCGAAAAAGATCGCCAGTTCCCGAAAGATTTCGGAACTTTCTTCCATCAGTGGGGAAAGATTCTTGATGAGCGATTCAATTTCCGGCATTTCTTAATCCTGATATTCCGTTTCAAACGTTATCTCTTCTGCATGAACGAGAGCTGCGATGCCTTCTCGTAAAGGCGTTCGGCCCGCTGTTTGTTGCCGTCGGATTCACCGTACAGGATGTCGAATATGTCCTTGAGCCCGAGCGGGCCCGAGCCCGACTTGAGCGCATAGACGGTAATGAGGCTCATTACCCCGAGCGAAGAACTGATGATGTCCAGGTCGGTATTCGCGAGCTGGAAAGCCGCCAGCTGGAAGGCGTCTTCGGAATTTTCCTTGATGAACCTGTCCAAATCGCCGAGGGTCTTGAACCCCAGATGCTTGAACACGTCCAGATACTGGCGCAGCGGGGACTTGCTGATTTCGGCCTGGTTTATGGATGCGATGCGGTTGTTGAGCGCGTCGAAGGGCTTGAGCTTCAGGTAGTTCGCATACGAATCGCCGTCGAGCGAGACCTCCTCGAAGTTTCCGGTACTCACGAGCGACTGCACGCGGCGCCGGTATTCGTTGATGCCCGTGCGTATCTGGCAGAACTGCTCGTCGGCAAGTTCCAGCAGTCCCGCGAGCCTGTTGATGCTGCGCAGGTATTCCTTCGGGATTTCGACCCCGGACTTGTATCCGGTATCGTGGTCGAGCACCGACCATACGTGTTGCAATGCGGTACGCATCTGCACTTCGAACCGTATGTCGTTTATCTCGGGGTATTCCGGGTCAAAGAACAGCTTTTTCGGGACGCGGCAGATGTAGTGTAGCGAACTGTAGCCGAAACTGTGCAGGTCGTGCATCTTGCGCTTGTCGATGCTGTTTTCCCAGTCCACCTCAAAAGTGTTCCCGACGATTGCCGCAATCTTGTCGACCTCGTCGTAGTAGAACGTGATGACGCGCGCACCCAAAATGTCGGTGAGGTCGCTGAGCGTGTGGTACTTTTCTCCCTTGCGTTCGAGCTTGCCCACGAGGCTCTTCTCGTCCTTGACGCGCGCCTCGATGGCATTCACGTAGATGTGGTTTTCTGCCATGGCGTTCTCGAGAATCCCGCGCACGACCGTGAGCAGTTTCTCGAACATCGCGTGCTTCTCGCGGAATTCCTCGATAATGAACGTACCCTGCGGATGCAGGCCGTAACTTTCTACAGGAACAACAGGCATGGGGCAAGTCTCCGGCTAGAATTTTTCCAGGATGGAATGTTTCACGAGTTCGAACATTCCTGCGGGCGGGTTTCCCGTCCAGGTGTAGTACATGAGCATGAGGAGCGCTGCAAAGGGCTTCACCTTCTCGTCGATGCTTGCGAGCGGCTCTTCCTTGCCGAAATATTCGGGAACGAAGTAGGTCCAGACCTCGAGCATCTGCGCCGCGCTGATGTGGAACAGTTTCTGCGCAAGTTCGTCGTCGCCCGTGTGCGAAACAAAATAGAGCATGCCCACGTCGTAGAGCGGGTTCCCGTAACTGAAGGCGGAAAGGTCTATCCAGTAGTTCTTTTCGCCGTTCGTGATGATGTTCCCGATGTGCATGTCGCCGTGGATGCAGGTGGTCGCCTTCGGTACGCTGTCGATAAACGCCGAGATTTTTGCCTTTTCCTCGTCGGAATATTCCTTGAGCTTGGTGATTGCTTCGCGGAAGCGGTTCTCTGTCGGGCTGAACAGTTTCGTGTCGCAGGGAATCGCGTGGAGTTTCTTGCATTCGCGGGCGAATTCCTCCGCATAGCGCCGGAGAGTTTCCGGTTCCTGCGAAATTGCGCGGGCAAAGGACTTCTTGGGCGAGATGCGCTCGAATTCCACGCCGATGCGGGTGCCGTCCGTTACCAGGCGGTGCGCATGCGGGATATTGATGCCCTTGTCGGCAAGGTTCCATGCCACCTCGAGTTCGCGGTGGGGCTCGCTTATCGGGACAAACGGCGCGTAGAGCTTCATCATCGTCTTGCCGTTCTTGTGGTTGTAGCTTATCGCGGTAAAGCCGTCGCCGCTTTCTTCGTAATCACCCATGTCGATGCGTTCGGGCTTGGGCTCGCCAAAGATTTCGCGGACGAGTTGCCCGAATTCGGTAAAGGCGAACGTGCCCGCCAATTCGTGCAGTGCGCGTTGGAGCCCGCGGTAGTGCCATTCGTGTTCGGCAACATCCTTCACGTGGAATATATTCCAGATGGCGTCACCCTTTTCCTTGAAGTCGCGGTAAATGGCGCGGGCGTTACTGAGCTTGTCGGAAAGCGCTACGATTTTCGCGTCGCGGCTTGCTTTTGAGAGACGCTCCATCGAGGCCTGCTTGCGGGCATGCCAGGATGCCTCCTCGGAGACCCCTTCCATAAATACGTCGGATTCCTCTTCTACCAGTTTCGCAACGCGCTCGCCGAATTCACGGCGGATGTCGTCGAGCGTGACATCGGTATCTTCGACCGTATCGTGCAGTGCGGCTGCCGCCAGGAGTTCCTGGTCGCCGGTCATGGTGGCGGCAATCGAGACCGCCTCCATCGGGTGAACGATGTACGGGAAGTCCTTGCCCCGGCGCTCTACGCCCTGGTGCGCCTTTACGGCAAAGACGATTGCCTTGTCAAGTAATGAAGTATCCATGTTCATAATGTAATAAAATTTCTATATTTAGCTCCGCAACAATAACCGCTTTTGCGGAAAGGATTAATCTATGTCGAAACTGACTGATTCTCAGGAATGGAAGGCCCTCGAGGCCCATGCCGAAGTTGCCAAGACCTGGCACATGAAGGAACTCTTCGCGAAGGACCCGGCCCGCGCCAGCAAGTTCAGCCTGGAAGCCTGCGGACTCTTCCTCGACTACTCCAAGAACATCATCACCGACGAGACCATGGCGAAGCTCCAGGACTTGCTCAAGTCCGCCAACTTCGAAGACATGCGCAAGAAGTACTTTGCCGGTGAAAAGATTAATACCACCGAAAAGCGCGCCGTGCTCCACACTGCTCTGCGCTACAAGGGCAACGACCCGATTTGCGTTGACGGCAAGGACGTGATGCCCGAAGTTCGTGCAGTCCTCAAGCACATGGAAGACTTTACCCACCTCGTCCGCAGCGGCAAGTGGAAGGGCCACACCGGCAAGGCCATCAAGTACGTGGTGAACATCGGTATCGGTGGTTCCGACCTCGGTCCGGTGATGGTTACCGAAGCTTTGAAGCCGTATGCAGAAAAGCCGATTGCAGGCGAGACCTCTCCGGAAGTCTACTTCGTTTCTAACATCGACGGCACCCACATGGCCGAAACGCTCAAGAAGGTGAACATCGAAGAGACGCTCTTCATCGTCGCTTCCAAGACGTTTACGACTCTTGAGACCATGACGAACGCCGAAACGGCCAAGGCTGCAGTGCTCAAGGCCTTCAATGGCGACGAGAAGTCCATCGCCAAGCACTTCGTGGCGCTTTCCACCAACACTGAGGCCGTCGCCGCTTTCGGTATTGACACTGCCAACATGTTCGAATTCTGGAACTGGGTCGGCGGCCGCTACTCCCTGTGGTCTGCCATCGGTCTCTCCATCGCGCTCCGCATCGGCTTCGAAAACTACATGAAGCTCCACCAGGGCGCCTACGAGATGGATCAGCACTTCAAGACTGCTCCGGCCGACAAGAACATGCCTGTTATCCTCGCCCTCATCGGCGTTTGGTACAACAACTTCTTCGGCGCTTCCAGCTACGCGATGCTCCCGTACGACCAGTACCTGCACCGCCTGGCCGCCTACTTCCAGCAGGCCGACATGGAATCCAACGGCAAGACCGTTGACCGTGACAGCAAGCGCGTGAACTACCAGACGGGTCCGATCCTCTGGGGCGAACCGGGTACGAACGGCCAGCACGCCTTCTACCAGCTGATCCACCAGGGCACCAAGATGATTCCGTGCGACTTCATCGCCCCGGCAAACAGCCACAACAAGGTCGGCGACCATCACCAGAAGCTGCTTTCCAATTTCTTTGCCCAGCCTGAAGCCTTGATGAACGGCAAGACCCTCGCCCAGGCCCAGGAAGAACTCCGCAAGGATGGCAAGAGCGAAGAGGAAATCGCATTCCTCGCCCCGCACAAGGTGTTCGAAGGCAACAAGCCGACCAACTCCATCATGATGGACTACGTTTCTCCGGAAACGCTCGGCGCCCTC
>CADCGB010000048.1 GCA_902800815.1 Fibrobacter succinogenes
CAGTTCGTCTTCGCTAGCGTCGGTGTGCCAGATAGGAATGCGGTGGCCCCACCAGAGCTGACGGCTGATGCACCAGTCGCGCTTTTCGGCGAGCCAGTCGAGGTACTTGTTGGCGTAACGTTCGGGGATAATCTTGATCTCGCCCGACTTCACGGCGTTCATCGCGTTTTCGGCGAGCACGTCCATCTTCACGAACCACTGGTCGCTGAGGTACGGTTCGATCACGGTCTTACTGCGGTCGGAGTGGCCCACCTGCATCTCGTGGTCTTCCACCTTGATGAGGAGTCCGAGTTCCTCGAGACCAGCCACCACGGCGTCGCGGGCGGCCTGGCCCTTGAGGCCCTGGAACTTGCCGGCATTCTCGTTCAGGCTGCCGTCGTCGTTCATGATGTTGATCATCGGGAGCTTGTGGCGCAGGCCCGTCGCATAGTCGTTCGGGTCGTGGGCCGGGGTCACCTTCACGGAACCCGTACCGAAGTCCTTGTCCACAAGGATGGCATCGGCAATCACCGGGATTTCGCGGTCAACGAACGGCACCTTCAGGGTCTTGCCGATGAAGTGCGCGTAGCGTTCGTCGTTGGGGTGCACGGCGAGGGCCGTATCGCCCATGATCGTTTCCGGACGGGTCGTAGAGACGGGGATGAATCCCGAACCGTCGGCCAGAGGATACTTGAACGTCCAGAAGTGGCCCTTCACGGTCTCGTAGTAGATTTCGTCGTCGGCAACGGCGGTCTGGAGCTTGGTATCCCAGTTCACCAGGCGCTTGCCGCGGTAGATGAGGCCCTTCTTGAACAGGTTGAAGAAGGCGTGACGCACGGCCTTAGCGCAGACCGGGTCGAGCGTGAAGCGCTGGCGGCTCCAGTCGCAGCTGACGCCGAGGCTCTTGAGCTGGCGGGTGATGCGGGCTTCGTATTCGTCCTTCCATTTCCAGATGCGTTCCACCAGCGCGTCGCGGCCGATGTCATGGCGGGTCTTGTGTTCGTCCTGGAAAAGGCGCTTTTCGACCACGGCCTGCGTGGCGATGCCCGCGTGGTCCGTACCCGGAATCCACAGCGTGTCGCGGCCCGTCTTGCGGCGGTAGCGTACCAAAATGTCCTGGAGCGTATCGTTGAGTGCGTGTCCCAGATGGAGCGCGCCGGTAACGTTCGGGGGCGGAATCACGACCGAGAACGGTTCGCCCTTTCCGCTGGGTGCAAAACTGTTTTTTTCGGCCCAGGCGCTATGCCAGCGGGCCTCCACATCTTTAGCGTTATAACGAGTTTCCATAGTGGGCACAAATTTAGCATTTTTTGCGTATGGAAACTTGTGCCGATTTTGCTATCAGTACTTGAAATATGCCTTTTTCGGCAGGCTCTTGGTAAGTTCGCGCGTGTCGAAGGAACTGTCGTCGGGCCTGCGGATAATGACGCGGCCCTTGAGGTCGGCAATACGGACTTTGCTCAAGCGCTTTTCGCTAGCGTTCGTGTTGTGCACTCCCGCGATTGCGGTGGTCCCTTCCTCGCTAGCGAGGCCTTCGATGACTTCGGCACTCCCGTCGAGTTTTGCCTTGTAGGGGATAGTCGTGCCTTCCAGGAGCTTGTCACTAGTGATGGTAACCTCGGGCGATTCGCTGTCGTCGATTTCGAGCCCAGCGATGGTGAAGGTTGCCTCTTCGCCGGGGAGTAGCCCCTTGAGCGATGTATTGCTGCGAACGCCCTTCACGGTCACGTAGGCGTTGTGGTAGAGCGGTGCGATGCCGATGTTCTTTACGCGCACGGCGGCAGACACCTTGTTGACTGCGTAGCCCGTGATTTCGAACTTGTAGCCCGCATAGGAACTGGCCTCGTACACGCGATCCTTGGTGGCGTAGCTGCCTTCGGGCGCGTCGTTGCCTATCACGTAGGTCATGTGGTACTTGGCGGCGGCATCTTCCCAGGTGACGCCGTAAAGGCCTGCCGGGTTCAGGAACTCGCGCTGGTCCTTTTCGGTGTAGTAGCTGACTTCGCCTCCGCCGGGGGCGGTTTTCCAGCGGTCCGTACCCAGGTCGCGCCAGTTACGCTCGTTGTCGCCGTTGCCCTGCGAGATATCGTGTTCCTTGTGCATGAAGGAATCGTCGAACAGCCCGAAATTGAGTCCGAGCAAGGTCTTGTTGCCGGCGACGGGCGTGTAGTTGTTGTCTGCCGCATCGATGGAGATGCTCCACGGGGTCTCTTTGAACAAACTATCAAGATGCGTCAGGAATTCGGCCTGGTAATCCTTGGTAGCGAAGTTGACTCCGAAATTGAGCTTGGTGCCATAAATATGGTATTCGCCCCAGTGCCCGAAACCCGCCTGCACGAATGCGATGCGCGGGTCGTTGTCGTATTTCGCGGCAAAGTCGGTGTAGAACTGCTTGTAGAACCACAGGAGTTCCTTGTTGCTCCAGTCGGCGTAGTAGGTGGGGCCGTCGCCGCCCGGGTCTTCGGAATACGTCTCGGTGTAGGACTTGTTCGCCTTGATGTAGTTGGGGACTGCGGTGGCGCCCTTCACCTTCTCGGTGCAGCCCGATGCGTTCGTGATGGTTGCGCTCGGGTACTCGATGCGGAACCGCACGATGGCCTGGTGCCCGCGGCTCGCGATATCGTCGAGCATCTTCTCGAAACTGCTCCAGTCGTAGTCAATCTTGTCATCGGTCTTGCCCTTCACCACGGCGCAGGGGAGGCAGTACGAGAATTCGAGCGAAATGGATTTTTGAAGATCCTTCTGGCTTTTGGCCTGGTCGGGCCAGAACACGATGCCTTTCATGGGCTCGAGCGTTTCGATGCTCTTTTCAAGTGCGACGGAACGGTCCGCTGCAAGCGAACTGGTTGCAAATGCTGCTATTGCGATAAAGGTGGCGGAGGCCGCCAGAACGTTGTTTTTCACCATCAATCCACACATCCCACGGGAATTTTCCCGTTACCATTAATCTAATGTGCAGAAGGCCAAAAGTCAAGAAAAAAATGCAAAACAAACGTGATTTTTCCGTACAGGGAAACTTGCGCCCCTAGCGCCCGGTATCCAGCAGGATGACTTGTCGCTTGTTGCGCCCGCGGTTGTCGGCCTGGTGCTTCCCGAGTGCATCCACTTGTTTACCTGGAGTACCTTGCAGGCGAGGTGAGGTGGTGCGGACCTTGCGGGCGTTCGGGATGGCCGTCGGGTCGTCGCGGAGTACCACGGCGATGCTGTCGAGAATCGGGTTCCCGACCCCTTCGATGTAGTCGTGCGAGACTTCCCAGACCATGATGCCCGCATAGCCGTTGTCCTTGACCCAGCGGCTCTTGACGGCGGAGGAATGCGGGTCCTCGAAGGTCACGTAGCCGGTTGAAGATACGCCATAGGGCTCGACGGAGACGCTGTCGAAGAAATACTCCCAGTCGGGGTTTGCGACTATGTCCTTGTATGGGACCTGCTTGGCCGTTCCCTTGGTGAAGTCGGTGCCAGGGCCCGTGGCGCCCTTGAATTCGAAACCGAACGAGGGAATGCCGAAGACCATCTTTTCGGTGGGTACTCCGCGCTTTTTCCAGTAGTCGCGGGTCTGTTCCCATGACCAGGTGGTGTAGCCGTCATGCGGGTAGAGCGGCGAGTCGAACATGGCCTTGTCATCCCAGTCGCCGGTGATGTCGTAGGTCATGAACCCGAACCAGTCCAGGTTTGCGACGAGGACTTCGGGCGTAAAGAATTTTCCGTAATACTGCGAGCAGGGGAGCGCTGCGGAAAGCGTCTTGCCTTCGGGTAATGCGGCGCGGAGTTCGGTGAGTAATTTGTTGTAGGCGATGGTATCGGCATCGGGCACAGGATTGTATTCCCATTCCCAGTCCATGTCGATCCCGTCCAGGTTGTGGTCTGCAACGAACTGCACGAGGTTCGCGATAAACTTGCCGCGGAGGGCGTCGTCCGATGAAACGGGTACAAAATTTGCGCTTTGCCCGCCACCGCCGAGCGAGACAATGACCTTCGTGCCGACGGCGTGCGCTAGCGTTACCATTTCATCGAGTGCTGTCGGGTCGTCTGCGGCATCGCCTTTGAGTGAGCCATCTGTATCCGGAGTGATAAAACTCCACAGCACGTGCGTCAACTTTTCGTACGGGACCTTGTCAACCGTATAGGCGGGCTTGTGCCATTTTCCCCAGTCGGGGTAGTAGCCGATAAAGAGCGGTGCGGCCCAAGCGGCACAGGCGCCGGCGAGCGTTAGAAAAAGGAGAAATTTGGCTTTCATATCCCTAATATATCCTTTTTTGGGGCGATTAGTCCCGTGCAGTGCAAAAAGGGGTGAAATGTTCCGTTTTTGCGTTGGACAAAAGGCATGTAAACCGCGTTTTTTCTTGAAAAACGACATTTTGGGGGGTATAATTAGGGTATGCATATCAGGAAGTCATTTTTCTGGTGCATGGTGTGTTTTGGCTTGGCATGCGTGGTGGCATGCTCTGACGATTCCGGAACGGATCCGGTTTCTCCCGATTTCGGTGCCGATGGGCTCTCGAGTGGCGGAACTATCATTGGTGATGATGGTCTGCCGGTTATTGCGAGTTCCTCGGCGATTGGCGATATTCCGCAGCAGGGCGGCGAGGGGACGGTTGTTATTCCTTCGTCTTCCTCGAAGAAGGATGACGGTTCTCACGATGGTCCGCTCCCCGGCGAAGACCAGCAGATGGTTGCGGTCGATACGCCGCTTGCCTTCGTGGGCAACTTCCCGGTGATTTTCTCCGAGGTTTCGCCCGAGAATGCGAACTTCAAGGACAACGACGGCAATGATCCGGGCTGGCTCGAGCTCTACAACACGAGTGACGCTCCGGTGAGCCTCAAGGGTGTTGCCCTCAGTAATGACGCGAAGTTCCCGCGCCGTTGGGTGTTCGGCAATGCGACCATACCGGCGAAGAGCCACATGATCGTGTTCCTTTCGGGTAAGAATTATCCCGACTACATCGCACCTTCCGATTCCGTGAACATGATCGGTACTGACTGTAGTTCCGAGACTTCCAGTGGCTCGGGATGGGGCATGAACGGCTTTAATTTCGGAGATTGGGGCGGCGGCATGAATCCCGGTGGTGGCATGAATCCCGGTGGTGGTGCCGGTGCCGGAGCTGGAGCAACGACTACGAATGCGGAAAATTTGCCAGGAAAGTCTGCCCTGTGCTATAACGAGGGCGGCGCGAACCAGATTGGCGCCGTGGTGAAGGTTTCCCCGAACAAAGGCTCGTACACGCGCGTGGTTGTCAATGCGGCTTCTAAACCGAGTAACGCCGATCAACTTGTTGTGCGTGGGTTCATTACCAAGAGCCACAAGATTCGCCTGAACTTCAAGGAAGGCGATGCTATGAGTAACTGGAGCGGCAAGAACCTTCGCGGTACGGGCGACTCCTCTGCGGTGTACTACGTGAGGCTCAGTGACAATGCGAGCGAAATCAATCGCAACGGCATTACTGCAACGACGTTTGCGACCGAGACTGCGGGCAGCGAATCCACAACGATCAAGATTACTTCGTACATTGCGCGCAAGCGCGGGCACGAACCGCACACGACCTTCAAGGCCGAGAATTCGGGCGCCCTCTTCCTTGTGGACGAGAACAACGCCATCCTCGATTCCGTGAGCTATTCCACAGTCCCGACAGGGGCTTCCTGGTCACGTGACGCTGCGGGCAAGTGGGGTTTTGCTGCTCCTTCGCCTTACGGCAATACGGCGGGCGAGGTGTTTGCGGAACAGGCGCAGTCCGGCGAGGTGAACATTCCGCCTTCGGGCTTCTACTCTTCTGCGGTCGCGGTGACGTTCCCGGCGGGTACGCGCTGCGAGCAGGGCGGTGCCGAAGCTACGGCGAATTCCCCTGTGGTGCAGTCGCTGAACGTTTCTACCACGACGGTGCTGCGTTGCCGCACCTACGCCGACGGCAGTTACCCGAGCGACGAGATTATCCGTACCTACGTGTTTGAACAGCAGCCGTCCCTCGCCGCGATCTTCGTGACGACCGACCCGCAATCTATGTTCAGTGCCGATTCCGGCCTCTACATGACGGGCAATAGCGCAAGCATGATGGACCCGAAATACGGGGCGAACTTCTGGAGCAATCGCGAACTCCCTGTGTACGTGGAATTGTTCGAGCCCGGTTCCCCGAAGACTCCTGCATTTGGCGTGATGGGTGACTACAAGATTTCTGGCCAGTACAGCCGTGCGAAGGAAAAGAAGTCCTTCTCCGTTACGCTCCGCGAGGAATACGGCAATAAGCGCCTCAAGTACCCGCTGTTCCCGGACTACCCGGAACTCAAGAAGTTCAAGGCGTTCTCGTTCAGGAATTTCGGCAACAACAGTGGCGATGACTACGTGCGCGACCGCATCGGGACCCAGATGACGGAAGGCCTGGGTGTCGATTACCAGCATGGGCGTTATGTTATCGTGTACTATAACGGCAAGTACTATGGTTTGCACGACTTGCGCGAACGCAACAGCGAATACTTCTACGAAACACGTTACGGCCTGGACCCGAACGATATCGACCTTCTCGATGCAAGCAACGAGGCTGGTGCGGGTTCCTCTACCGATTACAAGGCGATGATCAATTGGCTGCAGAGCAATGAACTTACGAACGAAGCGAACTACAACAAGATTGCCGAACAGGTTGACGTAGAAAACTACATGAACTACATGGCGGCAGAAATGTTCGTGAACAATGGCGACTGGCCGCATAACAACTTGAAGAAGTGGCGTGTGGCAAGCCAGAAGAGCAAGTGGAAATGGTTCCTGTACGATGTCGATTTTGGCTTCGGTGCGGGCTACAATACGCAGAACGGCAACGTGTTCAGTTACGTGACCAACGCGAACGGCACGAACGGCATGGGCATGGGAATGATGCCGGGCATGGGCCAGCAGGGGCAACAGACTGGAGGTTCCATCTCGGAACATACGATTCTCATGATCCGCCTGCTCGGCAATGAGGGTTTCAAGAAGGCGTTCATCAACCGCTTCTGCGTGCTCCTTTCCATGAACTTCGCGGGTGAAAGGCTTGTGAAGCAGATTGACGCACTCCAGAGCCAGGTGCAGTCCGAAATGGCTCGCGATGCCGAATTCTGGGGCTACAATGCAAGCTCCTTCAGCAGTAACCTCGAAAAGATAAAGAATTTCGCGACAAGCCGCCAGCAGACCATCATGAGCGAGATGAAGACATACTTCAGCCTGGGCGAAACTGCTCAGGTAACGCTCTCGGTGCAGGGCTCCGGCCAGATTCTGGTACACAACCTGCCGCTTGACCAGTCTACTA
The DNA here is from genome assembly GCA_902800815.1 of Fibrobacter succinogenes. Lineage (GTDB taxonomy): Bacteria > Fibrobacterota > Fibrobacteria > Fibrobacterales > Fibrobacteraceae > Fibrobacter > Fibrobacter succinogenes_B. Next base: position 7,248 of record CADCGB010000048.1, read on the forward strand.
TGGCGGTGAACTTCTTCAGGGATGTTCCCGTGACGGTAACTGCGGCTCCGAAATCGGGTGCTGTGTTTGCCGGCTGGAGTGACGGTAGCCAGGAGGCGACCCGCACGATTAACCCGGGCGAAGTGACGACCCTGACAGCGACTTTCAGATAAGTTAACCAACCAACCCCAAAGCGGCTCCCTCACGGGGGCCGTTTCTCTTTTTATTAAAGAACCTTTTCAGGCCAGGGATGCTTGGGGTAGCGCCCGCGCAGTTCCTTGCGCACCTCGGCGTAGGTGTTCTGCCAGAACCCGGTCAGGTCCCACGTCTTCTGGATGGTGCGGAAGTTCGGTGCGAGGATGTCGTAGCGGACTTTCAGTTTGTTGTCTGCAATCCTGTGCTCGCCGCGCAACTGCATAAAGTCCTCGATGCGGGCGGATATCTCGACCAGCACGCCTTCCGCACTTTCGACCGCCTGCCCGCCGAGCATCTCGTCGGTAGCGACTTCCTGGTAACTATAGCGGGCGCGCTTGCCGTTCGGGAGCATGTAGTGGTCGGGGAATGTCTTCCCGAGCCAGGCGAGCATGGACTTGCCGAAGTAATCTTCCACGATATTCCGGTAACGGTCCTCGTTTATGTCGCGCAGCAGGAATATGCCGTCAGCGAATTCGTCGAAGATGATTTCCATGTCCTCGTCGTTGAATTCGGGGAGCCCGTATTCGGGGTAGAGCTTTGCGGCGAGCCGCATCTTGGTGAGGAGTGTCTGGACGGCCTCGGTGAGGTAGCGCCCTGACCAGTTTTCCTTCTCGATTTTTTCTTTCCAGGCGGCGACGGTAAGTTTCTTGAGCTCGGCGAGAACCTTGGGCGAAGCCTCCTGCGTGGGGATTTCCTTGCGGGAAACTTCCGTAATCTCGACCCCGATAAAGCGCTCCTGCCCGCTACGCCACAGCAGTTCGTAACGTGCGGGGGCATTGTTGCTTGCGAGCATGCTTTGCGCGATAGGCGCGTAGAGGTTCACCTTCAGTTCCGACTTGGTGGTACCTGTGCGTACCATCGCGAGGGCGAGGATTGCGAAGGGCGGTTCTGCAACCTGCAAGCGGATAACGTTCTGGTTTGCGAGTTTGTATGCGTTGCCGCTCGGGGTGGCGAGCCTGTCCGGGAACGCCTTGAGGAGTTGCCTGCAGGTAAATGCGCGGGCGCCTTCGGTCGCCGGCGCTTTTGTCGTCCCCGCGGAAGCGCCATCCTTTATCTGGTCGCGGTATTCCCGCAGCTGCCGGAGCGTAAATGATACTTCCCGCGGGGCGGTGACGGTCTTTGAAAGCGTGTCGGCGGCAAGCGTCAATACATCCTGCGGGTACTTCGTTTTTTGCAAGGCTTCCGTACCGGAATGGATCCAAGCGAGCGCTGCGAGGAGCAGGTCGGGGAGGTCCTGCGGGCCGTTTGCCGTGGCGAGGAGCAGCGCGAGCGGGATGCTCGAAACCGGAGTGCGGATGGCCCTGAGGCCGAGTTCCGTAATGGCGCCATCCTTGAGCATCCCGAAACCGTCGAGGAGTTTTGTGGCGGCCTGTTCGCGTGCCTCCGGAATTGCCGTCGGCAGTTTAATCCTGCTTTCTGGCTTGTCACCCTGGAGGGAGTCCATAGGACGACCGATAGGGTCCATGGATTCTAACGCCGCTTTCTGCAGCAACAGTTCCGAGGGCTCTATCTGCAATACTTCGGGGACAATCCCCTTGGGCATGCGCTTCTCGGATTCCTCACTCCAGAGGCGGATGGCGCAGCCGTTCTGCGTACGGCCGCTACGGCCACTGCGCTGGATGGCATTTTGCATCGATATGGGGAGCGTGCGCAACACGTTCACCTTCTCGCTGTCATCGTAGAGGCTCACGCGCTCGATACCGCTATCAACTACACCCGTAACGTTCGGGACGGTAATCGATGTTTCTGCGATATTCGTGGTGAATATGACGCGCGGGCGTTCGGTGACCTCGAAGATACGGTCCTGCGTTTCGCGGTCCTGCCCACCGTAGAGTTCCAGGAATTCGGCGCAGTTCTGCCCGAGCGCTTCGGCGGCGGCGGTGTGGCAGCGGGCGATTTCGGCCTTGCCCGGGAGGAATACCAGCGTGGTCTGCCAGATGTTGTTGCGGTAGAGCGTCTTTAGCGCCCGCACCACTTCGGCGTCAAGGCCCACGCCCGAGACGAGCGAGTTGCCTGTGGCGGGAGTCTGGTTGATAATCTGTACGGGGTAGAGCGGATGGCCGAGCGTTAGGCACTTGACGCCGAGAACCGTTTCGAGTTCGGAACGGTTCAGCGCCGCCGACATCACAGCTATATGCGGCATTGTCATCCCCGACTTGGTCGGGGATCTCCCATTAAAATACCCAAACAGCAGGTCCATGTCGACCTTGCGCTCGTGGTATTCGTCAAACACGACCCATTCCGCATCGCACTTGCCGTGCAGCAGTTCCTGTAAGAAGTTTCCGTATGTCTGGAAAAGTATGCGCGTGCTGGCACTCTTGCAACTATCCTGCCGGAACTGGTAGCCGACAGTCTTTCCGCAGGGCTCGTTATGTAACTTTGCGGAGAACTGCGCAAGCGAAAGCGCCGCAATCCTGCGCGGTTGCAGTACAACAACGCGCCCCTTGCAGTGCTTGCTCAAAAAGTAGGGGATAAACAGTGACTTGCCCGAACCGGTGGGCGCCTCTATCAACAAGTTCTGCGAGGCGGCGATAGCCGCTTCCAGCTTGCCTTCTTCTTCTGCGAGCGCTAAATCACTGTAGGTCATTATATAGAATCGGGTGCGGGGTGTCCCTCGCTTCCCCTTACGACCTCGGGTACTTCAACTTTTCGCCGGTGGCCACGTCCATGTAGGGCGGCTTGCCTTCGCGGAACTTCTGGTTGATGACCAAGTTCTCGATACGGCGACGCAGGCCCTGTTCTGTTTTGCAGAAGAAGTACACGACCTTGTTGGTGCCCGGCACGAGGAACATGGCGAGTTTGTACTTCTGCTTGACGGCGCGGCGGAAGAACATCATGTCTTCCTTCTTGGGCATCACGAGGTTGCTGCCTTCCTTGGTTTCGCAAATCATGTCGGCATCGGCGAGGAGGGCCTTGGACTTCTGCTTGAGTGCGGCGAAGTTCGGGTCGGTGTTCCTCTTGATGGTTTCAAGGTTGAATGCTCCACCGCCTTCCTTGAGCGCCTTACGGAGTCCGCGGAACGCAAATACAGCCAGCACGACGACGGTGACAGCGATAAGCCAGGGCCAGTAGTTGGCAAGAAAATCTAACATAGAGAACCTCAACAGTCTATTTTTCGCCTGCAAATATAGAAAATTTCGCAGGTGCCCTTGTGCGCGCTTGCCCGTGCCTGTCCGGTGGGTATCGACTTTTTTCTATTTTATAGGTGGTGACAAATTTTGTAAAGACATCGGCCCTCGCGCTTCTGCTGGCATCGCTTGGCCTTGCCGCCCAGGGTACCTGTACCGACGGTACTGTCGTCCAGTCTATCCAGCTGGATGGCCTCAAGCACACGAACGCACGGGTCGTGAACCGCGAACTCGTGAACCGCGTGGGGGAGCCGTTCTCTGCCGAAAAGTTCGAGGCGGAAAAACACCGCCTGCAGGACCTGGACCTCTTTACCGAAGTTTCCGTTGCCTGTGAGGGCGGTGCGCTGACGTATTCCTTCAAGGAAATCTTCCGCTGGATTCCTGCTCCTGCGGGCAAGAAGACCGACCGTGACGGCCTAATGCTGGGCCTTGCGCTTGCGAATCTGAACGTGCTGGGCGAGGACATCCGTGCCGAGGTGCAGTACCGCACGACGGTGGACCCGTTCTTCGACAAGAACGAGTATGCATTCTATGCGAGTTCTCCCTACCTGTTCGGCGTTCCGCTCGGGTGGAATTTCGAGTTCCTCGTAACCGACAGCTACGATAACATTCGCGATTTTCATGAAAACAGCTTGTTGCTTGATCTGGACTTCGACTACAAGCTGTTACCGCACCTGTCGCTGCTGGGAACTACCGCTTTCCGCATATTGTGGGACGCGGCGAGCCTCCCCGAAGTGGGGCTAGGCTTTGCGTTTGATTATCGCGACAGCAAACTCGATACGCGTGAAGGTATCTACTTTGAATACATGCTCACGCATGTGGGGTCGGGCGAGGAATATGTCGCGTGTAGCGCCAATATCGAATCCGATGAACCAGTCGAGACGGAATCCCGCTTCTGCAACAGGGATAATGGCGAGAACTACTGGGAACTCCTGACCGATGCGCGTGCCTACAAGACCTTCGGGCGCTTTGTAACGGGTGCTACCGCGCTGGTGCGTTACCGCCCGGGCGATGTGCAATTCTACGACTACTACTACCATGGCGGAGCCAATACGTTTCGCGGGCACGAGGCCGACTCGGGCTATCTCGGGGTGCACGAGGCTCTGCTCACGTTGGAAGAACGCTTTGTGCTGGTGGAACGCCATGCCGCAAGCGTGATGGGCGTGAACTTCTTCTATGGGGTGCAACTTGTGGCGGGCCTCGACGGGAGCTTGCTCTGGGACAAGGGTCGCCCCGGCTGGGATAACTACGAGGGCGCCGTCTATGGCGGCGTGCATCTCGTGATTCCGGCGCTGGACCGCCTGCGCTTTGAAGTGGGGTATAGCCCCGACAAGGGCGAGCCGGTGTTCTACTTCGGATTGTTCGACAAGGTGACGTCGTCGAGATGGAGAAGTAGGTAAGACTTCTCGTTCAACGAACACTAAGAAAAAAAAATACCGGGCGGTCTTGCCGTCCGGTATCTTTGTAAGAACGAAAACCACCAGCTAGGCTGGTGGTTCTAAAGAAGCCTTCTGGCGGTGCTGAAAAAAGAAATCCTTTGATTATAATTGAAATGCGGCC
>CADCGB010000049.1 GCA_902800815.1 Fibrobacter succinogenes
AAGTGCATGGAAGAACAGAAGGCCCGCGCCCGCGCCAACATGAAGCAGGGCATCAACACGATGGGTACCGAAGGCTGGACGCAGTACAGCGAAGAAAGCACCAAGTTCGTGGGCTATGAGCTCTCCGCTTGCGAAACGAAGGTCGTCCGCTGGCGTGAAGACAAGGGCGTGCTTAGCATCGTGCTTGAGACTTCTCCGTTCTACGCTGAAATGGGTGGCCAGGTCGGTGACAAGGGTACGCTCGTTTCTGGCGACCTCGAAATTGACGTGTTCGACACCGTGAAGGTGAACGATACCGCCCTCTGCCGCGGTAAGGTGAAGAAGGGTACGGCCAACGAAACGACGATGGGCGCCGTGTTCATGGCGACTGTCGATAACGACCGCCGGAACGACATCCGCAAGAACCACTCCGCGACCCACTTGCTGCAGGCCGCTCTCCGTCAGGTGCTCGGCACTCACGTGCAGCAGCAGGGTAGCTTCGTTTCGAACGAACTTCTCCGCTTCGACTTCAGCCACTTCAATGCAATGACTGCCGAAGAAATCCAGAAGGTCGAAGACATCGTGAACGCAAAGGTCATGGAATGCCTGCCGGTCAACACCCAGGTGATGGGCGTGGACGAAGCCAAGGCGAGCGGTGCTATGGCCCTGTTCGGCGAAAAGTACGGTGACGAAGTTCGCGTGGTCAAAATGGGCTGCGCAAACGAAGAATTCTCCAAGGAACTTTGCGGTGGCTTGCATGTGCAGAACACCGGTAACATCGGCCTCGTGAAGATTGTTTCCGAATCTAGCGTGAGCGCTGGCGTGCGCCGTATCGAAGCCGTCTCTGGCCGTGGCGCTTTGAGCCTCCTCCGCGCCGGTACGCAGATTCTCACCGCTCTCCGCGAACAGCTCCGCTGCAAGGACGTCGAAGTTCTCGACCGCATCCAGCAGTCGTTTGCCAAGACGCAGAACCTCGAGAAGAGCCTGCAGTCCGCGGTATCAACGTGATGGGCGTGAACCTCTACGTTCGCGAACTCACCTTGCCGGATGAAAAGTACAAGAACTTGCTCGACGGCGTTCAGAACAAACTTGCAACCGATTCCGTGGCCGTGATTGCCAACAAGGATAATGGTTCTGGTAGCATCGCTGTGCTGGTTGGCAAGGATGTGCAGGCCAAGGGCATCAAGGCTGGCGACCTGGTGAAGGACCTCGCCGCCGCCTGCGGTGGCCGCGGTGGTGGACGCCCCGACCGCGCTCAGGCCGGTACCAAGGAAGTCGACAAGATTGCCGGTGCTATCGCGAACGCGAACAACTGGATCCGCGCAAAACTGGGCGCTTAATCTACGCAATAATTGCGTAGAAAGAAAACGGCGTTTCAAAAAACGCCGTTTTTTCGTGAAAATGCCCACTTTAGGCCCCTTTGTAAAGATTTTTTGAGCTTTTACCATATAAATAAGCTATTTTAAGCAAGACGGGACTCGGGTGAGCCCCGTGTCGTGGCGTATGCCGCGAGGTTTTTGTGTACACTGAACGGACTGTGGACGGTATGGGAAAGTATTGTACAAAAGAAGCGACCACCTCCTGTCGAGGCTTTACCCTCATGGAACTGATGGTTTACATCGCCATCATGGGTATTGTCGTTATCGTCGCTGGCCAGGCGTTCAGTAACTCCACCAAGATGCGCGTCCGCACGCAGAGCATGCTCAAGGCATCCGAAGTCGCCGAGAACGTAGCCGCCCTGTTTAAGCAGGACGTCGCGCAGACTGGTGCGAAGAGTTCAATGGAAGGCGGTGGCGCTGCTGGCGGTGATAACTTCAGCGCCGTGAATGATAGCGTATATATGGATCCGTATAATACGAATGACGAAAAAAAGGATTATTCCTCGTATAGTGTAACTACGGCGGGTAATTTTAGCGATCTGAAGCTTCGACGGATGCATTATGATAACGAAGGCTTTTTTGTGTCTGTTGAAGAAGTAAATTGGTTCGTCGAAAGTGGCAAACTTATGCGTAGTTGCCGTACAATTAATGGTACGGAAGATGCCGAAAACTGTAAGAGAGGTACTCCGGCTGAAACGAGGAATCGTGCCGTTGAAATTGCGACAGGTGTAAGCCGTTTTGTGGTGACTCCTGCAACTCCCGGAGTGGCTGCAAACCAAGTGTCACAGTTGTTTCCTTCTTGCGATGCCACCGGGAACTGTTCCAGCCAATTCCAGATGATTTCTCGAGTTGGAGGTGAAAATTTTAGGGACTTTGGCATAGCTTCTACCCAGGACCATAAGACGGTAACGCTTTCAACGTTCACCACAAATTACAACAAGAATGCGAATGATGAGAATGCTACAGGAAGGCTGATAAACCAGGCGTTTGTTACGGATAATAGTGCCATCACGGCAGCATCCACATGGAAGAACAGCTGCTACAGGTTTACGCTTCAGCCCAAGACGGAATATGAAATTATGTTTTCGCTTGCTGATGAAATGGGCTTGACTGAAAATAAAAAGGCAAGACTGTTTGTCCCCGGCAGGGACCTGATGTCAGTAGGCTTCCGCTATGCAAATGATGGGGAACGACCCGTAGAAATTGATGACTTTATGTTCTACCCCCCGGCAGATGAAAAGGCGGCGGGAACGAGAAGTATGCGCTTTAGTGTTCCGCAAAAGCTCGAAAAAGTCTGTCTCGCATTTTCCTTTGCGAGCTATTCGCCTATCGCAGCAGAAGGAACAGTGACCATCTCGGATTTGGTCTTAAAGAAGGTGGAATCGTCTAATTACAAATTTGATGGTGCTGGTGAAACCCTGAATATACGTGACAAGAAGAATGTGAAGGCGATGCGAATGGTGCTAAGTGTGGATCGTAATGGAGAAAGTGACAATGATACTTTAATTGTCCGTATTCCAAGCAACGGCCTTCCCAATTAGGAGAGATTTATGCGAATGAGAGAAAAATCTGAACATGCCATCCCCGCCAAGGCCGGGATCTCCTTGAAAGCAGGTGTCTCCCTAGTCACCGTCTTGCTCTTTATGCTTGTGGCGACAATCGCTGCAACGGCTACCTATAAGTGGCTCACTAGCGAAAGCCGCTCCTCCGGAGCAAGGCTGCAAAAGCAGGCTGCATACCAGAGTGCAATGGCCGGTATCGAGAACGCTCGTGCATGGATGACATATAATGCGAATGATGTTGGTGCGCTTATTAAGCAGTATAAGGATACCGGGAAAAAGATAAAGCTGAATTCCAGACTAACTCCATGGTCAAATTCTGATCATAATTACGATGTGTGGCTTGCTGGTGTGAATACTGGAGCGGCGCACAATTTTAAACTGAAGATTGTTTCTTCGGGTACATCATCGGGAGGCACGGTACATAACGAGATTGCAATTTTTAACGTAGATGGCCTTTATCAGATTCAGATACCCTCAGAAGAAGTGGGTGGAGCTACTTTTGACAAGGCTTTCGATGGAAAAATGACCGGTATCACGGGTAATGACACCTTGCAATCGGGTATTGTCCATGGCGACTTTGTTGACCAGAACAATACCCCGAAATTGAGTGGTAACTTTGTGATTGCTGGTGATATGGGCTTTGGTGGACATGTGCATGGAAACGGTGACATGTATGTGAAAGGGAGCATTACCTCGAAGAATGGTGGATACACGTTCGGAAATGATTTGAAATCAATTGGAATGTTTGGTTGGGTGACTGACTTGCCGGATACAAATGTTGTCTATGTGGGTGGAGATGTTGACTGTGCGGACAACCAGCCCATTAGGGTCTATGGTGACCTTTATGTTGGCGGAAAAATCAAGGAAAGGTGTTCCATTGATGTGACCGGTAACTTGACAATTGGTGGCGGTATTGACAGAACCAATACGGCAGCTAAGAATTTCACTATCGGTAAGAATCTTGTTTTTAAGAAGGATGCTGTATTTAGATACACTAGCACTATAGAATATGGCACGGGTGGAACGGCTGGTACCGGTGTTGGTGTAAATACGTATCTGGCTAAGTTGGAAGGGAAGGATAAAAATGGTGGTAGAAAAGTAAATTTTGGAAAAAAGATATATCTCTACGACAATGTGACAGAATATACGCATTGCCAGAATAGGGACAATGGATCAACGTGGTATCGACCGATGTATTGTACCTATTGTGAAGGTTTTTTCTCTACATGTGATGGCGATGAAAGGTATTCTAAAGAAGACGATAGGTATTTTTCGATTTATAACCCATTGTTTGGTTATACCGTTAGTTCGAGAGTTAGTGATACGAGGATTTCTTCCTGGTCGAAGACCGATGACGTCTTGAAGGATGTTAGTAATAACTATTGGGATAACATCGCCAAGATGGAAGGCTACGGAAAGATTATCAAGAACGATGGAACCATTCCGCAGGCGATGTTGCTTAAGGACTCGCTTGCTTGGATAGCCAAGGCGAGGACGAATGTTGCTAATTGCAAGATGAATGTGGGGTGGAAGACTGAGCCTAAAGACGTCAAGGCTTTGAATGACTGCTATAAGGATGCGAAATTGAACCATACTGACTGGCTGTATGGGGGATTCTTGCCGATTGAGTGGCAATATGCGGAAGACAAGGACCCTGGCGAGGAAAGATTAGATGGAAATTTCCTTATCTATGCGTCAACGGCTGTGGGTAATACGACGCTGCCAGCGACAACTGCGACCGGCATCGTGATGTTCTATTTTGATAAGGGAGTGAATGGACAGCTGAAGGGCAAGCATGATGACAGGCGCCATCGTGATTGGGTCTACAACTATTTCTTCTATTCCAATGGCGACATAAAGGAAATTCACGGGTTCAACATCAAGGGCAGTATCGTCATGTCTAATGGGACGACGATGCAGAAATACCAGGGTGGCAACAAGGTGGAGTTCAGCTCGACCGTTATCAATGCTCTTGTCAATGCGGGCATCATCAAGGAAAATCCGGAGTTTACCAGGTTGGTGAACGGAACTTCCGGCTCGTCTAGTGGTGGTGAGGGCTCTACCTCGTCTGGGGGCAGCAGCGGCGGTACGGACCCTTACTTTATTGCGGCATCTCCGCAGCTACGTATTACGCTTGAATCGCAGTATGAAAATAATGAGCCCCTGCCTGTTGCTGCAGAAGAAGTGGAGCCGGAGCCTGCCTTCATGGTTCTTCCGAGAATTATTTACCTGCCAAAGAACCCTTACGGAAAACTTACTGACTACTTCAGTGTTGTTCCTCTGAACGGTGCTGAAGTGGTTAAGGATGAAAATAATATAATTGAATGCAGTGGCGATATTCCTAGAACAACTCTTTTGTATGATCGGGGCAATGGCTCAGCGCCGGCGCTGACTCCGGGACTCCATACATGCCAATACTCTGCACTCAGCAAGACTATACCTTTCTATGTATACGTCTATGATAGCGATATTAGCAACTTGCCTTTGGTGCAGTTCGAGACGGATTATGAGGAACTGGGTGTGGGCGATGCTGCTCAGGTAAAAATGACTTGTCCGGCTGGCCAGTCTAGTCAGGAATTCAAGATAAAGGTTACCAAGCCGAACGATTTGCCGGCATCTTGGACGATTACGCACCACACAGGGGCGACTCTTGATGCGGGTACTTGTGAAGCATCTGATGCGGAATGCACGTTCAAGTTCAATTTCAGTTCGGATTGTTCCGAGCCTAAGCCCTTGTTTGATATAACTACTAATGCGACGGAAGGTACGGCAGTATTCCAGATGGCGTGTATAAGTGGATGCTTGACGGGTTCGCCTTCGACCGAAAAGTTTGTGGCGTCTAGTTCCGTGACTATCAATCGCGCGGGCCTGAAGGAATATTGCGCCTTGGAGGGTGTTAACTGTAGTGACGATATGAAGTCGGCGGCGAACCGCCCGGACTGTAAGTCCGAAGGTATGCAGTCTTGGGTAAAGGCTGTAGGAACGAGTGGCTCTACGACAAATATTTGCTCTATTACGGATCCAAACGAATCCTGGACTTGCGGTGTATCTACCGCCATTGAACTGAGTACCTCTGACTTGACTGACAATGTCCCCGCGGGTTGCGAGGTGATAATTCCTTCGGATGCTACCCATAACAAGATCTCTAACCCGCAATCTAGCGAGACTTACACGCTGTACGCATCGCTCAAGGCGAAGATTTATGGCTTTACGGTCTCTTTCGCTGGCGATAAACTTGCGGGTAAGCAAATCGAGGTGCGCTCGGATCGCTTTACTGATGGGTCACAGACGTGCACCTATGCTGTTGGTAAAACAAGTTGTACCTACCAGCTGTATGCGGGGGACAAGGTTGAGGTTGTTGTCCCGACATCGTCCCGTACAGATTTCTCTTACTGGAAGTGTACTCCTGGTACGAGTAACGTGAACTGTCCGAGCAATGATCCTATGACAGGCTCGACCTATACCATTGAAGCAATCGGTGGGACAAATAGTGTAACGGCTTGGTTTGGACAGAAGGACCAGCACTGCTTCTTCGATGAATTCAACACGTCTAAAGTTTGTAGCGACCATGAAGGCACGGGGGATAAGAAGTATTGCCTTTCTTACTGTACCTTGCCGCTTGGCAACTGCACGACGAATAACGCTCCTACAGATGTAAAGTGGTTTGTCTTTGGCGGTCAAGATGAACGTAACAATCTGCTGCAATATGAAGATGGAAAGGTCTGGCTCAAGGATACCTATGTTCGTGGGAAAAAACAGTCGGAAGTGACCGCTCTGAAAATATTGAGCACAAGGGTGGCTGGGCTCTATGGTACATTGCGTGCACAGTTCCAAGTCCCGCAGCTTGGCAGGGGTGGCAATGAGGCCTCTGCTAAGGTAAGCAACTCTGGCTTTATTTTGCACTCGGATAATGCTGCTAGTGAATACGTGATGTTGAATGTCTTTGCAAACAGGAATGGCAAGCTTGCCGCAAAGGTCTGTATTGCTGATGCGTGCAGGGATGAAGAGCTGATGGCGAACATGGGGACGGTGTCGGTTTCTTCGACGGATGTTATAACCCTTTCGGCAACGATCAAGGCGGAGGGTAGCAAGGATATTCTGGAAGTCGAGGCGGTGCTTGGTAATTATGGAAGTTATACCACTGCATCTACGCGCTTTGAACTTACCGGTATTGAAGGGTATGCTGGTCTCACGACCCGCGGAGTCAATGAATATGTTGGGTTCAGCCTTTCGGATCCTGCGTTCCAGATCTACGATGTCGGTTGGAAGAGTGAAGACTACAATGCGACCTGCTGGGATTCGTACCCCACGGTCAAGTGTTCGTTCCGTGTGGCGTATGTTGGTGGCATTGTGCCGCTGGGAACGCCAGCAAAACCCTGGGTCGGGCTCTCTAGTTGGTTCGATGACAAGAGCTGTACGCCGAAGTACTACTATAATGGGGGCGACGCCACTTCAGGCTGTTATGGCATGGAGTCGGAGGGTTATAAGGAATGCTATAGCCCGGACTACTACAAGTTTAGCGGAGAAAATGCTTCTGGCTTGCATGGCACTACTGTAGATGGCGTAGAAACTAAAATGGCAATGGCTAGAATTCAGGACTGCGATGCGTCGTACCTTTCTGAGTTGAATCGGAATAGTTTGTATGCCGAAGCAGCTAAGTGTGGCGAGTTCTGGGTGGGTAATTTCACTAACTGCAATCAGAATGTCACGTTCTTTAGTGAAGCTTTGGGTAGGACTCTTTCGAAACATTCGGGTGCATTGACTCCGATTACCATTAACTCTACGCCGAACGAACTGTTTGCTTTGGGTGACAATGCTGTTGCTAACCTCAGAGCGGCGAATATAAGAATTATTCTAGACAATCCGAATGCTTCGGAAGTGGAAGTGTACCTGCGTAGCACGACAACGGATGGCTATGGCTACTATGGCGTTAAGCAGGTTTTGTTCAGCACTTCTGCCACGACGACGGCAAATGGTGTCGTGAATATAAGTGTCGAAGACTTGTCGAACGAAGTCGGGTTTGATGTGGAACACGTAAATGGTGTTGTCGTCAGGAATCTTGGTGAATACGATGTGACAGTCAAGGAAATCAGGAGTACCTGTGATTATGTGACGAGTATCCAGTGTAAGAACCTTGAGTATACGGGAGGCAAGTTCAAGGTGAACGCCGTTGTGAAGCAGGCGAGTGATGTCAGTGGGTACAGCATCGTTGGTAAAGATGGAAATGATGTGACGGTGTTGTCTGAGAAGATGTGGACCTGTGGCAATGAAGGAGTTGATTGCCCGACGGGAGATAATGAGGGCAAGATTGTATTGGAAAGCGATGCGTATAACCCCTATTCAGAAGCGTTTGATGAGGAAAAATCGTTTGTGTTCACTGTGAACATGTATGATGCCCCTAACCATCATGCCGAGGGTTCTCCTTGTACGACGTCGCCTGTGCTGAAAATCCAGCCGATTAGTGCTGAATGTAAGTGGTCAACTACGAATGCCAAGCCGAGTATTCCGCAGGGCAGTTTCTTGCCGGACTTCCAGTACAAGCTGCCTGATTGTGGTGGCAAGACTTGTGCGTGGGAAATATATTTGGATGGAACAAGGATTCATCAGGGAACTGGTGAAATTGCTGGCTATACCAGCCTTCCGAGCGATGTACGAAACGGCTATAACCAGAATACTGAAAATGCTACGACGGGTAAGCTTGCTGCAACCGACCACACGATTTACTTTAAGAACAAGAGCGTGGAAGGTGGAGCTGTTTTCAATGAGTGCTCTAAGACATTCACAGTGATTGACGCGAATAGCGGTACAGGTAACTTGACTTGCTCAGTGCCTGCTGAAGTATTGCCCGGCGCCCAAATCAAGAACTTGGATGTGTACTCGACATTGGAAGCGCAGAATTTCAAGGTCTATTTCAAGAAAAGTGATTCGGAAACATGGACTGCGGGAAATGGCGGCAATAACCTTTGGGTGAATAATGGACAGAATTCTTTCGGTTACATTAATGCTCCGACAGCCTTTGGAACATATACCTATAAAATGGTCAAAGACGGTGGAACTGAAACTGAATGTAGTGGAACAATCGATGTTATTAATCCCTTGGGCTGCAACATTAAAAACAAAGTGGAAGTTGGTGTGCAAAATGTTTTCGAGGTTACTGCGAAGAGCGGCTACAGTTGCAGTAATTGTAGATACAGCAATGTGTCTTGTGGCGATCAATGCTCGGGTCATGGCGTGGCGAACTATAACTTCACGATGAACAATACGACTCCACTTACATTAAGTGTGACATGTCAATGTGATAATATTGATGTGACTTGCTCAAAGACTGCTGTTGCTGAGGTCGTTGCGCCTACAGTGTCTTGTTCGGGAACATTCAATGTGGAACCGTCTTCTGCAATCTCGTTTACGGCCACTCCGACTCATTGTGAGGGCGGATGTGAATATTGGGTTGAGAACGCCGACAATACGAAGATTACGCCGACAAATGGAACAATTTCTTCGTCTTCGACTGTTTCGTTTACGGGCGAGGGAGATAAATTAGCGACAGGAAACCCGTATACTTACAATTTGTTTGTGAAAAATGATGCTGGTCAGGATGACTGCAGCGTCACGGTAAACTATCAAAAGCCCTCGTATAGTTGCCCCACAACGGCGATAACTGCCGAACCGGGAACTCAGATTACAGTTACACCGGTTCTTGGCAATCCTAGCTATTGTGCAACAAATGGCTGTGGCTATTCTATTTCGGGCGGTTCGTTCAGTGACGGAACCACTTCTGGAACAGGATTCAAATCAGGTTCTCTTGAGAAGAAAATTGTGGATAATAGCAATCCATTTGGTGGAACGAACCTTACTGATGGTAGCGGCGTTTCTAAGACGTATTCCTTGACTTTGTCAAATGCGGCGGGAAGTGGAACGGCTTGTAATGTTAATGTGAATTACAAGAAACCGACATTTACATGTCCTGGTAATTTGGAAGTTTATGTCAATGATTCCGTCATCGTGCCTTCTGTTAACCCGCAATATTGTTCTAAAGGGTGCAGTTATAGCATTACGGGGGGGACTTTCACGGATGGTGAAACAACGGGCGATGGTTTCACATCTGGCGACTTGCCGAAGAAAATCAAAGGAAAAAGTAGTGCCTCGAGCGGAGATGGTGATACTTATACGCTCACGGTTTCTAATCCGGCTGGTAGCAATACACAGAGTTGTTCGTTTAAAGTTAAAACGGTTGCCCGTCCTGTTCTGGTTGCTACATGTGAGTTGAGTAAAACAGGACCCTACGTTCCTGGGGCAACAAATATTCAGTTTAATGTCTCTAACTTTAAAAATATTGTTAATTCGGAATTTACAGGGACATTTGCGTGCACTCCGGCAAGTACTAATGCGTCTGGGGAAACTAGTTGTAATCCTAATAATGGCAATAATGGCCAATGTAATCAGTTGACCCTTAAGGCTCCGGATGAAGCGAGAACATATACATGTACATTTAAAAACGGTACAACTGATTTGTGTGGCAATATTACAATGACAGTCTTTGATCCGTTTACTTGCTCTGTCAAACAAGATGGTGTAGAAGTTACATCTGTTGCGAAGGGTTCTTCAATAAGCTTCTCCATGACGCAATCGACCAATTCTCTCGGTGATGCGTCCTTCAGCAATTGTGGTATCAAGGTTAACGGAAGTTGCTGGAATAGTAATAACAATAACTGCAATAATGGAGCTGCAAATGTTACTAATCAAAGTATACCGATAAATACAAATAGTTCTAGCATTACTATTGGATATTCTTGTAATTCTCATTCCAACACGTCGTTTACGGGCTGCTCAAAAACAATTGAAGTGACTGGCGGCGGTGGTGGTGGAGGCTCCGGTGGTGGTAGTGGTACTGATGTAGAATTGTCTAGTCAAGGAATGGATTCTTATACAAAGGGAACATATACCTTGAAGACTGGCAGCGGTCTTGGAAGCGGACCTGTTCCAAGAACATTCAAATGTAGAACAGAAAATATTAGACCGAGTACAATACGAGTTGTAGGAACAATATATTTGGGTGATGAGAAAAAATATGATATATCTATTAGTGCCCATAATGATTATTCACAAGGCTACGATTTGAATAGTGAAACGACATACACGTTTAATGTGGACAATTCTATCGATAATTTGGAATGTGGTTTATGGTTCTAGCTGTTTGATATAAATGAAGGCCTTTTATTAATGATTAAAGTTCCTTTTATACTTCAAAGGTTGTGCTTCACCTGTTTGCAAGAAACGTGATGCTTGCTTCGATATAAGATTTAGAAAACAAATCAAAGCCCCAGGACACACCGTCCGGGGCTTTTTTGTTGATAGGGGGAGAAACTTCTAGGAGATCCCCGCCTGCGCGGGGATGACAAAGAGGGTGTGTGGGGATGACGAGGGGAAGAGGCGAAAGGCTTTACCGCTTGCTGGGAGATTCCTTGGCTTTCTCCGCAGCGATTTTCCGGGCTTTTTCGATTAGGTCGGCTGGCGCACCAAGTGACTCTAGAATATCGATTGCCTCAGCACGTCCTTCTGTGCGGCCTATTGCACGGCCCACTGCACGGCCCTCGGCCAACCCTTCGGCACGGGCGTGCTTCTTTTCTACGTACATTTCGTATAGGCGGTCGCTCATGTTCATTGCCTCGCTTACCAGGAACTCTTCGGTAAATATACTCAATTTGGCCTTCTCCTGCAAGCGGGCGAACAGCACTTAGCAACTAGTTGCTCAGGGCGCATGGCCACCAAGGTGGGAAATTTTTTTTTGCCCCTTTTGGCTCATTTTTCGTTTTCGTCCGTTTATATAGGTAGATAGGGACTTCTCTATTCGCCTTTGCGGGGGCGTTCCCGCAGAAAAAGGAATATAAAATGGATTGTGAGAATTTTCCGCAAGAAAGTGTTGCTTTCTTTGTGGGATATAATTATATTATAATTATACCCAGGAGTTCTATATGCAGATAGAATTCATCTGGGACGAAAAGAAGAATGCCGCAAACCAAAGGAAACATCAGATTTCGTTTGAAGAAGCTAAGACGTGTTTTGAAGATGAACATGCCAGGGTGTTTTATTGGAACGAACGGAAAGGAGACGAATTATGAAAAAGGAATATGACTTCTCGAAGATGAAGGCTGTGAAGAACCCTTATGCAAAGATTCTCAAGAAGCAGATTACGATTAGGCTTAACTCAGCCGCAATCGAATATTTCAAGAATATGGCAAAAGAAGTGGGAATTCCATATCAGGTTCTGATAGATTCGTATTTGACGGATTGTGCTATTTCAAAGCGCCGTTTGAACCTCAAGTGGCAATAATGCCCCGTTTTGAAGGTTTTTACCGCCAGGACGCGGCATTTTTGTTGCCGCGGCCTCTTTATTTTTCTATATATGTCCCCGCTCGGGCAATTTCGCCCGGGTAAAAACCAATCACCGGTTTGCGAGAGTCGCTTCGGTGGCACCGTCCAGACCCCCGGGTCCGCCCAGTGCTTCGCGGCTTATTTGCATGCCGGGTAGTAACAACCGAAAAGGAATACATTATGGCAAATCTGCCTTCCGTTGAAGACCTGCTTGCTGCAGGCTCCCACTTTGGTCACCAGACTCAGCGCTGGAACCCGAAAATGAAACCCTACATCTTGGCTGAAAAGAACGGCATCTACGTTCTCCCTACATCTTGGCTGAAAAGAACGGCATCTACGTTCTCAACCTTTCCAAGACCCGCGACCTCCTCGAAGAAGCCGCCAAGGCCGCCGCCAAGATCTCCGAATCCGGCAAGACGGTTCTCTTCGTCGGTACCAAGCCGACTGCTCGTCAGTGCGTGCTCGATGCCGCCGCTGCCTGCAACCAGTTCTCCGTCACCAACCGCTGGCTCGGTGGTATGCTCACGAACTTCCAGACTGTTCGTAAGTCCATCAAGAAGATCGACAAGATCGACGCCATGGAAAACGACGGTACGTTCCAGGCTCTCTCCAAGAAGGAAGTGCTCGACAAGAACCGTGAACGCGAAAAGCTGCTCTCCGTGTTCGGTGGCATCCGTGAAATGGTGAACCTCCCGGGCCTCCTCGTCGTGACCGACCTCGCTCACGAAAAGATTGCCGTGGCCGAAGCTCGCCGCCTCCACATTCCTATCATCGGCATCTGCGACACGAACGTCGATCCGACCCTCGTGGATTACCCCGTGCCGGCTAACGACGACGCCGTGAAGTCCATCAAGCTCATTGTGGACTACATCGCCGCCAACGTCAAGGCCCGCGTCGCCAACGACAAGAAGGCCGACAAGGAAGAACCCAAGAAGTTCGACAACGGCGAGGACAAGTAATATGCAGATTACCGCTTCCCTCGTTAACGAACTCCGCCAGAAGACTGGCGTGGGCATGATGCAGTGCAAGAAGGCCCTCACCGAGACTGACGGTGACATGGACAAGGCCGTGGAACTCCTGCGCAAGCAGGGTGCCGCTGTCGCTGCCAAGCGCGCCGACAAGGCTGCCAAGGAAGGCCGCATCTACCTCGTGGAAACTGCCGACAAGGCTGCTGCGTTCGAACTCTCTTGCGAAACCGAACCGGTTTCCAACAACGAAGACTTCGTCGCTCTCGCCAACCTCGCCATCAAGGCCGTGGAAACGCAGGCTATCTCTTCCGTCGAAGATCTCAAGAACGCTGTCGTTGACGGCGTGAAGATCAACGACCGTCTCCAGGACGTCCTCGTGAAGATCCAGGAAAACATCGACTTCCGCAAGTTCGGCGAGCTCAAGAAGGCCCCGAACTCCGTGTTCGGTGTTTACAGCCACATGAAGGGCAAGATCGGTGTCATCACCGAACTCACTTTCGAAGGCTCTGCCGACGAAGCCGCCCTCAAGGCTGCCGCCAAGGACATCGCTATGCAGGCTGCCGCATTTGCTCCGGTTGCCCTGAACGATGCTTCTGTTCCGGCCGAAACGATCGAGAAGGAAAAGGAAATTGCCAAGGCTCAGATCGAAGCCTCCGGCAAGCAGACCAAGCCTGAGTTCATGCAGCGCCAGATCGATGGCCGCGTGGCTAAGGTCCTCAAGGAAATCGTTCTCGAAGATCAGGAATTCTTCATGTCCGAAAAGAACCCGAAGAAGCTCTCTGTCAAGGACTACCTCCAGGAAGTCGTTGCCAAGCAGCTCGGTCTTTCCAGCCTGAAGGTCGTGAACTTCATCCGCTTCGAACGCGGTAACTAAGAGATTGTCATCCTGGAGCCTCGACAGA
Organism: Fibrobacter succinogenes; assembly: GCA_902800815.1. Classification (GTDB taxonomy): domain Bacteria; phylum Fibrobacterota; class Fibrobacteria; order Fibrobacterales; family Fibrobacteraceae; genus Fibrobacter; species Fibrobacter succinogenes_B. The sequence goes on from CADCGB010000049.1 coordinate 14,163, forward strand.
GGCGATAGGATCCAAGCTTTTTAAATTGGTCGTCCCACTCGGGGCGGCCTTTTTTTTATAACTGCCGTTGTCCTTGGACAACCCTATGGTGCAGACCCTGCTACAGAAAACGCTGTATAAAAGTATATTTAAAATATCTAAGGTGTGAGGTGTTTATGGATAGGAAGTTGTTTGTCGCGGGGCTTGTGCTTTCCGCGGCCAATGCGTTCGGGGCTGTCTACTACGTGGCCACCGACGGTAACGACAGCAATGCGGGTTCGCAGGCGAAACCCTTCGCCACGCTCAAGAAGGCGAATGCCGTTGTGGCTCCCGGTGATACCGTGTGGGTTCGCGGCGGGACGTACTACCTCAGGGATACCACGTATGCAAGGAACGACGGCATGTCGGCGGGGATACTCCTGAACAGGAGCGGTGAAAGTGACAATAAGCAAATCCATTACCTTGCCTACCCTGGAGAACTCCCGATTTTTGACGGAACGAACCTGATGATAGGGCAGGCCTACAGCCATACGGGTTCCGTCGATAGCACCATGTACACGTCGGCGATTCTAATCCAGGCGAGCTACCTGCACCTCAAGGGCTTCGAAGTCCGTAACGTCCCCATGAAATACAATTCCAACGTGGGCGTCTACATTTCGCGCAGCAAGCACATATTTTTGGAACAAATTAACAGTCACCACAACAAGGGCGCAGGGTTTTTCGTGAACGAGCGCGGCACCGGCAGCGGCGGCGGGCATTATTTCCTCAACTGCGACAGCCACGACAACTACGACCCGAACGGGCGTCAGGGCGATGGGGAAAATGCCGACGGTTTCGGCGTGCATTACCAGACAACGGGCGATACCACGAAATTCTACGGTTGCCGTGCGTGGTGGAACAGCGACGACGGATGGGATTTTATCAGCCAGGAATTCCCGGTAGTCATCGAGAACAGTTTCGCAATGGGGCACGGTTACAGCGATTACGGTACAAAGCACCCGGCGAATGCGAACGGGAACGGTTTCAAGGCGGGCAGCAGCCAGACAGGGACCGGGAGGCATGTCATCAAGAACTGTGTCGCCTGGAACAATTACTCGTCGGGCTTCTATGCGAACCACAGCAGCGTAGGGAACTACTGGTACAACAACACCTCGTACAACAATCGCGGGAACCAGTTCAACATGTGGGCGAGTTCCTGGGATGCCAACGGCAACAGGACGGATGGCGTGGTGCTTACCGGGGCGAACGCACACGTGATGAAGAATAACATCGCCTTCCCGAACAAGACCGCCTATATCGGCGGTGATTACGCCAGCGGCGAATACAATACCTGGAACCTGAACATCACTCCGGCAAATTCCGACTTCGTGAGCGTTGCGGACCCGAGTCTGACGACGACCGGGAAAGACATCTCGGCACTGGCAGGTGCGCTTGGCCCGCGCAAGCCCGATGGCAGCCTGCCCGATATCGATTTCCTGAAGCTGAAGAGCGGGAGCCAGATGATTGACCGCGGGACCGACGTGGGGATTCCGTTTGTGGGCAAGGCTCCTGATCTCGGGGCGCATGAATACGGGGCGGTTTCTTCGAGTTCCCTGGCGCGCAGTTCAAGTTCAACGCCGGCGACCTCAAGTTCGTCTGCAAAAAGTTCCAGTTCAGTTGCAGAAAGTTCGAGCTCGGTGGTGACGACATCTAGCTCGACGCCGGCAACCTCCAGTTCAACGCCGGCGACTTCCAGCTCGGTGGCGCTGACCTCCAGCTCTGTGGAAGGACCCACTTCACTTGCGGGCAACCTGCCTTCGCGCGAATGGACTGCAGAATCGGTGCAGGTGTTCGACATGCAGGGGCGCTTCCTCGGGACCCTGCACAACGTGAACGCTGCGAATATAGCCCGCGAATTGCGCTCCCGTTACGGGAATCCGGGCATTTACTTTGTCCGTGCAGGGCGGGGCTCTGCACTTGTGGCTGTCCGCGCCTTTTAGTGAAATTTCAAAAAAAAATTCGGTCGTTCCTCCTCGGGAACGGCCTTTTTTTTATGAAAAAACGCCTTTTTTGTTTACTTTGTGATAGAAATGTAAGAAAACGGTTGCTTTATCCGAAATAATAGATTAGTTTAATGGTAAGAATAGCAAGAAGGTGTTCTTTATCAGGTGGCTTGTTTATGGCGATGCAGGGCTCAATTGGAAATCCGGAATTTGAAGGCGGTATCGTCGAGTTCCTGAACACGGACAAGGTGGATCCGTTTGTCATATTCGATGCGGACACGCACGAAATCTATATGGTAAGCGCCTCGGTGTCGCGAATATGGAAACCCGCAAAGGATTTTGAACCGGGCATAAAGCTAGAGGAATACTTTTTCACGGAAGATGAACTAGCCAGGATTTCTGTTGACGAGATTCTGGAAAGGAACGAGTCCATTTTCCATAGCCCGCGTACGGGGAAGTACGTAATCCTGAACCAGTCCCAGATTCTCTGGCGAGGGAAAAATGCGGTGTTTTTACGTATAAGTGAACGCACCGACCGCTATTTCGACCCCTTGACGGGGCTCCCGAACATGGAATACGGCCGCCTGTGCGGCGAAAACTTCATCAATGATATCAGGGAGGCGGGCGGTACTCCCGGCCTTGTCTTCTTCGATATCGTGGGGATGAAGCTTTACAATAGCGCGAACGGTTTCCACAGGGGCGACGAGTTCCTGATATACTTTGCGTCATTCCTCAAGAAACGGTTTGGAAACGACCTGATTTGCCGTATCGCGAACGACCACTTCGCCGTGGTGACGGATATCTGCAACATCGAGGGCAAGCTGAATGAAATTCGGGGGTGTGTCAGGAGAGTCGTGTCGAAGATATCGATGGACCTCTATGTCGGCGTCTGCGAAATAGAGGAGTTCGGCGAATTCTTGGAAGTGAGCGAGAAGGCGAAACTCGCCTGCAGTATCCAGAAGGGCAAGGGCGATGGCTTTATCCGCTATTACGACGAACGGCTGCACAAGGATTTGTTGCTGCAGAACTACGTGATAAGCCATGTGGACGAGGCTATTGCGAACGGCTACATCAAGATATACTACCAGCCTGTAGTCCGCACGATTACGGAAACCTTCTGCGGCATGGAGGCGCTTGCCCGCTGGATAGACCCGCAGTACGGATTCCTGAATCCGGGAGTCTTTATCGGGGCCCTCGAGGATTCCAGACAAATTCACAAACTCGACAGCCACGTCATAGAACTTGTCTGCAAGGAAATGCGTACGGAACTTGATAACGGCCGCCCGGTGGTTCCCGTCTCGTTCAACCTTTCCCGCCTGGACTTTGTCGGCTGCGACATTTTCGAGGTGGTCGAAAGGGCGCTTGCACAGTATGGGATAGACCACGAACTTATCCGTGTCGAGATTACGGAGAGCATCATGGCGTCGGACACGTATATCCAGCGGGAAATAGAGCGGTTCCGCCTTGCCGGTTACGAAGTCTGGATGGACGATTTCGGGAGCGGATATTCCTCGCTGAATACCCTCAAGGACTACAAGTTCGACGAACTCAAGATTGACATGGCGTTCCTCTCGAACCTGAACGATGTTTCGCGCATCATTATCAGTTCGATGGTGCGCATGGCGAAGTGCCTTGGCCTGAAAACGCTGGCAGAGGGTGTCGAGACGCAGGAGCAGATGGATTTCTTGAAGGAAATCGGCTGCGAGAAGGCGCAGGGCTACTACTATGGCAAGCCGCAACCCCTTGCCGATACCATGAAGCACATGGAATCTACGGGGATAATGGCCGAGAGTCGGGAAATGCGCGGAGTCTTCTCGAAATTGGGTGCCCTCGACTACCTGGTGGAATCGCCCATGTCGATAATGACCTACGAAAACGGGGTGTTCAAGTTCCTGTTTGCGAACAAGCAATACGAGGAACAGCTCCGGAGCCTCGGTTTTACGAGCAAGAAGGAAGTGGAAGACGCCTCGAACAATCCCCAGAATCCGGTGTACTACACGCTGCGCGAAGGGGAGAAGATGGCCTACATGTCGCCATGCGAAATGACGTATGCGACTCACGGGGTCTATGTATTCGTGAGGGGAAGCCTGGTTGCCGATATCAACGGCTGCCACATATACAACCTGATGCTGCGCAATACGCACGTGAGCGCCTACGACGGGTCGTCTAGCCAGAAGCGCTCGATTCTCCCGGCGAGAATGAAGACCGTCCTGCTTGCCGATAGCAATCCGCAGAACAGGGCCTTCCTCGAGAGCGTCTTGCGGGCGGATTACAACATGCTTCTCGCCAAGGATGGGGAGCAGGCGCACAACCTGTTGCTGGAACACAGGAACAACATTTCCCTTGTATTGCTCGATGCGAGCCTCCCGAAGATGGACGGCTTCAAACTTATCCAGGAATTCCAGGGAGGTGGTCGCGACTTGCAGATACCTTTTGTCGTGATGACGGACAACCTGGAACTTGCGAAGGAAAGCATCCGCCTGGGCGCATACCAGTTTATCCTCAAGCCTATTACAGACAAGGGAATGATAAAGGCGAAGATTTCGGGCGCAATCAAGAATGCGGAAGTGTTGCATCAGGTGGCGTTGAACTACATGGAATACGTTCCCGGAGGTGTCATTCTTATCAATGCCATGACGGGCAAGATTCTTTACGCGAATGCCCGAGCGCTTGATATATTCGAATGCGAAAGTGCAGAACAGTTCCGTGATTTTGTCGGGGCGAATTTCAGGAACGCGATTCTGCCCGAGGATTACGCGAAAGTTGGCGAGGAACTTAAGGAACAGTTCCAGAAGGATAGCGGCCTGACAAAGCAAATCTCTTACCGTACGAGAACACGTAAGGGGAAAATCAAGCGTATCTACCATGTGGGTCGCGTCTATAAGGATACTCCTTATGGCCATGTATTCTCAGCGTTTGTCTCAGAAGACGATATCGCGATGAAGAATTACTTTACCCGTAAGGACGAGTTCGCGAAGTTCATGGCGTCGGGCGAGGCGATGCGCTCGAAATCGTACGATATGGGCTACAAGGGATTCCTTTTCTGGAACCTGACAAAGAACTCGCCTGTGCTCCGGATGGGCGGCATATCGTACATTCCCAAGGAAATGGCCGAGACCTATACCTACGAGACGCACTATAGTTATCTGAGTTCCTTGATGCTGAAAAACGATGACAATGTCCTGAAAGCGATGGACTACACCCGTGATAGGCTGGTTCTCGATTACTTGAACAAGTGCATGGTGCATCCGCTCGATATAAGCTACGACATAGACGGCTACCAGTTTACCATCCGTTCCACTTTTGACATGATGATGGACCCGGATACGGGCGACATTGTCCTGAAACTCGTGAACGAATGCCTCAGGACGACGAAGGCTGATTAGGCTGGCTATATTTTTTTATTCGAGGTAAACGACTTCGCCCATTTGCGGCATGAGCACGGGCTTTCCCGATTCCTTTGCGGCGCGGCGCGCGTTCTCGAGCGGTTCCGCGTACGGGTGCTTGCTCAAACACAATTTGGAATGGTGAACGGTCAGGTAGCGCTTCGCGTTGAGTTCCACCATCTCCTTCGCGTGGAATTCGGGCATGGAATGAATCTCTGACCAGTCCTTGTTGTACTGCCCGTTCTCAAGAATCGCAAGGTCGATGTCTGGGAACTTTTTTCCGATGGCGGCAAAGTGCGGGCCGTAGCCGGAATCCCCGCCAATCCATATGGTGCGCTTGGGCGTCTCGAAGATGAACGATGCCCAGAAGGTCTTGTTCTGGTTCAGGTCACGCCCCGAGAAGTGTCTCGCAGGTGTCGTCGTTACCTTGAAGCCTTCGCCCAGGTCGGTGGAATCCCACCAGTCGCTTTCCAGCAACTTGTCGGCGGGGTAGCCCCAGTATTCAAAGTGCTCGCCAACGCCGAGTGCGGTAACGACGCGCTTTACGCGGGGCTCGAGTTCCGTTACCACTTCGTAGTCCAGGTGATCCCAGTGGTCGTGCGTAATCACGAGGTAGTCGACGTCGGGCATGTCTACGGGCTTGTAGATGTCGGTGCCCTTGAACATCTTGTTCACGAACCCAACGGGAGATGCCTTGTAGAAAACCGGGTCCACGAGAATCTTCTTTCCGGACAAGTTAAGCATGTATGAAGAATGCCCGAACCAAACAATCCAATCACGGTCATTGGGGAGTGCTTTTAGGTCTGTCTTTATTACCGGGAGTGCGGTATCGGGGACGGTCGCCACCTTGTCATTGAAGAGGAATTCCCGCCATACGGTCAGAATGCTCTTGTTGCCCGTAATGTAGTCGGTATGGATTTCGTTCACGAACTGCTTGCCGTCGTAATGCGGTGACTGCTTAATGCGCTCGAGTCGACCGCCCTGCGGGATGCGCCCGAAACTTGCCTGCCCGAGGAACAGTACACCGGCATCCCCCAGGATGAACAGGACGGAAAGTATAATCGCGATAATCATGGGCACAAATATATCTAAAAGCAGTGGCGTGTTAATTTGTATATTAATCGTATGGTCAACTATTTATTCCTATTCCTTGCAATTATCATGGAGGCCGCTGGCACGACGCTCCTCAAGATGTCGGAACAGTTCACGAAGGTTGTCCCTTCTATCTTTTCGCTGGTCTGCTACGTGGCATCGCTCTACCTGCTGAGCCTATGCCTGCGAACGGTCCCCATCGGCATCGCGTATGCCACCTGGTCTGCGCTTGGGATTGCGCTTATTACCGTCAGCGGAATCTTCTTCTTTAAACAGACTCCCGACCTCCCGGCCATCATTGGATTGTTCCTGATTGTTACCGGTGTTGCGGTTATTAATTTGTTCTCAAAGATGAACGTGCATTAAAAATAAAACCCCGACTCGTTAGAGCCGGGGCAATTTCTTATCGCGTTAGCGAGGCTTAAGCCTGCTTATAGCTTTCCAGCGATTCCACGCTGAGGCTCTTCACGAAGTTGTAGTGCTTCGCGACTTCGGCTTCGGCGAGGTTCAGGTACACCTTCATGCTCTTTTCGAACAGTTCCGGTGCCTTGGAGGCGTCGCGGAGGAGCAACTGGCTCATCACGCAGTTGGCGGCGAGTTCGTACAAGTGACGGCTGCAGAGGTCGGTGAACTCGTTGTTGTTCGCGGCCTTCACAGTTTCGATAGCCTCGTTGAACTTCGCGTCCATGGCCTTTGCGCGGGCCTTGAGGCTCTCGTATTCCGGGCGCACATCCTGAGCTTCGAATTCTTCGAGCATCTGGCTGTAAGTGCCGGTGGTCACGTGCGGGAGAGCCGCAACCGTCTGCAACTGCGTCGTACCTTCGTAAATCGAAGTGATACGGGCATCGCGGTACAGGCGCTGGCAAGCGTATTCGAGCATGTAGCCCGAACCGCCGTGAACCTGGATGCTGTCGTAGCTGTTGATGTTCGCGTATTCGGAGTTCATGCCCTTCGCGAGCGGAGTGCATGCGGAAGCGAGCTTCTGGTATTTCTTGAGTTCAGCCTTTTCTTCGTCGGTGAGCTTGCGGTCACGTTCGATGTCTTCGAGGCCCTTGTAGATGTCCACGTAGCTGGCGGTCAGGTACAACAGGGCGCGGCCTGCATCAAGGCGAGCCTTGATGTGGGAAATCATCTCGTAGACGGCCGGAAAGTTCACGATGGCCTGGGCGAACTGCTTACGGTCCTTGGCATAGGCGAGAGCTTCGTTGTAGGCCATCTGGCTGATGCCCACGGACTGTGCGGCAATGCCGAGACGGGCGCCGTTCATGAGGGCCATCACGTACTTGATGAGACCGAACTTGCGGCGGCCGCAAAGCTCAGCCTTGGCGTTCTTGTAGACAAGTTCGCAAGTCGGGCTTCCGTGAATACCGAGCTTGTTTTCGATGCGGCGAACGTCAACGCCACCGTCACGCTTG
>CADCGB010000050.1 GCA_902800815.1 Fibrobacter succinogenes
AACGGAGTGGAGGCACGGAACGAATTCAGCGTTCACGTCTGCATTGAAGATGTCGAGAACCTTCTTACCGGCGCGAGTCATGATGTCCATGTTGAGAACAACGTATTCGGAGTCCGTGACTTCGATACCGTTCTTGGAAATCGGGGAGCCGAGCGGGCCCATGCAGAACGGAATCACGTACATGGTACGGCCGTGCATACAACCCTTATAGAGCTTACGCATCGTCTGCTTGAGTTCAGACGGGTCAATCCAGTGGTTGGTCGGACCTGCATCTTCTTCCTTCACGGAAGAAATGAAGGTACGGGATTCGACGCGGGCCACGTCAGACGGGAGAGAACGGAACAGGTAGCAGTTTTCCTTCTTGGCAAGCTTCGTGGCGAGGCCAGCCTTGACGCACTTCTGCATAAGGGCATCGTATTCTTCCTTGGAGCCGTCAACGACAACGACGTTGTCCGGTTCGCACATGGCAATCATTTCATTCACCCAAGTACTGATCTTCGGGTGCTTGATATCGTTAAGGGTAAGACTCATTATGAGCTCCTGTTTGGTTTAACGTTTAGTTTCGAGTTTTTTCGAACGCGGTAAAATTTACAAAAAAAATCTGCCATCCACCACTCGCGGTTCGGCCAATTTTAACCCCAAAAAGCCACTAGCGTATACGCGCCCCCGAAAAGCCCCCATTTTTTGCGAAAAAATTCATTTTTTCCATAAAATGTTTACATTTTCGAAAAAAATTACATAGATTAGGCATGTAATGCGTAAAATGAAACGCCACAAGAGGTTATATGAGTTGGTCTTATTCTAGGGAACATCAGAAGAACATACTTTGCATGATTATGGCAGGTGGACAAGGTAGCCGCCTGCAGCCCCTCACCCGCGACCGCGCCAAGCCCGCCGTGCACTTCGGCGGTACATACCGTATTATCGACTTCGTGCTCAATAACTTCATCAACTCCGGCATCTTCAAGATTAAGGTTTTGACGCAGTTCAAGAGCGATTCCCTGAACAAGCACATTTCTGCCGCATGGAACCTGAACGCAAGCCTCGACCAGTACGTGGACCTGGTGCCTGCGCAGATGCGTACCGGCGACGAATGGTACCGCGGTACCGCAGACGCAATCTTCCAGAACATCAACCTGATTACCGATGAACGCCCGGACCTCGTGGCAATCTTCGGCGGTGACCACATCTACAAGATGGACATCAACCAGATGATTGATTTCCACCTCTCCCGCGCGGCACTGCTTACTATCGCGGCAATCCCGGTTCCCGTTTCGGAAGCAAGCGAATTTGGCATTATCGAAGTGGACCAGGACAACCGCATGATCGGTTTCGAGGAAAAGCCCAAGAACCCGAAGGAAATGCCCGGCAATCCCGGCTGGTGCCTCGCGAGCATGGGCAACTACATCTTCACGAGCAAGTTCCTGGTGCGAGAACTCTTGAAGGGTGCCGAGAACGGCGCGACCGACTTCGGCAAGCACATCATCCCGAGCCTGTACAAGGAATACCCCGTCTACGTATACGACTTCAACACGAACATCGTGCGCGGCGAACAGGCCAGCACCAAGGGCTACTGGCGCGACGTGGGAACGCTCGACGCCTTCTTCGAGGCGAACATGGACCTTTGCTCCGAAAACCCGCCGTTCGACCTGTACAACAACTACTGGCCCATCCGCACGTTCAACTGGAACCAGCCGCCTGCAAGGTTCTTTGCCGGTGACGGCAACGCCCACCAGGGAGCGGCCATCGACTCCATCGTTTCTTCAGGCTGCATTATCGGCGGGGGCACCGTGGTCAAGAGCATCCTCTCCCCCGGCGTCACCATCCAGAAGGACGCCCTCGTAGAGGAATCCATCCTCTTCCCGAACGTAACCATCGGGCCGGGCGCGAAGGTGCGTCGCGCCATCGTCGAGAAAGGCCTGCATATTCCTGCCGGCTTCCAGATTGGGTACGACCTGGAACGCGACAAGAAACTCTTCCACGTGACCGAATCCGGCATCGTCGTCCTCGCGAAGGACACGATTATCAAGGCATAACACACACTCCTTTTAAAACGAGAAAAGCCCCAGTCGCAAGACTGAGGCTTTATCTGTAATATTTAGGACAAATTATTCTTCTGCAACCGGAGGAGTGACATCGCCGGCTCCACCGCCGAAATTGCCTCCGCCGAAGTTACCTCCGCCAAAGTTGCCACCACCGAAGGCGGTGCTGTCACCCATGTTCCAGCCACCCTGGCCACCGCCAGGCATCGTGAAGCTGGAATCTCCGAAGTTAAAATTGCCGCCTCCGGGGAATCCACCGGTGCTGTCGCCACCGAACATACCGCCGAAACTACTCATGTCCATTTGCCATTTGCCGTCCTTGCAGGTGTACTTCATTTCTATGTCCGAACCCATCATCGACATAGTTTCGGTCTTCGTGGCACCTTCCTCGTCGCACTTGTTGGCAGCAGCAGTCGCTGTGGAATCGTAGGCCCACTGACCATCCTTGCAAGTCATCACCATGCCCATCTGTTCCATGGTTTCGCCCGCATCGCACTTCATCATGTCAGCAAGGGTGGCAGAATCAACAGCCCACTGGCCATCCTTGCAAGTCATCGTCATGCCGTACTGTTCCTGGGTAGCGCCTTCCTCGTCGCACTTCATCGCGCTAGCGTAAGCCGTGCTGTCAAACGTGAAGGTTGAGTCAAATGCAGGAATCGTGCCAGGGCCAGCATCGGCAGAACTTGCCGGGGGAACATCGCCCGAATCCGTAGATTCCGCCTTGGCGTCGCTGGATGTTGCAGCCGGTTCGCCACCTTCATCGCCCGTAGAAGCACTGGACGCGGCAGGTTCGCCGCCTTCATCGCCGGTCGATGCGCTCGAGAGCGTCGGCTGATCGTCGCCACCGGTTGCGGGCGCGGTAGAGGAATCATCGCATCCCATGTAAGTGAAGGCCACCGTAAGGGAGAGGGCCAAAGCAAGTTTCTTGAGGTTCATTTTCACTCCTTTTTTGGTTAACGTTCTCCCATACGCTCTAAATATATGCCCCAAAAAACTCCCCCCACGTAACTTAAGGTAAATTCCAATTTTACGCATGCAAAAAAGCGGTCCAAAACACCCCGCACGGGGCATTTTATCCCAAAAAAGAAACCCCGCACAAGGCGGGGCGAAAACACGTATTTACAAGGTACTACTTGTGCACAACGGCGTTCTTCACGATGCCGCTCGAAATCTTCACGCCGTTCCAGACAATCGCGTCGCGGATCTCGACACCGGAAAGTTCGCAGTCGTCACCGATTGCAACAAACGGGCCAATCTTGCAGCCGTGAATCTTCGCATTCTTGCCGATATAGCACGGCGGAATAATTTCCACGCCCGGGATGTTCACTTCCTTGGAGTTGTCATTCCTCTTGAGGATATGCGCGTTCGTATCAAGGAGCGTTTCCACAAGCCCGCAGTCGAGCCAGCGGGAGACCGGAGCCGTCTTGAACTTGCAGCCCTGCTCGATCATCATCTCGAGCGCATCAGTGAGCTGGAACTCGTTCTTGGTGCGAATATCGTTATCCATCAGGTACTTGAGGGCAGCCTTCAGCGCCTTCACGTCCTTGATGTAGTAAATGCCCACGATGGCCTCGTCGCTCACGAATTCCTGCGGCTTCTCGACCAGGCGGTCAATCAGGCCATCCTCGCCTACCACGGCTACGCCAAAGCGCTTCGGGTCCTCGACCTTGTAGGTGTAGAGAATATTTTCCTGGGCTTCGTTCAGGATGTTCAGGTCAGCTTCAAAAAGCGTATCGCCAAGGATAATCAGGAGCGGTTCGTCGTCGTTCACGTACGGGAGAGCAAGGCTTACCGCCTCGCCCAGCCCCTGCGGGTTGGACTGCACCACGGTACGCACGGCGCCCCATTCGGGCTTCGTCTTGAGGTACTCGTCCATCTTTTCGGCCTTGTAGCCGGTAATGAAAATCGTCTCGGAAGGCTTGAGGCACGAAGCGTCTTCGACAATCCAGTCGATAATTGTCTTACCGGCCAAAGGCAGCAGGCACTTGGGGCGATCCTCGGTGTACGGACGGAGTCTCAAGCCATTTCCGGCGACAGGCAATACAATCTTCATTCAGTTTTTCCTTCTATTCCAAATTTCGCCCTTAGGCAAAAAATATATACGAAGGTAAAAGATAATAAAAAAATACTAAGTTGTCTATCATCGATTTTGGGGAAACAAAAGCTTTTTTCCGCTTCTCGGCGTAGCCAGATAAGCGTTTCCGCTTCTCGGGGTAGCCAGATTGCGGTGCGTGCACTACGTTTCGCCCCGCCCTTCGGGCTTGTTCCTTCGGAACAAGCGCAAAAACACCTTTTCGTTCGCTTTGCTCACCGGTGTTTTTGTCGAACTGGTCAGTTCGTTCTGGCTACTTAAAGATAAAATGGAGACCCCACAAGGGGGTCTCCATTTTATCGGGGTAGCCAGATTCGAACTGACGACATTCTGCTCCCAAAGCAGACGCTCTACCAGGCTGAGCTACACCCCGAGTGCTCGCAAATATAGTAAAAACACACGCATTTCACAAAGAGAAATGTAAAAAGTTGCATTTTTGTGCAGTGAACCTATTGACATTTGCCCAATTGTGCATTATATTTAAGAAGTATAATTTATATTGCGAGGTTCACAATGGAAAACAGCAAGCGCAAAGAACTGACCACCCGTCAGGAAGAAATCTACGAATACATCAAGAAGTATTCTAGGGAAAACCACATGCCGCCTACGGTCCGCGAAATCGGCAACCATTTCGAGATTTCCTCGACTAACGGCGTGCGCTCTATCCTCGCCGCCCTCATCAAGAAGGGCTACATCAACCGCTCCCCGCGCCTCAGCCGCGGCATTGAGATCGTGGATACTGACGGTTCCGCCGCCGATTCCGCACCGAGCAACACCATCGAGATTCCTATCATCGGCCGCGTCGCCGCAGGTACGCCTATCCTTGCGGTGCAGAACCTCGAGGGCACGGTTACCATCGACCGCGACTTCCTCGCCTGCCGTTCCGACGTATTCGCCCTGCGCGTCAAGGGCGATTCCATGATTAACGCCGGCATCTTCGACGGCGACCTGATCTTCGCTCGCCAGCAACGTTCTGCCGAACGCGGCGAAATCATCGTGGCACAGGTCAACAACGAGGCCACCGTCAAGTACTACCAGCCGCAGAGCGACCACATTGAGCTCAAGCCCGCCAACCCGAAGTACCGCCCCATCATCGTGAACAAGGGCAGCGACTTCTCCATCGCGGGCCGCGTCATCGGCGTAATGCGCAAGGTGAACTAAGAACTTCGTGCAATATAAAGAATCCCTGCTCATGGCGGGGATAAAAAAAGAACCCTGCCGGAACAACCGACAGGGTCTTTTACATACCTAATTAGTCGAGCGTGTGGACCAGCAGGCCGTCGCGCAGCTTGGGTTCGAACCAGGTGCTCTTCGGCGGCATGATCTCGCCCGCATCGGCAATGCTCATGAGCTGGTCGAGAGTCGTCGGGTACATCGCAAAAGCGCAGGCGCATTCACCGCTGTCAACGCGCTTCACGAGTTCACCGAGACCGCGGATACCACCCACGAAGTCAATGCGCTTCGAAGTACGCGGGTCGTCGATATCGAAAATCGGCTTCAGCACGAGCTTCTGGAGCAAGGCCACGTCGAGGCTGTCGACCGGGCCCAGGTTCTTGAGGAACTTGTCCTTGAACGTGCAGGCGTACCACTTGCCCTGCAGGTACATATTCACCTGGTTCTGCTTGGCCGGGTGCTGCATCTCGGCGAGCGGCTCGATATCGAACACCTGCTTCAGGTCTTCCATGAGTTGTTCCGGAGTACGACCGTTCAGGTCCTTCAGCACGCGGTTGTAGTCGAGAATCTTGAGCTGGGTGCTCGGGAACAGGATTGCGAGGTAACGGTTGTACTCTTCCTCGCCCGTGTTCTTCGGGTTCTGCTCGGCGCGGTAGCTAGCGGCACGGGCACCGGCCGCACTGCGGTGGTGACCGTCAGCGATGTAGCTAACCGGAATCTGTTCAAAGCTCTTGCGGATGGCGGCAATCTCGGCGTCGTCGTCGATAATCCAAACCGTGTGGCCAAAGCCGTCACCATCGCTCACGAAGTCGTAGACAGGCTTGCGCTTGGTAACAGCACCGAACAGGTCGAACTGGCCATTGTCGCGGTAGGTCAGGAACACCGGACCGGTATTGGCGTTGGTATCGAGCACATGGCGCAGGCGGTCTTCTTCCTTGTCGGCGCGGGTCAGTTCGTGCTTCTTGATGATGCCGTTGAAGTAGTCGGCGGCAGGAACGGTGCACACAAGGCCGTACTGTTCGCGGCCGTTCATCGTCTGGCGGTAAACGTACAGGCAATCCTTCTTGTCGTGCGCAATCACGCCTTCGGCAATCATCTTGTCGAGGTTTGCCCGGGCATGCGCGTAGACCTTCGGATCGTACGCATCGACGCTGTCGTCAAGTTCCAGTTCCGCGCGGGTCACGCGCAGGTAGGAATGCGGGAGCCCTTCGGCCATGGCCTTGGCTTCGGCGCGGTTCATCACGTCGTAAGGGAGAGCGGAAATGTCCTTGGCCTCGGCGGGGTTCACCGGGCGAAGGGCCTTGAACGGATAGATGTGCATCATGGGCTTCTTTCCTTTGTGAGATTCCTTGATTAAAACTTCATCCTCGGAAATGAGGTTATGGATATAGCCGGTCTTGCCTTCAATCCACTTTTTCTTGCGGTAGCTGACTACAAAATACGCAATGAAGAAGAAAATGAATCCGGTGATAGCGGCAACGATGGTAATGCCTATCATGAACGCGAGCAGGTGCCCTGCGGCGTTTTCCCAGAGGTTCTTGACAATATCCAAGCAGTTGCGGATGGACATGCGTTCGAATTCACCCAGAAAGTCGAACTTGATCGGGTCGGGGTCGACAATCTTGCAACCGATATAGTAGCCCGAGGGGTAGAATATGCCGAACTGGGTCACGGGGTTTGCCACGAAGTCGGCCACAACACCCGGGACCTTGGGCAGGCGGAACAGCGCACAGAGGGCAACTGTCAGAATAATGGCAAAACCAATCGTGGGCCAGACACCGATAAACACGCCGATAAACACAGACCACGCGACCTTGAGGGAATCCTGACGGCGCGGGAACATGCGGTTGTAGTAGATTCGGCTCAGGCGCTTGTACTTGGATTCCGGATTGCGCCTGACATGTGGGTGACGTAGTTTCATAAGCGGGCACAAAGATAGAAAAATATCGGCACACCTGCAAAGGGAAACATGATTTTTCGCACATGCCGAAAATAACGGCGTTTTTTTGTATTTTTGCGGCATGAAGCACGCTATTTCAAAGGAAGGATTCGAGAAGTACAAGGCGGAATGGGAACACCTCAAGTACGTGGAGCGCCCCGCCATGATAAACCAGGTGCAGGCTGCCGCCGCCGAGGGCGACCGCAGCGAGAACGCCGCCTACACGTACGGACGCATGCGCGTGCGCGAAATCGACCGCAGGCTGCGTGAACTCGACCGCATCATCGACGGTGCGAACATCGTGGAGATATCCGCCCCCGAGGACGGCTCCATCCGGTTCGGCGCGACCGTGAAGTTGCTCGACAAGAAGACAAAGCGCGAAAAGACCTACAGCATCGTGGGCGAAAAGGAAATCGACCCGCTGCAGGGCCGCATCAGCCTCAAGTCGCCCATCGGCGAGGCCCTCGTCGGCAAAAAGCAGGGCGAAACCGTGCAGGTGCAGGCCCCCCGCGGCACGATAACGTACGAGATTCTTGAAGTCAAGTATCAATAATGTTCGTCGATACGCACTGCCACATAGATTCCTACGAAAGGCACGCCGGAGAAAGCTTCGACGCGCTACTTGCCCGCCTGCGCGACCCCGCAACAGCAACTAGCGGGCAGGCGCTCCCCGAGGCGTTCATCCACGTGGCATGCGACCCGGCGGATTTTGAATACGCACGCGACCTCTCCGAAAAATACCCCAACGTATACGCCGCATACGGAATCCACCCGGAATACGTGGATACCGAGACTCCCGAAGACGAAGCCCGCATGCTCGAATACCTGAAGCACCCCAAGTGTGTCGCCTGCGGGGAGTTCGGGCTCGACTACCACTACGACCCGGAGTCCCGCCCGCGGCAGATAGCCCTATTCGAGCGCCACCTGCAACTGGCACTCACAAGCGGTAAACCCATCGTGCTCCACCTGCGCGAAGCGGACGACGACGCGCTCACCGTACTGCGCGGCGCCGACCTCCGCAACAAAAACATCCACGTGCACTGCTTTACCGGCACGCCAGGATTCGCGGAAGCGCTCCTCGCCCTCGACGCGAACATCTACATCGGGTTTACCGGCATCATCACGTTCAAGAACGCACAGAACGTTCGCGATGCAGCGGCCATCGTACCCGATAGCCGCATGCTCCTGGAAACAGACGCTCCCTACATGGCGCCCATCCCGTACCGGGGCAAGCCCTGCCACTCCGGCCACATCCCCTTTATTGCAGATAAACTCGCAGAAGTAAAAGAAAAGCCCGTAGAAGAAATCTACAGGCAAGTCCGCGAAAATACGCGCCGCTGTTACGGAATCTAGGCTATCTGCGCACCGGCAGGCACCGCGCCACCCGCGTAGTGCGCCTCCATGTACTTAAGCGCATCTTCGGGCGAAAGCGGAACGCTAAAGTAGAATCCCTGAATGTTACGGCAGCCCTCGCTCCGCAGGAATTCCAGCTGTTCCTCAGTTTCTACGCCCTCGGCAATCAGCTCCAGATTCAGGGACTTCGCTATCCCGATAACCATCTTCGCGAATGCCGCATCTTCCTCGTCATCGGCCACGTGGTCCACGAATGATTTGTCCATCTTAAGCGTATGCACTGGCAGGTGCTTGAGGTACGCAAGGCTGCTGTAGCCCGTACCGAAGTCGTCGATAGAGATCTGCACGCCCATGCACGAAAGTTTGCGCATGATGTCGGCAGCCTTCTCCACCTCGCATGTCGCCGTATACTCGGTAATCTCGAGTTTCAGGTTACGCGGGTTCAGGTTCGTCTCGGCAAGCACGCGCTTCACGTCCTCGACCATCGATTCCATCGCGAACTGCTTCGCCGAGAAATTCACTGCAACACGGATATCCTTGTACCCCATGTCCACCCACTTTTTCGTCTGGATGCACGCCATCTTCAATATAAGTGCACCCATCGGCACGATAAGGCCGGTTTCCTCAGCCAGCGGGATAAATTCTGCCGGCGAGACAATCCCATGCTCGGAATTGTTCCAACGGACAAGCGCCTCAAAACCGACAATCCGGTCCGCATCGCCGATATCGATGATGGGCTGGTACATCAGCACGAATTCCTGGGCCTGGATGGCACGGCGGATTTCGTACTCAAGCTTATAAAGCTTCATCGCCTTCTCGCGGATGCCGCCCGTCACGAACTGGATACCCCCGTGCTGGCCGCTCTTCTTGAGGTTACGGAGCACGGCGTTCGCGCTCGCGAGGACATCCTCGACGCAGTCCACGTCGCTATTCAGGACAACCGCCATCGATGCACTCACGAAGAGTTCGCAACCGTCAAGCTGGATAGGCGCCTTAATTTTCGAGTGAATCAACTTTACCTTCGAAAGCAGGTCCTCACGCACCTCGGTGCCCTGGATGTCGTGCAGGATAACCGCGAAAACGTCCGGCCCGATACGCGCCAGAACATCGTCCTTGCCGCAGGTCGCCTTGATGCGCTCCGCCACCACGCGGAGGACGTTATCGCCAAAGTTGATGGAATAGGACGCGTTTATCGCCCCGAAACTGTCGATATCCAGGAGCGCTACGCCAAAGGTGTAGCCCGGTTTCTGGGCGGCCATGTCCACGTCGACCTTAAGTTTTTCGAGGAAGAACTTGCGGTTATACACGCCCGTAAGCGCATCCTGGTAGGCGTAGTAGTACTTTTCGCGGGCAATGGCAGACGTATCGCTTGCGGTTATGGAACCGATAACGCGGATGGGCCTGTTCTCGGCATCCATCTGCAGGCGCCCTGCAATCATAATCTCTTCAGGCTTGCCCTTCATCGGCGAAGAAAGCCGGAGCACCTCGGAAAAGTCCTCGCCCGTCTCGAGCGCCTTCATGAATTTTTCCCTGAATGCGACCCAATCGCTTTCCATCACGTACGATTCGAGCGCCGAGAACGAATCCTCCAGCAGTTCCTTTGCGCCAATCAGTTCCGCCACACGATTAGACCAGTACACCTTCCCCGTCGAGACATTGAACGTCCAGAACCCCTCGTGCGACACGTCGATCATCATCTGGTGGAGTTCACTCTGCTCGTGCAGGTCCTTCTGGAAGTCGCGAACGGGCTCGGTATCCACCTTCGTCGGGATTTCCACGTCGGTACGCATCTTCTTACGGTTACCTACTGTGGGGAACGTGTAGAACAAGGAAAGGTACGCAATAAAGACGATTGCCATGAAATAAGGGACAAACGCAATCACATGCTTAGAAAAATGCAGAATATCAGGCACAAATGCCGCGAACATAAAGCACGCGAACAGGAGCGCAAAACGGAGGATTTTGTGTTCGTCAAAAAGTTTCATCTATATGACACCCAATGTGCATAAAATAACTCAAAAACCGCAATTTAGATTATTCCCAATTGAATTAAAGCAATTTTGTAAGTAAAAACCCGCTCCAAAGACGAGTATTCCAACTTAGAATACCCCTCCCCTACATACAAAAAGCCCCCGGCTCTTGCGAGACCGAGGACTTTTTAGAGTGGTAATTTCCTTCGGAAATTACACAGCACCCTGCCACTTCATGGCATCGGCAACCTTGAGGAAGCCAGCGATGTTTGCACCCATCACGAGGTTGCCCTTCTGGCCGTACTTGACAGCGGCAGAG
>CADCGB010000051.1 GCA_902800815.1 Fibrobacter succinogenes
GACGTTTACTTCTACGGCAGCTTCAGCCTGATGGCCCTGATGCCGCGCCTCGATGGTGTGGTGATGAAGCGCTTTGGTGATGCGATTCTCGCCGTGAACAACAACCGTCGCCGCCACCACGAATACGTGAACCACCCGTTCGCCGACCTGCCGGACCCGAAGCTTGAAGGCCCCCGCGCCGTGCGTGGCGCCGTGATTCACGACCTCGGAAGCCCCTTCGATGCCGAACCCGATGCCTACGACTGGCACAACGTGAAGGAATGGAAGGATCTCGCTCCGAAGTATGTGCTGATGGTGCTGCGCCACTACGTGAAGACGCAGGATATCGAAAACCTGAAGGATTGCAAGGAAGCCGTCTACGCCGCCATGCAGTACCTCGAGAAGATGGTGAACGAGGGCGAAAACTTCCCACTCACCCACGGTACCGACGACACATTCGACAACCTCTCCAGCCACGGCATTTCCGTGTACTGCGGTAGCCTCTGGATTGCAGGCCTCCGCGCTGCGGCCAAGATTGCTGAAATCCTTGGCGATAAGGCTCAGGCCGACACCTGGAACGCCAAGGCCGACGCAGCCAATAAGGAATTCGACGAAGCCCTGTGGGACGAAGCCGAAGGCTACTACCACTTCTTCGTGACCCCGATGGAAGCAAAGGACGTTGTGGCCGACAAGCTCCCGCAGCTCGCCGACGCCATCAAGGAAACGCTCGTTATCGACGGCACCAACGTGAAGGCCGCCCTCAAGGCCATCAACGAATGGCTGAACTCCGGCAAGATTCCGAGCGACGTGGAACTTTCCAAGAACGAACTCCGCGGCCTCAAGAAGGCATGGCTCACCGCCCAGTGCAAGGATGCCTTTACCGCCAGCTGGAACGCAAAGATTGCCAACGACTGCGATGACGTGTTTGCCGACACGATGCTCGCCGACACTTACCTCCGCCTGCTCGGCCTCAAGCCGATTAGCGACGAGAAGAAGGCGAAGGCCAACCTGCTCCGCGTTTTCAACACGAACTACAAGGCCAACAGCCCGCTCATCGGAGCCGCAAACCTCGTGCGTAAGGACGGCTCCCCGCTCGACGAATTCAACTTCCAGGCACACGACGTGTGGATTGGCATTCAGTACAGCATTATGTGCGCCATGATGCACCACGGCCTCGAAAAGCAGGCTGCCGACATGGGTGATTCCATGATTCGCAACCTCTACGAAGAAGCCCGCATCCCGTTTGCCGCACCGGAAGGATTCAACGGTTCTTGCCGCCTGCACCCGGAAGCACTCGTGAAGGCATTCGGCCTCAGCGCTACCGCCGCCGACAAGATGCACAAGGAACTCCTGAAGAAGGGCGCCCTCCTTGCCGACAGCCGCATCAGCCCGAAGCTCCCGCGCAACCTGCCCGCCTTTACGAAGGCATTCGGCAGCATCGCGAAGGCCAATAAGGTAGAAGCAAGCGCACTGTTCATGCTGCTCCACAGCACGGCACTCAAGTACACCGCCGGTAAGTACTTTAGGCCTGGTATGGTGTTCGCTTTGCTGTACAAGTAGTAGCGTCATGTCATCCCCGCCCCGTAACAAGTACGGGGTAAACTCCGGCGGGGATTTCCATTCATTTAATACAAAAGACCTGTCTAAGACAAGTCTTTTTTGCTTTTTTTAAGTATAAAAGATTCTGCTTATTGAGAGACTTATATTTCAAACGGATAAAAATTCACACTCAAACCAGCACCGGTGTGTTGTTTATCTTCAACAACGGAGATAATCGCTCCTCCCACAATCTCATAGGTGTCCTTGAACCGATAACCGAGAGTGATATAGTGCGTGCCGATCGAAGGAATAGGATTGCTTATTGCAGCAGATCTTAATCCTGGGGTATACTTACTAAAACTATAGTTCAGGAACATATCCCCGAAGAATAGAGCTACATACATACCTTCAAAAAGACTTGTCTCAGTAATGTGCTTGACAATGTCTGTTCTTTTAAAATCGTTATCCTTGTAAGAAAGGAGAGAATACTGGTGGAAAAACCCCATAAAGAAACCTATTTCAAAATATTTCGTATTTATCCCTAACGAAACATGGTGGTGCAAGTCGTCGCTGATGGTTGCTCCGAACCCAAAAACAAATAAATCCCATTTATAGAACACATCCCAGCCGCACTCAAAACGAAACCCTCCGAAATCGTATATACCTTTCGTTATCATTCCTTGAGGATTGTTCAAAGAATCCGTCCATTCAGGAATATCTAAGTAGATAGACTCCTCTGGCTCAATACCGATTCTTCCATGAAAACGATGAATTTCAGAATGTTTATCCAGATTCCTGTTTATACCGTATACTTCGGGTGCCTCGGAAACTTCCAAGCGAAAATTGTCTATGGTTTCAAAATAGCAACCGGTCACGAGCATTCCCGTAACAACCAGGGCAAAGGTATAGACTAGGTTCGTCAGCCTCATTATACTAAATCTAACTTTTTTGAAAGAATAGAAAAATATTTTGCACAATTCTGACAAGGCCATCGCCGAAAAGGATTTCTTCAAGAATAACAAGGCCGCCTTCGACCGCTGGAACATCGAATGGAGCGACCGCACTGCCGCTCTCTTGAACAAGGCCGGCGCCGAACTCAACCGCAGCGCCGTCATCGACTTCTTTAACGGCGTGGTCGGCGAAAAGGTCGCCCGCCTTTACGAAGGCATTCGGCAGCATCGCAAAGGCCAATAAGGTTGAAGCAAGCGCCCTGTTCATGCTGCTCCACAGCACGGCACTCAAGTACACCGCCGGCAAGTACTTCCGCCCCGGCATGGTGTTCGCTCTGCTGTACTAACAGTCATCCCCGACTTGGTCGGGAATCTCCATAAACCTTAAGAGATCAGCTTCGCAGGTCTCTTTTTTACAATACCGCAAAAACATGCTTTATTCTAACACGCGAACCATGCGCATGCCCTGAAATCCAGGTTCCTTAAAGGAGCCATTGTTAACAATTGTATTACGACGAAGACACTTGTATCTAAGCAATTCACGACATGCTTTACCGGGATTCTTGAAACCTGATATACTGCAGGGGTTCACCGCCAAATAGCCACCATCATCATAAAGCGCAAAATACGTTTCATAAGCATTTCCATAAGTATCATACAAGCCAAACTGATTTGGAGCATACCGCTTTACCGGATAAAGACCAGCTACATTTTCCGCGCAATGAATATCGGCATATTTTTTCAAAGAATCCTTAACAAATTCATTTCCCCAAGAAAAAACTTTTGAACGCCCTGCGTTTTGAAGAATATACCATTCGTCATAGTAAGGAAGTCTATAACCATTGGCGAATTTGTTGTAGGAGCATTGAGTGAGTTTGGGGCAGTTCAAGAAGCTTTCAAGCCCATCTTTTTTGGAACGGAAACCCAAATAATATTGATAATATTTAGAAGGATAATCCAACACTTCCAAGGAATCCGATGATGGATAATAATCACTATTGAAAGCCAAAACAGATTGTTTTTCATTAACTTTTTCCCCTTTGCGCAACCAGAGTGCATCTCGGACTCGCAATTCCGTTTTGTCGACGATCAAATCGTATTCCATTCGGACGGCGTAGGAAGTATCTTTTACATACCTATCGTCAATGCGTCCAATTCCCTTGTAAACAATAAAATCTTTCCCTTTGAGATCTATGATAGTTTGATTTACCAGAATCCAACTTGAATCAGCATCTTTCAGGTCATTTCTATTTCTAGCAAATAAGACCAAAATACTTCTAGTATAAGGCGAGCCGTCTACATAAACACAATTTAAGGAATCAACATGGGAAGTTCCATTTACAATCCAGGTTCCATTTCCCGTATTAAAATCCTTTTCAGGACAAAGTTTCACACCCTGATTCCAATCCACTTCATACCATTTCTTACGGCCAACAGTTTTTCTCGGATTCACTGTTTTATAAGATTGCCTCACCGCAATGTTTTTCTCTTTTTGAGCAACATAATAATTTTTTAAACCGTTTTCTTCCCCAAATGAACAAGAAAGGCAAATCAGCAATAAAGAAATTATTTTTTTCATAAAGAACAACAATTTAAGGTTGCGTCAGTAAAAATCCCATATACAGGGGGAGCGTAAGCACAGATCCATTCCGCCCAATATTGTATTCGCCAAGTTTTATCGCCTGCTCTACATGATATTTTTCCGTATTCTTGAGAACTGTCTTTAGCGACTTTGCATTTCCGGTTTGAGCCTTGCATTCGACAGGAGTACATTTGCCCTTGTAACGCATGACAAAATCGAGTTCAACCCCACTATCCTTGTGATAGTAGTATAGCTTTCGACCCATTTTACCGAGTAAATCAGCAACAAGGTTCTCGAAAATCGCTCCCTTGTAGCCAAGAAGGTCCCCACTTAGGATGTTAGACTGGGTCCCGTCTTCGAGCATAGAAACGAGCAAGCCGATGTCGGACATATAGACTTTAAACTCGCTCTGAATCTTGTTGCCATCCAGAGGCAGTTCTGTTTTCTCGATGTTATAGCATCGGCGAACGATTCCCGCATCCTCAATCCATTGCAGGCTTCCGGCATAATCTCGTCCACGGCCTCCTTTTCGCACAATATTGTACGAGAACTTCTTGTATTCACGAGCAAGTTGTGCCGGGATGGATTCAAAGCATTCGCGGATGTGCGCCTTGTCAGCAGGCGCAGCATACTTCACCATGTCGGCTTTATATTCATCTACAATCCGCTTTTGGACCGTCAGCACTTTACCCACGTGCCCCGTCTCTATAAAAGTTGTTACGACTTCAGGCATGCCGCCAACAACTACATACTGGTGAAGCAACTCGCGAAAACGATCATGCAGTGCAGGATCAACGGGGGTCTCTTTTTGCAAGCATTCGTTTAGATAATCGAAATGCATCAGCTTGATTCCGTTTGCCCAGAGCCACTCCTCAAAATCCATGGGGTACATTTCGACGATATGTTCAAAGCCAACTGGGATGGAAGCTTCTGGTTCATCTTTCTGTTCTTTTGTCTTGTACCCATGAACGCCAAGAAGCGAACCGGTACACATGACTTCAAATCGTCCATCAAGGAAAAAGTATTTGAGAGAACTACGGGCTAGGGGACAATCCTGTATTTCATCGAAAACAAAACACGTTTCGTGAGGTTCGATTTCTGCTGCGGGAATCGCCGCAGAAATTCGCATGATAATTGACGAGACGGAAATGTCGGGAACAAAGAATTTTTTGTAATCGGGATGCATGCGAAAATCCAGATATACAACATGCTTAAAATGCCGCGTGGCGAAATCCATCACGCTGCTTGTCTTGCCACACTGACGGATGCCTTTCACAACTATCGGCTTATGATGGGGCTCGCCAATCCAATCTTCCAAAATTTTGTCTATTTTTCTCTCAAACACGTTTTCCTGCTCACTTTTTACACAAAAATACACATTTTCCTACCGATTTTTTCAACAAAACCTCACATTTTCCCTAAAATTTAATCATTTTACGCAAAATTTGCGTTAAAAACAGTCTAACAGTAAAAAAAGGAGGTGTCCCAAGCGGGACACCCTTTTTGTCATTCCAAGGAGATTCTTTCGGACTAGTTCGCCGGCGTGACGTGAGTTTCCTTTACAATAGGCATCTTGTTGCTCGGGTTAGTGTTCCAGCCGTAGTCGAACACGAGGAGCGTCGCATTCCTAAAGGCCTCCTCCGCTTCGATATAGAAGTCGAGTTGCGTCGGGCAAATGCAATTGGCTTGCGGGGCAGATTCGTCAATGTTCGGCTTCACATAGAGGGTATCGCCCCCAACGGAAACATCGATGTTTTCAATTTGCACGGCACAATTCATCTGGACCGTCTCAATGACAATCTCCGCCTTGTTTCCCAATTCATACATGCGGGCCACCGGAGGAAGCGCGCCGTCACCTGCACGCGGGCCGTAATCTGAACCGCCATCCACCATCGGGTCGTCCCCGTTGTTCGAGTTGAGACACTGGGCTGTAGCCTCCTCGACAATCTGGCGCGGGCGATTCTTTGCAGCATCGATAACTTCCGTCGGGCCGTTGTTGTCAAAGGCGGTATAGCCGAAACCTTCATATTTCCTGTCGAACAGGAACTCCACTCGTGCATTACAGCCACACGTATATTCCACACCCTTAGTGCGGTCGATATTCACGAAGAGCGTATCGTTGATAAGGTTTGCACCGGTACGAGCCATAGCCTTCTTGACTTCCGTTATCACAGAGTCCACAGAATCCTCATTTAGACCACAAGGCAGGTTCAGGTTCGCATTGATGATGGTGAGTTTTGCGAGCCCGTCAAGCCTAGCGATGGAACTCATGTAGGGGTAAGGTTCCGCCTCGCACTGGGCCGAGTTCCCGTCAAAATCATGGTTCGGCAAGCATTCAAGCGAGATATTGTGCACCGGAACTGCGACACTCCCGCTAAAAACCGACGAAGAACTCGGCGACGTCACGCTGGACGACGAAGAGGCTACATAGGATTCCTTGTCGATGGTCGAGCGAATAATCCCTTCCACGACTATAAAGGTGGCGTTCGTAAAGGCGGGCTCATCCTTCATCACGAAATGGAATTCCGTCACGCACTTGGAGCCATCCGCAGCCTTGGCCTCGTCCACAATCTGCTTCACATAGAGGGTATCGCCCACCGCAGTGACCTCAATACTATCGAGAAGCGCCGGATTAATGACCATCCCGGCAAAACCGCCAATCTGGTAGTCAGGCATCATCACATGGTCCACGGCAACAATCACCTTGTCTGAACCATCTTCCTGCCCCATGAGGGCGTGCGGCGGGAGCGCGAGGCCATCACCACCCGGAACATTGGAATTTCCCTTGGATTCCATGCACTTGCCACTGACCTTCACCTTCTGCACAGGGTTACCCGTAACAGAAGAAGAGGAATTTTCCGTACCGCTCGAAGATTCCGGATTCAGGGAGCCCGAGGATGCAGGCTGAGAGCCGGACGATTCTGCGCCCGCACTCGATGTCGGATCTTCGGCACCCGAAGAAATCTCCGTTGCAGAAGAACTTTCATCCCCGCCAGTAACGGGAGCCGTAGATGACGATTCGTCATCGCAGGCCATCAGCATGAGCGACAGGGCCGCGCCACAGAGAAGCATCTTTTTCATAAAATTCTCCTTTTAAAATTTTGCCTTACGCTCCTAAATATAAATCTAAATTTTTCAAAAGTCAATAGTTTTATGCAACAAAATCTAAATTTTTTAAAGATTTTTAGCAGTTTTTGTAATTTTTATCACAAATTTAGTCCATATGCAACACCTTGTTCTATATACGAAAAACGATTTGCCATGCCTGAGCAAGTCAGACACCTCCCTCCGCCTTTATAAATACCGTTTATTTCAAGTGAATTGCACGGACAGCCGACACGCCAGCACCCGACACGCGTACGATCCGCGCGCCACGCCCGAAGCGAGCCAGGTCAAGTTCCGACGATTCGCCCGCAAAGCGCTCCCGTACAAGCAGGTTCCCCTGCAGGTCGAACACCTGGAGCACCTTCTCACCCGCCGTCAGCGCCTCGACATGCAGGTGCGAACCCACTATGCGCAGGCGGAACATTCCCGCACCAGGCACAGGCGATGCAATCGCCGTCCCGGAACTGCTGGATATTTCGATAGCGTCCGAACTGCTAGAGAAACCGATTAAACTGCTGCTAGAACGAACATGAGCACTGCTGCTAGACCTTGCATGCGCGCTGCTGCTTGATCTTGCGTGTGAACTACTCGAACGCGCCTCCGAACTGCTGCTCGGCTCATTGCTATACACGCAGTTATCCACGCTTACACCCTTCTGCGTCGCAAGGCAGACTATGCCATTCTTCTCGGTAATGGAATACAGGCCGAACGGCACCGACGATACCCATGTCGGGAACTTGGATTGTTCGGTCACGTTGCTCGATCCCGGGAACGGGTCATCCGTGAAATACCGGGTCTTGAACCCGCCGCTGTAGTTAGGGACCTTGACCGTACCCGCCTCTATCACGTCGACACGCTGGTGCGCAGGGTCATCGTTCATCGTATTGTTGAACCAGGCATCCTCATCGTGGTCGATATGCCATACGAGCAGGCCGTGGTTCGGGAGTTTCGCATCCCAGCCGGTCAACTGGCGGTTCTCCAGTACGAACCACTCGTTCTCGGTCGAAGGGACACGAACCTTGTATGCAACGTTTTCCGTATTCAACGGCGGGATCACGGTAACATCGCTAGACTCTTCCAGTTCAATGTAGTCCAGCCAGCCCATAAAGTTACGCTCGAAGGCGCTGTAGCCGGGCGGGTTCTTTCCGCTATTGTTTTCCGCATACATGCCCGTCGCCATCACGTCCCAGTAATGCACGCCCGGCGCCTGGTACGGCGAATCGGTAAAGTCACTGCCGTTATTGCAGGAATGCACGCAGTAGTGGTCCTTGAGTCCCATGCCGTGGCTGAACTCGTGCAGGAACGCGGCAAACAGGTAGTCTTTCTGGCTAAGGACTAGGTAGCGGTCAAACTTCTTGTTGCTACCGGCATCCTGCACACCGACATTCCCTCGGCTCTTGTACCGCAGTTGGTAATGGAACCCGCCGAACGAGTTGTTGTTGTACGTAAAATCTCCACCCGCATACAGCACGCAAAGCATGTCCACATAGCCGTCATTATTCGCATCGTAGCGGCCACCGTCAAAATCCGTATACTTCTGCCGCACCGCATCTATCGCCACCTTGATAAACTCGGACTCCTTATTCATATAGTCGGCCAGGTTTACATTGGCCTTCACAAGGTAGAGGTCGAAACTCGGTTCGAAAACGTCAAACGACTGTGCGCGAAAATAGTCCCGTACCGAACCGATGCTACCCGCCGCCGTGTAGTTCTCCGCATTCAGCAGACTATAGACAGAAAGCGAATCGCTGTTCGTCTTGTTGCCAAACTCCACGAGAAAAACGGGGAAACGGTTCTTGCCCTTCTCGTGCCCGTTAGGGGGACCCATCTTGAGCATGGCACGCGAGCCCGCATCCGGAGCACGCTTCGCCCGAGTCGGCACCCACGGGGCGCGTTCCGCCTTTATGGTATCCTCGGGCATTACCCGTGCCGGGTGCAACTTGCGGTAGGCCTCCATCTGGCGAGACCTGTCCACGCTCGGCCGGAGTTGCCTCGCCCTAGCCCTGCTACCGGCAACATCATCGCGGGCCTTTACCTTCGTCGGAAGGCCGGCCTGGTCGGCATAGTAATATATATTGCCTTCCCCCTGCACAAGCAGTTCGCCCGATTCTGTAGTCACATAGAAGAATCGCTCGTCGCCCACGAAAATAACAGTAAGCGAATCTCCCCCGTTGTCGATTTTCCGCGGAGCCGGGTTAAACGGTGCCGCAATGGCCCCACCCGCCATGAGCAGAACCGAAAACAAGACAAAAAATGTAACGAGACTTTTCATCATCCCAGTACTCCTATTCCAAAGATATACTTTTCAAGCCCAAACGCAAGTAAAAAATGCCATTTCTCTCGTCTTTTGCTAAATTTTAGGCCACTATGAGTCTTAAATTTGATACCCCCATTACCGAAGTTCCGCTGTTCCACCAGGGTAAAGTACGCGACATGTACGACCTGGGCGACAGCTTCCTGATGGTCGCCAGCGACCGTCTTTCCGCTTTTGACGTGGTGCTCCCCACCCCGATCCCTGGTAAGGGCAAAATCCTCAACCAGCTTTCGCTGTTCTGGTTCAAGCACCTCGGCATGAAGAACCACGCGGCCGTTCCATGATCGTGAAGAAGGCCAAGCGCCACTCCGTGGAATGCATCGTTCGCGGCTACATCGTGGGTTCCGGCTGGAAGGACTACCAGAAGACGGGCCGCATCTGCGGTCACGTGCTCCCCTCCAACCTGCAGCTCTGCCAGAAGCTCGAGACTCCGCTCTACACGCCGAGCACCAAGCCGGACGTGGGCCACGACGAGAACATCAGCTTCGAACAGACCTTTGACATCGTTGGCGAAAAGGTTGCCACCGAGCTCAAGAGCATGTCGCTCGACATCTACACCAAGGCCCGCGACTACGCTGCCGAGAAGGGCATCATCCTCGCCGACACCAAGTTCGAGTTCGGAGAAATCGACGGCGAAACCGTGCTGATCGACGAAGTGCTCACGCCGGACTCCAGCCGCTACTGGCCGGCCGACAAGTACCAGGTGGGCAAGAACCAGGAAAGTTTCGACAAGCAGTACGTCCGCGACTGGCTCGAAACGCTCGACTGGGGCAAGACCTATCCGGGTCCGGAAATCCCGGCCGAAGTCGTAAAGAACACGCTCGCGAAGTACGAAGAAATCTTCGTGCGCCTCACCGGCAACAAGCCGGAACTGTAACTGGAAAAAGTCATCTTGGACCCTAATGCCTACGGCTCCAGGGTGACATTCCGATTGAACTACGCAGGCTAAATTAGTCTGCGTTTTTTTGAGAAAAGAACTTTCATCCGAAGGATGCAAAAATGAAATCTGTACCTATAACACTGCTCACCGGTTACCTCGGAGCCGGAAAGACGACCCTCCTGAACTTTGTCCTCAACAACCAGCAGGGTTACCACGTCGCCGTCATCGTGAACGACATCGGCGAAGTGAACATCGACCAGACGCTCATCGAGAAGGGCGGGAACATCACGAAGGAAGATTCCGGCAAGGTTGTGCCGCTCTCCAACGGTTGCATCTGCTGCTCCCTCAAGACCGACCTCCTGGAACAGATTGCAGAACTCCTCGAGATGAACAAGTTCGACTACCTCCTCATCGAGGCTAGCGGCATCTGCGAGCCCGTGCCTATCGCGCAGACCATCTGCATGGCGGGCAGCCAGCTGCAGAGCCGCGACGGCCGTCCCCTCGCCTGCCACCTCGACAACATCGTCTCCGTGGTAGACGTGGCCCGCCTCGCCGACGAGTTCGCCGGTGGCCAGAAGTTGCTTTCGAATAACCTCGAAGAAGAAGACATCGCGAACCTCCTTATCCAGCAGATTGAGTTCTGCAACACCATCATCATGAACAAGGTCGATTCCATCAGCAAGAACGACCTCGAACACGTGAAGGCAGTGGTTCGCGCTCTGCAGCCCGAAGCCAAGATGATCGAGACGAACTACGGCAAGGTCGAGATGAAGGACATCCTCGATACCAAGCAGTTCGACTTCGAGAAGGTCGGCAACTCCGCCGCCTGGGCCAAGGAACTCATGAAGGAAACGTCTCCGGAAGATGATGACGACGATGATGATCACGACGATGATGATCACGACGAGCATGAACATCACCACCATCACGACCACGATGACGATGACCATGACGAGCACGAGCATCACCATCATCACGACGATGACGATGATGACCACGACCATGAACACGAAGACCATAGCCACTGCGACCACGAGCACGGCGTATGCCACTGCGGTCACCACCACGACAAGGACCATCCGCATGGCGACGAGTACGGCATAAGCACGTTCGTGTACGAACGCCGCCGTCCGCTTGTCCGCGACCGCTTCGAGACGTTCCTGGACAACTATCCCACGAGCATCATCCGCACCAAGGGCCTCGTGTGGTTCGAGGACGAACGCAACAACAGCTACCTGTTCGAGCAGGCCGGCAAACAGGCTTCCGCCCAGAATTTCGGGCCCTGGTTCGCCAGCGAGAGCGAAGATGAGCAGAAGCGCCTGCTGCGTGAGAACCCCGACCTGGTGAAGGTATGGGACGAGAAATACGGCGACCGCATCATCCGTCTCGTATTCATCGGCCAGCACATGGACAAAAAGAAGATTATCGCCGCAATGGACAACTGCCTCGGCGAATAATAAGACCGCTCGTTCGTCGTCTCGGGTATAGAACCTCCGGTTCCTCACTCGCTCTCGCAACCGCCCCTGTTTAATAACAGGGGCTTTGTTGCTCACGTAATTTTTCTCGAAATTTTTTTTATCTTTGTCTTCGTAAAACTTAGGCCATTCTCAAGGAGATTTATATGGGCGGCTTTTGTGGTGTTGTTTCTAAGGAAGATTGCGTAAGCGACCTCTTTTTCGGGACAGACTACCATTCACATCTAGGTACACACCGCGGCGGTATGGCGGTCTTGAACAGCAGTGGCAAGTTCCACCGTTCAATCCACAACATCCAGAACACGCCGTTCCGTAGCAAGTTCGAGCACGACCTCGCCGCATTCTCCGGCAAGGTGGGCATCGGCGTCATCTCTGACACCGACCCGCAGCCGCTCGTCATGACCTCCAAGCTCGGCACCTTCGCAATCGTTACCGTAGGCCTCCTCACGAACATCGAGGAACTGAAGGACGAACTCTTCCGCAACAACTGCATGCAGTTGCAGTACTCGACCACGAGTGGCATGGTCGGTCCGACCGAAGTCGTTTCCGCACTTATCGCAACCCGCGACTCGATTGTCGATGGCCTCAAGTATGTTCACGAGAAGGTGAAGGGCAGCTGCTCTATCCTCCTGATGGACAGCAATGGCAAGTTCTACGCGAGCCGCGACCGCTGGGGCCGCACTCCCATTGTTCTCGGCAAGAAGGATGGCGCGATGATTGCCGTCCAGGAAAGTTGCGCACTCCAGAACCTCGGTTTCGACTACGTGCGTGACCTCGGCCCGGGCGAAATCGCGGAACTCACTCCCGATGGCGACAAGACGCTCGTTGAACCCGGCAAGAAGATGGCCATCTGCTCGTTCCTCTGGGTCTACTACGGCTACCCCGCATCGAGTTACGAAGGCCGCAACGTAGAAATGACCCGCTACCGCTGCGGTTCCGCGCTTGCGAAGCGCACCCCGACCGAAGCGGACGCCGCCTGCGGTATCCCGGATTCCGGTACGTCGCACGCGCTCGGCTACGCACACGAGGCCGGCATCAAATTCGCACGCCCGTTCGTGAAGTACACGCCCACATGGGCACGCTCCTTCATGCCGCAAGACCAGAAGCAGCGTGAACGCGTGGCCTCCATGAAGCTCATCCCGATTCCGGGCCTCATCAAAGACCGCCGCCTGGTGTTCTGCGACGACTCCATCGTGCGCGGTACCCAGCTCGGTAAGCAGGCCCTGAAACTTTATTCACTTGGTTGTAAAGAGACGCACATGCGTATCGCATGCCCGCCGCTCGTTTACCCCTGCAAGTTCATCAACTTCTCGCGCTCCAAGAACGAGTACGACCTGATTACGCGCCGCTACATCCGCGACCAGGAAGGCGAAAAAGCCGATATCGAGAAGTACACCAACCCGGATGGCGAAGCCTACAAGGGCATGGTCGAATATATCCGCAAGAAACTGAACCTGACGACGCTTGCCTTCCAGCGCATCGACGACGTGATCCACGCCATCGGGCTCCCCGAAGACCAGCTCTGCACCTACTGCTGGAGCGGCAAGGACTACGCCGAAACGGGCGACTGCTTCCATTGCCCCTGCGAAGAATGCGCCAGCAAGCGTGAAAAGAACGACAAGTAACAGTTTTTAAGGATATAAGATGGCAAAGACCAGCGCAAAGAAATCGGAAAACAAAGCCAAGAAAGGCACCCAGACCAACATGTGGACCGGCCGTTTTGCTAGCGGCATGGCGCAGAGCATGGTGGACCTGAGCTTCAGCCTGCAATTCGACGCCGAACTCATCGAAGAAGACATCGAAGGCAGCATCGGCCACGGCAAGGGCTTGGTGGAATCCGGCGTGCTCAGCAAGGCCGACTACAAGAAGATTTGCGACGGCTTGGCCAGCATCCTCAAGGACTACAAGGCCGGCAAGAACCTGTGGCAGGAATCCGACGAAGACATCCACATGGCCGTCGAACGCGTGCTTACCGAACGCATCGGTGCCCTCGGCAAGAAGATTCACACGGGCCGCAGCCGTAACGACCAGGTCTGCACGGACTTCAAGCTTTATATGCGCCACCGCGCTGCCGAAATCCGCGCCCTCGAAGTTTCTTTGATGGAAACGGTTCTCGACCTCGCCAAGAAATACTTCGGCAAGATGATGCCGGGCTACACGCACCTGCAGCAGGCACAGCCGATTTACTTCAGCCATTACCTGATGAGCATGTTCTTTGCCGTGAGCCGCGACGTGAAGCGCCTCGACAACTTCCTGGAACTGCACAGCGAACTTCCGCTCGGTAGCGGCGCTATGGCAGGCTCTGCATTCCCGTACCACCGCGCCTTGGTGGCAAAGGAACTCGGATTTAACGGCGTTAGCCCGAACAGCATCGACGCCGTGAGCCATCGCGACATGATGCTGGAATTTGAAGCCGATTTAGCGATTATCGCGAACACGATGAGCCGCTACGCCGAAGACTTTGTGAACTGGAGTACCAGCGAATTCGGCTACCTCACCCTGCACGATGCCTTCTCCAGCGGTTCCTCGATGATGCCGCAAAAGAAGAACCCGGATTCCATGGAACTCATCCGCGGAAAGTCCGGCCGCATGCTCGGTAACTTCAGCGCCCTCTACACGCTGGTGAAGGGTGCCCCGCTCAGCTACAGCCGCGACCTGCAAGAAGACAAGGAACCGGTTTTCGACTCCGTCCATAACGTGAAGGTGATCCTCCGCGTGATGAAAGAGGCTTTGGAAAGTGCACGCTTCAATTTCGACAAGATGCACGCGAAGATGCTGCCGGCGCTGCTGGCTACCGACCTCGCCGATCTTCTGGTCGAATCTGGCGTGCCGTTCCGCGATGCCCACCACGTGGTCGGTAGCCTGGTCGGCGAAGCCGCCCGCCAAGGCCTCGAATTCACGGACCTCTCTGATGAGGCCTGGGCCAGCGCCGGCGTCCCGAACGTGAAGCAGATGAAGAAGACTCTTACCTTCGAATACAGCGTGTCCCGCCGTAACATCGAAGGCGGTACGGGTCCCAAATCCGTGAAGCAGCAGTTCAGCAAGGCCGAAGCCATCTTGAAGAAGTTCAAGAAGTAAAAAACTCTTGACTTTTGCAAAAGCCAAAACTATATTTAGAGCCATGAATAAAATCTTTGGACAGAACCTCGCAGCAGCGATGATTGCAGCAAGCCCGGCAGCAGCCCGAGCTATTATGGGGCTGTCCAGAGAAACCAAAATCTGTAAAGCATAGCGCTAAAATCCAGATGAAAAGTTTCAAGGGCAGCCCCGCAAACGGCAGCTCTTTTTTATTACCCCCTTTTAACCATTAACCATAAGGAACAACGGAAATTCTTAAATAGATATTATTCTATAATTACACTGCAAAAAAAAGAATTTTCGATACCTATACAGGAGCATAAAATGCGCAGAAGACTATTGAGCGAAGGTGCCAAGGAACTCTCTTACGAAATCCGCGAGATCGTGAAGAAGGCAAACCAGCTCAAGGCACTCGGCCTCCCCATCCACTGGGAAAACATCGGCGACCCGATCGAAAAGAAGTGCCAGATTCCCGACTGGATCAAGGATATCGTCGTGGACCTCGCCAAGACGAACCGCAGCTACGGTTACTGCCCCTCCAAGGGCATGCTC
>CADCGB010000052.1 GCA_902800815.1 Fibrobacter succinogenes
CTTCCCGTACACCATCCGCGTGGTTTCCGAAATTCAGGAATCCAACGGTTCTTCTTCCATGGCCTCTGTTTGCGGTGGCTGCCTCAGCTTGATGGACGCTGGCGTTCCTATCAAGGCTCCGGTCGCAGGTGTCGCCATGGGCCTCATCTCCGAAAAGGGTTCCGTGAAGGAAGGCGGCAAGATCAAGATCTTGACCGACATCACCGGTACGGAAGACCACCTCGGCGATATGGACTTCAAGGTGACGGGTACTGCCGAAGGTATCACTGCCTTCCAGATGGATATCAAGATCCGCGGCATTACGCCGGAACTCATGCGCGAAGCTCTGGAACAGGCTCGTCAGGGCCGTCTGCACATTCTCGGCAAGATGGCTGAACTCGGCCTCGCCGCTCCGCGTCCGAAGGTTTCCGAGAAGGCTCCGACCATGATCAAGATGCGCATCCCGACCAACAAGATCCGCGACGTCATCGGTTCCGGTGGCTCCGTGATCAAGGGCATGCAGTCTCAGACGGGTTGCACGATCAACATCGACGACGATGGCAACATCGACATTGCCGCCCCGAGTGGCAAGGCCGCTGCAGTCTGCCGCCGCATGATCGAAGAACTCACTGCCGAACCCGAACCGGGCCGCAAGTACAAGGGCAAGGTCAAGACGATCCAGCCGTTTGGTGCATTCGTCGAGATTCTCCCGGGCCGCGACGGTCTCGTGCACATCTCCGAACTTGCCGACCACCGCGTCGAGAAGGTCGAAGACGTTGTTCATGTCGGTGACGAAGTCGAAGTGCTCTGCCTCGGTGTTGACCCGAAGGGCAAGGTGAAGCTATCCATGAAGGCTCTGCTCCCTCCGAAGGCCGCCCCGGCTGAAGCTCCGGCCGCTGAAGCCGCTCCTGAAGCACCCGCTGCTCCGGAAGCCCCGGCTGAAGCATAATTCGTTTATACGAAATTGAAGACGCCCGGCCTAACCGCCGGGCGTTTTCGTATATAAAGAAAGATCCTCACCTACAAAAAAGATCCCCACCTTGGTGGCCATGCGCACTAAGCATTTCCCCAAAGAGGATAACTCTACTATGGCAACAAGTTGCCAAGTATCGTATAAAAGTGCAAAGTGCTGTCCGCCCGCCTGCGCGGGGATGACAATAGGGGTGGGAGGGCGGAGCCCGCCCTAGTTGTTATTTAGAAAAAAGATGCTTGAACGCAGCCCCGATTCCCTGGGCCTTCATGTCGGACCAGAACGTGGTCGGGACGGCGAGCAGTTCCGCGATGGGGCGCGGGAACTTCTTGAAGATGTACTGCCTGCGCTTCATGCCGATACGGATGTTCTCGGGGCGCCAGTTGCTGCCGAAATGGTGGATGCTAACCGTCTCGTCGGCGGTATTGATTGCACCATCCAAAAAGCGCTTGGGCGAGAAGTACCATTCGGGGAGGATATCCAGCCCGCTGAACTTGTCACAGGCGTTCGCGAGGATCTGCGGGAGCACGAGCTGTTCCACCTTTTCCTCGCTGTATTCGTAATGCCTTTCGGTATAGTACTTGAGCGCCTCGCCGATGATGGGCGAGTTCTTCTCGGCTCCCAGGAACGAGGGCTCGATTCGCTTGGAACCGTTCTCGTACCCGAGAATGTACTTGCGGTCGAGCAGGTGGTTCGGCGACATTAAAAGTTGCACGTCGGAATCCAGGTAGATTCCGCCTTCGGTGTAGAGTGCGTACAGGCGGACTGCATCGGCGGCAAAGGCCCAGTTCCCTTGCTCCATGGCTTCAAGTATCCAGGGAATGCCTGTCGCCTTGGCCTTCTGGTAGTCCCAGAAGATGCAGTTGTAGTCGCCTAAAAACTTTTCCCAAGATTCCATACACCTCTGAACCTTTTCCGGAAAAGGTTCATTGGACAGCCAACAATAATGAAATATCTTCGGGATCATAGTACGCTCCGTCTTATACCCTTATTTTAACTTTTTTTTCGGGCAAGTGGAAGACCTTTTTTGCGTTTTTGTGTGAAAAAATGCACGCGAAAGTGAAAAAACCTTCTTTTTTGTTATATTTTGATAACAAGGAATGTAATGGGACAGGCTTTATTGACATTGGCGTTTACTCTCTCGATAGTGAACTTCGCTGTCTTTTTGGTCCTATTCCGTAAACAGAAGAACAACTACATGTTCTTCACGTTCGTCGCCATCGTAGTGAGCTGTTTCGGGCACTGGCTCCTGGGGTTCTCGCAGTCGGTCGACGGGGCCATCCTTTCGAACAAGATAAACTACCTCGGGTCGGCGTTCCTGCCGATGCTCATGTTCTTTACGCTTGCCGAGGTCTGCCGCCTGCGGATTCACCCGGTGCTGCGCACCCTCCTGATTACGTTCAGCTGCTTTGTCCTGTTCCTCTCGTTTACGGTGGGCTATAGTGGCATCTACTACAAGACGGTCGAGTTTGTGGTCCAGAGCGGGGCAGGCAACTACGTGGCGACTTACGGCTGGGGCCACGACGTGTTCAACGTGATGATTATCCTGTACGCCGTGCTCGATATCGGGGTCATTGTCTACGCCTGCCACATGCGCCGGTTCGTCTCGCTCAAGAACATCCTCGTGATGTTCCTGCTGGAACTCATTTCCGTATCCTC
The DNA here is from genome assembly GCA_902800815.1 of Fibrobacter succinogenes. Classification (GTDB taxonomy): domain Bacteria; phylum Fibrobacterota; class Fibrobacteria; order Fibrobacterales; family Fibrobacteraceae; genus Fibrobacter; species Fibrobacter succinogenes_B. Next base: position 2,609 of record CADCGB010000052.1, read on the forward strand.
GTTCTTTATATCGCGACAGATGGAAAACGACATGCTCTGCATGCCTTTCGTGTACCTTGCTGACCAGGTATTCTTGCTCTACATTAGCCTGAACGTGAAGTGGTACGATATCGCACGTAGCGTGATGCAGTCGCTCGAGAAGGATAACGGCAACGCGTTTGTCTCGTTCACGCCTGCGGGCGAGTACCTGGGCTGCAACAAGATTGCCCTCAAGTTCTTCCCGAAACTTGCCCAGTGCCGTGTGGATATGGTTATCCCGGACAGTCATGAGATGGGCGGTGTATTCAACCCGCTCGTGAAGCAGGCCGAGGGCATGAAGTCGCATGGTGTCCTCAAGTTCTGGTACGGGAACAACCATTTCAGGTGTTCCGCCCGCATGATCCCCCTCTGGAACGTGACGAAGATATGCCTGTTCCGCATCGAGGACGACACGAAGGTGCAGATGTACATCGATATGCTGGGCAAGGACCACAACCAGCTGGTGAAGGTCGTGGAGCAGAATGCCCAGGCGGTGAGCGCCATCCAGGAGCAGATGATTGTCGGCATGGCGAACATGGTCGAGAGCCGCGATGGCAATACGGGCGGCCATATCAAGCGCACGAGCCAGGTTATCCGCATTCTTGCAGAAGAGATGCGCAAGGACATGGCGTACTCGCAGACGGATTCCTTCTATGACGCGCTTATTTCGGCGGCACCTATGCACGACCTCGGGAAGATTGCCATTGATGACGAAATCCTCCGCAAGCCCGGGCGCTTTACCGATGACGAGTTTGCGCAGATGAAGACGCATGCCGAGAAGGGCGCCGTGATTGTCGAGAACCTGCTTTCCGGTATCGAGGACCCGTACTTTGTGCGGCTCTCGAAGAACGTGGCGAATTTCCACCACGAGCGCTTTGACGGTACGGGCTACCCGCAGGGCCTCAAGGGCGAGGAAATCCCGGTGGAGGCCCGCATTATGGCGGTTGCCGACGTGTACGACGCGCTGGTGAGTAGCCGTTGCTACAAGGACAGCATGTCGTACGACCGTGCGGGGGAGATTATCCTTTCGGGCATGGGCAAGCAGTTTGACCCGGTTCTCGAGAAGTACTTTATCGATTGCGAACCGAAACTTCGCGAGTATTACAGGACGGTGGAGCATTAGCGTATGGAAAGCTTGGTGATATCGTTCCTGGTGCTGATGTGCGTGGTTTCGTTCCTGAACCTGTTTGCGCTGGTACTCCTGTACCGCAAGCAGTTGAACTTCTACTTCGCTTCTGTATTTGCGTCCGTGCTCGTGGCGAACGTCGGCTACCTTGCCGGTGCGCTTGCCGAATCGGCGGAGACGGTGATTATCGCGACAAAGGCGTGCTACCTGGGCTCGGTGTTCCTGCCGATGTTCGAGTTCTTTATCATTGTCCGCATCTGCCGATTCAGGTTCCCGGACTGGGCCAAGCTGCTGCTCGGGCTACTTTCGACTTCGGTGCTGCTGCTTTCTTGCACCATCGGGCATAGCGACATCTACTACAAGTCCGTAACCTACATGCACATGTACGGGGTGGGCTACTGCGCCTGCGAATACGGCCCGTGGCACTTCATGTGGAACCTGGTGCTGGTGGGCTACACGCTTGCAAACATCGTGGTTATTGCGTATGCGGCCCGCACGCGCATAAACGTAAGTTACAAGAACCTGATTGCGGTTGCGCTCATGACGCTTATTTCCATCATCTCGTTCCTCATTTCCAGGGAGGTCGGGAGCGATACGATGGTGGTGCCGCTCGTGTACGTGATTGACGAGTTCATCTTGTTCTTTGTATGCCTGCGCGTAAGGATGAACGACATCTCGGATTCCGTGCTTGAATCGCTTGACGAGGAGAACCGCAATGCCTACGTGGCGTTCTCGGACAAGGGTATTTACCTGGGCTGCAACGATATCGCCTACAAGTACTTCCCGGAACTGAAGGAGTTCCGTGTGGATAGGGCGATGCCTGAGGACCTTGAGATTTCGAAGCATTTCAAGTCCCTGATGGATTCGTTTGTGAGGAAGGATAGCCCGAGTGACAGTTATTTTGCCTACGGGCGGCGTAATTACCGGGTATGCGTCCGCAAGGTGCCTCGCAACAAGATCTCGCATATCGTGCTGTTCCGTATCGAGGACGAGACGACGCTCCAGCGCTACATCAAGAAACTTGATACGCACAATACGAAACTCAAGGACGTTATCAAGGATAACGACAGGCATATCCACGCCATCCAGGAGCAGATGATTGTGGGCATGGCGAAGATGGTCGAAAGCCGTGACAGCAATACGGGCGGCCACATAATGCGCACGAGCGGGATTGTCGCGATTTTTGCCGAGGAACTCCAGAAGGACAAGGGGTTTGGGCGTACCCGCGAATATTATGACGCCCTGATTGCGGCGGCGCCTATGCACGACCTCGGGAAGATTGCGATTGACGACAAGATATTGCGCAAGCCCGGCAGTTTTACGCCCGAGGAGTTCGAGGTGATGAAGACGCATGCCGAGAAGGGTGCTGCCATCGTGGAAAACCTGCTTGCCGAAATCGAGTCGCCCTTCTTTGTGGAGATTGCGAAGAATGTCGCGTGCTTCCATCACGAGCGTTTTGACGGGAGTGGCTACCCGTACGGGCTCTTTGGGGCGAATATCCCGTTCGAGGCCCGCGTGATGGCGGTGGCGGATGTCTACGACGCCCTGGTGAGCAAGCGATGCTATAAGGAGCAGATGTCGTTCGAGGAAGCGTACAACCTGATTATGAATTCCATGGGGACGCATTTCGACCCGAGGCTCAGGGACTGCTTTGTTGCCTGCCGCGAGAAACTGGAACATTATTACCTGACAAGCCCCGGCTGGGAGTCCATCGAAAAGGACAAAAATTGCTAAATTTGGGGCATGACCAAGTTTAGCGAATTCCCGTATGTTGCCGACCGCTTTAACGCCGTCCGCAGGGAAACTGTACAAGTCCGCGTTGGCGAGGCTTTGATAGGGGGCAACGCCCCCATTTTAGTTCAGTCCATGACCACTACCAAGCCCAAGGACGTCGAGAAGACGGTGGCCGAGACTTTGGCGCTCGCCAAGGTGGGCTGTGGCCTGGTTCGCATTACCGCCCCGACCTTTGCCGATGCCGCTGGCCTCGAAGAGGTGATGAAGCGCGTGCGTGCTGCTGGCTGCACCGTGCCGGTTTCCGCCGACATCCACTTCCAGCCGAAGGCCGCGTTCGAGGCGCTCAAGTGGGTCGAGAAGGTCCGCATCAATCCGGGCAACTTCGTGGATACGGGAATTTTGACGCTTGACCAGCAAACGGACAAGTCGTTCGACGAGGGCAAGGAGAAGGTCGCGGAGGCCTTTACGCCGTTCGTCCAGGAGGCCAAGCGCCTGGGACGCGCCATCCGCATCGGCGTGAACCACGGTTCGCTCTCCGCCCGCATGATTTACCGCTACGGCGACACGGTGGAAGGCATGGTGGAAAGCGCCATGGAATACCTGGCCGTGTGCGAGGCCGAACATTTTGACCAGGTTGTTTTGAGCCTCAAGAGCAGCAACCCGCGTGTGGCGATTGCCGCCTACCGCATGCTCGCCGCCCGCATCAAGCAGGAAGGCTTCAAGCCGTACCCGTTCCACGTGGGCGTTACCGAAGCGGGCGCGGGTGCCGACGGACGCCTCAAGTCTGCGGCAGGTATCGGAGCCCTTTTGCTTGACGGCCTTGCCGACACGATCCGCGTGTCCCTCACCGAAGATCCGGTGGCCGAAGTCCCGGTTGCGCAGGAACTTATCAAGGCATGTGCATTGCCTTCCGCGCCGACTGCATACAAAGTACCTGTCCTCGAGAAGGACCCGTACCATTACGAACGCCGTACGACCGACGTGGTGAAGATTTCCGGTGTGGAAATTGGCGGTGGCAACCCGGTGAAAGTGGGTGTGAAAGCGGATGCGATTGCGCTTACGGGGGAACGCCGCAACGCGGAATTCGCGCTGCCGAGCCTCTCTGAAAAGCCGGTTGTAGAATTCAAGGACGCGATGGACATCGCGGGTTTCGCCGCGAACCCGAGCGCGGTACCGGCAGGTTCCGTGTTCTGCTATACCGGTGCCGAGATGGTCTCCGGCGTGCGCGCCCTTGCTGCAGCTTTGGAAGCTGCAGGTCGCCAAGACCCGATCCTGCTCTACGCCAAGATTAACGACAACGAAACCGAAACGCTCCGCGTGTCCGCCGACATCGGAAGCCTCGTGACGGACGGTCTTGGCGATGCCGTCGTTATCGACGGCTACAAGGGCGCTAAGGAATGCGTGCTCCTGGCATTCGATATTCTGCAGGCTGCCTACTGCCGCCGCAGCAAGACGAACTTCATCAGCTGCCCGAGTTGCGGACGTACCTTGTACGACATCCAGCAGGTGATGGGCAAGATCAAGGCCCGCTTCGGTCACCTCTCGGACATTTCCATCGGCATCATGGGCTGCATCGTGAACGGCCCGGGCGAAATGGCAGACGCCGACTTCGGCTACGTGGGCGGTGGCCCCGGCCGCATTACCTTGTTTGAAGGCAAGACGGCGGTCAAGAAGAGCATCCCCGAAGAGGATGCCATCGAGGAACTCGTGAATTTGATTAAGGAGCGTGGTCGCTGGATTGATCCGTAACGCGCCCCTCAAGATTTTAAACATTAACAAAGGACATAAAAATGGCAACTATTAAGACGATGAACAACATTTCCAAGAAAGGCTTGAGCCTGTTTGGCTCGTTCTACCAGGTTTCCGACTCCGTCGAGAAGCCGGATGCCATCTTGGTGCGTTCCGCCCAGGTTGATACCGACAACTTTGACGGCCTGCTGGCTGTCGCCCGCGCCGGCGCTGGCGTGAACAACATCACCATC
>CADCGB010000053.1 GCA_902800815.1 Fibrobacter succinogenes
GATGAGGCCCTTGTCGAAGCACTGCTTGAACACCCACCACACAGATTCCATGAAGTTCTTGTCCATGGTCTTGTAGCCCTTGTCGAAGTCCACCCAGCGACCCATGCGGCGCACGGTCTTCTTCCATTCGCTGGTGTACTTGAGCACCTTGCCGCGGCAGGTTTCGTTGAACTTATCGACACCGAGCTTCTGGATTTCGGCAACGCCAGCGAGACCGAGCTCGTTCTGCACGAGAGATTCAATCGGAAGGCCGTGGCAGTCCCAACCGAAACCGCGCGGAACCTTCTTGCCCTTCATGGTCCAGTAACGCGGAACGATGTCCTTGATGGTACCGGCGAGCAAGTGACCGTAGTGCGGGAGGCCCGTTGCAAACGGAGGGCCATCGTAGAAAGTGTACGGTTCGGTTTCCGGACGGCTGTCAAGCGACTTCTTGAAACTATCGTCCTTGTCCCACAATCCGAGCACGCGCTCTTCAATCTGCGGGAAGGTCTCTTCTTTCTTTACTTCACGGAACATGGGTTACCTCAAACCCCGCGGCACAGCGCTGCGGGCACTAAATTTTCGCGCGTAAAGATAGAAAAAAACATTCATGATTCCAATTTCCTATCTTTCATACTATGGCCCGGAAACGTAAAAAGCATACCCCGATGAACCGCTCGCAGATGATGCAGGCGGTACATTCCGAGGATACCCGGCCCGAAATGCTTGTACGGCGCTCACTCTTCCAAGCCGGATTCCGCTACAGACTGCACAGGCGTGACCTCCCCGGCTCACCCGACCTGTTCATTTTAAAGTACAATGTGGTCGTGTTTGTAAATGGTTGCTTCTGGCACCAGCATGGCTGCAAGCTCACGAGCCGCCCCAAGAGCAACAGTGCCTTCTGGGACGACAAGTTTACGAACAACATAGTACGCGACATCAAGACCAACTGGAAACTTTCGCTGCTAGGTTACCGCGTAGCGACCGTCTGGGAATGCTCCATCAAGGGTGAATTTGAGCGGACCATCGAACGGCTCGTTTCCTTCATCAAGAGCGACGAAGAAAACATCGAAATCTAGCCAGAAAAGCGACCAATTATTCCAACTTGGAATATCTTTTTTCGCTATTTATTCTTTTCAAAGTGGCTTTTTCACCCACATTCGAATAGTTTAGACTCTAGGCGTTTCAAAATAAGGAGATTCCATGTCAAACGAAAAATCGCATATGGGCCACATCGTCCTAATAACCCTTTCCGCCGCCATTGGTGGATTCCTGTTCGGTTTCGACTCATCCGTCATCAACGGGGCAAATGGCGCGCTCAAGGCGCACTTCAACGCGACTGACTATCAGCTCGCCTGGGCCGTTTCGCTCGCACTGATTAGCGCCGCCATCGGCGCATTCTTTGCGGGCCGGATTGCCGACGCCTTCGGGCGCGTGCGCTGCATGCTCTTTGCTTCGGACCTGTTTCTGATAAGCGCAATCGGTTCCGGCATTCCCTTCGGAATGTCCGACTTTATCCTGTGGCGCGTCATTGGCGGTTTTGGTATCGGCATGGCTAGCATCATCGCCCCGATTTACATTGCCGAGACTGCACCGGCCCACTTGCGAGGGCGACTAGGCTCCATGCAGCAGTTCGCCATCGTGATAGGCATTTTCGTGGCGCTCCTTTCGAACTACGTAATCGTGCGCATCGCGGGGTCCGCGAACAACGCGATTATCGGCAATATCAAGGCATGGCAGGTCATGTTCTGGGTCGAAATCATCCCGGCGGTACTCTACGGCTACGCCGCGTGGAAACTCCCCGAATCGCCGCGTTACCTTATCCACAAGGGATTTATCGACCAGGCCAAGGATGTGATTGCAAAAATCAACTCCGAAGGCGTCGACAAGGAAGTAGAAACCATCCAGGCTTCCTTCAAGAACAAGAAGCAGCCCAAGTTTGTCGACCTGCTCGAAATCATTGACGGCAGGGAACGCATTTCTCCCATCCTATGGGCGGGCCTCGGGCTTGCAATACTGCAGCAACTGGTGGGCATCAACGTGATTTTCTACTACGGGACAATGCTCTGGCAGAGCGTGGGCTTTGGCGAGAGCGATGCATTCCTCACAAGCGTGATTTCGAGCGCCGTGAACCTGGTGATGACCGTGGTCGCCATCCTACTTATCGACAAGATTGGCCGCAAGCCGCTCCTGCTTATCGGTAGCATCGGCATGGCAGTAACACTCAGCACGCTTACCGTCTGCTTCATGAGTGCAGGCGCTGACGGAAGCCTTCCGGGAACGGCGGCCGTAATCGCCCTAATCGCAGCGAACCTCTACATTACCTTCTTCGCGGCAACGTGGGGCCCGGTCATGTGGGTGATGCTCGGCGAGATGTTCAACAACCGCATCCGCACCATCGCTATTGCAATCTGCGGTCTTGCCCAGTGGTTCGCGAACTTCGTGGTCACCTGGACGTTCCCGGTTCTCACCGGCAAGGACGGCATCGGCGTGGGCCCGACATACGCCATCTATTCGTTCTTCGCCATCTTCAGCATCTTCTTCGTGGCAAAGTTCATCAAGGAGACGAAGGGCAAGGAACTCGAAGAGATGTAGCAAGCCTATCCGAATATACAGAAAAGCCGGCAGAAATATCTGCCGGCTTTTTCATACACCAAACTTTCGGTTACTTTTCAAGGCGGTAGATCTTCACTTCCTTGATGTAGAACGTGCGTTCCATCTTGCCGAGGTTCAGTTCGAACCTGGCGAACGGGGTGCTTTCGCTCGGCGAGAATTCCTTCTCGAACGACTGGCCGGTAGTCTTCACAATCGGGTGTTCCATGAAGCCCACGGTCTCGTAGTCATCGTAAGTACCGATACGCGCCGTGATCTGGCCCTCGACATCGGACCAGATGGTAAATACGCACTTGTATTTTTTGCCAGCGACAAGCGCAACATCTTCCTGAATCAGCTGAACGCTGTAAGACCTGGTACCACCATTGGTTACCACGACCTTCAGGTAGTGGTCCCCGCTCTTTTCTTCCACAACGTTGGCGGTGGCCTCGCCGTTCAACTGCGTGAAGAATATCCAGTGGTCCATGCCCTTCGAGAAGTTGCCGTTTTCAATAGTGTTATCGCTCATGGCGCCCACGACACCATCCCAGATATCCTTGACAAAGTCCTCACCGGCATTGCCCTGAGCATCTACGTAGTCATAGCGGAGCGGGCGGAAGGCCGAAACGAAGTTATTGTTGAGGGCATTCCAAATTGTGGCATTGTTTGCATTATTGAGGTAGATGACGCCATCATCGTCAATCGTGGCCTTGCTGAAATCGATGTTCTTCACAAAGTAGCGCACATGGAACACGACCGACAGGTTCGCAACAGAATCGGACACGCGTTCAATCTGCGAGAAGTGGTAACGCAGTTGTAGCCTCTGGTATCCGTTCAGGTCGTACTCGAACGGCACGTACTCGCTATCGATCATGACGCGTCCGCGAATCACGGAGTTCGCGGCCTCGGGCTTGAACGACACGCCGATTTCCTTCAGGTAGCCTTCGTCCTCGAGGTTGATGTTCTTGAACGGGTCTACGACAGAGGAACCTTCGGTAAACGAGACCGACAGCGATGTTTCCGGAGCATCTTCTTCGGGCCACAGCGGGAGTCCCTCGGTCGGATTGACGGAAACGGCCACGTAATAGCTGGAATAGGAACGCACCTCGAACAGGGACATCGAGAACGAATCCAGCAGCATCGGTTCATCCTTTGCAGCAGACTTCTTGAGGGCGTTCGTTTCAATTTCGGAATAATCCACAGAGAAATCCGCAGTGAGCGCCAGTGCAGGGTTGCCGATTTCGATACCGGCAATAGGGTCAGAATTGCCGCCGGAAGAACATCCGACGACAGCAAGCATTCCCAGCACGCAGCAAACTATGGACCAAACAAGACGCATTATACTCCTCGAGTGAGCGGAAACAGTTGTATGTTCACCTGAACTACATCATCCGCTTCGCCAGGCTTTGCGGAGAAATCTAGTAGTTCTTTGCGCATGAGTTGGATATGTTTTTTCAAATTGGGGAAATCTTCACGCTTGATACTGAACGTTAGAGCAGATATGTCGCGTTCCGCACTCGGAAGTTCGTTCATCATGTTCGCGGAAATACGCAGCATCTGCTGGTGATAGAGCTTCACCATCATATCTTGCACTTCATCTTCGGTCGTGAGTAGCGGATCGCGCTGGCGGTAACCGTTGGCCGTCTTGACCAGAAGGCCGAGCTCCATAAGGAGGTCGAAGGATTCCTGCACCTGAGAGGGCGTGACCATCCCGCGGAGCTTACGGCTCACCCAGTCGGGAATCGGGCGGAAACCCTTGAGGGCCACCATCTCGAGAATGACGGAGTGGTGCCATTCCCTAAAGATACGGAACTGCGCCTTGTCCATCTTGTGCAGCTTGGAACGCGGGCTCGCCTTGAGGAGCTGCGCGTAGTAGATCTGCTTTTCAGCATCACTTTGCGCCTGGTTAAAGAACACCAGACTCTCGAAATAGGCAGCACGCTGCTTTTCGAGCCCTAAACCCTGGATGAGCTTCAGTACGGTGCCCTTCGTGATATTGCGCTTACCGTCGATAGTAAGCTTCAGGTGGGCGTGGCTCGAAAGCCCCGCCTTCTCGGCGAAGAACCGCAAACTGAAAGAGGGCTGCGTCTTCTTCTTGTATTCGTAGTAATCACGGAGATACACACGAAAGTTGGTGTACTGCAGCACATCCGGTTCAGTTAAGATTATTTTCTCTCCATTGTCCATGCTAATAAGATAGCAGAATGTAAGTTTAAAGAACAAAAAAATTTACACTTTCGTGTTTACCCTAGAAACCATTCTGGATACAGCTGTGCCCAAATTCGCTCAATTTTCGGGGTCGCGGGCAAGGCGCGCAAAGCGCACGTGGTCCACGAATTTCCCGTTAATTCGCTCAAATTCGCGAGAAATGCCCTCTTCGCGGAACCCAGCGCGGGTGGCGACGGACTGACTAGCCTTGTTGGTTACAGACGCCGAAATTTCGAGCCGGTTGAGGCCGAGTTCCGTAAACGCAAAGTGCGAGAGGAGCCTCAGGGATTCGGTCGCAAGGCCCCTGTGGGTAAACTTTTCGCCGAGCCAGTAACTTATGTTTGCAGAAAGGTGGACCGCTTGGATCCAGCCGAGAATGATGACACCGGCGAGTTGCGCGCCCTCAAAAATTCCCCAGCAGGCACCGTTCGCCATGTCAGCCTGCAGTTCCCACGTGTCGATGCGGGACTCGACATCCTCGACACTGTCGCATTCCGCGGGCCACGGCAGGTGGCGGGCAAGGAATTCGCGGCTACCGTCTATCACGGAGTAGAGCGCAGGCGCATCGGGGCCGTGCAGCAGGCGGAGCGTAACGCGCTCGCCTTCGATAGGGGTATCGGGGATTTCGGTCAGGAAGTCTTCCATACGGCAGAATATAGAATTAGATGCGCATCTAGGAAGGCAATGCTGGTTAGTGATTGCAGCGACCTTCGGTCTCGCAATGACAAAAAGAAAAGCCCGCCGACCTTGGTCAGCGGGTTTTCAGTGCGGATGAAAGGACTTGAACCTTCATGCCCTTGCAGGCACTAGAACCTGAATCTAGCGTGTCTACCAGTTCCACCACATCCGCGTGGGGTAAGGGGGTAAGCCAAATTTTGAAATTTTTCACGGTTTTGTCAAGGGGTAGGCGCAATTATTTGCCAGAAGGCGCCGCCTCCCGAATCCAGTCGAGGTGCTTTTCACGCCAGTACGACCAGTCGTGCTCGCCCGCAGGGTCAAACCGGAGCATGCAGTCCGCCCGCACCTCCCTGCAGAATTCCTCTATCCAAGGCCTGGCCTCCCCCGCCGGGAAAAGCCTGTCGTTGCCACCCTGCAAAAAGCGCCACCTGCCCTCGCGCATCCGGGAGTTTGCCCCAGCAAGCAAGCGTGCCTCGCCCAGCAACTTGCCGAACGAACTTGCAAGCAGGCGGTCCTTCACGCGGCGCTTGCCCTGCATGGAATAAACGAGTACGCCCAGCGCCCCGTCCGAGACACCGACCAGCGAGACTTCACCCACCGGCGTGCCGCGATGAGCAGCAACAGAATCGAGTGCTGCATCGACCGCAGCCATCATAGCATCCGTAGCCCAATGCCTGTCCCTACATGCCGAAACACTCACCACGATTACGTTCGGAAAAAGTTTTGCAAAGTCGTCGCCGGCAACAAAACCCTTCTCGCAATTGCCGCTCGTCATGCCGCCATGGAACCACACGACGACACTTGACTTCGCAGCCTGTTTCGGAGATTTCTTCTCGGGCCACCAAACGCCCGTTGCGCTCTTGACGAGCATCCTGTTCTCCTGGTCAACGGAAACAACCGTAAGAGAATCCGGCCTGCCACCCGCCCACACGCTTGCGCAAAACAACAGGGCGAAGCCCAACGCTGCAAACTTACGCATGGCCCTAGTGCCGTACCCGCGGCATTTTCGTCTTGATGCCCAGGACAATAAACACGACCATCCCGATAAAACTGAACAGGACGATGCCCGCAACGATAAGCAAGTTCCCCACCGTATAGTCGGCGAGTTCCTCCCATTCCAGTCCGCCTTCCGATGTCGAGATGGACTGCACCACGAAGAGGTCGTCCTTGACACGCGAAGCCCATATCTCGAGCGGGACAGTCGCCGCATCCACATCGGCAAAGTCAAACCATTCCGACAGGATCTCGTTCATTTCGCCCGTAGCGTAAAGAACGAATGTGACATTCTTGTCGCCATTTATCTGGAAATACGTCTTGTCCAAGAACGGAATGTTCGTGCCGCCAAAGAGGCTCGGGATAGAGGCATGGCTCAGCGTACCATAAAAGAGGTGCGGCTCCTCGCGAAAACTGCGCACCACAAGTTGCGTACTCGATACGCACCACACTATCACCAGCAGGAACAGGAGTGCCGCGTTAAAGTAGACGTATTTGCGCGAGTGGAAGAAAGCCATAACAAACTAGTTTTTGGACCTGAATATAAAAAAGAATGTCGAGAGTAAAAGCACCAGCGTGAGGAAATAGAACACGAGAGGGATTTTTGCCTTCAGGGCAATCTCGTTCAGGCTCTCCTGCTGGAAATACTGTATAAGGTCCTCGCCCGCAAGCACAGTCTCGTGGTTGTCGAGGCGGTTCCAGGCAATAGAGTGCTCCACGTTCTCGTCCAAAAGGCTCTTGACGCGAAGGGCGAGCGAATCGGGAACGTCAAGACCCTGCGGGAGCGCAACCGGGAACCCGAACCGCGCCGAGTCGAGCGTTGCAAGCAGCGGGTACGCAACGTTATCGGGCAAAAAGACCACATCGGCGTAAACCTTGTCGTAGGTTTCGAACCACGCACGACGGACAGACAGGTAACGGCGGACACCGGCCACCTTCGAAAGCACGCGACGCTCAAACTCGTGAACGGAATACGGAGGAGGTGCCACGATACCCCGCGAAGAGAATTCATCCATCTCCCGCGCGAACGAGACTGCGAGTTCACGCAGCGACATGGACTGCGAAAGCACCTTCACGGAATCTTTCGTGTACCCGCAACGGACCACGCTCATGGACTTCATGAGTTCCATGTCCATCAGCTGGTAGTCAGAAAGCGACTTGATGTAGCGCGAATAGACGATAACGCCCGGCTTCTGCGAAAAATAGAAGAGCGCGGTGAGCCCGAGCGTGAGCAGGATAATCAGCCAAACCCACGGAGTCTTGAGCTTCGCGTTGAAGGTATCGGCAATAGACCTGTTTTTTGTATCTTCCACACTAAGAAATTACCTTTTTTCTACTTTGATTGGCATGCGCGGGAAGATTTTTTCGACATTTTTGACCTTTTTGCCGCTTTTGAGCATCTGCGGCGGGCTTTATGGTTGCACCATTGAGCATGCCGAGGAACAGGTCATCGAAAAACACGTGAACGGCACGAAGAAAACCTCCGTGTGGGTGTACCCCGACGGCGAAATCCTCAAGCGCAACGAGTGGTACGACAACGGCATCAAGGAATTCGAAATCCAGTACAAGGACAGCGTACCGCACGGGAAAATCAAGCGCTGGACCGTGCTCGGAGACGTGGCGCTCGACGGGGAATACAAGAACGGCAAGCGCGAAGGGACTTGGACAAGTTACTTCGTAGAACGGCTGAACTCCCGCCGCAAGGAAGCCGTGCGACACTACAAGGACGACCACCCCGTGGGCGACTGGGAAAGTTGGCACTTCAACGGGAACAAGGCTTCCGAGGAACATTATAACGATAACGGGGACACCGTCGGTGTATTGAAAAAATGGCACGATAACGGAGTCCTTGCGGAAGAAAACAACTGTCACGAAGAGCATGGATACATTAAGCGCTACGGAAGGAATTGCAAGATTCTAGAATACTTCAGTTGCGAAAACGGCCTACTGGTCGGCGAATGGAAGAAATACTACGAATCGTACGGACCCTCCGATTCCGCAGCAGGGAACTGCGAGCAGGCACAAATCAAGGAAGAAGGGCTTGCGGACAACGACATTCTCTTTGACCCACATACCACATACAGGGCCGATGGATCCCTTCTTAAAAAAATCACGTCCGACCCGTTCAAGGGGCGCGAAAAGATACAATGGTTCGACGAGCAAAACAATGTTGTGCGCGAAAGCATCTTCATTACCGAAGAAACAGATGGGCCTGTAGAAAGCTCAGGCATCGCCTACGGAACATGTGACACCTCATCTACACTTTTCTGTGCAGAAACTTCGTTTGTCCGTTCGGCAAACCCAAGCGGGACACTAGACAGCAGCACATTGAGCTTCAAGGATGCGTATAAGCTGAGCATAGGAAAGTACCCGGCATCGTTACGTTACATCAAGGCAGGGCATGTTCTTTTGTACGAAGAATTCTGGGCATACGATGATCCTCCGACAAATTACGGAGACCCGACTCTTCGCGTGAGCCGCAGCTTCTACCCCGACAGTATGGGCGGCAGAATGGCGAGCGAGGGCTTTTGGCAGAGAAACCTAGACGGTTCCAAACGCCACGGCATATGGCGCAACTGGTACCCAAGCGGAATACTGCGAGACAGCCTCACCTACGTGAATGGCGAACGCGTCGGCGAACAGTTCAGCTACGATAGCACCGGCAAGCTCACGATACATAAAACAGAGGCCGGCAAGAACCGGCCCATGATAATGCATTTGCCCGTCAAGCAATAAACTTACTTGTACATGTAGCTCACGCCATTGGGGAACTTGAGTTCCTGCATGCCGGCAGTATTTACCTGGCTGACAGAATTCACTTCGCCACCGTAAAGGATGTAATTGCCCTGATAGGTGGGTTTGAACGCCGCCTTGCTGGAACCGTAGTAGTTGCTGTTGTTGTAGGTCTGGTTTGCGCAGCTGGGAGTATCGGTAGAAAAGTTGCCGAAAGCAAGGAGCACGCCACCGGTAATGGAAAATCCGTCATCGGTGTCGATAAGGCCTCCGGCAAAGTTGTAGGCTCCGCAGTTTCCGCCCTGCTGACCGCCAGGGCCCCAGCCCATGCCCATACCCATGCCCATGCCACCCTGATTCTCGTAGCTTTGGCCGGTAATTTCGAGAATGAGCACGCCACCGGTCATCTTTGCGGTGCCATTTGCGTCCAGTACGTCGATCATGTCGCCTTTGGCGCTGATGTAGTGGTAGCCACCACTGATTGTGATATAGCCGCTGCTCTCGCTGAACATGGCCATGGAACTGCTGTTGTTCTTGGGACCACCACCGCCGTTCCATCCGTCGTTGGTCGCAAACACGGATGTCACGCCACCTTCGGCGAAAATCTTGAATGCTTCTATGCCTTCGAAGGCCGTGACGATGTTGATGGTGGAGCCTCTCAGGTACAGGGCCGAATCGGCGTGAATGCCTTTTTTCTTTGTAGAAATGGTCACGTCGCCGCCGTTCATGTAGACTTGCCAGTTGGTGCGCAAGGCGGAAGAATCCGATTTCACGTCAATGGCACCACCGTTGATGTAGAGGAATTTTTCAGCGGAGATACCCTTGTTGGAAGATTCGATCTTGATGGCCGAAGGTTCGGTGGAATCGCTCACGTCAATGTAGTTGGCGGCCTTGATACCGCTCTTGCGGCCCTTGATGGTAATGTCGCCACCCGAAATTTTCACAAAGCCCTTGTTTGCCACGGTGTCCTTGAAGCTGCCATCAGGCTTTTCTTCGCACTCATCGCTTTCGAGGCCATCGCCCGCTTTGGCGGTGATATTCAAGGTTCCTCCGGAAATATGGAGGCTGCCCTTGCCCTTGATGCCGTCGTCGGCTGCGACCACGGTAATGTCACCATTCTTGATTTTGAGGTCATTGCTGGACTGGATGCCGTTCTTGAAATTGCCATTCACGGTCAGCTTGCCCGCTCCCTTGATGTTCAAGTCGTCGCGGGAGTAGATTGCAGCCTTCGAAGTATCCTGCGCGCCGTTGACCTTCGTGAACAAGTGATTCCCGTTGCCGTCTTCGACCACGTTGGTAGTCCCCTTCACCAGGTGGATGACCGTCTTGTCGGCATTCTTCACGAGAATGGGAGAATTGGAACTCTTGATGGTCGCGTTATGGAGGTAGATGCCGGTATTACCCTCGTTATCTGCACCCGGCGTGTTCACCACCACCTGGAAGTCGGATGATTCGCCCGTCACGTAGTAGGCGCCCGGGCACGTGATGGTCGCGCTCTTGTCTGCAACTTCGACGCAGCCATTGTTGTTTTCGACCGTGGCCGAAGTACCCGCAAGCTTCAGGAGGATTTGCGAGCCATCCAACGTCCTAGAATCTTCGTTGTCGTTCTCGTCGTCACCGCTCTCGTTGCCAGGATTGTTGCCGCCGGGAATCACGCTGGAACTGCTGACAATGCGACCGGGCCATACAAAACTGGAACTGGAAACTGCAAGTATGGGATTCACGTAGCTAGAACTCGAAAGACCAGTGCCGGAACTGGAGTTGCCAAAGCCTATGAAGTCGTTGCTGGAACTGGAAAGTTCATCGCCGGGGAAACCTGCCCCCAGGAAATCGCTGCTGGAAGAAAAATCCGACGGGAAAAGCGCCCCGTTGTCCGTATTCGGATTCACGCCGGCATCTTCGGAACAGGCCACAACACCCAACACGAGGCCTATGGCGGACACCACCAAAATCCCTGATTTCATATCTGACTCCTTTTTTACTTAATATAGATTGAGGCCTTCAAATACGCTACTGCGGGCAGCAATATTCTGTTGATGTAGAAAACAACGAAGCGCAAGAAATCGGGAAGAATTGTTCCGCATGGTACGCAATATCCCGATAAAAATTTCAGGCGTTAGTTTACGTAAAAAACATTTTTCATGCGGGAGCTGAATCCCGAAAAAAATTTAGATTTGCAAAAGAGAAAAAAAGGACAAATTAAATATGAGGCGCAAGGATAGAGAAGTTCTGGGCGACGAGAATATCGCAAAGATTATCGAGCAATGCACGACCTGCCACATTGCGATGGCGGACGATGCGAATGCGGGCATGCCCTACGTGATTCCGCTGTCATTCGGATATAGCCTGGAGGGCGGTGTTCTGGAACTGTACTTCCATTGCGCGCATGTTGGCAAGAAACTCGACTGCATCCGCAAAAATCCGAATGTGGCATTTAGCATGTGCGTCGAGAACCGCATCGAAATTCACGAAGATGTTTATTGCAAGAGCGGGCGCTTTTACGCGAGCGTTGTCGGGCAGGGCAAGGCCGAAATCGTCGAGGATAGCGCCGAGAAATGCCGCGGGCTCTCGCTCCTGATGGAACTGCAAGCCGCAGGCGCCGCGCACGGTTCAAGTTCCGCGCAGGCTATGCATACTGATCCGCGCAAGTTCGAATTCACGCCCGCGCAGGCCGCCGCCGTGACCGTATTCAAGATAACGAGCACGAATTTCACAGGGAAAGAGAAAAACAACAATGTTCAAAAGTGCTAGAAAAATACTGGTGTTGGCCTTGGCTTGTTCAGCCCTCTGCTGGGCGGAAGAACAAATGCTAAATCTAAACCTGCACATCAGAAAGGACCATTTGCTAGTAGGCGCATTCGGATGGTTTTATGAAATTTTTTATTACAGAGCCGCTCCTGATTTGTACGAAAGCCGTTATATTTCTGTTCACAAAGAAAATGAAGATGATACCGGACGCATCGTGTGGGCGCTTTATTCCGAAAAGAACGGCATGCTGGATAGCGTGATTGTCGATGAGAACGGCGAAATCTATTCAGCCGTTGGCCGCGGCGAAGGCGGGATATGGCCGCCCCATCTGAAGCACAGGCTCACACAGCACAGGGACGATAAAATTGTCGTTGCCCCTTTATCCATATTCGATAAAGTTCTTAAGGAACTGCATAAATACCGTCATGTACCGAAAAATGATACAAATGATATTGTCATTGTTTTGGACCCAGATAAAATTGCAGAACCGAATGATAATAGAGAAACCTTCTTGAAGAAACTTCAACCCTATAAACCGTTGATACAGATGATAAAAGACGCATGGTTTACCTACATCGCAATCACTTTTTCGTATAACATCAATAAAGATGGACCAGACTATGGTGACGTCACAACATTGCTCCAAGATATGTACAAGACATTGGAACTGGAACTACCGCAAAAACGGGAAGCACGGGGATGGATTCGCCACGACCTAACCAAGAAAGAGCTTGAGGAGAGCGAGAAAACGTATCTAGAATTTAAAAATCAAAAAAAGTGATTCGGCCGCAATAGTTTTCGGGGGTCTTAGGGGGCAGGCCCCCTAGGCGAGGGGGTAGCGGATGCCACAAGGAGATCCCCGCCTTCGCGGGGATGACATGGGGCAGAAGCGAGGGGGAGACCTCCCCCTTTGACTAAAAATTTCTACATTTGTGGCCACTATGAGTGAAGCTATTAACAATGTGAAGCAGGCGTTTGACGCAGAACTTGCGCAAACCGACCTTACGAACCAAGAAGCCGTCAACAACCTCCG
>CADCGB010000054.1 GCA_902800815.1 Fibrobacter succinogenes
CGCGAAGAACGTGGTTCTCCCGCAGGTGCTCTGCGCCTACAGCAACGCACTCAAGACCAACGAGATGGCCAAGACTCAGGGCTTCTACGCTGTGGACGGCTATGCCCGTGAACTCGGTGAAAAGCTCAAGGCCCTCGAGGAAGCAGTTGCCAAGATGGAAGCCGCTCTCGGCGACAAGCACGAGGCAATCCTCGACGCAATGGCAAACCTCCGCATCATCGTGGACAAGATCGAAAGCATCGTGCCCGACGAGAAGTGGCCGCTTCCGAAATATCGCGAGATGCTGTTCATCTACTAAAACTTCTTCATCTAGTAGTACTCCACACTCCTAACCTCATAAAGAGAAATCCCTCGGAGAAATCCGAGGGATTTTCATTCTAGTTTTTTAACGGATTAGCAATCCTCTTGGCATCGAGCCTCCTGTACGCCCGGAGGATATTGCCCTCGTCGTCCGTAAAGGCCCTTATCATCGAGTCGATAATGGCGGTATCCCTCGGCACCTCAAGGTACGTCGGGAAAACCGAATCTTCCTCTACGCTGCCAATCGGCTGAGCGGTTCTAAAATGAGCGACAACCTGTATCGAGTCAAATGTCTCTATGCAGCCCTCACCGCAGATTTCTTCCAGCGAGTAGGCGCTGCTCGGTCGCGTATTCGGTTCCAGTTTAAAGTAGGTGTACGTACCGTTGTTCTTCACCCAGCCATAGAAAAACCATAGCGGCGTAAGGTCGCTCGTCGTAATGCGCAACGAATCATCGACGGTCACGCTTTCGAGCGTAAGCCAGGGGCATTCCGTGAACACAATTTCCTTTTCGGAGTACTCCAAGTTTTCAACCTGCGCCGGGACCATTCCTTCCTGATAAACTAATGCGCACTTCAGTGTTGCCACAGTATCCATCTTCATAAATGCATTCAGGTCCCCCGCCTTCAAATACGCATACGCACGTGAAGGTGCATTAAGCGATGAAAGTCCCTTGTTCTCAAACTCAATCTTCAGCCTGACGGAATCCGCGCCCTTGTGCAGGTAGCACGCCGACTGAAGGCTATCCCCATACGCCGCCGAAGTCAGAAACTCTCCAGTAATAGGGAAAACTGGGTAGAGAGTTTGATATAGAAAATCCGAGCACTTTCTGTTACCCACGTCACTCCTCCCCATTACGTCTTTGCCCGTCATATAGGAGGAATACGGTGTACCGGGAACAAAACGGATATCATGAGAAATGCCTGCACACTTTGCAGAATCCATCTTGACAGAGAGTACGTGTTCCTCCGTATAGATGGTTTCGGGAACCTTGACTAGAGGGAGTTCACGTGGATTGTCACGCGACACCTCGGCCAGTTCGCCATCCCAGTAGAATTTTATGTCGGAATGTTCGCACTCCGTATCATTTTTCCAGAACGGTCCATAATAGATATCCGTCACCCAGGTCCTTACGGCAACCGTATCGACATGGTGTCGATCTTCCCAGCCATTAAAGAATACGTTTACGCCGCCCTGTATGGGGCAAGCCTGTTCCCCCACGTTCTCGACAAAGAAGCACACGCTCGCTTCCGAACTCATCACCTTCATCATGGCTTCCACATCGGCGCCGCGCTTTATAGTCGCTTCGTCCGGAGGTTCGGAAGAGTAGCCAGTGTCATTGCTGCAGGCAGAGAAAATACCTGCCAGGATTACGAATAAAATTGCAAAATAATAGTTCATATGCAAAATATATATCCGTTCCAGAATTTTTTGATTGTTTTCGTCAGCAAATTTGACGGGTCTATCAAGAAAACCGCTATTTTACATTTTATGTAAAATCATTCGCAATTTGGAAAGAAAATGTAAAAGATTTGGCGTTTTCGGGCAAAAATCGGCAAAATTTTTCATTTTTTACACCTTCCCAACGTGAATTTTTATTGCTAGTTTAAGGTTCCGATGTATTACATATCGGAACCCATCGTGGCATACAAGAGCACCGCCGTTGCAAGCCTCTCGCAACGGAACCTGGCGACTCTCCCCGGGCATCCGACCTTTATTCCTGTCTCTACAGTTTTCAATCGTCTGGCAAAAGCATCTGGCTTTTGCCTTTATTTTTATCTGGGTTTTCAATTAATAGCGAGTAATATATGACAGACATGTTCAACTGGAAAGCGAAACGCGAGAAGAAGGCGTTTTTGGCATTGGCGGATGGAACCGTCTTTAGGGGTTATGCATTCGGGCAGGCAACCGATACCGTCGGCGAAGCGGTGTTCAACACCGGCATGGCGGGCTACAAGCAGATCTTGACTGACCCCTCCTACGCGGGCCAGTTCGTGGTGTTCACCACGGCAGAAGTCGGCGCATACGCCGCAAACCTCGAGAAGTCCGAATCCCGCGACGTGTTCCTGAACGGCATCGTCGTGAACTCGCTGGACGACGTGAGCAAGGAGATTGGCGAAGAGAGCCTGCACGACTACATGCTCGCCCACAAGAAGCCGGGCATCGCGGGCGTGGACACGCGCGCTCTCACCATCCACCTGCGTGACCATGGCGCACAGAAGGCCTACCTGCACGTAGACGGCACCAAGATGAGCGAAGCCGACGCCATCAAGAAGGCGCAGGAATGGGAAGGCCTCGACGGTCAGGACTACGCGAGCAAGGTGAGCGACCCGAACGGCTACGAGTTCAGCACCGAAGGCGACCTGAACGTTGTCGCGCTCGATTTCGGTATCAAGACGAACATTCTGAGGAACCTCGCCGAACAGAACATGAAGGTGACAGTACTCCCGATCAACGCCACCTACGAACAAATTATGGCGAAGAATCCGGACGGTGTGTTCCTCTCGAACGGCCCTGCCGACCCGAACAGCCTCCCGCAAGTCGCGGCAGTCGTCAAGCAACTCCTGGGCAAGGTTCCGCTGATGGGCATCTGCCTCGGCAACCAGTTGCTCGGCCTCGCACTCGGCGCAAAGGTTTCCAAACTCAAGTTCGGCCATCACGGTTGCAACCACCCGGTCAAGAATTTGAAGACCGGCGCAGTGGAAATCACGAGCCAGAACCACAACTACGCTATCGAAGAAGCATCGCTCCCCGCGAACGTAGAAGTCAGCCACATCAACCTGAACGACAATACGGTGGAAGGCATCCGCCACAAGGAACTCCCCGCGTTCAGCGTGCAGTACCATCCGGAATCCGCTCCGGGCCCGAACGATTCCTACTACCTGTTCGGCGAGTTCAGGCAGATGATTCTCGATTTTAAATCCGGCAAGAAAGGTGCCGCGGAGGCTTAACATGACCAAGACCGCAAACAAGGGCAAACAGGCCAAGTACATCTTCATTACCGGCGGCGTGGTAAGCTCGCTCGGCAAGGGCATCACCTCGGCATCGCTCGCACTGCTCCTCAAGAGCCGCGGCTACAAGGTGTTCATGCAGAAACTCGACCCGTACCTGAACGTGGACCCGGGCACCATGAGCCCCTACCAGCATGGCGAAGTCTTCGTGACCGACGATGGTTACGAAACCGACCTTGACCTGGGCCACTACGAACGCTTTGCAGGCGTGCAGTGCTCCAAGGCATCGAGCTATACCTCGGGCCGCATCTATTCCTCCGTGCTTGCGAAGGAACGCGCAGGCCACTATCTGGGTGGCACCGTGCAGGTCATCCCGCACATTACCAACGAAATCAAGGACGCCTTCCGCTCGGCAGCCGATAGCGGCGCCGACATCGTGCTCTGCGAAATCGGCGGTGTGGCAGGCGACATCGAATCGCTCCCGTTCCTCGAGGCCGCAAGGCAGTTCCGTTTTGAAGTCGGCGAAGAGAATACCTGCTTCATTCACCTGGTGCTCGTGCCTTACCTGAAGGCCGCAGGCGAACTCAAGACCAAGCCCTCGCAGCACTCGGTTGCCGAACTCCGCAACATCGGTATCTTCCCCGACATTCTCGTGTGCCGCACCGAGATGCACATCCCGCAGGAGCACCTCGACAAGTTGGCGCTCTTCTGCAACGTGAAGCCGGAATGCGTCATCGAAGAAAAGGACGTGAAGGATTCCGTGTACGCAGTGCCGCGTGAACTTTCCAAGCAGGAACTGGACCTGCGCGTACTTGAACAACTCAACCTGAGAGTTCATCCGATTGTCCACTCCGAATGGGACAGCCTCGTGAAGAAGGCCACGCAGCCCAAGTACGAATGCACCATCGCGCTCGTGGGCAAGTACATCGCTATCCGCGACGCCTACAAGTCCGTGCATGAGGCCTTGCAGCATGCAGGCATGGCGAACAACGCGAAGGTGAACGTGGAATGCATCGAGGCCGAAGAACTCGAGAAGAATCCGAACCTGATCAAGAAGGCGGACGGCATCCTGATTCCGGGTGGCTTCGGCAGCCGTGGCGTGAACGGCAAGTGCGCCGCCATCAAGTATGCCCGCGAACACAAGGTCCCGCTGCTCGGCATCTGCCTCGGCATGCAGTGCTGCGTGATTGAATTTGCCCGCGACGTACTCGGCTGGAAAGACGCAAACTCCACCGAATTCGACGAGAAGACGGCCCACCCGGTCATCGACCTGATGGACGAACAGAAGAACGTCACCGACAAGGGCGGCACCATGCGCTTGGGCGCTTACCCGTGCAAACTCGCAAAGGATTCCAACGCCGCGAAACTCTACAAGAGCGAAAAGATCAGCGAGCGTCACCGTCACCGCTACGAGTTCAACTACAACAGCGAATTCCGCAAGGAACTCGAGAAGGCCGGCCTCAAGATTGCAGGCACGTCGCCCGATGGCAAGCTCGTGGAAATGGTGGAACTCAAGAACCACCCCTACTTCGAAGCCTGCCAGTTCCATCCGGAATTCAAGAGCAGACCTACCGCACCTCACCCGCTGTTTACGGGCCTCGTGAAGGCCGCACTTGAGCAGAAAAAGAAAGGTGCTGCTCCGGCTAAAAATGCACAGGTTAAAACTGCGCCGGCAAAGAAAAAGTAAGAGTAAAACAACCTAAGAAAAGTCTCGGCACGACGCCGGGACTTTTTCGTATACGCACAACGAGTGTCTAGTAGAACACTTTCTTCTTGCGTTGGTCACGGCCAATGACGATGAGTGCGACTACCACGCCGGCGAGGAGCGCAACCGATGTCACGATCCATGCGGTAGAGTTTCCGCAGGTCACCTGGAAGAATAGCACCGAGAGGCTCCAGCCGATGATTGTCTGGAACACCATCATGAGCGTCCCGTAAAAGCGTCCGAGCTCGCGGAAGGCGGTTCCCATGGCAGCAAGGCACGGCACATAGAGCAAGATGAACAGCAGGTAGGCAAGCACCTGGAAACGCCCCAGGTTGAAATGCGCCTGCATGGTCTTGTAAGCGCCTTCATTTCCGGCACTTTCGGATTCTTCAATCGCTTCCTTGACGCCCAGCGGATTCGCGATGGACGTAAAGACTTCCACCAAGTTCGCCGGGACGCTCACGAGAGCTTCTTTCACCGTCGATTTCAGGCTAAAGCCCTCGTCCGCGACAGTTTCTTCCGGGGCCGCGTCGGCAGCAGCAAGCGCGCCAGCCTCCCCCGCACTGTCCGTGCCCTCGATGGCATACAGCGAATTGAGCGTGCCGACAATCGCTTCCTTCGCAAAGAGCCCCGTAAAGAGCGCCACCGAAGCAGGCCAGTTGTCGCGTTCAACGCCGAAGGGCTCAAACACGGGCGTAATCACCGTCCCCACGGCACTCAGCACCGACTTTTCGTTGTTGTCGTTGCCGAAACTGCCATCGGTACCAACGGAGCCCATAAAGCCAAGCACCGTCACCATGATAAGCACGACCTTGCCCGCACGGAAAACGAATTCCTTGAGGCGGAGCCATGCGTGGCGGAAAAGGTTGCGCACCTTGGGCAAATGGTAAGGCGGCAGTTCCATGATAAACGTCGATTCCTTGCCCATGAAAACCGTATGGCGCAAGAGCAGACCGTAAATCAACGCAATCACAATGCCCGTCAAGTAAATTCCGAACACGAGCGTTCCCGCGCTTTCGCCGAAGAACGCCGCACCGAACAGCGCATACACCGGAAGGCGCGCGCCGCAGCTCATGAACGGCACCAGGAACAAAGTAAGGAACCTTTCCCGCTTGTTTTCGAGCGTACGCGTGCCCATGAGCGCAGGCACCGAGCAGCCAAAGCCCACAATCATCGGCACGAAAGCCTTTCCCGGGAGCCCGAGGAACCGCATAAAGCGATCCGCTACGAACGCCGCACGCGACATATAGCCGGAATCCTCGAGGAACGAAAGGCAAAGGAACATGAAGAAAATAACCGGAATGAACGTCGACACCGTCTGGATGCCCGTACCGATGCCGTTCGCCAACAGCGCCACGACAACGCCCGGCGCGCCAATCTTCGTCAGGAGTTCCGTCATGCCGTCCACGAAAATGCCACCGAACAAAATGTCAAAGAAATCAATAAACGCGCTGCCGACCTTCACCGCAAACCAGAACACCAGATACATGGCGACAAGGAAAAGTGGGATTCCCAGGATGCGGTTGAGGAAGAGTTTATCGAGTTTGTCAGTTCGCGTACGCTTGTTGGTGTTGTCGCGAATCACCGCCTTCGCGATGTCGCGGGCATAGGAGTAGCGGGAATCGGCTAACGCAAATTCCACCTCTTCGCCCAAGTCTTCTTCAATCTTGTCGTGCGGGATTTCGACACCGAGTTCGTCGGCGAGTTCCAGCACGCGCCCACTATGTTCCAAATACTGCACCGCCGTCCAGCGCGGGCTTGCGCCGAGTTTATCAGCTACGGGCTTAAGCGGCACCGCAATTTCTTCAATCAACTTTTCAAGGACTTCGGAATGCTTGACTGCCTTGGGGAGCGGTAACTCACGGCTGTTATGCAGCAGCTTGTGCAAATCGTTCACGAATCCTTCGCAACTCTTGGGCGAAACGGCCGTAAGGCCAATCGCCGTCACGCCGAGGATTTCTTCGAGCTTGTGCAGGTCCACATGGATACCGCGGCTCGCCGCAATGTCCATCATGTTCACCGCCAGGACCATCGGCACGCCCTTTTCCATCAGCTGGCTCGTGAGGAACAGGTTGCGCTCCAGGTTCGTGGCATCCAAGATATTCACGACCAGGTCCGCTTCGCCCTTGAGCAGGTAATCGAGAGCGGCGCGTTCGTCTTCGGAGTTTGCAAACAGCGCGTATATGCCCGGCAAGTCCACCACGCGAATCGTGTGGTTGTCGAGCTTAAACTGGCCTTCCTTCTTTTCGACAGTCACGCCAGGCCAGTTGCCCACAATCTGGTTCGAGCCGGTCAGCGAGTTAAAGAGCGCCGTCTTTCCGCAGTTC
>CADCGB010000055.1 GCA_902800815.1 Fibrobacter succinogenes
GGCCTGCACGCCGGAGTAGTCGAATTCGCAGCCCTGGCCAATCACAATCGGGCCAGAACCAATGAGCATAATCTTCTTGATGTCGGTACGCTTAGGCATAGCATGTCTCCGAATAAAAAGAAAGGCAAAAGCCAGAAGCTTTTGCCAAACGAATAAAAACATTAAGAACAGGAATCAAAATCAGATGACCAGGAAGGGTCGCTTGGTTCCGTTGCGAGATTGCTGCAACGGCTGCGCTCATGTGTGCCTCGATGGTTTCCGATATCTTCATCGGGGCCATAATCTAGCAATTCGGGATTCCGTTGGTAAGATGCAAAAAATGAAAAATTTTGCGCATTTTGCCCTAAAAACGGCAAATCTTTTACATTTTCTTTCCAAACTGGGGATGTGTTTTACATAAAATGTAAAGCGGTGGAGGGCGTCGAACGGCGGGTGGAAACCGCTCCGCTTCGAATTTGACAATGATTCGCAAATTGACTATATTTGAATTTGCGAATGAAACGCAAATTCGCTCTTTGGCGGGATACGTCGAGGAATTGGAGAATAAATGGAATACAAGACACAAACGCGGCAGATGATCATGGATTTCATGGCCGAAAATCCCGACCGGATTTTCAAGGCCTCTGAAATAGCCAAGAGTTTGTCCGAAGTTTCGCTCAGCACCATATACAGGAACCTGTCCCGTCTCGAAAAGGCGGGGATGATCCAGATTGTCGGTGCGGCCGAGAATAACGAATTGCAGTACCGCTACACGGGCCCGGGCCGCTGCGAAGAGAAGATGCACCTCGTGTGCAAGGAATGTGGCAAGTTCTTCCACCTGGAAGGCCCCGCGCTCAAGGTGCTGCAACTTTCGGTGCAGCGTAGCGGATTCGAACTGGACCAGCAGCAGTCCGTGTTGCTTGGCCGTTGTGCCGGGTGCTCTGGCCGCCCGAAGGCGAATGCTGCAGTGCGGCGTGGACGTCGTGGCTAAATGAATGCCCCAAGGGGTAAAGGATTTCAAATGAAAAAGATTTGTGCTTTTGCAATTATTTTTGCGCTGTTTATGATGTTTGTCGCGTGTGGAGTAGATTCCGAAAAGAAGGCTTCCGCGAATAAGAAGATTTCCGTTGTTGCATCGATTTACCCGCAGTACGATTGGCTAAAGAACGTGATCGGTGAGCGTGCCGACTCGGTAGACCTGAAGTTGCTCGTCAAGAACGGTACGGACTTGCACAGTTACAAGCCCTCGGCCAAGGACATCGCGACCATCGCTGGCGCGGACATGGTTGTCTATGTGGGCGGCGAATCCGACGAGTGGATCGAGAAGGCTCTTGAGGCTACCCCGAAGGAAGGGCGCATCGCGGTGAACATGATGAAGGTTCTCGGTGACCGCGTCAAGGAAGAAGAGGTCGTGGATGGCATGCAGGCCGAAGAAGAGCATCATCATGAGCATGGCGAGGCGCATGCCGAGGAGGTTGAATACGATGAGCATGTCTGGCTCTCGCTGAAGAACTCCGTGAGACTGGTGAGTGCGATTGCCCAATCGCTTTCGAAGGTGGATACCGCGAATTCGTCTATCTACACGGCGAACGCTGCCGTCTATAACGGGAACCTCTGGGTACTGGACCAGGAATTTGCCTCGGCAATTTCGGGTGCCGAAAATAAGACTATTCTGTTTGGAGACCGGTTCCCGTTCCGCTATCTGGTGGACGATTACGGTATTAAGTATTATGCCGCGTTTGTTGGTTGTTCCGCCGAAAGCGAGGCGAGTTTCGAGACGGTCGCCTTCCTTGCGAACAAGATGGATTCGCTTGCGCTCCCCGCGATTTTCACGATTGACGGGAGCGACGGCAAAATTGCGCGTGCGATTCTCGAGGCGAGCAAGAAGTCGAAGGAAACACCGGTGCTGACGCTGAACTCGATGCAGTCGGTGACGGACGAACAGATAAAGGCCGGGGCCGATTACCTTTCGATGATGCGCGATAATTTGGAAGTTTTGAAAAAGGCGATTAAGTAGAATGGACGATAATATTATACCATTGATAAAGTGCAGGCAGTTGACGCTCGGTTACGGGAGCAAGGACCTTGTCCGTGACCTGGATTACGATGTGAACGTCGGTGACTACCTCTGCATCATTGGCCGCAACGGTTCCGGCAAGACGACTTTCTTGCGCGGGATTGCGGGCCTGCTCAAGCCCAAGTCGGGCAGCATCGATCTTTGCGAAGGCCTGAAGCGCAGCGAGATTGGGCTGTTGCCGCAGATGACAGTGGTCCAGAAGGATTTCCCTGCATCGGTAGAAGAGATCGTACTTTCCGCATTCCAGGGAAAGTTCCGCCTGCTCCCGTTTTATGGCCGGGCCCAGCGGGACCGTGCCATGGAATGCATGGCGCTGACCCGCACCGAAAGTTTGCGCAAGTCGTGCTTCCGCGAACTTTCGGGGGGTCAAAAGCAGCGCGTGCTCTTGGCCCGGGCCCTCTGTGCCGCTGAACGTTTATTGTTGCTTGACGAACCGGTGACGGGTCTTGACCCCGAATCTGCCGAGACCATGTACCGCATTATCAATGACCTGCACAAGAACGGGATGACGGTCGTGATGGTGACACACGATGTGGATTCTGCCTTGGATAGCGCCACACGCGTGATGAACTTCGACCAGATTTCGGTGAAGGGGAAGTGACCATGCCAGAACTTATCGAGAAACTTTCGTTCTTCCTGGAATTTCCCTTTGTGCGCTATGCGATTATCGTGGGCGTTCTCGTTTCGCTCTGTTCATCGCTCCTGGGCGTGACTCTTGTGCTCAAGCGCTATTCCTATATCGGCGATGGCCTTTCGCATGTGGCATTCGGTGCGCTTGCGCTTGCGGCTGTACTCAAGGTGACGAACAACATGGTCATCATCTTGCCGGTGACGATTGCTGTGGCGGTGCTGCTGCTCTGTACGGGCAAGCATGCGCGCATCAAGGGCGACGCGGCGATTGCGATGGTGTCGGTGGGTGCGCTTGCCATTGGTTATTTGCTGATGAATATCTTCTCGACCTCTGCGAATATTTCTGGCGACGTGTGCACGACGCTTTTTGGTTCTACGTCTATCCTCACGCTCCGTGTGGAAGAGGTCGTCCTCTGCGTGGTGCTTTCGTGCATCGTGCTCCTTGTCTTTGTGTTGTTCTACCACAAGATTTTCGCCATCACGTTTGACGAGAATTTTGCGCAGGCGACTGGCGTCAACACGACACTTTTCAACTTGCTCATCGCGGTCATTGTGGCGGTAATCATTGTGCTTGCCATGAACCTGGTGGGCGCCCTGCTGGTGTCTGCGCTGGTGGTTTTTCCCTCGCTTTCGGCGATGCGCGTGTTCAAGAGTTTCCGCGCGGTGACGGTCGCTGCTGCCATCATCTCGGTGATGTGCTCGCTTATCGGTATCGTAGTCGCCATTCTTGCCGGGACGCCCGTGGGCTCTACCATCGTGGCGGCGGACATCGTTGTCTTTCTCCTGTTCTATTCCATCAGCCTGATTCAGGGCAGGGATGCTTGAATTCTTTTTTTTATTTATATTAGGAATGACGGCTGCGATTGTGCCGGTGCATTATGAAAAAGTCTATTGTATTTTTGCTTGTCCTTTTGATTGCGGTGGCTGCTTCGGCGGCTGTCAAGAAAAAGCGTTTTGATATCGGCGGGGGAGATGCACCTGCTGCGACGGAGGTGGTGGCGCCTGCTGAAGATGCGGCTACTATTGAAACGGCTGTGCCTGTTGCACCGGAGGCTGCTGCGGAACCTGTTGCAGCGACATCAGTGGCTTCGCCTAAAAAGCCTTCTGAAAAAAAGCAGTCTTTCTACGCGTTGATTGCGCAGGAACAGAAGGTTCTTCGCGAAAAGCTGACGGCTGCGATTTCGGCGATGAAGAGTGGAGACTGGGGCGCTATCTGGAAATTCCTTCTCATTTGCCTTGTGTATGGCATGCTGCACGCGCTCGGGCCCGGACACGGGAAGTCGATTGTCGTGGGCTACTTTATCGCGCGTCGTGGCCGCTGGCGGCAGGGAGTAGCGCTTGGTGCGGGCATTACCGTGACGCACACGATGAGTGCAGTTCTCTTGTTGCTGATCCTGTATGCGATTTTCAAGGCGACCGTGTTTACGGCGTTCGAGACGGGTCGCATCGGAATTGAACGGGCAAGCTATGCGCTGATCATGCTCACGGGTGTGTTGCTGGTGGTGCTTGCGATTCGCGATGTGATTAAGTCGCGCAAGGGCTCTGTAAGTGCTGCTCGGGGGGATGGCGCGGAAGGTGCTGTCGCGGAACCTGTCTCGGGAAATACGCTCCCGCCGATTGCCCGCTGGCGTGAAATCATCGGAGTTGCCGCCGTTACTGGAATTGTGCCCTGCCCGGCAGTCGCATTGATTGTGTTGTTCTGCCTGCTGAATTCGATGGTGGCACTTTCGCTCTTGGGCGCGCTTGTTATCTGCATCGGCATGACGATTACGAATGTGGCTTTTGGTATTGCTGCAGTCGCTTTCCGCAAGGGAATTGACAAGGGAAGCGCCCACACGCGTATCGCTACAAAAATATACACCGTCGCGACTCTCGCGGGCGGTGTCATAATCTTTGTCTCAGGACTGCTGCTGTTTACGAACCAGTTCGCGGGAAGGGTGTAGATAACTCCGGTAATTCAATTTTGGCTCTATAGGGCGGAATCCAGCACCATCATGAGGGTGAACCCCACGGCAAAAAGGATGGTGCCGGCATCAAAATGCTCTCCTTCGCTGACTTCGGGGAGCATTTCTTCGATTACGACATAAATCATGGCGCCAGCCGCAAGCGAAAGCAGGTAGGGCATGAACGGCGAAAGCGCTTCGGCGGCAAGTAGCGTGATTAAAGCGCCTACAGGTTCTACGGCTCCGGAAAGAGCGCCAAGTGCAAAAGCCTTCTTGCGGGATGCCCCTTCGGCACGGAGCGGGAGCGAAACCACGGCTCCTTCGGGGAAGTTCTGAATGGCAATACCTATCGCAAGAGCAAACGCGCCCGAAAGAGTAATGGCGACATTCCCCGAAAGCCAGCCTGCGAAAACGATGCCGACAGCCATACCCTCGGGCAAATTGTGCAAGGTCACCGCAAGCGTGAGCATGGTCGTGCGCTTGAGTTTTGCCTTGGGACCTTCTGGCGTGGCGCTACCCAAATGCAAGTGCGGCGTTATTTTATCTAAAACGAACAAGAACAGAATGCCGGCCCAGAATCCGACTGTCGCCGGGATGAAAGCCAGTTTGCCCATTGATTCGCTGGCACTGATTGCAGGCAGAAGCAGGCTCCAGACAGAAGCCGCTACCATGACTCCAGCCGCAAACGACAAGAGGCCGCGCTTGAGGTTTTGCCCCATCTGCTTCTTCATAAAGAAGACGCAGGCGGCCCCGAGAACCGTCCCTAAGAACGGAATGGCAAGACCTTGAACAATTTGTAAGACGGGTTCGTTCATGCCATAAAGATAGTATTAACCTTTCCCGTACGGTTTTGTCAGGTACACAAGTGCCGTGGTGAGCGTGTAGTCGGCCCTGCTGCACAACCTCTCGATCATGGCAATCTGTGCCAAGAGCATGACCACACTCAATCACTGAGTGATAATCACGCGCCATTCCCCGTTTTCGGTTCGGACAATGTAGCCCTTGTCCATCATGGATTTCAACTGCTTTTGTATAGCGGACATGTTTATGCCAATTTTTTTCTTGAGGGCGTCGTATGTTATGTCCGGATTGTCGGCGAGTAGATTGAGAATCTTGCTAGAATTCTCGCTACGGAATTGAATGCGTTCTCCGTCAAACCACCAAATTCCTTTGCCCTGCTCCGTGATAAATTGGACGTTGTACATGATTTCACTAGCATACATTTTACGGAAATAATTCCGGAAGGGGCGAATCTGCCTTAGTGTCGCCCTTGCGCCATCGGACGGAGCGGGACCTACGTCTAAATCTGCTTCGTGGAGCGCTTCGAGGTAATCGTCCTTTTTACGGCTGCGGACTACAAGCAGCGGGTAACCATGCTTTGCGAGTATGTAGTTGACCATCAGTCGCGCGATTCTTCCGTTACCGTCCTCGAAAGGGTGGATACGAATATACCTATAATGGAATAGGATAGCCATGTCCACTGGCGAAAGCGAGCCCTCTTCTTCGATCATATTGTACCAATCCACCAGGTCACTCATCAATGAGGGTGTTTCTTCGGGTGAAGCGTAGGTGAAGATATCTCCGTATCGAGTGACGACGCTGTTCGGTCTCGTCTTGTATTGGCCTGCATGTATTGTGTAGGACGATGCTGTACCATCAGGACGTGTGTAGTGAACTTGATAATCCTCCCGGAGAAGGGTCCTGTGTAGTTGTCGTATAAAATTTTGGGTAAGGGGAAAACTTTTCTCTTGGGATTCCGCCAAAGACAACTTAAGGCAGACATCGCTAGCCTTCATTTCTTCGCAATCCTTTAATTTGGCAACGCCATTCACTTTGCCGAAAAAGAGCAAAAGCTCGGTTTGGCCGTAGGTGAGGGTATTCCCCTCGATGTGGTTGCTGTTGTAGTTGAAATCGACCGTAAACCGCCTGTCAAGACGTTGCTTATCGTGCTCGCTGAGCGGCAGCATCGAATTCCATAATTCCAGGGCTTCTTCGAGATTTTTTGATTTCATACCATTAATATAATAAAAAATCTATTAAAATGGTGGTAATATACCACCTTTTCTATGATTTCTATGCAAAAATATTACTTTAAAGGTGGTGAAACACCACCATTCTAAAAAAACGCCCCTGCTCAGAGCTACTTGAGCGGGGGCGCAATCGTTCCCAAAGAGACACAAGGAGGGAATTGGATTTTTGCTTCAACCAGACAAGCCCGGCTTCAACCAGACAAGCCCGGGCCCGAATGCTATGGCTACAAACAGAATTAGGCTTGTCTAACTCAAAGTTAGATAAATCTAACTGTAAAAACAAGGGGAAAATCGCGGAAATTTCGTAAATTTTTAGTCATAAAGTTAGGCTAATCTAAATAAATATGTTTTCTTTAATATTTTTAGCCTTGACTAATTAGTTTTATTGAACTATATTAGCCTCGTCTAAATAAGGCGAGTTGATATGGACCATACAAAACTGACTCAAAGCTTAGAAGATTACCTGGAAATGGTGCACATGCTGCGCCTGGCGAACGGGCTTGCCCGCGTCAAGGATATTGCCGCGGCTCTCGGCGTGAAAATGCCGTCGG
Organism: Fibrobacter succinogenes; assembly: GCA_902800815.1. Taxonomy (GTDB): domain Bacteria; phylum Fibrobacterota; class Fibrobacteria; order Fibrobacterales; family Fibrobacteraceae; genus Fibrobacter; species Fibrobacter succinogenes_B. The sequence continues at coordinate 7,211 of CADCGB010000055.1, forward strand.
TTGCAAAGGCCATGGTGGAACTCAAGAAGATGGGCCTTGTGAGGCAGGAACCCTACAGTGGCGTGGAACTCACCGAAGAGGGCGAACGCGTTGCCGCCATGATTTTAAACCGTCATATTCTTCTGAAGGGTTTCTTGATTAAGCTGGGCGTGTCCGAAGCGATTGCCGACAAGGATGCTTGCAGCATGGAACATATCCTTTCGGCAGAAACTCTCGGTAAGATTGAAGATTTTGTGAAGCCGACGGACGCGATTTCGTCGGCTAAAAAATTAAAACCCGCCGCGAAAAACGGCAAAAAAGCAGGTGAAAAGTAACATGAGCTGTAATTGTGGTTGCGGCGGCAAGTCGCATACGAAAAAATGGAGTACCGAGCCCAAGTTCTCGGAACTCAAGAAGGGCGACAAGGTAGAAATCGTCGGTTATAACGAGGGCGATTCTGCTTATAAGTCCAAGTTGCTT
>CADCGB010000056.1 GCA_902800815.1 Fibrobacter succinogenes
GATGGAACGGATGAAGCGTTTCTCGTTATCGTATAGAGCAGGGAGCACGAACTGCCACATGTTCCAGGCGATGTAGGGCGAAAACAGCACGCAGTCCAGGAGAGCAGAAATCTTGAACTGCAGCAGGAACACTTCCATCGGGGAAAAGTAATGGAGCGTGACGCCGCCCTGCAGGGCGATTTGCTTACAGAACCAGTCCAGAACGTAGGGCGAAACAAGGAAAAGGGGCACGATGCCGATGGCAAGGGCGACAATAGAACGCAAAAGCGCCCGTCGGAGCGCTTCCAGATGCGAAATCAGCGTAGCTTCTTGATCCTGTTTGGAGGACATTAGCCTTTCTTTTCTTCTGCCTCGGCGGCTTTTTCCACCGTCTTCTGCAGGTCTTCAGCTTCTTCCTTCAGGGCATCTTTCGCCTTCTTGTACTCGTTCTGGGCCTTGCCCAGGGAACGTGCAAGTTCAGGAATGCGCTTTGCCCCGAACAAAAGGAGCACCACGACCACAATCAGGATTATTTCTGGAATTCCGATGGACATTTTTTACCTGCCTTTTCGTAGAAATATAACATAATTTCTTTGTATATTTAAGGCAAAAAACAAAGGAGCTTATGATGAAGGTCGTTTTATTCAACGGTAGCCGTCGTGAAAAGGGTTGCACTTATACGGCGCTGAGCCTCGTGGCTGGCGAACTCAAGGCCGCTGGCATCGAGACGGAAATCTTCTTTGTGGGTGGCCGCGTGCTGAAGGGCGAAACCGATGCCGTGGTTCACGAAGCCAAGGAAATCTTGAAAACGGCCGACGCCGTCGTTTACGGGTCTCCGGTGTACTACGCATCCCCGAGTGGCGAGATGCTGATGTTCCTGGACAGGCTTTACGGCATTGCCGAAGCGGAACTGCTCTTTAAGCCCGCCGCAACAGTTGCTTCTGCCCGCCGTGCAGGGACGAGCGCCACTCTCGACGCTCTGAACAAGTATCCGGCATTTGCACAGCAACCCATGGTGGCGTCGCGCTACTGGAACATGGTTCACGGTTCTAGCCCTGAAGATGTGCTGAAGGACGAAGAAGGCGTGCAGATCATGAAGGAATTGGGCCGCAACATGGCATGGATCCTGAAGAGCATCGAGGCTGGCAAGAAAGCGGGCGTTGAACAACCCATAGCCGAAAAGAAGGTTTACACGAACTTCATCCGCTAGATATATTTTTTTATATTTGGGCGCGGATGAATAGACTTTTAGATTTTGATAGCGAGCATTTGTGGCATCCATATGCGGCGCTGAAAAATACTCCCGCAAGATTTCTTGCCAAAACAGCTCACGGAACAACGATAGAAACGGCAGATGGCTTGAAACTGATTGATGCCGTGTCTAGCTGGTGGTGCATGGCACATGGGCATAATGCCCCTGAAATCGTCGAGGCGATTCAGAAACAGAGCGAAAAGATGTGCCATGTGATGTTCGGCGGTTTTACGCATGAACCTGCGATTGAGTTGGGCGAAAAACTAGTGAATTTTTTGCCCGAAGGCTTGAATAAAATTTTCTTTGCGGATTCGGGAAGCATTTCTGTGGAATGTGCCGCCAAGATGGCGGTGCAATACCAGTATTCCCTCGGACATCCGGAGCGCTGCAAGTTGGTTGCCTTGAAGGGCGGTTACCACGGCGATACCGCAGGGGCGATGGCGCTCAGCGACCCGGACGGAATGCATACGCTTTTCCGCGGAATCATGCCGCACCATTATTTTGCGGAACGTCCGAACTGCCGTTTTGACGAGGCTTGGAACCAGGCGGATTTCGCTTCGATGGAGCGTGTCGTTGAGGAGCACAAGGGTGAAATCGCTGCCGTGATTTGCGAACCCGTGTTTCAGGGCGGAAACGGCATGTGGCTTTACAATGCGGGTTACCTGAAGGCGCTTCGCGAACTTTGCGACCGTTACGGTATCTTGTTGATTCTAGACGAAATTGCCGCTGGCTTTTACCGGACTGGCCCGCGATTTGCGATGATGCATGCGGGGATAACGCCGGATATTATGTGCATCGGCAAGGCGCTCACGGGCGGAAGCATTACGATGGCGACCTGTGTTGCGTCCGAGAAGGTCGCCGAAACGATTACGAACAGCAGGATTCCTGCATTTATGCACGGCCCTACTTACATGGCGAACCCTTTGGCGTGTGCTGCGGGAATCGCTTCGCTTTCGTTGTTCGAAAGTCGCGATTATGCCGCGAGCGTTGCTCGAATTGAAAAGCGCCTGAAGCAGAATTTGGAACCGCTCCGTGCGCTAGAAAATGCGGCGGACGTGCGTGTTCTCGGTGCGATTGGCGTCTTAGAACTCAAGGCAAAGCCGAGTGCCGAGGACATTTTGAAAGTGATTCGCGAAACCGGCGTGTGGCTCAGGCCTTTCTGCAATTACGTGTATACGATGCCTCCGTTCATTACGACTGATTCTGAAATCGACCGCATCTGCGAAGCTATCAAGATGATTGGCGAATGTGAACCCGCGCCTGTCGTAGAAGGCGAAGACGAATTCCACGAGTAAATACGGCTTAATTTTTCTCTTCGAACGGAACTAAGGTAACGCAGTTCCGTTTTTTCTTGGACATGTAGAGCGCCTTGTCGGCAAAAGAGAGCATGTCTGAAACGGTCCCATTTCCGTATGTTCCGCCAAAACTCATCGTTAACGGTACGTCCGGGTAATCTTGCAGTTTTATCTTTTCTGCCTTGGCGCGCATCTGTTCAAGCCTAATTTTCAGCACTTCAGGACTGATGCCCTTGAATGAGATTAAGAATTCGTCGCCTCCATAACGTACTACGCGGTCTAAACTACGAATGGATGAACTCATTATCGTCGCTACTGCAGCAAGGGCTGCATCGCCGCACTGGTGGCCGTAATTGTCGTTAACTTCTTTGAAGAAGTCGATATCGGCCATTACGACTGCTTGACAGTTACATGATGCTAGTTTGTCATCAAAAAACTTACGGTTCATCACTTGTGTCAGCGAATCCTTGTAGATTTTATCGTTTATTTCCGTGATTTCACTATTTTTATTGGTAAAACCGAATACCGTTGTTTCTTCGCCGGTTCGCACAACCTTCATTTCAACATATTGGCCGATGTCATTGTGAAATATTTTGGACAAACTGCTGCCAACTTGCAGGTTTTCTTTGATGTATGACTCGTCAATCACTTTTCGGATAATCTCCCGATCCTCTTCGTGGACTGTCGTGTTGATGTATTTCTCAGCAAGAGCCTTGAACGGTGGCAGTTCTTTCGTGAGGCCAAGCGCGTTCTTGGCTCGATCGTTAATGCGGAAAATTTCCACCTTGCCAGTTGCAAAATCGACACAGACGACGGAGGTGTATCCGTCCATGAGCGCGTTGATCATGTTTTGTTGTTTGCGGTTCTGCTCCAAGAGTTCTTTCTCTTGTTCCAGCTTTGTCATTTGCGCGTTCACGTTCTCGACAAGGTACAGAACTCGACGTAGAGGCTTTTCGTCGCCAATGCGGACAAATATCGCTTTACTCCAACCATGAATCTTTCCATGAAAAATTTCTGAAATAACATTTGTATTCTTCAGGCGTTCCGGCAATGTTGAAAGGATTGTAAAATTCTTGATGGTCTCAATACTTTCTGGACACGCAAGGTTCACCATGATATTGGTAAAGCTTTCTTGTAGGGAACTGCTGGATTTCATAAACTTATCGATGAATTCATTAGACTTGATAGGGAATGCGGTCTGATCCTTAAGGTCTAGTACATGCATCGAAATATACAGTTCAGCCGATGCGTGAGTTATAGCCGTGAAGAACTCCGCAGAGTTCGCAGGAATGTCTGCTATAAGTTTTTTGCAATTGTCCATAACAGTTACCAAGAAAAAATGTTACTCCCGATACCAGTAAAAATATATTCATTCTCATTAAGAGAACATGACTTTTTTTCTAAATTGTGACGCAAAATGAAGTCTCAAATGGATTTTTACAGTTTGAAAATGCGAGCCTCGCAGCAAGTGGGCGAGGGCGGGCAGAAGCACGAACAGCATATTTCCGGCGCAGAACGCATTGTGGGACGGGATTCTGTTGAGGCAGTGTGTTCGGCGATGGTACGCCGTGCCATGAACCATTCCAAGGGCGATCCTGATTTTATCAATGTGAAAATTGAGAAGGTTCATGAAAGCGATATCCAGATTTTGAAGGCCTTGCCGGTGACGCGTGTGGATGTGGACACGTGGCAGGAAGGTCTGGAGAAGGCTTTTGGACTGATTGCTCCGCTGATGGGTTCTGGCTGCGGACTTCGCGAAAAGTTACAGGAACTCTTGCGCGAAACTTTCCCGATGCGTGGCGCGATGCTGTACGATATCGCGACGGGCGAGCGACTGGAACCAGACCACGAACGCGGTGTGCGTGCGACTTATATGGATGCGCTGCATTCGAGCGAAGTGGACGGTTGCAAGAATCATTTTAACGAAGCGATTGTGCTTGCGACCAAGGTGGCGAATGCCCCCGGAATGGTGGCAGAATTTTGTGTGAGCGATGATCCGAATTACGTAACGGGTTATGTCGCGAGCAAGGAACTCGGCTATGTGCGCATCATGAAGATGAAGGAAATGGGCGACGAAAACGGAGGCCGCATTTTTCTATTTGATTCGCGCAAGGCCTCTGCCGAAGAATGCATCGAGTACTTGCAGAAGAAAAAAGTATTAGTGGATGTCGGAGCATGAGTCACATTCTTGACATTTTTACGAAAGACGCTTTGGAAGCGGCGCGGGCGAATAACACTTACCGCTCGATGCGCTTGATGGAAACGCCGGAATCGTCGCGCGTGAAAATCCGCATGCCCAACGGCGCTTCGCAGGAACAGATTCTGCTGGCCTCCAATTCTTACCTGGATTTGGCAAACATCGATGAGCTCAAGCAGGCGATGGCCCAGGCTGTTTTGGAGTGGGGAACAGGTAGCGGCGGCGCTCGGCTTACGACGGGCAACAAGACTCCGCATCAGGAACTGGAAGAATTTATCGCCAAATTCAAGGGCGAAGAATCCGCCATTACGTTCAACACGGGCTACATGGCGAATGTCGGCACGATTTCGGCTTTGTGCGGCAAGAACGACTTTATCTTCAGCGATGAACTGAACCACGCTAGCATTATCGATGGTATTAGGTTGTCGCGAGCCAAATGCTTTGTCTATAAGCATAATGACATGGCGGATTTGGAACGCGTGATTTCGGCGGCCAAGTCGGAACAAGATGCAAAACAAGATGCGCGGCCCTTCCGCGGCCTTATCGTGACGGATGCTGTTTTCAGCATGGATGGCGACCTCGCGAATTTGCCGGAACTTTTGCGGATTGCTAGGGAGCAGGGCGTTTTGTTGATGGTTGATGAAGCGCACGCCACGGGCGTGCTCGGCAAGACCGGGCGCGGACTTGCCGAACACTACGGCTGTGCTCACGCTGATGTAACCGTCGGCACATTGAGCAAAGCCGTCGCCGCCGAGGGCGGCTTCGTGGCGGGTAAGCAACAACTGATTGATTTTTTGCGCAACAAGGCCCGCAGCTTTATCTTTACGACAGCGATGGCTCCTGCCGTTGCCGCTGCCGCCTGCAATAACTTGCGCTACATCGATGCGCATCCCGAGCGCGTGCAGAACTTGCGCGATAACGTGAAATTTTTCTGCGAAGCTTTGCAACGCGAAGGAGTGAATGTTGAACAGTCTCCTTCGGCGATTGTTCCGATTGTCATCGGTGACGAAGCCCGTGCGCTTGAAATTTCGGCTGCACTCCAGGATGCGGGAATATTGATTCCTGCCATTCGTTACCCGACAGTCGCCAAGGGGCAAGCCCGCTTGCGTGCAAGCCTGATGGCCACGCATACGCATGAGCAACTTCAAGCCGCCGCAACAGTCATTGCGCGGGCGGTAAAAGAGGGTGTATGAACAAGGGTTATTTCGTTACAGCTACCGGAACCGATGTCGGCAAAACATTCATTACCGCCCTTCTCGTTAAAAAATGGCGCGATTCCGGCATCGATGCTGGCTACTACAAGGCTGCCCTCAGCGGCGCAGAACTCCGCGACGGCAAATGGGTCGCAGGTGACGCCGATTACGTGAAACGCATCGCGAATCTTTCCGATACGCAAGAACAGCTTGTAAGCTACGTTTATAAAGAGGCGGTCTCTCCGCATCTTGCTGCTCGCAAAGAAGGCAATCCCGTAGAACTCGCGAAAGTCAAAGATGATTTTGATGCGGCCTGCGCTCGCCACGAATTCATTTTCGCCGAAGGCAGCGGCGGAATCATTTGCCCCATCCGCTACGATGACCAGAAAATATTCCTCGCCGATATCATGAAGACTCTGAACCTTCCGCTGCTTATCGTAACGACGGCGGCACTCGGCTCCATTAACGCCTGCGTGCTTACGGTAGAATACGCTCGCAGTTGCGGGCTTTCCATCCGCGGGATCATTGTGAACCGATACGGCTCTAGCGGAAACTTGGAAATGGAAGACGACAACTTCCGCATGATGCAAGACCTGACGGGTCTCGAAGTCATTGCGAAAGTCAAAGACGGCGACACCGATCTAGGTGTGCAACCGTTTTAAAAAGTTGAGAAATAGCGAGATCGGCGCTACGATGCGTCGATGTCGGCAGCGATATGCAAATCAAAATCGGGGTAGGCTTCGCCGATTTCCTTGTGCAGGATGTCCAGACCTTCTTGAGGGTTGATTTCGAAGTTCATGACCACGTCAAAACGCATGGTGCGGTCTTCAAGGTTCACGTAAAAGCCGTGGAGTTGCAATGCCCAAGGGTGCTCCTTTACCAACTTCAACACGTTGCTGCGAATTTTGGCAGCTTCGTCATTCCTACGCCCGTGAGAATCACGCCGGTTTCTTTGAGTACGCGTGCCTGTACCCTGCGGGTCAGTACGTCGACTTCTTCGACGGTCATGGTGTCGGGGAGTTCTAGATGTACGGAACCGAGAAACTTGTTCGGACCGTAATTGTTTAGGATGACATCGTACGCTCCGCGAACTTGCGGCTCTTCGGTGAGCAACGCCTTGATTTTCTTGACCAGGTCGCCGTCAGCGCGCTTGCCCAGAATGTCGTCCAGCGTTTCGATGAGCATGCCGATGCCTGACTTGATGATGAATGCCGAAATCACGAGGCCCACGTAGGCTTCAAGTGAAATTCCCGTGAGAACGAAGACGATGGCCGAGGCCAGCACCGAAAGGGAGAGGATGGCGTCGAACAGCGCGTCTGCGCCCGATGCCACGAGAGCGCCCGAGTTTACGCGTTCGCCCTGGCGCTTCACGAATTTGCCGAGCACGAGCTTCACCACCACCGCCGAGGCGATAATCACCAGCGAAACAGTGGAGTAGTCCGCTGCTTCGGGGTGGATGATTTTCTTGACCGATTCCACTGCCGAGGTTCCGCCGGCGTAAAGCACGATTGCTGCGACAACCATCGCGCTCAGGTATTCGATTCGCCCGTAACCGAGCGGATGCTTTTTGTCGGGAAGTTTGTTCGAAAGTTTCACGCCCACAATCGTAATGACCGAAGACAGCGCGTCAGAAAGGTTGTTCACTGCATCGAGCGTCACGGCGATGGAGTTGGTTGCAAAGCCGACGAACGCCTTGAATGCCGACAGTACGATGTTTGCCGCGATGCCGATGATGCTTGTCCTGACAATGACCTTTTGACGGTTTTCTGCTTCGTTCATAAAATCTGATCCTTTTTTTAACGGAAATTAGAAATAAATGACCTTTGGGGTTCTTTGTGGACAGCGATGTCAACGGAAAAAAGTTTACATGCAATCGGAACAGTTTTTTTGAAAGTATTTTCTGGAATAGAAAATCAAAAAGGAGTGGTTTTATGAATCATGCTCTATGGACCGGTGTGTCCGTTGGCGTTATTATGGCGTTGTCTGTCGTGACGGCGAATGCGTTTACCCTGACAGGTAAGGTGAGCGATGATGGCGGCAAGGCTGTCATTGGCGCAGAAGTCTTGCTTGTTCAAAAAGGCCTCAATGCGAAAACAGATGCCTCGGGCGCATTCACGATTCACCAGGACGAAGAACCGTTGGCTCTGGCGAGCGGGACCTCGGTCGGATTTCTCTCCGTGAACAACGGCATCCTATCGTTTTCGCAGGGGCAAAATTCCCCGGTACAGGTGCAGATTTTCGACATGTTCGGAAACCGCCTGCTGAATGAAACTCTCTACGGCTCGGGGACGGTTGACATGAAGTCTTCCGTGAAAGCGCACGGCAAGTACTTCGCGCGCGTCCGCGTAGGTAGCGCTTCGCAAACGTTCCAGTTTGTCGCCGATGGAAGTTTCAATGCGGCATTCGGCGCGAAGTCCGGAGCAAAGGCGCTTCTCAAGGTGGGCGATTCGGACGACCTGCGTGTTGTTGCCGACGGTTTCGACACCCTCAATGTTAAGCTCGATAATCTCGACACGAATATTATGCTTACGCTCAAGAAAAACGCTCCGCCGCAACCGCAGTACGAATACGGATGGGGCCTCAAGAACGACCCTGTTCCTACTCGTGGCTGCGGTAAGGATACGCGACTTGATTACAAGTATCGTGGCGACAAACCCTACATTGACTTTAGGTGGAGCAAGGGCGTGCGTACCGTGCGCATCGACATGCCGAAAAGTTACGACAAGAATAAACCATACAAACTCATTTTCGGAATGCAGTGCATGGGCGGTTCAGGAAGCGCCGTGCAAGATGAAGGCTATCATGGCCTCAAATGGATTGACAAGAACGAAACCGCAATTTTCGTTGCGCCCGAAGGCAATGGCAATCAGCTGCCCTGGGGGCAGGATGATTACCTCCTGTTTGACGAACTCCTCGCATATCTCGAAGGCAACTTCTGCATCGATTCGAGCCGCGTTTTTTCCACGGGATTCAGCTACGGCGCCATGTTCAGCAATGGCCTTTCGTGGAACCACCAGGACGTGCTCCGCGCAGTGGCCGTTTACGAAACCGCGGAACGCAACATCTGGCTCCCGCAGCGCAAGAAAATGGGAATCGGCTGGATGGGCGTGCTTGGCCTCGATGACGGCATGTGCACGCCTGAAATGGGCCGGAACGCGCGTGACATCATCTTGACGCTCAATTCCGAAGGCGGCAAGGCGAAGAACGAACGCGCCGAAGAAGCCCAGCGCAACGCCCCGCACAAGTGCTACGACTACACGACCGTCGAGGAAAGATTCCCTGTTCGCTGGTGCACGCAGAGCGGCGGCCACATCTGGGACCACAAGGACCCCGGCCAGCAGCAGTCCTGGGTGCCACAAGCTACGTGGGAGTTCTTTGAGAAGTTCTAGCGGATAAATACATCATTCTGTTGTCAATTTATCAAAACGAATTCGAATAAAGCCCTATATTAAGCGAATTTTTCAAATTATTTTATAGTAAGTAAAGTTCGTATGGGAGGCTTTATGTCGTTTTCAATTAAGGGATTTCCCTTTTTTGCAGGTTTTGTCGCGTTTTTGGGCACCCTCGCCAGTGCGGCAACGATTAACGTAGATATCGGCAAGGAATACCAGCGCATCAGCGGCTTTGGGGCTGCCTCGGCATGGGCCGGTTCCATCACCGACAAGAATGCCGCATTCCTTTGGGACTCCACCAGTGGCGCCGGGCTTACGCTGCACCGCATCCGCATCGCCCCGGACGGCACCACCTCCGAAACGAGTATCGCCAAAAAAGCAAGTGAATACGGAGTCAAAGTCTGGGCAGCCCCGTGGACATCCAGATACACTGTAAATTACGACGGTGACAAAAAGCACCTGGATTTCAATCACGCTCAGGACTGGGCCAACACCATCTTGAAGTTTACGCAAGACATGCGGAAGGCTGGCATTAATCTATATGCAATTTCGTCGCAAAACGAGCCCGACGGCACCGGTGACAACCACTACGAACCCGATGAATTGGCTCGTTGGGTCGGCGACTACCTTGGCCCCACCCTCGATACCACGGGCATCAAAATTATTGGCACCGAAGCTATCAACTGGTACGGATTTCCCAATTACAAAAAAGCCTTCTTCAACAATCCCGCCGCCCTGAAATACACGGACATCTTCGGAACGCACGAATACGGCGGAGACCCGGCGGCTTATCCCGAAATCCACGAAGCCGGCAAGGAATTCTGGGAAACCGAAGTCTATGATCTTGGAAGTAACAAGGAAGATGTGGGCATGGGAAGTGCTCTCCGCGTTGCAGGCGTAATCCATGACGCCCTGACTATTGCGAACATGAACGCCTGGCATTTCTGGTGGATTTATTCCTGCAGCGAAGCCAGTTGCGGCAACGGAGCCCTCTGGCCGCAAGGACAAGGCAACCCCGACAATGTGGAGCCTACCAAGCGACTCTGGGTCATGGGGAACTTCAGCCGCTTCGCGCGACCCGGCTCTTGGAGAATCGACGCTACCAAGAATCCCGAAAGAGATGTAAAGGTCACCGCCTACCGCGACTCCCTCAAGACGAAAATCGCAGTCGTCATTCTCAATTCCAAGAATGAGGAGTTCAAGGCGGACTTTGATTTCGGAAACACAAAAATTGGAAGCTTCAAGCCCTACGTCACCGACGACAATAGCAACCTCAAAGAAGGAACCGAAGTCAAAGTCGACGATACAAAGTGCAGTTACAGCATCCCGGCCCGTAGCGCAACGACAGTCGAATTCATTCTGTGGCAAGAGCCAAAGGTTGAACCGCCTTCAGACTCTACCGATGCAATTGCCTTCGGGACGCATGCTGCGCCCCAAAGCCTTCAAAGTACATATAAAGTATTTAGCCCGCTCGGCGCGTTCATCGGCGAATTCCAAGCCGGACATATCGGCGATCTCCGCAATGCCATGACAAACGCAGGCTTAAGCCGCGGTGTGTATATGGTCAAATGCGGCAATGCGAAAACGCAACATATGATTTTGAAATAGCCCAATTCAAGATATAGGGTTAGTTAAAGTAAAAAAAACGCAGGCTCGATTGAGTCTGCGCTTTTGGTTTTAAAGGGCGTGGTTTACTTCTTCACATGCCTGTGGTATTCTTGTAAACTGCACACTTCGAATCTTCCGAAGTCGTGCTTGTCCATGAGGCCTTCCACGGTAGAGGTGAGGGCGGCGATGGTCGTCGTGATAGGAATGCCCGACACGACAGCCTTGGAGCGCATCTGGATTTCGTCCACCATGGCTTCGGCGCCGGTTTCGGTGGTGTTCACGATCCACTGCACTTCCTTGTCGTGAATGAGGTCCAGCAGGTTCGGGCGGCCACGGGAGATGCGGAACACGGCGCGGGTCTTGATGCCTTCGTTGTAGAGCATCGTAGAGGTGCCGCGGGTGGCGTAAATCTGGTAGCCCATGTCAACGAGGCGCTTGATGAGCGGGACGGCCTTCTGCTTGTCTTCGTCCTTGAGCGAGACGAAGATGTTGCCCTGGCTCGGGACCTTGTTGCCGGATGCCAGCTGGCTCTTGAGGTAGGCAAGGCCGCGGTCGCGATCGATGCTCATGACTTCGCCGGTGGATTTCATTTCCGGAGAAAGCGTGATGTCGACACCCGGGAACTTGACGAACGGGAACACGGCTTCCTTGACGCTCACGTAAGGCACGTGAATTTCTTCGGTGAAACCGATCTGTTCGAGGGTTTCGCCGAGCATGCAGCGGCTTGCGTAACTTGCAAGCGGCACGCCGATGGACTTGGAGACGAACGGCACCGTGCGGGAGGCGCGCGGGTTCACTTCGATCATGTAGAGTTCGCCATCCTTGACGGCGAGCTGCATGTTCATGAGGCCGCACACGTGGAGTTCCTTCGCGAATTCCTTGGCGTAGGCGCGAACCTTGTCCTGGATTTCCTTGGAGAGCGTCATGGGCGGAATCACGCTTGCGGAGTCGCCGGAGTGGATGCCTGCGGGTTCCACGTGTTCCATGATGGCGCCCACCACGGTGTGCTTGCCGTCGCTGATGCAGTCCACGTCG
>CADCGB010000057.1 GCA_902800815.1 Fibrobacter succinogenes
TCAGAAACCGCGCCACTTTTGGAATAGTGCCCGTCAAAAACTCCATTGGATTTTCCAGAAATCCAAAGGTGCTTTATGTCTTCTTCGGGGAGCGAATCTTTCATGAAAATATTTCCGTAATAGGTTTGGTTGAGACCGGGTGTGCTCTTGTCATTTTGACGCCAAACGGAATCAGGGATTGGTTGATAGGAGGCGTCATTCCCGCATTTCCATTTTAGTGTAAGATAAGCGGCGCCATATTCCTCTGCATAGTTTAGTTTGAATTTGTAGAGACTGTCTTTCTTGAATTGAAAAGCGCTGTAATATGGAATGTCCCAGTTGTTAAACCATGCATCAATGAGCAGGGAATCGTTAATCCAAAGCCGCCTGTCGTTGTCCGTGGTAAGTTGCAGGGAACAAAGTGCGGTGACTGGAGATTTGATGTATCCGGAATATGCAATTGAAAAACTATCCGCCGGTACCTTCCCTGGTATCGGAGAACCATCGCGTACATCAAAGTTTAACGTTGTCGTGGCGGTTTCAAGCAACTTTCCGCCATAGGCTTCGGGGCCTCCGGCAGCAGTGTCTTTCCAAATACCGTCAAGATCCATGAAGTAAAAGTCCGTTACCCAACGCTGGTATCGGAATCCATATTCTGTTTTCTGGTAGAATTCAAATTGAGCTCGCGGAATGTCTCCAACAAAAATGGCTCCCGTGATGGAATCCTTCTTGCTTACGAGTATTTCTTTTAGGTCGGAGGCTTTACCGCCGTTCTTCTGGGATTTGAAAGATATGACAGAGGCATTTACTTGATAAGTATTCCAAATGTCATCTGTATAGGTGTCTATGGCATTCCTGATTTCGTTGTCTTTTATCATTTCATCGTCAACGACGATGAGGATGTCTGATGCTTTGCTCCATGCGCAAACGGAAAATAGGAGAAATACCCCCAAAAAATATTTAAGTGTATTTTTCATGAAAGCCTCCCTGAATTTCATTAAAGACAAAACCCCTTTTGGGGGAAATATATATTTTTTTGGCGATGTAGAACTTTCCCAAAAAAAATACTTGCTTTTTTGAGCAGTTTTGTTTATATTTATAGTGAACAAAGGTGCAACTAAACAAAAAGGCAAGTATGGATGTCCGCGAAAAACTGAATATTCTCTCCGCTGCCGCTAAGTACGATGTCTCGTGCACGTCGAGCGGGTCCAGGCGTTCCGCGCCCCCGCGCGGGCTTGGCGATGCCTGCCCAGCGGGTATTTGCCACACGTGGTCGTCGGACGGGCGGTGCATTTCGCTCCTGAAGGTCCTGCTTTCGAACGCCTGCAAGTACGATTGCGCCTACTGCGCGAACCGCCGGAGCAACGATATCCCGCGGGCGACGTTCACCCCGAAGGAGGTCATCGACCTCACGCTGGAATTCTACCGCCGTAACTATATCGAGGGCCTGTTCTTGAGTTCTGCGGTGGTGGGGTCTCCCGACTACACGATGGATCTCCTGGTGAAGGTGGCCAAGGAACTGCGTACGGTTCACCGTTTCGGGGGCTACATCCACCTGAAGAGCATTCCGGGCGCATCCGAGAAGTTGCTCTACGAGGCGGGCCTCTATGCCGACCGTACCAGCGTGAACATCGAGGTGCCTTCGGAGCGATCGCTCACGTATCTCGCTCCCGACAAGAACTACGCCTCGGTGTATGCACCCATGAACTACTTTGCCGAGCGCAAGATCGAGTACGGCGGCTCGCGGGGGCGGTATACGCCGAACTTTTTGCCTGCGGGGCAGAGCACACAGATGATCGTGGGTGCCTCGGGCGAGAGCGATTTCCAGATTCTCACGCTTTCGGCGGGGTTCTACAAGCAGCAGCGCCTGAAGCGCGTGTACTTTTCGGGCTACGTTCCGGTGAACGCCGACAAGCGCCTGCCCGCGATTACCACCAAGCCGCCGCTTTTGCGCGAACATCGTTTGTATCAGGCCGACTGGCTCATGCGCTTTTACAACTTCGAGTACAACGAGATTCTCGACGAGAAGAACCCGAACCTAGACCTGTATCTGGACCCGAAGGCGGGCTGGGCGCTTAGGCACTTGGAACTGTTCCCGATAGATATCCAGACCGCCGATTACGAGATGCTGCTGCGCGTTCCCGGGATAGGCGTGAAGTCGGCCAAGCTGATTGTTTCGGGAAGGCGTTACTGCAAAATGCGTCTCGAGAACCTGAAGAAGATGGGCGTGGTCTTGAAGCGTGCGAAGTACTTCATCTATCATCCCGATATTCCGGCATCGCTCCGGCGGCTTTATCCCGAGATGATCCGGCCGTTGCTGCTCCCGCGTCCCAAGTCCGGACAGCTCGATTTGTTCGATAGCAACCCGATTGCATTGCCGTCGCCTGCGGTTGCGCCGGCGGTAAACATGCCGCAACTCTTGGCGGCAGGGTAACCCCCGTGATAAACATCCCGCAACCCGTACCTTTCTAACAACTAATAATTAAGCCTATGTCTATCTGTATTTCATACGATTCTTCCTTCAACGGCTTCCTTTCGGCCGTATTCGAAATCTATTCCCAGCACCTCGATGTCGAAAGCTTTATCCCTGACCGTGATACCGATGCCCCCGCAGATTTGTTCCAGCAGTACTTCCGCGTGGAGACAAGCGAGGATTCCGCGATGCGCCTGAGGCGCGCCATCGTGAACCAGGCGAGCGAGGAGGTGCTGAACCTGCTCGAGACGGCCTTCCTTTCGGAGGAGCGCGGGATAGAGATGAAGGTGCTCGCGTACCTGCGCAAACTGTTCGCGGGCGACGACCCGAACTACGGCAAGAACCCCGCATCGCTCGAGATGCTCCCGCTGTACAAGATTGCGGGCTCCGTGCGCCACGAGGCGGGCAACATGCTCGGTATGGTGCGCTTCTCGAAGGGGCCGGGCAACTTCTACATCGCAAAGATTGAACCGAAGTACGATATCCTTTTGATGATGGAGTCGCATTTCCGCAACAGGTTTGCGTTTGAGAAGTGGATTATATATGATTCCAAGCGCAAGTATGCCCTGCTGCACGACCGTGTGGGGGAGAGCAAAGTGGTTACGCTCCCCGACGAGGAATCGTTCGTGAAGGCGATTCAGTCCGATGGCTTTACCCAGCTGTGGCAGGACTACTACAAGTCCATCGCCATTAAGGAGCGCGAGAACCCGAAACTGCTCAAGCGCTGCCTGCCAGTGCGCTACTGGAAGAACCTGCCCGAACGCCAGGCCGCGGCAGTCCCGGCGCTGTAAAAAATATCATCCTGGACATTGTCCTCCTTCGGAGGATGACTGAAAAAAAGGCCCGCCGAATGGCGAGCCCTTTAAATTTCAAGCCTTAAAGACTGACTAGTTGATGCGGCCGACAAGGTTGCCGGAGAGCATCCAGTCCTTCGTGCTGCCGAAGCTGTGGAAGCCGGCAGAGAGGCTGAAGCGGTCGGTAAATGCCTTTTCGACGTAGACAGCACCGAGGACGTCCTTCACGTGCTTGCCACCGGAAACGAATTCAGGATGTTCGTAACGGTCGCCCACGTATTCGGCTTCGAGGATGACGCGGTCAACGACGGGCGTTTCGATAGCGATACCGCCGGTAATCGGCATGACCATGTCGTCATCGGCGCTCAGGTTCATGAGGGCCACTTCGCCGAAGAGGCTCAGCGCGCTAACGATAGGAACGTTCACCTTGAGGGAGACGTTGTGCTGGATTTCGGCATCGGAGTCGTAGACAACGTCGAAGATGTTGCTGCGGTAGCCGAGCTGGATCTTCATGTTGTTGAGCGCTTCGAGGTTGTGGAAGTTGAACACGGCGCGGAGGTCACCCTTGTTGAGGTTGGCCGACTGGCTGATGAGGGATACGTACAAGTCCATTGTCTCGGACGGGGTGAAGCCGAACTGCAACTGGTTCTCGGAGGCCTGCGTAGACATGAAGCCGGTCAGGTAACCGTCGATGTAGCCACCGAAGTAGTCACCGTTCTTGTCGGTGTTGTCCCAACGACCGACCTTGAAGCTGAACAGGTCAGTTTCCTGCAAGGCCCAGGCTTCGTCGAGGCTGAAGTAGTCGTCTTCATGGCCGTTCTGGCCATTGCGGAATGCTTCCTTCTTGGCGGCCTTGGTTGCGTAACCTTCGTCCTTCAGGTCACCGGGGTAGAACGCAACGGCGATCTTGCCCTTGAAGTCTTCGCCTTCGGCGAGCACGGCAAAGTTGGCTTCGCCGTTCCAGGTTTCAAGGTTGTCGGAGTATTCGTCGTCTTCGCTGGTCCAGAAGACCTTGCCGGCTTCCAATTCGAAGTCAGCATTGATGTCGAACGCAAGCTTCGGAGTTTCGAGCACGGCATTCTGGATCATTTTTTTCTTTTTGCGGCGCTTTTTCTTCTTGGCGGGCTTCTGCTCGTCGGCGGCTGCGACCTTTTCTTCGGCAGGTGCGGGTTCGGCAACGGCGGCTTCTGCTGCCGGTGCTTCTTCAGCGGGTGCTGCTTCGGCGGCCGGTGCTTCGGCAGGTGCTGCCTCGGCTACCGTGGCTGCTTCAGCGGGAGCGGCTTCTGCAGCGGGGGCAGCGGCTTCAGCGGCAGGTGCTGCTTCGGCCGGTGCGGCCTGTTCAGCGGCCGGGGCTGCTGCGGGGGCTGCCTTGTCGGCTGTAGCCTTGTCCAGTTCCTTTTGTGCAACGTCTGCCTTTGCGGCAGTTGCTGCTGCATCAGGGGCGGCAAATACGGCCGCTGCCATAATGCAAGAAGCGAGGATCATTTTTTTCATCTCGGAATTCTCCTTTGGTAATTCAATATGTCAAAAGTTTAGCAAATTAACGAACAAATGGGAGAATTCCCCCCAAAAATGGGATAAATTACTTCAACTTTTTGAAAAAAAGTTAATTTTTCGTGCCATGAGGATTAATTTGAAAAGAATTTTCTGCTTTATTGCCATTTTGTTCGTAACGTTCGCGCTCGCACAAGAAACCCTTCCCGTTTATAAGAAAGTAAAAAACGATGTGGACGAGTCCGCTCCCATAGGCCAGCTTTCCAAGTCCGACTGGATAAAGGAACTGCCTATCCCCAAGGACAAGGTACAGAAGGTCAGCTGGGTCAAGGAGACTGTCGAGGTGACCGACAGGAAGGGCCGTCCGGTAAAGGACAAGAAGGGCCGTGTCAAGACGAAGACCAAGAAGAAGAAGGTGGTGACCTGGGTTGAAGAGGAACCGAAGGAACCGCCGACATACGTGCCTATCGACTGCAAGCTCGGTACCGTCTGGGTGCGCCGTGCGGAACTGGCCCGATTCCAGCAGGAAGCGCTCGACCTGAGCGGCGAGTATGCCTCTGCGACGGGTAGCGTTTATCTGAAAAAGTCCCCCAACAACCCCAAGCGGTTCGACGTGACTATCCAGAACGGCCCCGAGGGCAACCGTGCTGAAATCGAGATGGGTAATCTCGAGATTCGCGAGTCCAACGGCCATGCACGCTTCGCTTACCAGGAAGAAGGCTGCTCGGTGGATATCGCCGTGACGGGCCGCAAGGTGAAGGTCGCCCAGCGCGGGTGTAACGAGTACAACGCCGGTCAGTACAAGCTCGAAGGCGATTACGATACTTACAAGGGCAATACGCGCAAGGTCGTGAGTTTCAATATGCCCGAGGTGCAGCTCAAGTTCAAGAAGTTCCTCTGGTGCGGTAGCGGTTTTGACAGCTGCGAAGAGATGAAGGACGAAAACGGCCCGGTGTTCATTACCTGGAGCAAGGGCGGCAAGGGCTTTATCGAACGCAAGGCGGGTGAGACCGTGCATACCTACAGGCCATTCGAACCGGTGATTCCGCACAAGCGCGAATTCTACAAGGGTGAAAAGCCCATCGCCATCAAGACCAAGCGTACCGACAT
This sequence comes from Fibrobacter succinogenes, assembly GCA_902800815.1. GTDB lineage: Bacteria > Fibrobacterota > Fibrobacteria > Fibrobacterales > Fibrobacteraceae > Fibrobacter > Fibrobacter succinogenes_B. Next base: position 5,851 of record CADCGB010000057.1, read on the forward strand.
GGCGGGCGAGTGGATGATCTGGTACTACTACCCGAAGGCTGAACGATTCAAGATGGTACGTGCCGGCATGCGCTACGACATCGCCTACATGGAAATCTACGAGTGATAAGGGATATCGGACAGAGTCGCGTTCTTTTCTTGGATACGGGCCCGCTGGTCCGGCTGTTGCAGATGCACCCTGATTTTTACCCGGCAGTGTCGGATGTGCTCGACATGGTGTACGAGAAGAATATTCAGGTTCTGGTATCGCCTGTTACTTTGTTTGAAATTAGCCAAAAGGCTTTTGAAAGCGGGGAAGGCGTGCTTGCCCGCCAGTACCGCGAGTTCTTTGAACATTCGAAGAACGTGAAGGTTTGTCCAGTAGATGCCGAAATTTCGGTGAAGGCAGCCGAACTCTATGCCGCCTCGCAGAAGACTAATCACAAGATTACCGAGGCGGAGTCCCTGCGCCTTGCGACCGCGTTCGTGAACGGCGCCGACTGTATCCTGACGGAATGTGCCAATTTCCGTACCCTCACGGATGCGCTCGTCGTGACTTTGGACGAAGTTTAATCGCAAAATAAACGATCATTCTCTCGTCATTCCTCTCCATCTCTTGTCTAAAAAACTATCTTTTCCCCGTAAAATTACGGAGTTTTTATGTCCAACTATTGTCCTGTTATAGGTCTTGAAATCCATTGCCAGCTCGCGACAAAGACGAAGATGTTCTGCGGCTGCGAAATCGAAGTGAATACGACCCCGAACAAGCACGTTTGCCCTGTTTGTCTCGGTATGCCGGGTGCCATGCCCGTTCCGAACAAGAAGGCGGTGGAATATGCGATTCGCCTGGGCCTCGCCCTGAACTGCGAAATCGACCTGAACGCGATGTGGACCCGCAAGAACTACTTCTACCCGGACCTGCCGAAGGGCTACCAGATT
>CADCGB010000058.1 GCA_902800815.1 Fibrobacter succinogenes
ACCGTGGTCGAGGTGGAGCACGATCTGCGGATTGGCGCAGCCGAGTTCCTTGGCGTATTCAACAGCACCCTGGGCCATGTAGCGGAGGATGGTGCCGTTGGCGTAGTTGCGGGCACCCTTAGAGACCTGCATGATCACCGGAGACTTCTGCTTCACAGCAGCCTGCACGATGGCCTGCATCTGTTCCATGGTGTTGAAGTTGAAAGCCGGGATGGCGTAGCCACCCTTAACAGCCTTTGCAAACATTTCCCTGGTGTTCACCAGGCCGAGTTCCTTGTAAGAAACTGCCATTTGTTTTACCTCTTGATTCTTTGGCGACTTGCATCGCCGGTTAAAAGTTACGGGGCTAAAGATAGCATTTTCACCCTGTTTTGTCCACCAATTTCGTCGCCGTTCCGCGCGTGCCTGTCCGATTTTCTTGTTTTTACTTGCGTGCCTTGCTGGAGGAATGTATATTAGTGGGGGTGTCTGGTTTTAAGGAGTATCTATGCTTTTCAAGAAATGTCTACTTGCGGTGTCGGCCATTGCCCTTATGGCGGTATTTTCGCATGCCGAGGGGCACGTCACCTACACGCTCCACAAGTCCGAGAACCCGACTGCCGACGAGCTGGATGCCTACGAGCGCATCACTACGGTCATGGATTCGGCCGTGTATCTCTACAACAAGTACACGAACCTCCGCAAGTTCATCAACGTCTATTATGCGCCGGGTGTCCCGACCGCCGAGGCGAGCAGCAACGGAGACCTCCGGTTCGGCAGCGAGCGCAGTTACATGTTCGTGGGTACGGCCATGCACGAGATGGCGCATACCATGGGCATGGGAACGACCTCGGAATACAAGGCCATGATGGATGGCGGCGTATTCAAGGGTGAAAAGGCGCAGGCACTCCTCAAGGAAATTGACGGGCCCGATGCAGAACTCCACGGCGACAGCCAGCACTTTTGGCCCTATGGCCTCAACTACGCAAGCGAGGTGCATTCCGAGCAGGACCTGATCAATCATGCGCGCATCGTGGACGCGATGTACCAGGACATCTTCAAGGAGGCGTTCTACAAGCAGGGGAGGGTGATGTCGCTCTCTACCGGCAAGTGCATGGGACGCACGTCCTCGAATGCGCTTGAACTCATGGACTGCGGCAAAGATGAAACTCTAGTGAACATTTTCTCGATGGGGGAGAACCCCGTCACCTACCGCATTGAATTGGGTGACCGCGTTATCGATATCCCGAACGAATCTACTACGGCGGGCGTTGTTGCCTCGACTTACGGCTACAACGGCGGTGCGCACCAGAAGTACCTGTTCGAGAACGCTCCCGTGAACATGCCGAATGCGTTCCAGTTCAAGAATTCCAAGAGCGGACTCTACCTGCAGGCGGTCGGCACGCAGGTACAGCAGAACCGCCTGGTGGAGCGCGATGAATCCTTCATTTGGCAAATCCGGCAGGAGGCTGCGCTGGTTGATACTTCAACGACGGAGGAAGACTCGTCTGAAGTTGTAGTTGTTCCGCCGGATAGTTCCGACTCGAGCGGGACAGATAGAATCATGAGGGTCCGCGATTTGCAACCGTCTGTCGCAACGCACAAGCGCATGTTCGACCTGAAGGGCCGGAGTGTCCGCAAGCAACCGCTCGGCAGGACCCGCGAAATACATCAGATTATTTTCCAGAAATAAGCGTCTAGCACCGTTAGGTGCCCGCGCAAATATGTCTCAAAACTAGCACCGTCAGGTGCCCGCGCAAATAATCCGCGCAGACCATCATTCTTCAATATGTTTTATGCGGATTATTAAGCGCCAGGAGGGTCTTAGGGAGGGCTTGGAGCCCTCCCTTGTCTCATAACAAAAAACCGGCTCGCGAGGAGTCGGTTTTAAACTTTCAGTTGAGTCTTTCGACTAGAACATGTCCGCAGCGGCAGCGGAGGTCTCAGCCATGTTTTCCGGTGCGGCGGCTTCGGCCTGAGCAGCTTCCTGTGCGGCGGCGACGGCTTCTTCAGTCACGTCGTTGTTCTTCTTTTCCGTCATGGAGAGCTTGCCTTCCTTGAACTTGTACATGGCAATCGTGGTCGGCTTCTTGTTCAGGTGGATGTAACCCTGGCTGGCCTGGTTGTTCACGAAACGTGCTTCCTGGGCCATCATCACGACAGCACGGAACACAGAACCTTCGCATTCCTTGCTTGCGTAGATATCGTCAAGATAGACTCTCTGATCGGACATCGGGGTACCTCCGAAAAATTTTAGAAGAGGGAGAGGGATTCGAACCCTCGTTACCGTAAAGTAAACACGCTTTCCAAGCGTGCGCCTTCAACCACTCGGCCATCCCTCCAGGATGTGAGGCCAAATATAGATTGATTTGGGGCGCTTGTCAACCGATTTTGGCCATTTTTAGCAAAAATTTGCGAAAAAAAGATGATTTTTACCTGCTAATTTCGTCCCAGACGACCTGCATGAGCGGTTCAAGCGTCCTGGGGGAGAAGTCAAACTTGATATTTGCGGCCTCGAAGAGTTCCTTTACGGGGCGGCTGCTCCCGAGACTTTCGGCCCGGAACAGGTCGTCGATGGCCTTTTTCGGGTCCTTCTTGAAGTTCGCCCATACCTGCAGGGCGCCGATCTGGGCAATCCCGTACTCGATATAGTAGAACGGGCACTCGAATATGTGGAGTTGCTTTTGCCAGAGGTTCCTGCGGACGGCCTCGAGCCCGGTGTAGTCCACGCCGGCATCGTAGCGGTCCATGATTTCGGTCCAGATGTCGCTGCGGTCGCTCGCCGTATGTTCGGGGAAGTTGTAGAGCCTGTGTTGGAAACTGTCGACACTCGCGACCCACGGGAAGAGCCAGATGACGTCTTCGAGTTCGCCGAGGGTGCTGCGTTCAATTGCTTCCTTGTCATCGCCGTAGAACGGCTTCAGGTTCGACATGCCGATGAGTTCCATGCTCATGCTCGCCACTTCGGCAAATTCCGCGGGTACATCGCGGTACGGGAAAATCGGCTGGTCCGCAAGCGCGAACTGGTGGAACGAGTGTCCCGACTCGTGCAGCAGCGTGTATATATCGCGGTCCGTGCAGGCGGAATTCATAAAGATGAAGGGGAGGCGGCTCTCGTCAAAACCAATCTGGTAGCCACCCGGAGCCTTACCGAGCCTGCTATCCGGATCGATGAGTTTTTTCGCCTGCATCTCGCGGGCCCACTTGCCTGCCTGCGGGTGGATGCTTTCGAATATCTGGTCTACCTTCTCGATGAGTTCGTCACCGCTGCTGTAGGGCTTGAGCGGCGCTCTGTCCTGCGGGTCCACGTTCAGGTCCCACGGACGCAGGCGTTCAAGGCCCATCTTCTGCGCACGCTTCTTGTACATTTCCTTCTGGAGGGGGAGGACGAGTTTCTCGATACTCTCGTGGAAGGCCTCGCAGTCGGCAGGGGAGTAGTCAAAGCGGTGCTTCGCGAGGAAAATGTAGTCGATAAAGTTCTTGCAGTGGGCGTTGCTTGCCACCTGCTTGCGGATTGAGAACAAGTTATCAAACGAATTGTCGAGTGCTTCCTTGTCCTTAAGGCGGCGTTCCCACATGGTGCGCCACGCACGTTCGCGCAGTTCGCGGTCCGTACGTTCCATGTAGGTGTTCATCTGCTGCATTGTCTGGGTCTTGCCCTCGAATTCCACGCTCATGCCGCCGGTAATCTTCTGGTACGCCTGGATTTCCTTGTTCTCTTCGGTCTCGAGCGGAATATTGTCGGGGGAGAACAGGTCCAGAGAAACCTGCACACCCTTGAACCATTCGCCAAACTCGCCCTTGAGCGCATCCTTTGCCGGGTGTGCCACGAGTTTCTTGTTCAGTTTGTCATCGTACTCGTTCATTACGGGCTGAATGTTCTCGACAAAACTCTCGTAGGCCTTGGCGGCCTCCTCGTCGGCCGTGTTGCAGGTCATCGCCACGTAGCGGCGGCAACTCACTTCGCCCAAAACGGATTCGAGTTCGCTCCAGTCCATAATCCACTGGCGGAGTTTAGCCGAATCGACGGGGATTTCGCGCTGCAGGAGGTGCCTAAAGAGTTTGGAGACCTCGTGCGCGTCATCGACGTTCAAGTTTTCGGGAACATAAGTGCGTTTCATTTTTCCTCCAGTTATAGTCCACCGACCCAGTTGTTTATGATGTTGTTCAGGATGGACTGTCTTACGCTATCTTCAAGGGCGACCATTTCTTCGTGCGAAATCTCGCGGGAATCGTTGAAATCAAACGGGACGCTCTCGCCTTCTGGCCCGAGCGCCACAACGAGTTTTCCCTTGGCGCTGACCTTCGTGATTTCCTTGAGTTTAAAAATTCTCTTGTCCAGCGGGAAGCGCGTGGTGAGCTGCACCTTGGTTTCGCCGGGTGCGAGCGTGACAGAATCCTTGAGTTCGAGCGGCAGGTCCATGAGCGTGTCGAGCGATACGTTTGCGGCAAAATCCCGGAGCCAGAGCGTGTCGGTATCGGAACTTTTCACCACGAGGACAACGCCCAGGTATGCGTACCCGAGATCAATGTTGATGATGCCCTTCGCGAGGTTCTGCACGAACGCGACGACGTTCGGGTTCGGCAGCAGCCCGCCGACAATCGCGCCACCGAGTTGCTCGACAAGGTCGGAACGGATATTCACCGAGTCGAGCGTGACCTGCCGGAAATCCACCTTCATGTTGCGCATGATGCTAGCCGCGTCGAGTTTGCGCGTGACGGCGCAGTTCGTAATCGCGAGCACGGCGAGGATGGCGCACAGGATCTTGATGAAGGTCTTCATAGCGGGAAATATATAAAATGGTGTATGATATTATCGTGGTTATTGGCGGGTTTGTTCCAAGAATTGCGTTTTTTGATTAAATTTAGAACATATGATTGCCGATAATATATATTATGTAAACTAAATATTGAGAATTTAATCAGGGAACGGAGGCCAGCCGCTTCTTGCCACCATTCCCCAGTGAATGTTGAGGATCCAGGCTCAAGGGCGGCGTTTTATTTTGAAACCCTCATTTTTGCATACCAACCTTATCGTTTCGAGCTCTTTGGTATGTAATTACAAAAAATAAATTTGGGGCTTACATACCAAATGCAGTATTTTGGTTATCTGGTATGTAAAAATTGAGGCATTTTGTCAATTTTTTGCCCTCAAAAAGATCTTTTTTCTGATTTTAGAGAAAAAAGAAGCATTTTTTTGTCTTTTAAGGCTGATTTTACATATCAAAATGTCTTTTTCCTTCATTTAGTATGTAAAGTCAAAAAAGCCTGCGTTTTCCCCAGGAATCCCCCGCTTTAAATTGGCATATTTTTTGCTATCTTTGGCGCGGAAAATGTAAAACAGATGTCCCGCGGGCAATATTCCGGCGGACAATTAAACAGGAACGTATTGAAATGGCAGAAGATTTGAATCAGCAGGAACCGACCGCAGAAGAAAAGGCAAAAATCGAAAACGACGTGCTCAAGGCCGCCGAGGATGCCATGAAGATGGAAGCCGAGGCCAACAATGCCGACGCAACCCAATCCACGGACGCTCCTGCCGACGCTGCCGCCGAGCAGCCCGCCGAAGCCTCTGCCGAACAGCCGGCCAAACCTGCCGCGGCTCCGGACCCGACAGAAGTCCTGAAGCAGCAACTGGCCGATGCAAATGACCGCAACCTGCGCCTGATGGCCGAATTCGACAACTACCGCCGCCGTACCGCCAAGGAACAGCTCGAACTCATCGAGACCGCAAACGGCAAGCTCCTTGAAAAACTCTCCGAAGTGCAGGACAACTTCGAACGCGCCTTCGCGAGCGAAAACAAGGCCCAGGACCTCGAAGCCTTCGAGAAAGGCATGCAGATGATCTACAACCAGTTCGCGAAGATTTTGACCGATGCGGGCCTCGAACAGATTGACCCGACCGGTGCCGAATTCGACCCGAACATGCACGAAGCCCTGATGCAGCAGCCCAGCGAGACCGTGCCCGAAGGCCACGTGGTCACCGTGTTCCAGAAGGGCTACAAGCTCAAGAACAAGATCTTGAAGACCGCGAAGGTGATTGTCTCGTCTGGGAAATGACACGTAAGTGTCATCCTGAGCGAGGCGCAGCGTAGTCGAAGGATCTCCCCGCACCTCCCCTTTGTAAAAATGTCAATGATAAGTTAACCCCGTGGTATTCCGCGGGGCTTTTTTCGATATATCTTTATCTCTGGTGTAAAAAATGTTTGGAGATTAAGATGAAAAATATCTTATTAGTTTCTTCCGTATTGGCCTTGGCTTGTACGGGTTTCGCTCAGAAAATTGTAATCACGACGAACTATACGGCGGACCCGGCGCCCTATGTCCATGGGGATACGGTTTACCTGTACACGACCCACGACGAGGACAATGCCGACGGGTTCATGATGTACGACTGGCTGTTGCACTACGACTGGCTGTTGCACACTTCCACGGACATGGTCAACTGGACCAGCCACGGAGCCGTAGCGAGCCTGGGCGACATCAAGTGGACCTCTAAAACCAACGGGGCCTGGGCAGAACAGGTCATCGAGCGCGACGGCAAGTGGTTCATGTACGTCCCCATTCACGGCAACGGCATTTCCGTCTTGGTGGCGGACAACCCTTACGGCCCTTTCAAGGAACCTTTGAACAAGGCGCTGGTCTGGCAGCGCGAGCACTGGAACGATATCGACCCTACCGTCTGGATTGATGACGACGGACAGGCCTACATGTACTGGGGCAACCCCGAATTGTACATGATCAAGTTGAACAAGGACATGATTAGTACTCAGGGTTCTATCGTCACCTACCCCAAGATCAAGGATTACCAGGAAGGCCCCTGGGTCTATAAGCACGGCAACAATTACTACATGACTTTCGCATCGACCTGCTGTGCCGAAGGTATCGGGTATGCCATGAGCGACAAGATTACGGGCCCCTGGACCTACAAGGGCGACATTATGCCGCATTCTTCGCGCAGTAAC
>CADCGB010000059.1 GCA_902800815.1 Fibrobacter succinogenes
TTCGACCTTGACCGGACGCGGACGGCCCTTTTCATCGGGTTCGCCGAGTTCGTACTTGTCGACGAGCATGCCGCGCACGTGGCCGGCTTCGTCGCCAAGAATCTTGGCCGGGTTCTGCAGAACGCAGAATTCGACACCCTCTTCCTGGGCATGGAGAACTTCTTCCTTACGGGCCGGAAGTTCGTTCATGCTGCGGCGGTAAACGATGCGGACCTTTTCGGCACCGAGACGGAGAGCCATACGGGCAGCGTCCATAGCGACGTTACCACCACCGAGAACGACCACGTTCTTGCCGGGCCACATCGGAGTATCGGCATGTTCCTTGTCATAGGCGCGCATGAGGTTGGCGCGGGTCAGGTATTCGTTAGCAGCGAACACACCGACGAGGTTTTCACCTTCGATGTTCATGAAGAGCGGGAGACCAGCACCGGTACCGACGAACACGGCATCGAAGCCATCCTTTTCAATCAAATCCTTGAGCTTGCGAGTACGGCCGATGACAAAATTTGTCTCAAACTTCACGCCCATGGCAGCGAGAGATTCGATTTCGTTGTCAACGATCTTCTTGGGCAGACGGAATTCAGGAATGCCGTAGCGGACCACACCACCGAGCTTGTGGAAAGCTTCGAAGATGGTCACGTCATGGCCTTCGCGGCGGACGTCAGCAGCGACAACCAGACCGGCAGGACCGGAACCGATCACAGCCACCTTCTTGCCGGTAGCGGGCTTGACGGCCGGCACAGAGGCGCCACCGTTGTTGCGTTCGTAGTCGGCAGCAAAGCGTTCCAGGCGGCCGATAGCCACAGCCTGGTTCACGTCCTTGTGCATCTTGCCCATGGTGCAGTTCATCTGGCACTGGCGTTCCTGCGGGCAAACACGGCCGCAGATTGCCGGGAGCAAGCTCGTTTCCTTAATCTTGGCGATAGCGGCCTTGAAGTCGCCTTCGGCAATCTTCGCGATGAAGGCCGGGATGTCGATGTGCACCGGGCAGCTTTCGACGCAAGGCTGGTTCTTACAAGCGAGGCAGCGGTTAGCTTCCACGATAGCCTGAGCTTCGGTGTAACCCTGGGCCACTTCTTCCATCACGCGGGCGCGGTAGGAGGGTTCGAGCTGCGGCATCGGCTGAGCCGGAATAGCAGTCTTGTCCTTCGGCTTGAGCGGCTTCGGGAGGGCGTTAATCTTTTCAAGTTCCACCTTGGCGGCGGCGTCCAACTGTTCACGAGTCAAATGTTCAGACATTACTTGCTCTCCTTGGCCTTTGCGTCAGCCATCTTATCAATGTTGCACTTGTGGCCATCGTTTGCACCGAAGCGGTGCAGAGATTCCTGTTCCTGGGGCTTGAAGGCGCCCATACGCTGGAGCATGTTGTTCCAGTCGACTTCGTGACCGTCGAATTCCGGGCCATCGACGCAGACGAACTTCGTCTTGCCACCGATAGTCACGCGGCAGCCACCGCACATGCCGGTTCCGTCCACCATGATGCTGTTGAGGCTCACCACGGTCTTCACGCCGTAGGGCTTGGTGGTGAGGGCGCAGAACTTCATCATGATCGGAGGACCGATAGCGATCACCATGTCGGGCTTGCCCTTGGTGTCTTCGCAGAGTTCCTTAAGCGGTTCAGTCACGAGACCCTTGCGGCCATAGGAACCGTCGTCGGTCATGAAGATGATGTTGTCGGCGAGAGCGGTCATTTCGTCCTTCATGAGGAACAGGCTTTCGTTACGGGCACCCATGATGATGGTGACCTTGTTGCCTGCAGCCTTGAGGGCCTGAACAATCGGGTGCATCGGGGCGATACCCACGCCACCGCACACGCAAACCACGTGGCCAAAATTCTCGATGTGGGTCGGAGAGCCGAGCGGGCCCACGAGCACGGGAATATCGTCACCGACTTCGAACTTGGAAAGTTCGGTGGTGGTCTTGCCAACCGTCTGGAAAATCAGGGTGATAGAGCCTTCAGTCGTGTCGGCATCGGCGATGGTGAGAGGCACGCGTTCGCCGTTGCTCTTGGGCGATCAGCGGGGCCTCGACGCGGAATTGGAATACCGCAGGAGATAACTGTTTTTTAAAGAGAATTTTTGCCATAGTGGCACAAATTTAGATAAAAGGGTTGCCACCCGAAAGCGAAATTTTTGTAAAAACACGCTCCAAAAAGGCACTGAAGGCCCCAGATCGGGGGTGCGAAGGCCGCACGGGCCCCGTTGTATATTTTTTGAAATGTTTTCGAAAGGTTAAGCCCGGCTAGGCCTGCTGCAGGAACTGGAGGATGCGGTCCTTGTATTCCTTGAGTTCGTCGAAGGCGGCGTGGCCGTAGCCCTCGAAAATCTCGTACTCGCAGGGGACATTTGCGGCCCTCAGCTTTTCCACGATCTTGTCGGATGCGATGGGCAAAACAACGCGGTCTTCGCTCGCGGCAAGCACGAGCACCGGGCACTTGATGCTTGCAAGCATATCGCCGGTATTCACGTTATCGCACTCGCGGGCGAATATGGCGAAGCGGTCCATGTCGGCTTCGGAAACGTCCTTGTACATGGCACGGAGCGCGCGGCTGTATCGTTCGGCAAACTTCGGCGTAAAGCAATCGCGGATGAACGCTTCGACGAGGCCCTCGCGGTCGTGTGCACGGGAAAGGTTCGCCCATTCCCCGATAACCTTGAGCTGTTCCGGTTCCGGCTTCGATGTCGAACAGCCGAGCACGAGCTTCCACACGAGTTCCGGGTGTGTCGCCGCGATATGCTGGGCAACCATGCCACCCTGCGAAACGCCATAGAGCGCCACGTCCTTGAGGCCGAGCGCCTGCATGGCAAGCACCTGGTCGCGAGCCATCTCCTCGAGGGAGTAACCCGGGTCCACGTCCTTGCGCCGGTCAAAGAAGTAGAGCGTGTAGCCCTCGGTGAACATCTTGTAAGGCACCTGCAAAGATGCCGCGGACTTCATTACGCTCTTGATGGCAAGTCCCGGAATAACCACGAGCGGTCTCGGGCCATTCCCAAACTTCGCGTATTCCATTTCAAAACCGGCGGTGCGGACACATTGTACAAGATCTTCACTCATGGTATAAAAGATAAAAATGTTATTATATATTCTACCATACAGGAGGCTCCATGAACAAGCTTTTTATTCCGTTCTGCTCTTTCGCGCTGGCACTTACGATAGCCGGTTGCAGCGACACCAAGACGCCCGCCAAGGAAACCGCCACCGCGGAAACTGCGAGTACTGAAACCACCGCAACAACAAATACCGCTGTCGCGGAACCCGAGACGCCCGCTGCCGATGCTTCGACTGGCTCAGCAAGCTTCGCACAGGCCGAGGGTACGAAAACCATAACCCTCGCAAACGGTGCGACGGTCACCTGGATTCAGGACAACGAGGGCGAAAAACTGAACCCGCGGAGCCTCTTCAGCGACGCGAGCGACTCGCTCTACAACAGCCTGAACATGCCCGACGGCATCCCGGCCAGCGTGAGCACGTTCCTCGTGAAGGTCGATGGCAAGTACATTCTGTTCGACGCAGGCCTCGGGGCTTTCGGCGGACAGCTCCAGAAGCGCCTCGCCGCTCTGGGCGTGAACGCGGACAGCATCGGGCTAGTCTACCTGACGCATTTCCATGTGGACCACATCGCGGGCCTTGTCGCGAAAGACGAAGCCGGCAACGATGCGAAGGTTTTCAAGAACGCCGCCGTGTATGCGGGCAAGGTAGAATACGACGCCTGGATGAATGACATCCCGAAAAACGATTTGCAGAAGAACATCATGGGACTCTACAAGGATAGCCTTCACTTGTTCGCATTCGGTGACACGCTCCCCCACGGGGTTGTCGCGATGGACGCTGTCGGGCATACGCCGGGCCACACCGCATTCCAGCTGGCTAACCTGCTTATCGTCGGTGATTTGATGCACGGTTACGCCCTGCAGAAGGACCACCCCGAAATCAATTCCAACTACGACATGGACAAGCCGAAATCCGCCGAGAGCCGCAAGCGCATTATGCAATACGCAAGCGACAACAAGCTCCTGATGGCCGGCATGCACCTGCCCCCTCCGGGATTCGCGGAGTAGCAAAATCGGTTTAGGGATCGAAAGGTCCAAATCTCAGAATGGAAAACGAGAACAGGAAACTCACGTAAGGGGTCTTTTTTTCGAAAAAATAACCAATTTCGACATTGAATATGCATATCAAGTCGAAACGGGCGGATACTCCATAGTCAAATCCTGTTGAAGAAAACCAACCCACCTGGGGGCCAACAGCAATGCCGAAAAGAGGGCGCAAATACTGAATATTCGGATGGAGCAATACGCCATGTTCTTGATCGGTGAAATCATAGACATACCTGGTACGAATGGACCATACAAATGCATAATCCGGAACCCATAATCCTTCTGTTCCCTCGGGGGGTTCTTGTGAATAGATTAAACTTAAGAGAGAACCCCATTCCAGCCCAGCCATGAACATACTTCCGCCACCCACCTCTAACCCCAAAGGCAGTGGTATATAATCTGAGGCCTTTTTCTTAGGTGTGTAAACAGAATCATCCTGCGCCAAGGAATAATCCGGCAAGAACAAAGCCAAAGCGAGAATTATGTTCCTAACAAACTTCATTGTGTTTTAGTCTTGGCAGGTAGCCTTGGCAGCACTGTAGGCTGTTTCCATATAGACTTCCGTCGATTTCTGGTAAAGTACCTTAGTATTCGTTCCACCGGTGATATTGACGCCAGAGGTAGTGAGTTCAATCTGACCTTCGTCATTGATTGAATACTGATATTCCACCGGGTCGCCGAAGTCGTCGTTCTTGGTAAAGTGCCAGGTCGTAATGTCCGTCTTGACCATGGCTTCGCACTGGTCCTCATCATCCGCAGAAGAAGACGAAGAGAGAATTTCCTCTGCCTCGTAATCCTTCAGACAACGGATTTGGAACAAACTAGACTTTTGATTGCTCCAGTTTTCAAAGTTTTCCATATAATCGTTGTCGTAATAAGCCTGGCTCACAACAATAGTCGAATCTGAATCTTCTGTCGTACTCCAGAAAATAGATTTCGGAGTACTAAGGTCCGTAGGAATAATGGCAAAACCAAATTCGTCGGCTCCATTACATTCTCGGTTCCAACAAACCCAGGAATTGCTTGATTTTAAACGGTACGCAGCATTGTCTCTACCACCAGCAGCTTCATATAATTCATTGAACTCCTCGATGGAAGGGATGTGCCATCCGCCGGGGCACGCCCCGCGGTGCTGTCCGCTCACATTGCAACGCTCACCCATGCCGCAGCCACCCTGATTGAGACTATCCATTGCGGCAGCCCATGTATAGGAGCGGGCAAAAGCCTCCGCCACATAACGAATGCAATAGTTTTCTCTCGAATCACAAGCGCGAATACAGGAATCACTTTCAGAGCAATGACGCTTGCTCACCCATTTGAATGTTCCGTCGTCAACCTTATCCTTCGGAAGAGGAACATCATAATTCAAATTCTCCGCCATCCAGACACGATTACCCATCTTGACTGTCCTATAGACCTGGTTATCGCGAGGATCCTGAATGCAGCCATAGTCAATCTCCTCATTCATATAGCTCCAGACCGGCTTGGAATGCCCGTCACAAGAAATTTCGACGGCATCCAAGACCTTGACGGAAGAAGAGGATTCGCCGAGGGCTTTGGCACTGGAAGAACTTTCGTCAACTTGCGCGCTTGAAGAGTTCAAGTCCTTCGCATCGGAGGAGCCTGGCGCTTCTGTAGAGGAAAGTGCATCATCTGCAGAGGATTCCCGAGACAAAAAGTCTGCGTTAGAAGAACTCGAATCGTCGCCGCAAGCGGAAAGTGCAGCGACAATGGAAACGGAAACAGCCACAAGTGCTGCGTGAATATAATTTTTTCTCATAATTACCCCAATAAAATAGTGAATAAAATATAAATCACTGTCATGAATATAAAAAATAATCCCCGGAATTTGGGTTCCGGGGATATATATTTTGGATGGATTCTATCGGCCCCGAAGGGGCCTCCAGAACGACATTACAAATTATTTTTTAAGCCTTAACGGTCGTAAATGCAAATGCCTCGCCGTCGGCGTCGTTGGCTTCGAGGCCATCGGCAGCGGTAGCCCACTTGATGGCGACCGCTTGGGTCTCGCCGGCAATGTAGGCTTCGTTTTCGGCAACGGCCTGCTTGAAGACTTCGCTTGCAGAGAACAGCGTCACTTCGATCTTGTCGGAGATAGCGTAGTTCTGGTCCTTACGGCGGTTCTGGATGCGGTTCACGAGTTCGCGGGCCACGCAG
>CADCGB010000060.1 GCA_902800815.1 Fibrobacter succinogenes
TTGTAATTCTGGTTTCAATTTTTCAAGAAGGGCTCTAACCTGCCTTAATTCTTCATGACTCAGCGGTGGTTCGGTCTTGTTTTCAGTTGGTCTCTTTCTTGGCGGAAGACCGAAGAAAGCCTCCCAGCCACCTTTTTCATACCGAGCCTTGTTCCTGTAGTAGCTTTTCAATGATGTCTTGTATTCCGGATGTTTTTTATTCCAAAATTCAAGGAGGTCAAGTAAATTGTTTGTTCCCGAATATCCACCCAACACACCCAGAACAACTACCCATTTTTTGACATGTTTCTGTGTCCGTTTGTTAGCGTTCAAATACAAGTTCGCAGGGAAGTTCTTAGGAAAAGAAAAATTCTTTTCGTCAAAGTTCAAGAACAGATACCGAACGAATTTCATCATCTCAGGAATATCATCCATATCAAAAATCCACCCAAATAATGTTTCCGACCTTTTTTATCACCCGGCTACGTTCTTCGAACCACGTTCTTTTAAAAGAGCCCTTATTTGCAGTATTTCATCTTCCGTAAGAGATACATCATTATGATTATAACTACTTGGATATACCATTTCACCTTTACCTGAAAGCAACCAGTTAATATCGCAACCGGCTTGCAGGAACCTCAGCAAAACATCTATACTAGGACTTTTAGCATCCGAAGTGTAGGCAGACATCTGGGGTTGAGTCATAGAACAGGCTTCTGCGAATGCCGACACCGTTCCATACTTGTTTTTGGCAAATTCCTTTAATCTTTTCCCAATCATATGATTTTTTTACAAAAATTTAATTATAACCACTTGACTATTTATAACCAAGTAGTTATATTATGTAGTAGTGAAATCTACCACTACAAAACAATTTAAAAATTTAAGGAAGTTTGCCAAATGGACAATAATCTTACCGTGACGAAAATCTCATGGCAGAAGGTCGCCGAAAGGGTTTCCAAGCTCACCGGAAAGACCTACAGCGCCCAGTATATAAGGGAAGTGGCCATCGGCTACCGAACAAACAAACAACTCCAACCCATCCTCCAAGACCTCGGTCTTGCCAAAAAGGAAGTAGCATAATGCTCAAGAAAATCCTCGATGTAGAACCCGAAAATGCCGAGACCAGCTCTAACGAATCGTTAGACCTCCTCCCCGAAAAAGAACCCGAAATCCAGGGCGAAGGTGATACCGACTTCGACCGCGATGTCAGGGGCGAGACCCTGCCCGCAGTCGTCCACGAAGAACCGCCCAAGACCGAAAAGCTCGACGCGGTGACCGCCGGGGCTCTCCAGCTGCGCTACCGCATATTCAACGCCACGAACGACGATGTCCGCATGGCAACCGACGTAAACGGTATGCCTTGGTTCGTCGCAGACGACGTTTGCAAGATCCTGGGCTACAAGAACACGGCGAAGGCCGTTGCCGACCACTGCCGCAAGGTATTCGACAGCAAGGACCTGGTGGAAGGCGAGAACGAAATCTGCAAGAAAATGACATTCAAGGACGCGAACGGTCACAGCCAAGCGATGATCGCCATCAACGAACCCGACCTCTACCGCCTTATCGTGCGTTCCCGTATGCCGCAAGCACGATTGTTCGAGAAGTGGGTGTTCGAAATCGTGCTTCCGACCCTGCGCACCAAGAAGGGCAGGTATATCATCGACAAGAAGATTGAACTCCCGCCCAAGGCCGAAGACGCCCAGGTCGTACCCGCCGAAGAACCCGTGCAGTGCGAACTGTTCCCGCGAATGGTGCCGAGCGTATCGCTACCGGCAGACATCACCACCCGCCTGAATGCGGTCAAGAAAAGACTTTTCGAACAGGGCCACACGTTCCCCAACAATAAGGATTTTGTCAAGTTCCTCTTCAACAAGGCACTTGAAGATTTGGAGGGATAAGATGCAGAAGACCGCATTCATAGTCAAGTGTTTCCGCGATATCAAGGACGGACGCGACACGGCAATCGTCCTTGAATATGACATCAATCATATCGGCGGTTTCTACCGCATAGTCGCCGCAAAATCTGCAAAAGCACTTCCAGATGCAGAAATGCTTACGATGATCCGTGCGGCAGTCCAACGCTACAAACCTATCGAAGTTTACGCAGACATCGACAGCAATATCGTAGGACAACGCTTCGGCATCAATGACGATGACAAGATTTTGCCCATCATTCCCAACGCCCGCGCCAAGGCCGTCGAAAGAAACTTTTACGCAATCAAACAGCTGCTGAAAGCCTAGTCTCATTGGTTGGCAGCCCACTATCCACTCACAAGGAGATCCACAATGACTACTGCAACATGTCCTATCCACACTCTCGTAACGTCCACCCCGGTCCGTCACTGCGACATCTGCGGCGGTATCGCGAACATCACCGTCAACCGCGACCATTTCTGCGGTGACTGCATGAGGGCAAAGCGCGTCCGTGCGTTCCTTATCGGAAGGGCTAGCCGCTAATGAAACCGATCTGGATTAGTTCAACGAAGGCAGCGGAGCTTCTCGGGATTTCCGACAGGCAGGTTCGCCGTAGCGTCTCCATGTGGAACTACCGCTGGAGCGAAAAGGACGGGCGCAAGGTTCTCGAAATCGATGTCCGCAGCCTTCCCGCCGAGGCCTCAAACCGCTATGTCCAGGAGACCCTGCCCGAAGCCCCCGAAGTCGCCACCCGCGCAGAGGACGTGGAGACGGTCATCAGAAGCTATGACCGCGCCACCGACCGCGCGAAGAAGAACTTCGACAAGTGGACTCTCATTTTGCTCAAGTGCGAAGGCATCACGGGTACAAAGGAGCTCGGGCGTTTCGTGGACGAGTGGAACAAGGCCCACCCCGAAATGAAGACGAGCATCAAGAGCATCTACCGCCAGCGCGCCTCGGTCGAGGACGGCGGCAAGATTTCGCTCATCAACCACCGCGAGACCATGCGCTCCACCGTGACCGACACGATGTTCGACGACTTCAAGACCGCCTACCTTACCGCAAACAAGCTGAGCGCGTTTTCCAGCTGGATGATTGCGTTCGGCAAGGCGAAGGAACGCGGCGAATGCAAGGGCGAAGACGATTTCCCGAGCAAGTCGGCATTCGTGCGCAGGCTCAAGAGCGAGTTCGCGCCCGACGTCATCTACTTTGCCCGCGAAGGCAAGAAGAAGTTCTACGACAACAAGGGCTACCACCTCGACCGTGACTACTCCGACCTCAAGGCGGGGCAGGTATGGGTGGGCGATACCCGCACGTGGGACGTATTCGTCAAGGTGCAAGGGCAAGAAAAGCCCGCCACCTGCTACATCACGCTCTTCATGGACTTCAAGACCTACATGCCCATGGGCTGGTGCCTGCACCACGACGCCCCGGGCACCGAGAACACCCTGCGAGCCATGCGCAACGGCATCGAGCGCTACGGTCTCCCCGAAGAAATCTACGTGGACAACGGTCGCGAATACCGCAACCGCGACTTCTCCGGCCAAAGCCGTGGCCACCAGATCGTGGAAGACGAGCAGTACGCCGAATCCATGGCAAGCCGCCTCGGAATCAAGATGCACTTCGCCATCGTGCGTAACGCCCGCGCGAAGATCATTGAACGCAACTTCCTCATCATTAAAAACGGCTTTGACAGGCTGTTCAACAGCTTCAAGGGCGGCACCGTGGTCGAGAAGCCGGAGCCCCTGAAGGGCGTGCTCAAGCGTGGCGACTTCGCCACCTGGGAAGAGTTCTACGACATGGCGCAGGACTACATGCAGAACGTGTTCCCCGGACTCCCTTGCCAGGGCAAGCACCACAACGGCAAAACGCGTTCTCAGCTCTGGAACGAAGAAATCGTCAAGCGCGAACCCATGCGCCGCGTCTCCAAGGAAACGCTCTCCATGCTGGTGAGCCGCACCGTGTCGGGCCGCATCATGCACATGGGCTTCCACCTTGCACAGCTCGACACCTGGTACTGGGCGGAATGGATGCCGGTATGGAAGGGCCGCGAGGTCATCTTCCGCTACGACCCCGACGACATGCGTACCGCCTGGTGCTACGACCTGAACAAGAAGCTTATCGGCGAATGCACCTTGCAGAGCGCCGTGGGCGCCATGGTCAAGGACGACGATGCCGTGGGCAAGGCACAGATTGCCGAAGGTGTCGCCCGCAAGCGCCACGAAGAAAAACTCCTCAAGGAAATCTGCCCCGACATGACGAAGGAGCAGGCGGCGGACTACATCAGCGCCATGCGCTCCGCCGTGGGCCCGCAGGACATCTTCGTGCCGCAGGGACCCACGCACCTCACGCGCCACGACAAGGACTCCGCACAGCTCAAGAGCGAGAAGCTTGTCGGCAACGGTGAAATCATCAACCTGCTCGGAGACGATGACGACGGCGAAACCGCC
>CADCGB010000061.1 GCA_902800815.1 Fibrobacter succinogenes
TCCTTCAATCTTCCCGGTGGCCGCTCGGGCCTCCGTCCCCGTCCGTTCGGCCACTCAGGCGTCCCGTTCGAGGGTGAGGCCAATTATAGAATTTTCTGGCATAATGTCAAGGGTTTTTGCAAAAAATTTTCATATTTTTTTGTTTTTTTCGAAAAAACCGGATAAACACCCCTTTCCGGCCAGAATATCAACATTCTATTCACGAAAAATCGCGGAATACGGTTAAAAAACGGCAACATCAGGCCTTTCCCTACCCCCTTATATAAGCAGAGGCCCCCTTCTGGAGGCCATTCACGAGGATTTATCATTTTCCCTTTGTACCTCGCGCATTTCATTACATACAAATTAGTTTAATTAATTTATATGTAATTCAAAAAGTACAACACATCAACTACGGAATATACTTTGCCTTTCCGTTCTGCTTGCGTTCCTTTTCGCGGTTCTTCTTGCCCTCGGCAAGCATCCTGTCGAAAGCCTCGGTCTCTTCAATCTCGCGTTCTAGTGCATCGTTTGTACCATGCCCGCTCCCCAACCATTCGACAATTCTTTTACCACGTCCCTTCCTCAGCCACTCATTAAGTTTTCTATGCGAAAGCAGGCACAGGACAACGAACACCAGGAGCGAATAGCCGGCCCTTTCCGCAAAGGAGAATCCGTGCGCCTGGAACACCGATTCACGGAAGATACTCAAGGATACCTTTTCAGAATCGGGATAATAGCGGAACTGAGAGAACAAAATTTTTTCACGTTTGTCTATGTCACACTTGAAATAGATATACGGTTTATACGAACCAAATTCATTACCATATCCGGCAGTCGCAAACTGGCAATCTTCACGTGCCACAGTACAGGAATCAAGTTGGCTATTGAGGTAGACTATCTGCGGATCTACGTAGTCGCGGACATACGCACTATGCAAATTCGTTACCGTCTGGAAATCAAGCCTCCTTATATCCGCATCCTCAAAAGCGGAACGCGGGCCAATGCTGGCCTCGATCGCCAAAACAATCATGGGCGCAACAATGGCGAGCGAAAGTATTTTGCGGAGTGAGGTTTTCAGGGATTTCATCGCAGGCCTCAATCGCTAAAGTAAGTGCGGTGATTGTAAACTAGGTTAATCGAGACTCTACTCCCCTCGTCCCAGTCTTCGCCGTAGGTCCAGTCGTAGCGCAACATCAGGGAGAGCCAATGCGTCTTGGAACCAAACGCAACCAGGTTGTACCCAATATCACCGCCCATATACCAGCCGTTATAGTCACCATCAAAGCCCCAGCCCCAGACGAAATCAATAAACAGGCCCTTTGTCTGCGAGAACCTGTGGATGGATTCAAACGCCCACCGGGATTGAGTCGTGCCCGCGGTGCCTTCTAGGCCTAGAAGCCAGGCGTGATTATCCGAGAAGCCCCATATGACATCGAACCGCACGTCCGGATACCAGTACCCATAAAGATCCCTGCCACCTGCGGCACCTTCTAGCCCGACATAATCAGAAAAGTGGCACAGCAGGTCTGCGAAGAATCCGATAAACAAACCGGAGAAGGAATCCGCATCACCGGTTGCATGGCACGCTTCCGAATGGGTCATGCGGGTATCAACCACCTCGTCAGTGGGTAGACTGAGTTCCTCATCGGTGTCCATAACCCTATTTACCAGCGAATAGGCGATCATTTCCAAGTCGTCACCCGGCATGAACTTTTTATGCACGCCCCTAACGACCTCACCGCCCTCTATGCGCATCATCCCCAGCCAATAGGCTTCTTTCAACTTTAGCAGGACCATCTGGAGCTTGGATCCGCGACGGTTCTCGGCAAGTTCGTATCCAAGTTCAGCGAGGGTCGCTTCCGTATTCCTGGCAGCAAGCCTTGCCGTACTATCATCCACATCCACGAACACGGGGTCCATGAAGAACACCTCGGTCGGCTTTTCGCCTTTGTAGGCACGGGTAACCTTCCTGAAATTTCTCACAAGCAATTTTTTCACGGCATCGTCGGCGTCATCCATCCCAGCAATCACGACAGAATCATCTTCTGCACTGCCGTTCGCCAGGAACTTTTTCATCTGTATGGTATGCTTCGCTGGCCCGGATGCAGAAAAAGAGACGCCCAGGCCCTTAATTTCCGCACTAGGAACGTGCCCCAATTCTGCCAGGTAGACATTCGCCATAGCCCAGAGCTTTTTCGACGAGAGGTCCCACTCGCCGTCGGCATCCCCTTCGATGACCTGCACATCCGAAGCCCCTGCGCACACAGCGAGGAACACGAACAAAATAAAAGTGCGGGCAATCAACGGCATGAGATAAAAACTTACCCTATTCAAAACAAGAATGAAGTCTTGCTTTCCAAATTCCAGATGTGTTCGCTAAAGGCATTGCCAAAATAGACTTTCGCACCTAGAGACTGCTGAATACGCTTTGTAAACAAATAACTCGCACCAAAATACTGGGCAAATATGTAGGGAAAATCAAACGCCAACGAACAATCTTGGGACCCGTTTTCATAGCACTTTATATCGCTATAAAGCCAAGGCGAAAAGACCGACGGAGCATAAGACAGGGAGAATTTCTTCGTCGGAAAAACATTTATATACGCTCCAAAATTTCCGTTCAATTTCCATTCGGAGCAATCGTCACAATATAGACTATCAACCCACACGGAATTACCCCCCGCCATGTTACCTAGTTCCATATAGTTAACTTGGCTCACGGAGTAACTAACATTTGCATATCCAAACGAAACAAATCCTCCAACCTCGAAATAATCGCTATTGAATCCTACAGAGGACCGCATGCTAGGATAAGGGCTAAAGGCAACCCCAAATCCAATGAGGATACGCTTCGCGTTAAGAAAATAATCCATCGACCCCGTTACCGGGAAGGACTTGAAATGATAGCTAAGATCGGCCTTTATGTTTTCATCTTTAGGACATTCCTCGCAATCTAAATAGAAGGAATTATTTTGTGTTTTATCATATCTGTTTTCCATTCCATGTAATTGCAGATGCCTATCGCTATAGTTGCGAATAGAAACATTCGCCTTCCAGACACCAGTCGAGTCATCCCCTATGGGGTATGCCAGTCCAGTAAATGTTTCAGGTACAAAGGCCTCAAAGGATCCTTTTTCAATATAACTGTAACTGCACCCCGTAAAAAGGAGAACTAAAAACGAAAAAAAAAGTCTTTCGAGCGTTTTCACTGACATTTGTTCTAAAAATAACAACGTAACGCATCATTTTTCGCCAAAGTCGAAAAAAAAAACAACTTTCTCCGGCATTTCATTTATCAAGATAAACGGATAAGCCTTAGGAATTTGCAGTGAGGAGGGGGCGCTCCATACACAAAAAGGACTGCATCGCTGCAGTCCTTTGAATGTTTTTGGATCCTATCGCGTCCTTACGGACGCTCCAGGATGACACGCCTAATTAGATTTCCTCAATCGATGCGTGGTATTCCTGAAGGCTCTTCACCGCACCATGTCCGTTCCTTGCAGCGGCGATGCCCTTGACGGTGTTGTATGCACCGGCGAGGGTCGTGATGTAAGGCACCTTGTACTTGATGGCGGCCTTGCGGATGGCGCTTTCGTCCTTGATGGCGTCGCGCTTTGCCCACGGCGTGTTGATGATGAGGTTCACCTGCTTGTTCAGGATGATATCGAGAACATTCGGGCGGCCTTCGGCAATCTTGTTCACCACTTCGCACTTGACGCCGGCCTTCTCGTAGAACTTGGCGGTGCCTTCGGTAGCGTAGATCTTGAAGCCGAGCTTCTGGAATTCCTTACCGATCTCGATAGCCTGTTCAGACAAGTTAACCTTATCGGACAAGCTAATCAGCACAGCACCTTCGTTCGGGAGGAAGGAACCTGCGGCTTCCTGGCTCTTGTAGTAAGCGAGGGCGTAGTCGTCGGAGAGGCCGAGCACTTCGCCGGTGGAGCGCATTTCGGGGCCGAGAACCGGGTCCACCTTCGGGAACTTGTCGAACGGGAACACAGCTTCCTTGGCGCCGTGGTGGTTGAACTTCTTGTCCTTGAGCTTGAGGTCTTCGAGCTTCGCGCCGAGCATGAGGCGGGTAGCGAGGCGGGCCATCTGCGTGTTACAAACCTTGGAGACCAGAGGCACCGTGCGGGAGGCGCGCGGGTTGGCTTCGAGCACGAACACCTTGCCGTCTTCGATTGCGTACTGCATGTTCATGAGGCCGCAAACGTGGAGGGCTTCGGCAATCTTCCTGGTGTAATCCTTGATAGTTGCCAAGTTTTCCTTCGTGATGGTCACCGGCGGGATAATGCAAGCGGAGTCACCGGAGTGGACA
>CADCGB010000062.1 GCA_902800815.1 Fibrobacter succinogenes
TGCGGAGAGTGCCATGAGCAACATTACGGTAAACCTGCGCTATACGGGTAAGAACGGGGCGGCAAAGAAGTTCGCCGAAGAGATGGTTTCTAGCGGGACGGTGGCGAAAATCCGTGCCGAGAAGGGCAACATCCGCTACGAATATTTCCAGTCGCTGGACGATCCCGAGACCATCTTGCTGATTGACGCGTGGGAAAGCCAGGCGGCCATCGACGTGCACCACGCTTCACCCATGATGAAGACGATTGCGAAACTCCGCGACAAGTACGACCTGAAAATGACTGTCGAACGCTACACGCCCGACAACACCATGCCCAAGACCGATGAAAAGTTCATCCGGAAGTAAGTCGCGACAATGCAGCGCCCGCGCGCTATTTCATTAACTTCACCTTGAAAAATTCCACGTTCATTTCGCGGTCGGCGAGCGGCACAATCTTGCGGCTCTTGGGAATGTCGTAATCAAACTTCTGGTCCGAAACGAACGTCAACAGCGAAGACTGCTCGATGAGCTTTGAAATGCCCTTCGTGCTATCGTGCTTGATGAAGGTGGCGTCGGGAATCTTCTTGCGCTTGACCTGCTCCCAGAAGCCCACGTTGCTGCGCTGGATAATGGTCTCGCCCTTGAGTTCCCGGAGCCGAATGGACTTGCGCTTCGCAAGCGGATGCTTCTTGGGAAGTGCAATCGAGAGCCGCTCCTGCATGTATTTTTCGGCACGGTATTTCTTTGCACGGGGGGCCTTAAGCGTGATGCCGATATCCGCAGTGCCATCGTTCAGCGCCTTCAGCACGCCCGCCTCGTTGTCGATAATCTCGTAAGTGACTTGCGCGCCGGGGTATTTCTCCTGCAGTTCCTGCACCATCCGCATGGCCGGAAGAATGGCAACCGACGCGATGGAGAACGTGCGCGTACCCGCTCCCTGCGGGCTTACCTTTTCCATCATCTCGCCTTGCAAATCCATAATGCGCTTCGCATATTCGGCAACCGTGCGTCCCTTCTCGTTCAGCTCGATGCGGTTCTTTTTGCGCTCAAAGAGAGGAGCACCGATTTCGTCTTCCAACTTCTTGAACGCGCGGCTCACCGCCGGCTGCGAAGTGTAGAGCTTATCCGCAACGGCCGAAAGCGTCCCGTATTCCAGGAACCCGGCCAGCAATCGCAAAATGTAGGTCTCGACAAACATAAAAAGCCCCTTTTGGGGGAGAATATAATAAATTCGCTATGCGCCACACGCATAGTGAGCATAAAAATTACGCATTACGCGACCGTTCTAGATTTATTTATATTATACTCAACCGGTTCAAAGGAATTTTTTACGAAAAAGGCGGATCCCATGAAAAAAATTACCTTGATTCTTTTATCACTTCTTCTAGGAGTCTCTATGGCAGCAGAAAAGAAAATCCTCGTCGTTTACTATTCCCGTGCCGATGAAAACTATTCCGTCGGGAATATTTCCAAGGGCAATACCGAAATCATTGCCGAGATGATTGCGAAAAAGACGGGCGGCACGCTTTTGCACGTGGAACCCGCGAAGGAATACCCCAAGAAATACGACGACTGCATCAACGTGGCCAAGAAGGAACTTGCACGGGACGCACGCCCGGCCATCAAGCCGGTGAACGTGAACCCCGAAGAATTCGACGAGATTTACGTCGGCTACCCGGTGTGGTGGGGCGAGATGCCCATGCCCATGTTCACCTTCTTCGAGAAGTATAACCTGAAAGGCAAGACAATTCACCCGTTCGTGACCCACGAAGGCAGCGGCCTCTCGGGTGTAGCCCGCCTCAAGAAGGTGACCGGCGCGAATGTGACCCCCGGCCTTGCCATCTACGGACACGTGGCCCAGAACGAACGCGACAAGGCCCAGAAAGAAGTCGACAAGTGGGTGAAGTAATCGGCTAGCGCCTTAGTGGTGGAACTGGCTTATTGTTTCCACTCTTCGGTGATGGCGCAGAAAAAGTTCTCGCTCCAGAGATTCAGTTTGTCGCTGTCGGCAATGAACGGATGGACATCCCTTTTCGCCTCCTCGAAATCAACGGAGTGGAAACGTTCCTTTAGTAGATCCTTGAGTCCATCAAAAGTCAATGTGTCCGCACTTTTCCAGTGCCCAGTCTGTTCCATTCTCTTTTGCAGGTGCGGCAAGTTTACGCCCGTGTTCTGCGAGATATACCATACAAAGTCGTAGAAATCGCGACCCTTGACCCTGCTTTTCCATCCGCGACAAAGTAACGCGTGGAGTTTGCCCGCAAAAAGCGAGGGCTTGTCGTAGAGGCGAACCATGAAAGGCGATGGCAGCAGCCGATACTTGCTTTCGTAGGTGGCTGACTCTGGCGGATTCGTGTCCACCTCGAATTTGATTTTCAGGATTTCGTTCCCGGGAACGGGCAAGGGAGAGTGCTTTGCGGGAACAATTTTAAGCAAGTGCTTGAGCGTGTTGCCCTTGAGAAAGGCCGACTGCACCGGAGATCCGTGCGGCTTGCTTTTCGCTTCGACTGACATCTCCAGGCCGACAGAGTAGAGTTCTTCTTCAAGCACACCAAAATAACGTGAAAGCTCGAAACCTTCGTCTGGCTTAATCAACGAAAAGTCCAGGTCCTCCGAAAAACGGTCCAGCCCATAGAATATGCGGAGCGCCGTGCCGCCATAGAAGGCTGCCTTGTCAAAGAACCCTCCACGTGAAAGTCCGCACAGGGCGACTTCCTGCGAGATTTCCTTGAGGGCGTTCCTGTAGTCCGAAACGTTTTTGCAATTATATTTCGCAAGCATTGAATCAAGTACGTGAGCCATGCCTACCTCATCTTGGATAGAATTTGTAGATTCTTCTTTCTGTACAGGGGGGCAACTTTTTCGATGAAATCGAAATCCAGGTTCCGAAAATCACCGACTTCGATGCGCAAGTTTTCGAACAGGAACGTTTCCATGGCGCGCTTGCCTGCAATCGGGTGTTCCTTGTAGAGCTTGTCGCAAAGGGCCTTTTCGCAGGTGGCCATTGCGTAGGGCCTGTCCTCTGCGTTTTCGATGTTGACTCCGTGCGGAAAGACGTCGGGCGGGACATCGGAATACGAAAACTCGCCGAAGGGCGTCTTGTACAGTTTAGTCTTGTTCTTCTTGAATGATGCGGAAGTAAAGAGATGCACTGCTTCGGGAATGAGCCCGTGCCTTGAAAGGGCATAATCGAAGGAAAGATACGACGGGCCGTAAATCGCCCCTGCAAGGGCTTCGCCCGGGGTGTTCTTGTCGGTCTCGTACAGCCCGCGGATAACTTGCGTTATTTCGCCGCGCAGGGTCATTTGGCGCAACTTCATTTGGGGCTGCCTGTAATTTTGACCAAGGTCTGAAAGAATTTCTGATACGTTTCTTATCACGATTTCCTCCAATAACTATAAAAATAATATATTAACTGGAGAAAATCAAGTTATTTTCGTGTTTTTTCTTTGCTTAATTGAAACGGAATGGTCTTTTTGCCGGACGGTATTCTTGTTTCCTAAATTTTACAATGGGGGGGGGTATGGACTTTGGCAGGGGCGTTACCTATATTTAGCAGGATAAACTATAGACGGGGATGTTTTATGAAGAAGTCTTTCCAGCGTGTCATTGCGACCCTGAACTTGTTTCAGGGGAAGCAATCTCTAGCCATCTTCTTGTTGGCGGCGATGTTTGCGCTTTCCGCCTGCGATGATTCGTCCTCTGCCTCTAGCAATGGACCGGATGAAAATGCAGCGGTTGATTCTTCATCTTCGGTCTGTAAGGATTGCGATGACGAATCAAGTAGCTCTGCTAAAAAGATTGAATCTTCTGATAATCAGAGTAAAGATTCTTCAAGCGATGCCAAATCAAATAGTTCGTCATCAAAAAAAGAAAACACAAAAAACAGTAGCTCGTCGCAGAAGGGAGAAAGTAGCAGCTCTGAATTTGTGTTCAAACTTTGTGAAGACGGGAAACAGAAAATTATGATATCCGAAATTGATACAGGGTATGTTACTTGTCGAAATAATCAATGGGTTGTTGATTCAATTGTAGAAGTTGTTAAACCCAAGGTTTACCCTAACATGGATAGTGTTTTTGGTTCTGAATATGTTCATGGAACTTTTACGGACGATCGTGACAAAAAGGTTTATAAGACCG
>CADCGB010000063.1 GCA_902800815.1 Fibrobacter succinogenes
CACGCCGCCCTGAATGTTTCCAATACACCCATACCACACTCCTTTCCAGAGAATATATAAAAAATCTACACTTTTTGCAATTAAAAGTCAATAGTTTTACAATATTTTAGAATAATATGATGAGATTTTAACAACGTTTTGCTTAAAAAAAGTCCACATTTTGCAAGATGTGCCACGAAAGGCGCCTTAAACACCCGTTTATTCCCTTATAACCGCATATTGCAGGGCGTAGAAGAGCCGCATCCAGTTGTTGGACTGCGCACCATCAAAGAAGAATACCTCGTCAATACCGCCGCGAAGCCCGCCGTAGCCGATCGAGGGGTTGAATGCAGCTGCAAAGCCTTCGCCCGAATCGAACTGCCTAGATTCCAGCAGCGTTCCGTCAATGAACGTGGTCACGCTATCGCCATGAATCTTGAACGAGTAGTTATGCCACTTACCGTCGAGCACCCCGTTTGCGCGGCCGAACAGGGCGTTATACGCCCCCGTCTTGGTATCGAGCCTGAGGTTCACCGCACCCGTAGCACCGCGCTTCTGCAGTGCAAAACCCGTACTGTCATTTTTGGCAGAAATAATTTGCGCATACTCGCTCACCTGCATGGAATCTATATTAAACCAGATAGAAAGCCCCATGTAGTAGCCGTCTTCGGAGAAGGGCTTGAAATCGGGAATGTAGAACCAGTTGTCGGTAGAATCCACCCAGCGTGAATTGCCGAGCACAGACGCAAGCTCGTTGCCGGTAGCGAGCACCGCCTCGGAAGGTTCGAACGAATCAAAATGCTCCACATGACGTGCAAGCGCGAGGTCAATCCGGTCACTGGACTGGCACGATTCTACGATGTCAAGGGACATCGCTCCATCCTCGCCGAAGGCTACCCGTGGCAGCACGCCCCAATAAACAGCAGAATCGGAAACCTTCGCCGTAGGGGCATCTGCAAGCTCGGTACGGCTGAGGCGCACTATGTTGCCGTCAGCACCCAGCAGGCAGGGGTTCTTCACATCCGGGAGCCGGACCGCGAAAGGCATATCCTCAAACACTTCATCCGACGAGGCCAAATCCACAAAACCCTCAGGAAGCACGAGCGCGACAGCGCCCTTGAATTCAGCTTCCAGCGCACGGTCGATATTCGTGGAATTTTCCTCGACATTCCAGGATACCGCCACGGAACGCACGTCACCTTCCAGAGGGTGCACCGAAACGGATTCGTAATCGCCCACGGGCAGGCTGTCGAGCGCCATCACGCCCGATGCGCACTCAATCGAGGTCGCCACATGCCTGTAGTCCACCGTATCTACATACAAAGTATCTCCCACGGTATCGACGCTGGCCTTGAACACCACGACGGTATCGCCCACGACAACATCCAGGTTCTCGACAGAAACAAGAATCCGCGCAACGCCCTTGTTGCCCGTATTCGTCTCAATCAAAATCCCCGCAGAATCCGTAGAAGACGTATTGCTGCAGGCCGCAAAGAAGGCAAGCACGCACACTGCGACAAAAGCGAACGCGAGTCGCCCCGCATCAAAGATATTCCTAAAGCATCCCATAAACACCTCCCTCCCTACGCCTCGCCCGCACCGGACGGTTTATTGTTTTCGCGGATATTGCTGAACACATGCAGGTTCACATGTTCCACGACTGTCGGCGTCTCGTTATCGGCCATCACGATCTGGCGCACCTGCGCCTTGAATTTTTCGGCGGCCTTCTCGACCTTCGCCTGCGCGGATTTCGACACCGCGAACGTGAACGTGGTCATGTCGCGGGATTCGCTCCCTTCGGATTCCAGTGCCTGCTTCGAGAGCTCCAGACACTGCTTCTGGAACTGGAGCACCATCTGACTCTTGCTCTGCTGCACCGTGGCAAGACTATCCTTCGTCGGTTTCCAGAACCCGCGTTCGTCCTTGCGCACGAGCGACATCTTTTTCATAAGCTCAAGGCTTGCCTTCAGGCGCTTCTCGGATACGGGCGGAAAAATCTTCGCCGCGAGTTCCGACACGTCGTCGCCAACATCCATCACCTCGAGAATCGCGTAGACCGTACTGTTGTACCAGTTGCCAAAGAACTCGTAACTGTCCGGGTCCA
Organism: Fibrobacter succinogenes; assembly: GCA_902800815.1. Lineage (GTDB taxonomy): Bacteria > Fibrobacterota > Fibrobacteria > Fibrobacterales > Fibrobacteraceae > Fibrobacter > Fibrobacter succinogenes_B. The sequence continues at coordinate 2,084 of CADCGB010000063.1, forward strand.
CAATCGCCTGCGGGTTCTTGTTCAGGCGCATCATGGCATCGAACGCCGCTTCGCGCACCTGGGCAGTCTTCCCCTGGTCAAAATCGACCATCGCCTCGAAATACCTCGCCTCGTTCCCCTTGAGCCCGATAACGTTTATAAAGCGCTCGCGCATGTTGTCGGTCACGCGCTTGCCCTGCACCACGTCGTTGAAATAGCTGCGGGTATTCGGGAGTCCCAGCAAGTTGCAGAACTCGGTACGCGAAAACGAAGGCTCCGCCGCCTGACGGCGCTCCTGGTATTCGGCCAGGAACTTGCGGAACTTGGTAAACTCGAAAATGTTTACGAAGGTATTCATGATATTAAATATACATAAAAACGTAGTACATAGTATAGTAAAAACAAAGATATATGCTATTTACCCATTTTTTTTGCTAAAATTTGAGAATTATTTAATTTTTTCTTGCATTTTATAAATTTTTATAGTACATTTTGTAGTACAAGCACAAACGCGTCTAAAAGGGATGTTATTATGGATTACAAAACTGAAATCAAGGGCTACGACACCCTTGTCAAAACAGCCACGATGGTGACTGTCGCAGCGCTTCTGGCCGCATTCTCCATGGCAGAAGCCGCCGAAAACTACAAGTTCGACTTTGGCGAGGGCCCGGTTGCCGCGGGCTACACGCAGGTCAAGGCCAACACCAAGTACAGCGACTCGCAGGGCTACGGCTTCGAAAGCGGGACGGTTTCTTCAGTAGACCGCCTGTGGGACGACGACCTCACCACGGATTTCCTGACGGCGAAGGGCGACATGGTTTTTTCGGTAGCGCTCCCGCAAGGCAATTACGAGGTGACGTTCATTCTCGGTGACGGTGAGAACGAAAGCGAAACCACCGTATGGGCAGAAAACCGCAAGCTCATGCTC
>CADCGB010000064.1 GCA_902800815.1 Fibrobacter succinogenes
AGATGTTATGGCTGAATGTGGTCCTGTTAAACCTTTTACAAACTTCATAACAAGGCCTTTGTCTAGAGGAATAAGAGAACTTAATTCAATGTATAATAATTTTTTGCAGAGATCAATTTTGCAACAATTAAGATAATATATGTAAATTCCTTCTTAATTTATCATTTAGATAAAATGACTAGATTGACCGAAATTAGACTTACGAAATTTGGCAAAATGATTTTTGCTATCGGTTGCCTATTTCCTATTGGAATTGCGATTCTTGTTCCGTTGCTTCTTTTGGGTGGGATGAAGATTAGGGAAATAGATGAAAAATGGATTAATGAAGGTGTTTCGGATGTATTTGAAAAAAAGTCTTTTTCATATGATAAAGTATTTGTATTTGCAAATGAAGTGACAATAAAGAATCATGCAAAGCAATACTCCATTATGGGTTCCTTTGGAAAACAATGGCAGGTAAGTCTGAATACAAACGATGGCGGTAAAACTTGGACGTTGACAGGTGCTGACACAGCAGTGTGTTTTAATGAAAATATAGATGAATGGAATTATTATGGCGATGCCGTTTTAGGTGGAAATTTTGGAAAAATATACGTGAGTAAACAAGATTCTTTTTCAAACGAAAAAACGATTATACTAGAAGAATTGAATGGTCCCAGTTCAAATTTGTCCGGCTATTGTAAAAGATGGGGAAAAATGTATGCCCAAAATAGCAACGACTGGGTTGTTTGTGGATATGATGATGCGCCATCGTCAATCCATGAAGTTCGTATTATACATAGATCAGAAGGTGTATTTAAACTCCATACATCTTTTCCAAATAAATGGCACTTTTTTCGTTTAGAATATATGAAACCATCTGATTTCTATGTTAATGGAAATTTAATGATTGGAATTTTTAGATTTCATATAGGAACAGGAACTTTACTTCACTATCTATATTATAGCGTTAATGGAGGAGAAACATGGGTTGTTGTTCTCGGACTAAAAGAAATAAACGATAAAAATAGGGTAAAAGCCACCATCCTCACGATGCCGATACCGAAAAATTAACGGATTGTCCGCAGCAGGTAAATTTTTACGCCATATTGCAACGCCATTCGCTTGTTTTTCGGCAAAGAAAAGAGTATATTTAGGATAGACAAGAGGTTCAATTATGTCGGATACGGCTTTTGCAGAACTCGAATCCCAGGTGGAAGAACTCCCCCTGTTTCAGATTATTGTCCTTCGGCAAAAGTTGGACCGCATTCTGGAACGCAAAAAGTCTGCGACTAATGTGGCCGCTGGTCTTGCCCTGCTTGACGAATTCGCTGGTTCAGTAGAACGCGAAATTGACTACAAGAAAGAACGCGAAGAAAGCAGGGATTTCTAAATGAATCTGCTGATAGATTCAAATGTCATTCTTGACATGGTTCAACATCGTGAACCGTTTTTTCGCGAGTCAAAAGAAATCATCGCAGAATGTATCAGGCAGAGCCATTTCGGTTTTGTGACGGCGCATTCCCTTTGTGACATCTACTACATTCTCCGCAAGGATATGTCTGCCGAGCAAAGGTTGAAACTGGTAAATATGTTCTGCCAGTTCTTTACTGTTATTCCGGAAACTGCTTCGGATTTCGCGGCTGTCACAGAAAATCCGGATACCGAAGATTTGGAAGATGGTTTGCAACAACAGTGCGCTGCCCGTTTAAATCTCGATTACATCGTTACGCGAAATATTGACGATTTCGGGACATCCACCGTTCCTGCCATTGAACCCGGGCAATTCCTGTCTAAATTTTTCTAGTATATGAACAAGATGGAAAACTCTGCCAAATGGTCAAAAGAACGCTTTGATGCGGAACTCGAGAAAGGCTACAATGATATGCTGAACGGTCGTGTTACGCCTTGGAACGACGTGTATGCCAAACTCTCCAAAGCCATCTCCGAAATCAATAACGGAGCACCGGTCGCCGACGCAGAAAAATTCATCAAAGGATTGATGATTTAAATCGATTCACTGGTCAAGATATATTTCACGTGACTGACGCGAAGTAGTCTTTCGTTTCCACAAAAAAAGAAGTCCCGCATTTGCGGAACTTCTTTTAATTTGTCTGTAGCCTGCGCGGGTCTTACTCGAAATTCAAGCAATTCTTGCGCAGAAGCAAATTACTTGAGCGTGCTGACCTGCACGTCCCAGCTCTGGTTGCCAAGGGCAATGCGGTAGGTGCTCGTTGCACCGGCCTTCATGTTCTTGGTGTCCACGGCCGGAGCGGCGTTCGGGTCCTTCTTCGGCACGCCAATGTGGCGGTTGCCCTTGAGGAACTCGATACCCTTGTTGCCAGCCTTCGTCTGGAGGCAGCCCGTGATGAAGATTGTCTCGTCGGTAACCGGCAGGCCATTTTCTTCGAGGAGCTTCTTGGCAGCCGGGATGCCCGGCGGAAGGATTTCTTCGGCGCACTGGATGCCCGGATAGGCTTCCTTGAACGGCTTCATGTTGAACTGGTCGGCAGCAATCTTCACGAGCTCCGGATCCGGTTCGCACGGGGTCTTGCCCTGGTAGCCGAGGAGCATCTTGCCGTAGCCTTCCGTCATCTTGAACCACGTACCGCGGCCTGCGGCCTGGTTCAGGGTGTTCATGTAGGCCTGCTGGAAGTAGAACTGGGAAACCGGCGTCACGGAAGAGGCAAAGCCACCGCGGCGCACGCATTCGCTCATGTTCTCGATAACCTTCGGGAACAGGTGGAAGGTCTTGGTTTCGCGCATCATGAGGGTGTTGGCGGTAAGAGCGCCACCCGGCATGGGGCTGAAG